>NZ_JBWQOG010000012.1:0-152035 GCF_056591735.1 Parashewanella sp. 2210YD4-3 | reverse complement strand
ATGCCAGAGGCGCTTCGGCGGTAGCTAAAAGAGTGAAACTTTTAATTCACATCTTCTAAACAAACACAGCCAAAATAGCCATGCTTCGCATGCCGCACACTACCGACCCGCGTGGCGCGCCAGAGGCGCTTCGGCGGTAGCTAAAAGAGTGAAACTTTTCACTCTTTTGCCGACATACACAACTGCCGTTACTTCGTTTACCTGTAGGAATCTAAGAAGACACTTTTCAAGTGTCGCACACTACCGACCCGCGTGGCGCGCCAGTGGCGCTTCGGCGGTAGCTAAAAGAGTGAAACTTTTCACTCTTTTGCCCTTCGGGCACGCTACCGCCCATAGGTTTCGGCTCCCAACTTGCCATCTACTTGCTAACTAATTGTTTTTCTTAAACTAAGAATACTCATGTATATTTTCATCGCGAATACACATGAGTATGCTTAGTTAATTTTCAAATTTAAGCGTGAGATTCTATCAAACTTAGATCTTCACGTCTCTGAAATGCACCACAAAATCCAGTTTATACTGAAACTTTTTCTACTGACGCAGTAGATACCTCTACTTTTTTCTGTTGCCCTAAAATTTTAAGTAAAACAAAGCAACGTTTTTCGCCTGATTGTTCTTCAAATACACCTTCAATTTGAGAGAAAGCGCCTTCATTTAGAATGATTTTATCTCCCTTTTTGAATACATCGTCTTCCAAGGGTTGATTGTTTAATTTGGCAACTTTTACTTTTATTACATCAATCAAATGGGGATCGATAGGAGACATATCATAGCTACAATCTACGATTTGGCTAACACCACGAGTCGAATGAATACTTCTTACTGAGGTTACACTTGGGTCAAAATAAATGAAAATGTAATTTGGAAAAAGCGGGGAATGAACCACATCCTTACTTCCTGAACGGTTCTTTTTAGTTTCTAAGTGCATAGGCAGATAAGTTTCTATCCCTTGCATTTCAAGATTATGTTTTGCCCGCATTTCACTTTTGGGCTTACAGTAAACTAAATACCAACCTTTCATTTGGTTTATTCCTATCTCGATGTTTCTGCGACATCCTCTATCACGGCAAGCGATACTACAAACAATTCGCTTTGATTAAAAGTAGTTTTGCCATTTTTTTGGAAGCATGACAAACAACCGATTAAAAAATGATTCAAATAGATTGTGTACTCTACAATAGCTGACCGTAATGCCTTTTGATCCTGTTTAAAATTTACTTATTTATCTCAATTTATAGCCAACTTCCCTCTGTTCTGTTTTCTCCACGAAAAACCAAGGTCTACTACTTTTAAAACCGTATTTAAATTCCTATCTTGTTAGACTATTTTCGGTAGCAAGATTAACCCCTTTTAATGCTTCATTTATATCCATTTCTGTGACCTGAATACAGGTATATAGTTCCCTCAAGTGCGCCCGTCGTTTGACTTTGATGCTTTATAAAAGGTATATATAGCACGGATAATTCATAAAAATTAAAATTGGTTCATCTTGCAATTTGCTGATGACCGAAAAATTCTTTTATAGGTGGGATAAATAATGAGTGTTACTAAACCTCAGGGAACGATTATGGGACACCCAAAAGGGCTGTTTCTATTGTTCACCACTGAGCTGTGGGAACGGTTCAGTTACTACGCGATGCGTGCAATTTTGGTACTTTATCTTGTTGATAAAGTAAAATCAGAGGGTGGTCATGGCCTTGGCTGGACTCAAGCTGATGCAATTTCTTTATATGGTACATTTACGGGTCTTGTTTACCTAACACCACTTATCGGTGGTTGGATTGCCGATAACTTCCTTGGTCAGCGTAAAACCATCATGATTGGTGGTGCGTTGATGGCACTTGGTCAATTTACTTTGGCGTTACCACATTCGTGGCTTCCAGGTATGGAAACTGAGGTTTTCTATCTTGGTTTATTTACCTTGATCATCGGTAACGGTCTATTTAAGCCAAACATTTCTACCATGGTTGGTGACTTATATGAAGAAGGTGATCACCGCCGTGATGGTGCATTTACTATCTTCTATATGGGTATCAACGTTGGTGCATTCTTATCAGGTATTGTTGTAGGCTCAGTTGTTGCTTACTATGACGGTAACTATCAAGTAGGATTTTTAGCTGCTGGTATTGGTATGGTACTTTCTCTTATCATCCAAATGGTATTTGCACAAAAACTACTTGGTAACATTGGTACCGTTCCAGCTGCAAAACTAGAAAAAGAGCGAAATGAAGCCGCCGGCCAAGTTCGTAAAGAACCTCTTACGAAGATTGAGCGTGACCGCATTAAAGTGATCATGGTAATGGGTCTGTTCACTATCGTATTCTGGGCAGGTTTCGAGCAAGCTGGTGGCTTGATGAACTTGTTTACCAACGACTTTACTGACCGTATGATTGGCAGCTGGGAAGTTCCTACAACTTGGTTCCAATCTTTAAACGCGATGTTCATCGTTATATTTGCTCCGGTAATTGCCTCTATCTGGGTACGCATGGGCAAGAGTGAACCAAACTCTCCTGTTAAATTCGCTATGGGTCTATTCTTCTTAGCTGTCGGCTTCCTATTTATGATGGGTGCTGTTGTTGAGATGGGTGGTGACCCAACCGTTAAGTCTTCCATGTGGTGGCTTGTTGGTGCGTACTTCTTCCATACGATTGGTGAACTTTGCCTTTCTCCAATTGGTCTTTCAATGGTGACTAAACTTGCTCCTCTGCGTTTAGCTTCTTTGATGATGGGTGCTTGGTTCCTATTTATCGCTATGGCTAATAAGATTGGTGGTGTTGTAGGTTCATTCATTGGCCACGCTGGCGCTAAAGAAGAGCAACTTGCAAACGCGATGTCTATCTTCGCCGGTATTGCTATTACAGCTGTTACAGCTGCCATCTTGCTTTATTTTATGGCTGATAAGCTAGTTGATTGGATGCATGGCGCAGAAGATTCTCACGATCATACTTTAGAAAAAGCGGTTGAAGAAGAGATGGCTGTAACTGCTGAACATGAAGCTATGAAGCATTAATGAATTAATTTTAGTTCTTTTTGTTTAAAGCCACTGATTGATGTCAGTGGCTTTTTCTTGTTTGGTGAAAGTCTCTGGATACCTGCCTGCGCAGGTATGACGATAATTAAGTAACAGTATCTTAGTAAGTTATCAAAGAGGTTGGTACTTGGCTGAGTTTGATGGGTATTTAGATAATTCGAGACAACCTAACACTCAAAGCTTATCTTACTAATTGTTTATCTAGCTTTTGAGCGTTAGAGTTCCTGAACTTTTCTGATTCTTTTACACATTCAATAACATCTTTTACATAGATACCTTTAATTCCATCAATAGTCAGCTTTTTTGCTGGTAAATTGGCTAAGCGTTTGGAGGCATCTCCAGTTTTAAAGCTAAACAAAACGAGCTGCTTACCATGTGTCGTATCTAAATAACACTTGTAATCGGTATAACCGGTAGCATGGACCGATGAGCTGATTAAGATGACTGATGCTATCAATAATAATTTTTTCATTTCCAGCACTCCTCTGGCGCTCTTTCACCGGTTGATTTTAGTGTGATGCTCTTACATTTCGGATCTCTGCTTACTTGACTCCCTTGAGCCGTTGCCGTCAATGTATAACTGCCTCCACCTGTTGGTATGGTTGCATCAACTTTGTAGTACTTATTTTCAACAACGTATGGATCAGCATTTAACCCTAGCTTTTTCATATCTGGGGTGAAGCTACGATGGTCTAAATAATATTGCTCTTCTAAGTTAGCCACATGCACTAGCCCGGCTAATGCATCCCCTCTTGCAGCGGTTGCGATATACTGGACATATGAAGGGTACGCGATAGAGGATAAAATCCCGATGATCGCTACCGTTATCATTAACTCAATAAGAGTAAATCCTTTTATAATTCTCATAATTTATGCAAAGCCACTGAAACTAAGCCATTAATCTCCATGATTACTCTACAACATGGTAGTAAATGCGGCTGGCTTTAGGCCCTCCTCCGACACAACGATTATCGCCTTTAGCGCATCCATTTTTCTTGTCATCAATGAGTTCCATCTTTTCTCCAGCGGAGCCGATACCAATCAAGTACATATAACTTTGCTTATCGCCATTTGGTGGTACAACCAACTGTGGTGTGTCAGGTACCCTTTGGCTCATTTCATAATATTCTGATTTATAGGCCCTTGCCCCACGATGAAGGTCAAATCCATATAAACGACCAACACCGCCTACCAAGCATTGATTCGATGAACTATCCCCTGGTACAAAAGAAGTGAAAAAAACCTTACCGTTAACGATACTTGCGGCTGACAAACTTTTTTCGCCATTTCCTTTAAAATCGTAATACCAACCTCTTTTGGCACTAAATAATAAGTTTGTTGCATCGTTATTAGTAGGCGCTGTTGTTACATCGAATAGATCATTAAGCATTAATGCATCTGGAACTTTGTTGTCATCTGTAGAACCATCGAAAGATTTAGTGTTGATATTCCTATCTTGTAAGGTAAAAAACATATCACTTCTTGACGTATCTAATGGACTCGGCCTACTACCAGAACCAACAACCACCGCATCATAAGGTACGTCCATCTTTATTATTTGCTTATCAGTTTTACCTTCAACATCTACTTCTTCTACATTGGTTATGACAGTCTGCGCCACTGTTGGGGCTGAGAAAAAACGTATATCTGTTGATTGTAGGCTTCCACCTAAATCCGCAAATTTAAATGCCGTCCATTTTGAGGTGTCCGATGAAGGCATATCCATTCGCCATACATTACCACCAGTATCGGTCGCATATAGGCGATCGGTTAATCCATCACCATCACTATCCAAGACGGCAACTGAATTAGGGATACTGTCGGTAATCCCCGGAATTAACGTTTGTTTTGAGCCTGACGCACCATGACCAAAATAATGTACTAATGCCCCAGTTTCAGCGTCTACAATGAATACCCCGCGGCCTTTAGTATCGTTTTGCCCTACGCCAGTACCATCTTTAGTTGCTGGAGCATAACCAGCACCAAAGATAAGCACAGGTTTAGCATCGCTCCCGCTGCCCCCATGACCTGGAACACGAGTGACTACCGGCTGAGACCACGTTTGGCCAAGTTCATTCACACCTAACGTACTTGAGTCCATTTTCCATAAAAACTTCGGTGAGTCAGGGCTTGTTATATCAAGTGCATAGTAAGCACCTCCACCTCGCCTCATACCAACAAATACCCACGCTTTTTGAATTCCTGTGGCAGAACGTTGGATATAAGCGACAGGAGAGCTGTCAATTCCATATACCGAGTGAACCCCTGTAGGTACATTAGCTCTTAACTCTGGTAAGTTAGGAAGTAATTCATAAGGTAGAAATGCCCAAGATTCTTGAACTTCAGTGCCTGAATCTTTGAACATATGCAACATACCGTGATTGGTACCCATTAAAATTCGTATATTGTCAGCACCAGTACTTGAACCAAAATCGATGGCTAGCGGCTTGGAATGCAGCGGATCGCCTAAAATATCTATTCGATTATCAGTTGTACTGCCATCACCATCTTCATCATCCACATCTTTGCCTTTAGCCCATTGGAGAATATTATCAATTTGGCTTTCAGCCACTCCAATGTGAGTAGCTAATTGACTTGAACTTCCAGCTTTTGATTCTGCGTTTGATTTAGTGAGTGGCTTTAATCCGGCTTGAAGATTACTGTATATGTTTCTGGATGAGGTACCTTGAAGCATTTGTAATATCCCGCCTGCTGATACTTCATTACCATCTGCGCCATCACCGCAATCGGTCCAAAATGAGCAAGATGTTGCGTCGATATTACCATCAGCTCCTATCGCATTTTTGCCTTTACTGTCCTTAACAACTCCGTTGCCGCTTACCTTGAACTTTTTTAAATTACCTAGCCAGCGAGCGCCTTTTTTGGGTGAAAACATCGCGTAATAGACAGAATCGTGAGTTTGCGTTCTATCAAAGTTGTTACTGGCAATAGATGGGGAGGTAAAACTTGAACTACTGGTTAGAATTTCGTTTACTGTCTGGCGTAAAGCTTCTTGTAGTTGCACGCTGTCCAAGGCTGAGAAATATTGTCCGTTCCCTCGTTGAGCAGTAGCACTCAAGACTGGTGCAGCACTATGTGCACCTGAACTAAATCCAATCGTGAACGTTCGTACTGTTTGTGTACCTTGAACGCTAGTGTTTACGTCATTAGCACTCATCCAGCCTGCTAGAGCGGGCATATAATTTTCTTGAACTTTGTCCGTTTCTGTTGCACCTGTTAAAGCAATAACATCTGCATTTGCGTGAACATCATAAGTTGGAGCGCCATCAGTGATCACAATGATCGCAGACGAGCCACCACAAGCGGAGTCAGCGAATGGTGATTTATACTTTCCACCCTCCTCTATACTTTCATCTCGTGCCGGTAATAAAAAAGGTCTCGAGGTATGTGGATTGGTGTTCTGCAACCCATAAACGACTTCTTTTCCAGCAAGATATCTATAGGCTTCTAATAAACTTTCACATAATGGTGTACCTCCATCAGCGCTTAAATCAGCAACGAGGCTTAGTAGCTTATCTTTTGTTGAATCTGTGTTTGTATCAATTCCTTGTACAATCCTACTTCCATGTTGCGGTGGCGTTATAAAGTCAAAGTTGTGATTGAATGCCGCTATACCAAAATCCACAGCAGGCGTTGTCACTATCGTGTCTTCAATAACTCTTTTTGCGATATTCATCCGAGAGATATACTGAAAACTGGGTGAGCTCTCATGATACCAATTCACATAGTTTTCAGTATATAAAGTTACTGGCTTGCCGATACCAAACTCTGTGAGTTTTGAACGTTCAATAGCTGTATTTAATTCTGCATCAGTCGGTGTGTCGCTTACAAAATGATATTTTATTGGCGCATCAATAGTACCTTCACCGTCAACAGGAAAACCATTTGAAAGCCCACCATTGCCTGAGTTTTTGTTATCAATATCTTCAAAGCAGTCGATGATTTCAATGTCTGAACCTGCACCATTAGGCATCTCTTCCCAGCTACCGATATTTGAAGATCTTTTATATTCTCTAAAATATCCTGTATACAGACCATATTGATTGAGATAGCTCTCAGATGTTGCACATGAGTTAATTGAATGCGTAATGAATTTATTGCTACCTACAGTCGGCACACTGCCATCTGTAGAGAAATAAAGTTTAGTTGAGCCTGATACTGAGTCTGACCTTGGGTAAAAAGACCTTGTATATTGCTGGCTGCGCATACTACCAGAGGTATCGAATATGACTAAAACCTTTGGTCGAGCTCCCGATCTTGCACTCGATTCAGCGATATATAATTCTGTATCATCAGCAAAACTTACTGCTGAAATACAAGAAACGGCGATGCTTGCTCCAAGTAGAATTTTTTTATACATAATCAACTCCCTGTTAGCACTTCTTGCCTAATTCCAGATACGATAACTAATCGACCGAGTTTATCTCTTCCGTATTTCGATTCAGAACTAATTTCTACTCTACGGCAACTAATATTATTGTTCGAACTAGCATTTCTTTGTCGACCACAACCTACATCTAGTTTTTCGAGAGGTGTGGCTGTTACTTTTATAGTAGGACCTGTAGTGCTGGTAGGTAACCCTGGTACTGTTATTATCTTCTCTGCAGCTAAATCGGTTAATTCTTTTTTTCCACTGTAAGTCGTAATTACTAACTCTTGTGCACCCTGAGTCAGGCTTAATGCTTCCATTCGGTCTGTTCCTGCCCCAGCCATCCTTAAAGACTGAGTTGAATTCATAGCTAACGATACGCCAATAATGGTCATCAATAACAACACTATCATTGCAAAAAATAAAACCACGCCTTTTTGCTTATTCATAATGAATGTCCTTATTCTGAATTTCTGTTAACCATAAGGTTATCCAGAGAAATTGTTGTCATCACCACCTTACGCCGATAATGATCGTTCAAGGCATTTATTTTTTTATCACCCAACTGATACTCAACATTGTTGGTATAACTTGGATCTTCATCTATTGAGCGTACTAGTAAATGAACTTGCAAAGCGATAATCCGATCATCACCGGCACCACTCCACATTAAGTCGGTGACGTTAGCGGCGGGCAAAAATAAATCGGCATTATTATCAAAGTCGGTATCAATACCATACAATATCCGCATATTTTCGATTCCTTGCACCAGCTGTTGATCACCGCCACCATTTCCATTCATATTAAATCCAACAAGCCTGCGACGATGCAGAGTTGGAATATCGTCGTTTTCTTTGATGAAATAAATATGATGAGCAAATTCCCAGAACCTCAATGTAGGATCGTCCGGTCTATCTGCATCTTGATCACCTTTGAAAAAAATCGCTTCGTTTGAATTTGTTGCTAGGTAATAACGGTTATCAATATTTGTATTAATACGTTCTAGATCAGGCCCCAAAACTCTCTTTATTTGCAATACATCGGTGTTTTTAACTACTGGGTTGCCTGTTGCCTGTAAGCACCTGAATGACTCTGAGCCAACTCCATCCTCATAGCCCCAAATGAGTCGAAAAGGTGATGGATTGTCAATGGGTAAACTCGCATTATTTGAACCAGCACCGATACAGTCATTATTCTTATTCAAAGCATTCGCAAGAACTTGAGTATTCGATTTCGCGACCAAACGCTCACCAGTCATGTCCCCCATAAATGCGGTTTGACTGAGGTCTTTTTCCATCAATGTTAGCGCAATACGGCCGTTTTCTTGTAAGCCGTTAAAGTGTGAAGTGGTAGTAACGTTGGTAGATGACATGCGAAACATGGTAAATAGTCCAAGCGTGAGGAAGAGGCTAATCACCATAGCAACCATCAGCTCAACCAAAGAAAAGCCTACTTGAGCATTTATTGAGCGACCTTTCTCAGAACTATAACTCATACACTACTCCTGATATAGGTTGTCACCTTATATTGACGACGTTTATCTCCCGCCTTACCGCATTTGCTTCCTGCTGCCCCATCACTGGTTGGTCGAATGCCTTTCCATGAAATAACGATATCAACCTTTTCATCGTTCACGTCAATGCAAGCTGTAGGTGTATCCAAACCTCCTACTGGAGTTTTATCATCCATCTCATTTTGCCCCATTAACGATTTTCGCCAATGATATAAATTCGATATCCGCATTTCTTCGGCGGAGC
This sequence comes from Parashewanella sp. 2210YD4-3, assembly GCF_056591735.1. NCBI lineage: Bacteria > Pseudomonadati > Pseudomonadota > Gammaproteobacteria > Alteromonadales > Shewanellaceae > Parashewanella > Parashewanella sp. 2210YD4-3. Next base: position 142,857 of record NZ_JBWQOG010000012.1, on the reverse strand, counting down.
ATGGAGCCGTGTCATCATTACACAGTTTCGCAGCAGTGGCTGGCACACTTGAGTATGTGCCTTTGTAACCATCTAATTGTGATGAATTAGATTTCATGCGGTTAATAATGTCGTGAGCTAGATATGCAGCTTGTGTTTGCTGGAAGGATTCAAAACTGCCCTGTTTGGAGATGAGATGAAGATTAAAGACGCCAATAAGCCCTATCACCAGAATAACCAGTGATATTAGAACTTCGATAAGTGAAAGTCCTTTTTCTTTGCACTTCATTTGCGTCAAATCTCCATAAATAGTCATTTTATTGACATCAATCTCATGATTTTATTCAATAAAAACCGTTAGTTATTGAGTTCTAGGGCCTCGATTTTAGGCCATATATATCATAATTGCTACATATTATATCTTTGGCACCGATTAGCCGTGTCACAAATTTTACAACGGCTTTATATGCCAGAGCACGCTTAGCGATTTGATCGACATTATACCTACTTAACAACATTGTTAAATACAAGAGGAAATAAAAGTGATATATATGTTAAAAATGAATTATCAACGAAAAAAGCCTGCTAAATGTTGCAGGCTTTTTCTTTAAAGGTAATCGATGATTAACGCAATTCTGCCGGAACCGCAAACACGGTATCTTCTTCTCGGCCTACGATTTCTGAAATCGAATTAGGCGCAAAATAGCTTATTGCATCAACGACTTGCTGAACTAAAACTTCCGGAGCTGATGCACCTGCGGTTACGGCCACTTTAGTTACATTTTGAAACCATTCTGCTTTAACGTCTTTTGGATCATCAACCAAATAAGCTTCGGTTCCAGTTTTTTCTGCTAACTCTCGTAAGCGATTAGAGTTAGAGCTATTCTTGGAACCAACAACTACCATAAGATCTGCATTAGGTGATAAGTGTCTCACTGCATCTTGACGGTTTTGAGTTGCGTAGCAAATATCATCTTTACGAGGGCCCTCGATTGAAGGGTATTTTGCTTTTAGAGCTTCAATGATATCAATGGTTTCATCTACTGACAGGGTTGTTTGGGTAACAAAGCATAATTCGTCTGGGCGTTTAACTTGCATTTTGGCAACGTCTTCCACCGACTCAACTAGATACACGCCACCTTCATCATTACTGTATTGCCCCATAGTCCCTTCAACTTCTGGGTGACCAGCATGACCGATAAGAATGCATTCAATGCCTTTACGGCTTGCTCTTGTTACTTGTAAATGGACTTTAGTTACCAGCGGACAAGTGGCATCAAACACTTTTAAACCACGACGCTTAGCTTCGCCTCGAACGGCTTGTGAAACACCATGGGCACTGAAAATCACAATACAATCGTCTGGCACTTGATCAAGCTCTTCAACAAAAATTGCACCTCGACTCTTAAGGTCTTCTACGACATATCTGTTGTGCACCACTTCGTGACGAACATAAATCGGTGGTTCAAATAACTCTAATGCACGTTCAACAATACTGATGGCTCTGTCTACGCCAGCACAAAAACCACGAGGATTAGCCAACATAATTTGCACATCACCGGAGTCTTCTATTTGTTGGATATCTATTTTTTTAGCCTGTTCACTTGCTGTTGGCATATTGTTACCTGAATAAAATTCTAAAAATATCTAGATCAATGAGGCTTATTCTAAACAAATTATTACCGTTTGTTAGGTAATTTTTAATTAACCTTCATTTGAAGCTCGTTCAGATTTTTCTGAGCTTTGTTTAAAAGCTGAATTTGGATTAATGCGGAAAAACAGTTTAGAGGAGCAATATTGCTCCTTTTATCGCAACCTATATTCAATCGCGGATTAGCTCAAATAAATTGAGTTACAGAACTTCCATCACTTCAATATCAAAAGTGACTTTGTGCCCTGCTAACGGATGATTCAAATCGACAGTAACTGAATCACCAGCAACCTCACGAACCATACCAGGTATTTCACTGCCACCTGGGCCTGCGAAGCTAACGATAACCCCTTCTTCCAACGTCATATCTGCTGGAAAGCGAGTTTTATCCATGTAATGGATTGCATCAGGGTTTGACTCACCAAAGGCATCTTTAGCTTCCAGAGTAAATTGATGTTTATCACCCTGAGTCAATCCTGATAACTCTGCTTCAAATGCGGGACTAAGGCTATTATCACCTAAGTTTAAACGAGCAGGTTTACCTGAAGCTCTAGTGCTATCCGCAGTTGAGCCATCTTCTAATAAGATTTCCATATGACAAATGTAAGATGCTTGTGTCACTGGTATTCCCTCTTTTTATGATTTTTTCTCTGAATCGTTATTAACAAACGAGTCTAAAATAAGTAAGCCAGCTCCAATACAAATAGCAGAGTCAGCAATGTTAAATGCAGGGAAGTGGCTGGTTCCCCAATAAAAGTCTAAGAAGTCAACAACAAAACCGTGGATCAGACGATCAATCAAGTTTCCAATCGCGCCACCAATCACTAAGGTAAAGGCTAGGTTTAAACGCCATTGAGTCACCGCTTCTTTTCGAAGCCAGAATGTCAGTAGAACACTGATGCCTATTGCTATCGCAGAAAAAAACCAAACCTGCCAGCCGCTGGCATCATGCAAAAAACTGAACGCTGCGCCATAATTGCGAACATAAGTGAAATTGAATATTGGTAGCAGTTCGATGGATTCATAAAGCTTAAAGTTAGCAAGAACCCACTGCTTCGACAGCTGATCAAGAAGAATAACGACTGGCACAATCCAGTACCATTTCAGTCCACTTTGTTTCCAATCTGTTGGCATAAAATATTCCTTTTGTTTAGGTTCTAGGTAAAGAAAAAGCAAAAGCATCTATGCCTTTGCTTTTTCTTAGAGCTAGGATTTAGAACCTAGAGCCTACTATTTTCATACTAGCTTATGCGAACTTGCGTACTTCGCCTTCACCTTCAATGTTAGTCACACAGCGTTGACACAAACCTGGGTGCTGCTCAGTTTGTCCGATATCATCACTGAAATGCCAGCAACGCTCACATTTTGAGCCTGCACTTTTAGCAATGGATAATTTAAGTGATTCAAGCTCAGTTACCGTAGCATCAGCAGGAGCTTGAGCCAATGGAGAAACGGTTACCTTTGATGTCAGCAGCACGAATCGTAGCTCATCATCAATTTGTTTTAGTTGCTCGATTAATTCATCACTGGCAAATAACGTCACTTCAGCTTCTAGTGAACCACCAATCGTCTTATCACGACGTGCTTGCTCAAGTACGCGGTTCACTTCGTTACGAACCGTTAGCAACTGTTGCCAGTACTCGTCACTCAAATCGTTCTCTGTAACTACTGACTCAAGACCGTCATACCAATGCTGAGTGAATACATACTTATCACGCTCACCCGGTAGTAACTGCCAAATTTCATCAGCAGTGAAGCTTAGAATTGGTGCAATCCAACGAACGAGCGCTTCTGAAATTAAGTAAAGTGCCGATTGACAACTACGACGAGCATGACCTTCGGTTTTCGCTGTGTACTGGCGATCTTTAATAATATCTAAGTAGAAGCTACCTAATTCAACTGAGCAGAACTGCATCAGTTTTTGAGTCACTACATGGAAGTGATACTCGTCGTAAGCCGCAAGAATTTCTTCTTGCAGAGCGTGTGCACGACGAACAACCCAACGGTCTAGCGCTACCATATCTTTAACGTCAACCAAGTCAGTTTCAGGGTTGAAGCCACTTAAATTTGCCAGTAAGAAACGACCCGTATTACGAATACGACGGTACGCATCGGCACTGCGTTTTAAGATTTCATCAGAAACCGTCATTTCACCACTGTAGTCAGTCGCAGCAACCCAAAGACGCAGAATGTCTGCACCCAATTTACCAGTCACATGTTGAGGAGAAATCACGTTCCCGATAGACTTAGACATCTTTCGACCTTGTCCATCTACAGTGAAACCGTGTGTTAGTACTTGCTTATACGGTGCTTTACCATTCATCGCTGTTGAGATCATCAGTGATGACATAAACCAGCCACGGTGTTGGTCACTACCTTCAAGGTAAAGATCGACTTCAGCTCCGTTGAACTCTGGACGATTAGCTACAACAGATGAGAAAGTTGAACCAGAGTCATACCAAACATCTAACGTATCAGTGATCTTACGGTATTGGTCGGCTTCATCACCTAGAAGCTCTTGAGCTTCTAAATCAAACCAAGCTTGAATGCCTTGCTGTTCAACTTTATGAGCAACACGTTGCATCAAAGAAACGCTGTCTGGATGCAATTCGTCCGTTTCTTTATGAACAAATAACGCAATCGGAACACCCCAAGTACGTTGACGAGAGATACACCAGTCAGGACGGTTCTCTACCATCTTTTCAATACGGCTTTGTCCCCAATCTGGGATCCACTGCGTTTTTTCAATTTCATTAAGTGAAGTTGAACGCAAGCCATTGTTGTCCATTGACACGAACCACTGCGGTGTCGCACGGAAAATGATTGGTGTTTTATGGCGCCAGCAATGCGGGTAGCTGTGACGAATGCTTTCATGGTTAAGAAGTACTTGCTTCTCTTCCAATAATTCAACAATCGCTTTGTTTGCTTTAAATACATGCTGACCAGCAAAGATTTCGGTATCCGCTTTATAAACACCGTTATCGCCCACTGGGTTGGCAACTTCTAAGCCATATTGCTGACCTACCACGAAATCTTCTTGACCGTGACCCGGAGCGGTATGAACCACACCAGTACCTGCATCAGTGGTTACGTGATCACCTAAGATTGCAGGTACATCGTAATCATAAAATGGATGCGAGAAACGAACGTGTTCTAACTCAGCGCCTTTAACAGTACCAAGCACTTGATGACTTTCTGCACCAAAACGATTCATGCAGTCTTCAACTAGCACACCACCAAGCACTAATGCTTGAGTCGCGCCATCTTTAGTGAACTCAACTAAGGCATATTCTAAGTCAGCACTTAACGCTACAGCACGGTTCGCAGGTAAAGTCCAAGGCGTTGTTGTCCAAATAACTGTTGATACTGAATGGCTATAACCACTCACACCAAATTTGGCAGTAACAGCTTCTACATCGACAGCTTTAAACGCAACATCAATTGCTGGTGAATTTTTATCTTCATATTCAACTTCTGCTTCTGCAAGTGCAGAACCACAATCCGTACACCAATGAACCGGTTTCACACCTTTATGCAGGTGGCCGTTATCAATCACCTTAGAAAGCGAACGAATAATGTTGGCTTCAGTGCTGAAATCCATGGTTAGGTATGGGTTTTGCCAATCACCAAATACGCCTAGACGGATAAAGTCATCGCGCTGTCCGTCAACTTGTTTTGCTGCATATTTACGGCATTCTTCACGAAACTCAGCAACCGAAACTTTATGACCAGGCTTACCCACTTTTTGCTCAACTTTAAGCTCAATAGGTAGACCGTGACAGTCCCAACCTGGAATATAAGGTGCGTCAAAACCAGACAAGGTCTTAGATTTGATAATAATATCTTTTAGGATCTTATTAACTGAGTGACCAATATGAATATTGCCATTGGCATAAGGAGGGCCATCATGCAAAATGAATGGCTTACAGCCTTGGCGGCTTTCACGAATTGCTTGATAAAGTTTATCTTCATCCCAACGCTTTAACATTTCTGGCTCACGATTAGCCAAGTTTCCTCGCATTGGAAACGCCGTTTCAGGCAAATTCAATGTAGATTTATAGTCGCTCATTGATCCCATACCGTTAATATTACTGGATTTATCCAGCGTCATTACTGAACAAAGCTTTTGCTTCATTCGCATCATTCAAAATTTGTTTTTTCAAGCTTTCAAGCGACTCAAATGGTCGCTCATCTCGAATCTTTGCCACCAATTCAACTTCAATATATTGACCATAAAGGTCACCATCAAAATCAAATAAATGGACTTCTAATTGGCATTGTTGACCATTAACCGTTGGTCTGAAACCAACGTTAGCCACACCTTCATACACATCGCTGTCTTGCCAAAAACAGCGAACAGCAAATACGCCTCGCACAGGAACAACATTGCGCTTTAATGCAATATTTGCCGTTGGAAAACCAATGGTTCTACCTAATTTTTGACCGTGTGCAACACGACCACTAATCAAATACGGATGCCCAAGCATACGTCTTGCTGATTCAAAATTACCCTGAGATAGAGTTTCTCGAATGGCTGTGGAGCTAACACGAAGATGACCAAGCATAAAACTTTCGGTACTGACCACAGCAAAGCCATATTTTTCACCCGCTTCACACAGCATTTTGAAGTTACCTTGGCGCTTAGCACCAAAGCAAAAATCATCACCTACAACCAAATATTTTATGCCTAACTTTTTCACTAAGAGTTCTTTGATGAAGTCTTCGGCTGGCATCTGAGCAAATTTTTGATTGAAGTTCACGCACAATACACGGTCAATGCCCAGTTCATCAAGGAGAATCACTTTATCTCTAAGCAAACTTAATCGAGCTGGCGCATTTTCACCTTTAAACAGCTCCTGAGGTTGAGGTTCAAAAGTCATCACTGTAGCAGGTAAACCAAAGTGTTCAGCTTTTTCTCGTAAGCTTTCTATAACCTTGGCATGCCCTCTGTGAACGCCATCAAAATTCCCAATTGTGAGTACACAACCGCGATGAGAAGGCAAAATATTGTGGATCCCGCGTATTAATTCCATTACTAAGCTGTTATTGCACGCTAATTTGCAAAAGTATAAACGAAGTGATGATCAGAGTCAGCTATCTAATTCAGGTTTCAAGCGCCATGGTTTAACACCAAGACACAGTAGGCTTATTAAATAACTTATTGCCCCTGCGCCTATAAGTAAGGCTAAATAACCTGACCGTTCAGAAAAGCTTTGATTTAGCCAAGCATCTGTAACCAAATCCAAATGGTATAAAACAGTCCCCATGACAGCAGCAGCTACAAGGATTTTCACAAAATAGATTAATGTTGAGCGGTTAAATTGATATACCTCAGCTTTATGCAAACCATAGTAAAGTAGGCTTGCGTTTAAAAGAGCTGAAAAAGACGTCGCTACAGCTAATCCCACATAACCAAATGGCACAGCAAAAATTATGTTTAGGCCCATGTTACTTACCATGGCTACAATACCGTAACGAACAGGGGTTTTGGTATCTTGTCGAGAGTAATAACCCGGCGCTAACACCTTAACCATCATAAAACTTAAAAGGCCTGTTCCATATGCAATAAGAGAGTATGAGGCTTGAGTTACATCAAAATAATCAAACTCCCCTCGCATGAATAACACCATAAGCATAGGTTTAGCTAACAGGATCAACCCCACCATTGCCGGAACTCCCAACATTAAGATGAATTTGACGCCAAAATCCATGGTATGGCTAAAACCAGCACCTTCATTATTAATATGTTTTTTGGACAAAGCTGGTAAAATGACAGTTGCGATAGCAATTCCGAACAAACCCAGCGGAAATTCAAGTAATCGGTCAGAATAATACAACCAACTGATGGAGCCTGTGATCAAAAAACTAGCAATAAAGGTGTCAAACAACAGGTTTATCTGACTTACAGACACACCAAATAATGCTGGAATCATTAGAGTGCGAATTTTAACCACCCCAGGATGTTTCCACCCCCAACTTGGTTTAACCAGTGCCTTTTCTTTGTATAAAAATGGGATTTGAAATAAAAATTGAATCAAACCGCCGAAAAACACACCTATTGCTAAACCAACCTCCGGTTGTTCCATTTTAGGAGATATCCAAATCGCAGCTGCTATCATAGCAATATTGAGGAATACTGGCGTAAACGCAGAAACGGCGAATCGTCCTTTCGTGTTTAATATTGAACCCGCTAAAGCAGTAAAAGTAATAAACCAAAGATAAGGAAAGGTAATTTTCAGCATTAACGATGCAAGTTCATATTTACCTGCATTAGGACCATCATTCACCCAATCCCAAAACCAGCCTGCACCAAATAACGCCGCAACGACAGGAGAACCTATCATGGCCAAAAAAGTAACAATGGTAATGATTAACCCTAAAGTGCCAGCCACTTTAGAAATCAACTCTCTTGTTTCTTGCTGTGATTTGGTTTCTTGGTACTCAGTTAATACAGGAACAAATGCCTGATTAAATGCTCCTTCAGCAAATAAACGGCGTAAAAAATTAGGAATACGATTGGCAAAAAAGAACACATCGGCACTTGTACCAGCCCCAACAAGGTTTGCAATCACGACGTCGCGAACTAACCCTAGCACGCGAGAAATCAAGGTCATAACACTAACAACAATACCGGATTTTAATAATCTTTTACTCAAGGTGTCTCCAAAAAAGCGTGGGAATAAATCGATGCGTTATCACGGATAATGTTCAATATTAATCGTTAATTACAGCTAGTTATAGTCTAGATTTGGCAGAACGATATTTTTCCCTCTTTTTAGCAAAAAACTATCGCTCAGACCGTAATTAGCTGGTAGAATTGCGCCACATTTTACACGAGCTAGGTTGATGAGCGCCAAATCCATTCGGATTTGATCGTTTTTGTGTGTCTTTAGCATTGACATTTCAACGATGATCGGGCATATTCCTCGGCCTTAATAAAGTATCAAATCCAGTTTTAGGAGTTGCACCTTGGCTAATAGCAAGTCTGCAAAGAAACGCGCGATTCAATCTGAAAAGCGTCGTCAACACAACGCAAGCCGTCGCTCTATGCTACGCACTTATCTTAAAAAAGTTATCGCTGCTATCAAAGCTGGCGATCACGCTGCTGCAACTGAAGCTTTCAATGCAGCACAACCTATCGTTGACCGTATGGCAACTAAAGGTTTAATCCACAAGAACAAAGCAGCTCGTCATAAGGCTCGCTTAAACGCAAAAATCAAAGCTCTTGCAGCTTAATTTTTGTTAGTTCATTAAAAAACCGGCGTTAGCCGGTTTTTTTATGCCTAAAAGTGAGATTCAATTTTTTAATTCAAATACCCACTTGCTTATTTACTGTGCTACTAATTAAATATTTTTTTAGGGAGCGCGGGTTCTCCAACATCTTTATTAGATGAAAGATAAGTAGACCATGATTTTCCCATCTCTGCTCGGTGTATTAATTTTTCAAACTTAACCTTAGCTTGTGTGGATTTAAGAGTATTTAATTTCATTCCAGGGTGCTTGCTAAACCAATCCCTTAACAGAAGTTGACAGGCATCATCAACTCCGTTTTCTGCTGCAGCCATAAGTTCTTTGCTAGGAAATGGTTCATTTGGCAATTCTGTTTGCTCTATTCCTTTATCGATAAGAATCTGCAGTGCATTGCAATAGCCACACCTAGCAGCAAATTCGAATGCTCTTTTAAACGGTTCACTGTTAATTTGTTGGCCTTGAATATTGCAATGAGTAAAAACAAGATTAAGGTATTGAACGCGCTGTTTACTTTTCACCATTGCTGATAATGCATTATGTCTATTTTTATCGCATATACCTAAACTGGCTCCCTTTTGTAAAGCAAAAATGATCCCTTTTTCATCACCAGCTATGATCCTATTGAGTAGCGTAGTACGTTGATTACTGTCTTGCTCGTCCAATTTTGCTCCATTGGCAAGCAATGATTCAGCTAAAACTGTCGAATGAGTATACGATAAATGAGCTGCTGCTAAAGCTTTATTAAGCAAGGTTCGGCCTTGAGTAACAGCGCCCTCTTTAATTAAGACTTGGGCTTCTGCAGTCCTTCCTGACATGACTGCCATTTCGAGTGGCGTGAGCTTTGAACCATTCTCCAATTCAAGAGCCGCTCCTCCTGCAACCAGTGTAGAAATAAGCTCTGAGCGCTTCGCTATAACGGCCAGATGCAGCGGTGACTGACCATCACAGATATAATCTGGGTAATAACGACTTATGCCACCACAAGGGAAATAATCAGGGCAGTAGGACAATCTTACTTTCGCATCACCGCGAACATCTGGACCAAAATTTGAAAAATTAGTTTTAACTGCAAGGTTTATAGGTAAAGCTAATTGGTCTTGAACATCATTTTTATCACCGTTGATCACTGCGGCAAATAGATGTAATGGTTTTCTAGACATTAAACTATCTTTTACCGCAGCAGTAATTTTTGGGTTAGCATCTCTTGATATGAAACAACAAGTTTGTTCTTCTAGGTTTGTACATCTCCATTTAGGGTGACCACTACTAGTCCACCCTTTTTTTCTTTCACAGAATAAAGTAACGACATGGTCATCAGGCGACCTGACTTCAAGTTGAAACTTATCCTGCTGTCCTAACCTAGAGATTGTTTTTGAATCAGCTTGTAGCATTGGTTTGCCACTTACTTCAATTGATGAAACCTGCTCAACATGTTGAATGCCTTGGTTCGGCAAAAGCCATGATTTTTCATTGGGTACTTGATTGACAGCCATAAAAACCTCTTTTCTGTAAGTTGTTATTTATAGCTGACATTCTACTTGGGAAGTAAGTTTCTATGATTAATTCGAATTAATGTAGGGCTGAGAGATAAAACACCAGCAGCCGTTGTAGCTGCAGGTGTCAATAAGGGTTATTGCTCTTCTCTTAAGAAGACAGGCTTAGCATAAGTGGATTGTTCTTTACTGTAGTAATAACCAGCCACATCAAAAGTTTCTAGTTGATCGCGGGTCTTAATGTCATTTTCAATAATAAAACGAGCCATCATGCCTCTTGCTTTTTTAGCGTAGAAGCTAATCACTTTATACTTACCTGACTTAAAATCCTTAAATTCAGGAGTAATTAACTCACCTTTTAACAATTTAGGCTTAACCGCTTTAAAATATTCATTAGAAGCAAGGTTCACAACCAAGTCATCATCACTGAGCTCTTGGTTTAACTGCTCTGTAATAATGTCACCCCAAAATTGATATAGATTAGTTCCACGAGCATTTGATAGTTTTGTACCCATTTCTAAGCGATACGCTTGCATTAAATCTAACGGTTTAAGTATGCCGTATAATCCTGAAAGCATACGCAAGCTAGATTGTGCTTTTTGTAATGAAGCAGAAGACAAAGAATCCGCGTCTAACCCTGTATAAACGTCACCTCTAAACGCAAACAAAGCTTGCTTAGCATTATTGAGGTTGAACTCTGGTTGCCACTCAGCAAATCTTGCAGCATTTAACCCGGCAATTTTGTCACTTACTTTCATTAAACTGGCGATATCAGCTGGAGTCAGTTCTTTGCATATATTAATAAGTTCAGCACTTTGCTCAAGCAATACAGGCTGAGTGAATTCAGTGGTTGTAGCAGAGTTTTCCATATCCAGTGTTTTGGCTGGAGACACTAATATCAACATATCTATTCCTTGACCGATTGGGTTTTCGATGGTTGCCAAATGTCGTCATTAAGCTCTTTAGCAAGCTCAGGGAATTTATTTGGATCAAATTCAGGCTCAATTCCAGACTTCACTTGTTGGCGGTAATCCTTGATCACTTTAAAAGCAATGCCTGATAATAATAGTAGTGCTGACAAGTTGACTAATGCCATCAATCCCATTGCAACATCCGCTAAATTCCACACTAGGCTAATTTTAGCGAGAGAGCCAAACATGACCATACCTAATACTGCTAGTTTTAATAGGTTAACCCAAAGCTTACCGTGCTTTGCGATAAATAGGATATTGGTCTCAGCGTAAGAATAATTAGCAATAATAGAAGTAAAGCAGAACAGTAAAATTGCGAAGGCGAAAAATAAGCTACCAAAGCTGCCAATGTGAGTATTCAAGGCTTCAATAGTGACTGCAATACCATCTTTACCCGCAGGAATATCCCCTGCTAGCAGAATAATTGCAGCTGTTGCAGTACAAATCACGATGGTGTCGATGAACACACCAAGCATCTGTATATAACCTTGCGATGCTGGATGATTTGGGTTTGGTGTTGCACTAGCTGCAATGTTAGCTGCACTACCCATACCCGCTTCGTTAGAAAACAAACCACGTGCAATACCTGCTTGCATAGCCTGTGAAACCGCATAAGCAACACCACCAGCAGCAACTTCTTGCCAACCAAGTGCACTTTTAATCACAAGCATGAAGATACGAGGTAGCTCGGTCACATTCATAAAGACAATAACAAAGGCTACAGCCACATAAGCAACTGCCATAATAGGTACAAGTAGTTCAGATACTCTGGCTACTTTACGCATACCGCCCATGATCACAAATGCAGTTGCAATCACTATAATTATGCCCGTCCAAAGATCACCAACATGATAAATGCTGCTAATGGCAGAGCTGATAGTATTTGCTTGTACGGCGCTAAACACTAAACCGAATGCAATGATCAACAAGATAGAGAATAAAATGCCCATCCAACGCTGACCTAGCCCTCTTTCCATATAATAAGCAGGACCACCACGGAACTCACCTTCATCATCTCGAACTTTATAGACTTGTGCTAATGTGCCTTCGATCATGGCTGTAGCCATACCTAACACAGCAATCAACCACATCCAAAAGACGGCTCCAGGGCCACCAGCACCAATCGCAACAGCGACGCCGGCCATATTACCTGCACCAACACGAGCAGCCATAGAGGTACAAAATACTTGGAAAGAAGAAAGGCCACCTTTCGCTTTATCGCGGCTGATCTTCATTAAGTGAATAGAGTGCTTAAACTCTGTCAATTGAATTAATTTAAGACCTAAGGTGAAATAAACACCAGCTCCCACAAGGGCGTAAACTAATAGTTTGCCCCACAATAATCCGTTCAAGAAATCAATAATGGTTTCTAGCATCCAATCTCTACCTTGTATTACATCAAAGCCCCATAGCTTACTAAAAAAAGAGCCATACTCAAAATGACCTTAGATCTAGCTCTCACTTCTCCGCTGGGTCGTCGTGATTTCCCTCACTTTTGGCCTTCAACACTTGAATTCAAATAAAATCGGTTCACTAGCATTTTTTATTACTAAAAGGCATTAACTCACTTGTCGTGATCCACCTCACATTTGTTGCTTTATACAACGATTTCACCTCGAATCTGGATATTGAATAAGCTAAAGTCGGTTTTCACACAAGGGATAGCTCTCGGCATTACTCCATCCTCACAGTCCTGCCAAAATCAAAACTTTCAAATGTGAGAGATAAGTAAAAAGTTTTTAATTATTTTCATCGTAATAATTAAAAGTTGGATATAAAGCACATTTTTGTAACTAAATTACAAATATCATAGCCACAGATTTTAGTTGTATTACTTCTAGTTTGCTCCAGTGAGGCTAACATGACCCAAGCAAGAGAAATTACTGCTCTAAAAAAATTAGTAAGAGCATCGAACTTTCTAGCAACATCTCAAATTTATCTAAAAAAGAACGTCTTACATAAAAGACCCCTTGAACATGGTGATATTAAACCAAGGCTTTTAGGTCACTGGGGAACATGCCCAGGCATTAACTTTGTTTATGCACATGTAAATCGTCTTATTGTTAAAAATCAACGTCCTTTCTTATACTTAGTCGGCCCAGGCCACGGTTTTCCAGCGGTTCAAGCTAACTTATTCATCGAAGGCTCTTTAAGTCATTATTACCCAGACATCATTCCTTACAACGAAGACGGCATCGTCGATATCTGTAAGAAATTTTCAGCGGCATACGGTTACCCTTCACACGCTAACCCAGAAGCTCCTGGTCAAATTCTTGAAGGTGGTGAGCTAGGTTACTCTCTATCGGTTGGTTTCGGTGCGGTTCTAGACAACCCTAACCTAATCGCAACGGTATTGGTTGGTGATGGTGAAGCAGAAACGGGTCCTCTAGCGGCATCTTGGTATGCAAACCGTCTTATCAACCCAGCGACTGATGGTGCGGTGCTTCCTATCGTTCACATCAACGGTTATAAGATTTCTGGTCCTACTCGTATGGGTCGTATGAGCCACGAAGAGCTAGATCTTGAATTCCGTGGTCTTGGTTATCACCCAATCATTGTTGACGATCAAGAAGAAGGTGATGTGTATGTAACTATGGCTGACGCTATGGATAAAGCATATGAAATCATCAATGACGTTCAAACTCGTGCTCGCAACGGTGAAGATGTAGAAAAACCACGCTGGCCTGTCATTCTAATGCGTACAGCTAAAGGTTGGACTGGTGTTTCTGAAGACAACGGCAACAAGCTTGAAGGCAACTGTGACTCTCACCAAGTTATCGTTAACAAGTGTGCGACTAACAAAGAGCATCTTGAAGCATTAGATGGTTGGTTAGCAAGCTACAAATTCGATGAGCTATATAAGCAAGATGCACATGGTCATTTAACTTTCGATAAAGACATTCAGTCTTTACTTCCACCAAAAGAACTATGCTGCGGTCGCCAACACCTTAGCTACGGTGGTGAAGTAGTTCGTGCACTGAACAACCCAGACCTAAACAAACTTGCTTATGGTCCAGAAGTTCCACGTGGTCATCGCGGCTTCTCTATGAACAAGATGGGTGAATGGATGCGTGAAGCGTTCAAGCTAAACCGCGATCAACGTAACCTTCGTATCTTCAGCCCTGACGAAACCTACTCTAACCAGCTTCAAGCGGTATTCGAAGAGACGGATCGTGCATGGCAGTGGCCTATCGAAGAGTGGGATAAAGACATGGCTCGTGATGGTCGTGTACTTGAACTGCTTTCTGAAAACCTATTGTTCGGTATGCTTCACGGCTACACAGTAACCGGTCGTCACGGTATGTTCCCAACTTATGAGTCTTTCTCACAAGTTATCTCTTCTATGGCTGACCAATACTGTAAATACGTTTATGCAAGCCAAGGTGTTCACTTCCGTAAGCCTTTGCCATCTTGCAACGTTGTATTGTCTTCACTATTAGAGCGTCAAGATCACAACGGTTACTCTCACCAAAACCCATCGTTCTTAGGTGCGATGCTAGAGAAACACCCTAAGATCATTTCTGCATACCTACCTGCTGATGCAAACAGCACCTTGGTATACACAGAAACCGCTTACGCTGACCGTGACAAGATGAACATTCTAGTTGCTGGTAAAAAAGAACTTCCTCAATGGCTGAACCTAGATGAAGCTCGTAAGCAAGCTAAAGACGGTGTAATGGTTTGGGACTTTGCGTCTGACGACAATCCAGATGTGATACTCGCGGCTTGTGGTGACTATGTAACTCAAGAGTCTATGGCTGCACTAGTCCTTATCCGTGAAATGCTGCCACGCGTTCGAGTTCGTTTCGTGAGTGTAACTGAGCTAACGTCTAGCGGTTTAGGTAGCTTAGAGTTCCAAGCTCAGCCTTGGTTAATGGACGAAGTATTCACCGAAGATAAAGGTGTCGTATTCAACTACCACGGTTACCCGAACACCATTAAGAAACTTATCTTTGATTACAAAGGCTGTAAGCGTTTCCGTATTAAAGGTTACGAAGAAGAAGGTTCTACTACTACTCCATTCGATATGGGTGTTCGTAATGGTACTTCTCGTTTCCACCTAGTGATTGATATGGCTTACAAGTTGTTCCAACAAGGTGTTATCGACGAGCCACAGCATGTTGAAATCACCACCGATATGTTGCAGCGTCTTGTTGACCACAATAACTACATCAAAGTACACGGTGTCGATCCTAAGCACATCGAAGATTGGGTGTGGACTCGCTAATCTAAGCGCATTCGCTTAAATGGCAAAAAGGCCGTCAAGTATTAGCTTGGCGGCCTTTTTAATGCGGTTTTTATATCTAGTTCCACTTAGCCCAATTAAACACAAATACCGTACCAACTTTTGGTGCGTACTTCCCTGTAGCAGCTTGGCCACCATGAAGTTTAAGGAATGCATATTTTCCTTGCGGATCATGCCAACCAAGGTAACCATCCCTAATAATTAACTCCTCGGATTTACCTGCTGAAAACCAACGGACTGAACTGCCATACCAAACTTGATCGCCATTAGCTACATTCTTAAACGATAAATTAAAAGAGAGAGAGCCTGTGCCGCCATATTTTTTCTCTAACGATTCCAAAGTTAGACGACCATCTTTATCAATACTTGAAACAATAAAAAAACGCTGATGATGAAAATCATCTTGCTCTATGAACTTAGGGTCGAAATAATAATTTCCTTGAGATGTATTTACGTTAGTGATTAGTCGTAAAATTTCTCTATCAATCTCAATTTTCCTTATAGAAATATTAGCTGAGACTTGAGTAAGTTTTGGTATGCCTATTTTAATACCCTGAAACGCGTCTGTATCTCTTGCTCCTCTGTAGAGAACAGGCTCATACCAACCAGATTTCGGTAATCGACCATTAAAACCAGACTCAACCCAAGCATTGCTGGAATCTATGGTTACCGTTTCCAACACACTAGGTAAGATACCAAACTCATCAAACGTCTCACCATGAGCATCAACTTTTGATTTTACACCTGATAGCTGGATTACACTTATAAATACGGCATCACTACTATTATCGACATAAACTTGAGTATTTTTCTGAAGCTCCGATACCTGACCATCAGCGTTATAAACTTTCAGCGCATTAA
Source organism: Parashewanella sp. 2210YD4-3 (assembly GCF_056591735.1). NCBI lineage: Bacteria > Pseudomonadati > Pseudomonadota > Gammaproteobacteria > Alteromonadales > Shewanellaceae > Parashewanella > Parashewanella sp. 2210YD4-3. The sequence goes on along the minus strand of NZ_JBWQOG010000012.1, from coordinate 126,405 downwards.
CGTAATGTCCTTTGTTTATGTTTATTTTCAGGTTTGAACTTTTTTGTAAACCGAGATAAAAAGCAGTAATCTGATTAACATCTTTGGTGAAATCTTCAGCGAATGATTCCTCAACTTCTGATAAAGGACGATTACCTCTACCTTTTTCTTTTACTAAAGGACGCAAAGCATTCTTAAAATTTATATCACCTTCTATATAAATTTTAAGAGGCTGACCATTGCCACCAATAAACTCTACAGGAATGCTGTTATTGCTTGTTTCCTCACCTGCATCACTGATGATGTTGTCGTTATCATCTATTAAAAATACCGCATACTCTTTCTTTCCCATGAACGCAGCACCATTTTGCGGTTTAGAAGCGTTAAACGGGTTGTCTATGACTATTGGTCTAGTGAACTCAACTTTAATCAGTCTCGTTAACTGGCTAGGGTTGCGAACATCATTTATCGTTCGATCATAGAGGGTATTTCCATTTGATACCTCTGTAGCTGATGAGGCTGCGATTTCTGAGCGAGGATCGGTTGGTTTAATAATAATTTCTTGGCCACTGTTTTTTTCTCTGATTAACAAGCCTAGATTCGAAAATGAGGTAACATCTCTTACATGTAAAAAACCAATGGTTTTATTAATCGTTAACGTTGCATACCGTTGGTTTTTTGGTGTTATCTCTAGTTGGATATCTGTAGCTTCTCCTGCTTTTGAGATCGATACAAAGAATAGAGTGCACACAATTAAGATAACTCGAATACATGAGTTTGACATAAGTCATCCTTGAACTTGGTAAATAATTAAAATAACTATAGATAAAAGCCCATCTTTAGCCAGTTTCAATATTGTTTTCACAGCGACTATTAGTGCGAATATAGTCTTCTTCTTGTGGTAAAATATCGCATTTTTGGCAATAACAGCTTATGGAATTTTTAGTTGATTTTGGGTATGCAGGACTGTTTACTGCTGCATTTTTAGCCGCTACTATACTACCTCTTGGCTCAGAAGTTATTTTGATTTCATTATTGATATCAGGATTATCACCGACAGCATTAGTCGTTGTCGCGAGCATAGGTAATGTTCTCGGTTCTTACACCAATTATCTTATTGGTGCATATCTTTCCCAAGGACAAGCTCAACGTTGGCTTAAAATTTCGGATAATCAGCTACAGCAAGCTCAACAAAGGTATAAAAAATACGGTACTTTGTCATTGTGCTTTGCTTGGTTACCAGTCATCGGTGATCCGCTGACCCTGATTGCAGGACTGTTAAGGGTTAATTTGCTGCACTTTTTCTCTCTCGTCACTCTAGGAAAAGCAAGCCGCTACGCTGTTTTAGCCTATTTAACTTTATATGCGCTTTAGCCGAGTTTGCTTTTCCCTCTCAAGCTAAAATGTAACTTAAGTTACATTTTTACTTCTATACGTGCATTATCAGCCAAAAAACTCATCCATTTTAAGTATTTTTAGTAATTTAATTTCAAGATATTGGAATTTACTTTAAAATAGTTTTTAATACTGAAAACTCTTTTTATGTTAAGAAGTATCTCATGACAAACAGCTTAGAACAGCTAAAGCAACACACCACCGTAGTTGCCGATACTGGTGATATCGAAAGTATCAAACGTTATCAACCTGAAGATGCCACCACCAACCCCTCTCTTATTTTAAAAGCATCTGAAATTCCACAGTATGCAAATTTGATTGAAGATGCCGTTAACTGGGCAAAATCTCAAAGCGATAATCTTGAGCAACAAATTGAAGATGCTGCTGATAAATTGGCAGTAAACATTGGTGTTGAAATTCTTAAATATGTGCCAGGCCGTATGTCGACCGAAGTTGATGCACGTTTATCTTTTGATAAAGAAGCTTCCATAGCTAAAGCACACAAGCTTATAAAGCTATACCAAGAAGCAGGAATTGATAAGTCTCGTATCCTTATCAAGCTCGCCTCTACTTGGGAAGGCATTACCGCCGCCAAAGAGCTAGAGCAAGAAGGCATTAACTGTAACTTAACGTTATTGTTTAGCTTTGCTCAAGCTAGAGCTTGTGCTGAAGTAGGCGTATATCTGATCTCACCTTTCGTAGGTCGTATTCTAGATTGGTACAAAAAAGCTCACCAAAAAGATTACACTGCACAGGAAGACCCAGGTGTTCAATCTGTCACTGAAATTTATCAGTACTATAAAGAACATGGTTATAGCACTATTGTAATGGGTGCTAGCTTCCGTAACACTGGTGAAATAATAGAGTTAGCAGGGTGTGATAGGCTTACTATCGGTCCTTCACTATTAGAAGAGCTTACCAATTCAGATCTAAACGTTGAGCGCAAATTAAGCCCTGTAGATGCTAGTAAAAAAGAATCTATACAACTTACTGAAGCAGAGTTCCGTTGGCAGTTTAACCAAGATGCTATGGCGGTTGAAAAACTAGCAGAAGGCATTAGAAATTTTGCTATAGATCAAGATAAGCTTGAAGTGATGCTTAAATCAAAGTTACAAGCTTAAAAAATTATAAAATACTCAGGCGACTTAGGTCGCCTGTTTTTTTGAGTAAATTGTTAAAGGACTTATTTCAGGAGAAGTGTTACATGTCCCATCTAACCGAATCTTCAGCTTGGCAAGCTCTTTCATCTCATCAGCCAAGCATCAAGCATATGCGTGAGTTATTTAAAGAAGATCCACAACGTTTTGAAAAAATGTCTCTAAAAAGCTGTGGTTTTTTATTCGACTATTCTAAAAACCGTCTCGATGATAAAGCGCTCGAACTACTTATTGAATTAGCTAACTCAGCTAATCTTCCAGCTAAAATCAAAGCTATGTTTGCTGGTGAAGCCATCAATACCACAGAAAATCGAGCCGTATTGCACACAGCACTTCGCGCAGATAAAAATGCAGACATTAGAGTCAATGGTGAGAACATTGTTCCAGAAGTTCAGCAAACACTGGCTAAAATGGAAAAGTTTGTTGCTGACGTTCACCAAGGTGCTTGGAAAGGTCATACAGGTAAAACCATCACTGATATCGTAAGTATCGGTATCGGCGGTTCATTCTTAGGCCCAAAAATCGCGTCTCAAGCATTACGTCCATTTTGGACGGGTCACCTTAATTGTCATTTCGTTGCTAACGTAGATGCCACATCAATTGTTGAAAAACTTAAAGGCCTAGATCCTGAAACGACATTATTTGTAATGTCTTCAAAGTCTTTTTCAACTCAAGAAACATTAACTAATACCTTATCAGCAAGAAAATGGTTATTGGATTCTGGCGCTGAACAATCAGCCGTAGCAAAACACTTTGTTGCGATTACTTCGAACGTACCAAAAGCGACGGAATTTGGTATCGATGCGAGTAATATCTTCCCAATGTGGGACTGGGTTGGCGGTCGCTACTCAATGTGGTCTGCTATCGGTTTGCCAGTAGCACTTTTAATCGGCTTTGATGCGTTCAGAGAGCTTCTAGCTGGTGCCACTGAGATGGACGAGCATTTTGCAACTCAACCATTAGAGAAAAACATGCCTGTATTAATGGGCATGATTTCACTATGGTATAGCAACTTCTACGGTAGCCAATCACAAGTAGTATTGACGTACGATCACTACCTACGTGGTTTACCCGCTTATATCCAACAGTTGGATATGGAAAGTAACGGTAAATCAGTCAACCTTGCGGGTGATGACCTAGATTACACCACAGGTCCTGTGATTTGGGGGGGCGAAGGTACAAATGGCCAGCATGCTTATCACCAGTTAATCCACCAAGGTACTGCGTTAATTCCTGCTGATTTCATCATGCCATTAAATAGCCATAACCCACTTGGCGAACATCACGCTCAGTTGGCCTCTAACTGTTTTGGCCAAACTCAAGCCTTAATGCAAGGCCGTACATATGAAGAATCATTAGCTGAATTAGCTAACTCATCACTATCTGATGCAGAAAAAGATGTAATTGCTAAACACAAAGTGATGCCAGGAAATCGCCCAAGCAATACTATTTTGATGGATAAACTCACTCCGAAGACACTTGGTGCCCTTATTGCGCTTTATGAACACAGAACGTTTGTACAAGGTGCCATTTGGGATATCAACTCATTTGATCAATGGGGTGTAGAACTTGGCAAAGTGCTTGGTGTAAATGTATTAGCTGAACTTAACCCACATAATCAATGCAATAAATTTGATGCATCTACTAATGCACTTATTAGCTGCTTCAATAGTAATAAAATCTAGCTTTTCTCTTAGGCGCTCAATCGAGTGCCTTTTTTAACCTCAACTCGCGCCTGTCATTTTAAAGTAATAATTACCCATTAGATTGTCCCTAAGTCAGAACAATAAAATTTAACAAAATAAAAACAAAGTATTTGCACTAATCATACAAATCATGATATTTATGAATTGTTCGATCAAACAACAGGAGGTTGCTATGGGACAGTTGGATTATGCGAGTGTATTGGACAACGTTGTTGAAAGACCAACAAGAACGAAAAGCTCTAATAAAAAGCGCAAATGGCGTGAAATCGAAACCCTAAAAGATAAACATAAGCTATTGAAAGAACTCAAAGAAATAGATAATAACTTTCAATTGGACTACAACGATATCCTAGCTTAATACCTTTCTGATAACTTAAAGAGCGCCTTTTGGCGCTCTTTTTGTATCAATACCAATTAACATTCAATAATGATCGATCTGTTGTAGATCACATCTGAACGTAAATTAGTATTATGCTATCATCCTCGCAAAATCACTTTTGGAGCAATTATGAAAATCACCAAACACAGTGCAGTTACCGTACATTATCGCCTTTCTGAAAAAACTGGAGAGTTGATTGAGGATTCATTCGCAGCTGAGCCTATGTACTATCTACATGGTGCTAACAATATGATTCCTGCATTAGAGGCGGCACTTGAAGGCAAAGCCAAAGGCGAAAAAGTTGACGTTGAAGTTGCAGCGAAAGATGCCTACGGCGAGCCACAAGAAGAACTAATCCAAGAAGTACCATTAACAGCATTTGGTGAAATTGAAGATATCGTTCCAGGTATGCGTTTCATGGCAGAAACTGACGGCGGTCAAGTACCTGTTGTTGTTACAGATGTTAAAGATGACAGCATCATTGTCGATGGTAACCATCCACTTACAGGTAAAGATTTGAGTTTCCACCTTGAAGTTGTTGACGTACGTGAAGCAACCGAAGAAGAACTCGCTCACGGTCATATCCATGCTCCGGGTGATAGCTGCGGTCACTAAAACCGAGCATTAAATGATGAGCCCAGTAAGGGTTCATCATTACCTACAATATCATTGTCCACTTATTCGACTATCTTCATTTGCTTCTTACTGGTAAAAAATACCTGTCAATTTTTCGGTTGTGAGTCATAAGCATCATTCGGTAAGGTACACCTCATAAATACTATGACGATTGTATCCATGCACATAACTGATCCCAAAAAGATAAATACCTATTACCAAGCATTATTAGAAAGAGATTCAAGCTATCTTGGCAGTTTTATTGTTGGAGTAAAAACCACTAATATTTTCTGTATCGCAACGTGCCGAGCCAGAAAACCTAAGTTTGAAAACGTCGAATTTTTTACAGGCATAAAAGACGCGCTCAACGCAGGTTATCGTCCTTGTAAAGTCTGCAAACCAACAGCAAATAGCCATGATGCTCCAGAGGAAGTACAACAAGCAATCAAGCTGGTGCAGGATAATCCAAAACAAAAAGTTACGGACTACCAATTAAGACAGCAAGAGATCAACCCTGAAAATCTACGACGCTGGTTTAAAAAACACTATGGGATCACTTTTCAAGCCTATCAACGCATGTTTCGAATCAACACGGCTTTTGAAGAACTCCAACAAGGAAAAACGACAACAGACATCGCTCTTGACAGCGGCTATGACTCACTCAGTGGTTTTGGTTACACCTTCAAGAAAGTCATAGGAAAATCCCCAAAACATTCAAAAGATAAACAGCTTATTCGAATCTCTCGATTTGATTCCCCAATTGGACCGATGTTTATATGTGCGACAGATAATGGCGTATGCTTAGTCGAATTTGTAGATCGAAGAATGTTGGAAACCGAGTTTAAAGATCTACAAAAGAGACTTGATGCCAACATCATCATAGGTGAGAACCTACATATACAGGCTGCAAAGCAGCAACTATTAGAATATTTCGAAGGTACACGAACCGATTTCAATCTCAAACTTGATGCCCCTGGAACTGAGTTTCAACAACAAGTATGGGAGATGCTACAAACGATTCCTTATGGTGATACTCGCTCATACCAAGCGCAAGCTGAAGCCATTAACAACCCGAAAGCTGTACGCGCCGTAGCATCTGCAAATGGCATGAACCGCATTGGTATCATCATTCCTTGCCACAGAGTTATTGGTAAAGATGGTTCATTGACTGGTTATGGTGGTGGCTTAGAACGAAAACGTTGGTTACTTGAGCATGAAAGTAAAATGTGTGATTTTCGTTCCAATAAATAAGCTTATTGTTTACAATCTTCCGACAACGAAAAATAAAACTGGAACGTGACTATGTTCAAAAAACTGATTGTGGCATCAGCATTAACTGCAACGATGATGACACCTGCGCTAGCAAACAACTTTAAAAAGCCTGAAAAGGCTGTGGAATATCGTCAATCTTCATTTAGCATGATCGCATATAACTTCGGTGATATGTCAAAAATGCTAAGAAAGAAAAAACCAATGGATGCAGCTGTATTTAAGCAACGAGCTGAAAATGTTGCTGCTCTAGCTAAATTACCTTTAGAAGCATTCATCCCAGGTTCATACAAAGGGAATACTGAAGCACTAGCTAAAATTGATACTAAAATGGCTGACTTTGAAGGCAAGATGAAAACCTTCATCAAGAATTCTGAACTGCTGGCTCAAGCGGCAAATAATAACGCAAGCCATGGTCAACTGAAAAAAGCATTCGGTGCAGTAGCGAAGACATGTAAAGGCTGTCATGACGCTTATAAGAAAGACTGATTAGTCTTTCTTAACAAAAAAGCGAGCTAATAAATAGCTCGCTTTTTATGTTCAACTATAACTGCATTATCAAAGGCCAAATTAAGATATAGCCAATGATGCCCAAAATAGCGGCTAAAATGGTTAGTCCTACCAAGCTAGAACGAAAACTAAGTGGTTTCGATGGCTGTTCAGATAAATTTTTCTTACCATGAAACATGGCTGGAACAAGGTTTTCGCCTGTAATGGTATGAACGACCACAGCAAGCACATGCAGCATGACTAAACCTAAAATAACATTAAATGTATTTTTATGTAGCCAAGTTAATACACCTGAAACTTCTGAACTGACATAGCTGTATAAAGGGCCTTCCGTGAAAATATCGTCGGTAGTAAAGAGTCCTGTGATCAGTTGCATGCTCACAATGAACAAAAGTGCAATGACCATATAGCCGCCAGCAGGATTATGACCTGCAAATTCTGGCGCATTTTTGTTCTTTAACTGAGAGACATATTTCAGTGTCTTTACTGGGTGAACGATGAACTGACTAAAACGAGCTGTGTCACTCCCTATTACGCCCCAAATCAAACGAAATAGCAGAATTGAAGCTAGGCTATAAGCAAAAATTTGGTGTAACTCCATTTCGCCATTTTCACCACTCCACCATAACAGTCCCATTAATACGACCAGTAACCAGTGAAATAAACGAGTTGGAATATCCCAAACTTTCACTTCAATTCCAGCTTTCGACATCATTTCCCCACAGATTAAAACACGTTTATCGAAATTTGCGTCCAACAAATCCCATCAAATATGCGGCTATTTTGAGCCATATTCAAGCAAATTTTATCAGTTTGTAACCAATTTAAAGCTGTTCGAACAAATTTGCTCCATGTAAACCTATTTTAAAAAAAATGTGACAAAGATCATTTCTTTTATGAAAACATTTGGTAGTCTGGATACACGGAAGCAATAACAAGAAGGTTCGAAATATGTTAAAAATTACGAGCAAACACCTTGAAGTAACTCCTAGCATCAGAGAGCGTATCGAAGCGAAATTAGAAAAACTCTCGAGACATGATGTACCGCTGATCAATCCTCATATTATTATTACGCAAGAAAAACAGCTATTTAAGATTGAAGCGACAGTGGGTATTCCAAATGGAGAACTCTTTGCTCAAGCAAAAAGCGATAACCTATATTCCGCCATTACAGCCATGGGACAGAAGCTACAAAAGCAATTGAATCGAACCCAAGATAAACCAACAGCTAATCGTCGAGATACTCCCGAGTACGTTGAGGAAGTGATCGGTGATGACGAGTTTGAAGATGAAGAATATGCGGCCTAGCAAGGCCGCTTGTTAAAACCTTACATGGAGGAAACCAGTTATCATTTCCAACTAAGCTGAGAATCTATCCCAAGATAAATGATAAGATTTCATTAATGACTTTGGTTACAACCAAAACTGATAGATCCTCAGCATTCTAGAGGGCGTTCCCAATTAGATTTTACAACTTTTGGATTAACGCTTCATCAGCTACACCTAACCTTGTCAGTTCAACATTTACTTTATCAATAACACCCTGCTCAAGGTAACTAGCAACTCTAAAATCATCCCTATATTCAATCATTAGTTCAGCAATTACAGCTACAGGTAGTTGCGCTAGGCAACTTACTTTTACAATCTCTGTATCCATTAATTCGAAGTAATTCTTAATTATCAGTGCCCTGTTATCCAATGAATAAATATGAGCTAGACCCGCTATAAAGTATTTAGTACCGCAAGTTAAGCAGGCTTTGGCCAATTTTTTAGTCAAAATGTCATCGTGAACATTTTGAGAAGAAAGAAATAAATCGGCAATGACATCTGGTTCAAGTTGGCGCACCATACTCGCTACCCAATTTTCAGGGAATAGCTTAACAACCTCAACTAGAGATGGTGTGGCCATTCCTCTTGTTTCAGTTATGAGCTGATCAATTAAAGCTGGTGAATCTTTAGCTATAGCACTTACCAACACTCTAGCTTCTTCATGATCAAGTGCTAATAATAATTCAACGCGGCCATATTTGAGCTCAGCGACAAACGAAGCCATTTCTGCTACTGAAGCTTTTTCACCAAATACCAACTTCAGCTTGCCGTAAAACTCACACCTGGATTGATCTTCCGGCCTATTTATTGACCTGATAAATTTATCTTGCATAATAGGAACAAAGCCCATCAACAAACCCTTTGAATCATCAATGCTATTAACTACCGCTTTCATGGCAGAAGGTTCAAACTCTGCTAACAAATAAGATAATGCTTGATTTTCCGGATCACTAAAGAACTCCGTTACCCCTGATGTGTCACTCTTTTCATTCCATACCGTTAACATCAATTGGCTGGCTCGAATGTGATTTATTTCTTTAGGTAAGGTTTTGAATACTTCTAAAGTTAAGTTTGACTGCAATCGTTGATACTTACGAAAAATTTGTAACTCATCATGCATAGAATGATAGTGGGCATCATCTAGACAAAGTAATACTTGCAAAAAGGTATTTGGATTTTGCTGTAGTAACATTTTACACATGGAAATAAAAGGAGCGGAACTCCCCTCAGAGCAAGACATCGAATTTAAGACAATAGCTATAGACTCTGGACGTTCGATATAATCCACAATAGTTTGATTCACAGGTCTAACTTCTAGCGGCTCTACCATTAACTCCATTTGTGGTTCTTGTTGTCCGTCGTCAGCTTCAACTATTGTACTTCCACGAGCTATGGGAATCGGTCCTCTTACATCGTTAGTTCCTTGCTCATTAGCCATATTCACTGCTGCACTCTCGGCAGATTCATTAAGCTGCGTTTCAATTAATTTAGCCATTAAAGAATTGAGTACGCCATCAAGCTGATTAAGCTTAGCTTTCATATCATCATTTGAATGAGGGCTTTGTTTGCATTGCAAGTCAACAACCGTTCTTTGCTTACTCAGAGCTTGAACCCATTGCTTACAAGATGCTTCGTCTATCGGGTTAAAGACTAAATCAAATATTGAGTTAAATGACTCTAATTGTGCCAAGTGAGCAATAGCGTCAGGCTGTAAATCCTTCACCCACACAACAGCCTGATTTCTATCTGTGTCTAACATGGATGCAAAGCCATCAGGACATGCCATAGCATATTGGTTGAGTTGTTGTGGCATACTTGCAGGCATGGTAGCGATGACTTCGAACCATTCTCTTCTCTTACTAACGTCAAACAAGGATAAACAGCCTGTTGTGACTTCTGGTTCTGCTGCCAACAATAGCGTCAAGAATCGTTTCTTGGAATGCGTTTTACTTTCTTGGTCATTATGTTGAACACTCGGAATTTCATCGAGCAAAATGTACCCTTCGTCCTGAATAACAAACGTCTCGACTGTATCTTGTTTAAACTGCATAGCGTAAAGTGCATTTGCCGCTTTAACTGATGGCAGCATAGATAGTGTCTCTTTAGCTTGTGCTTCTGGAAGATCTGATAACAAATGTGCCGTCAGCTTTGCAGGCCAGTGCTTTGCAGCAGCGGCCAATAACTCAGGTTCAAAGTTCGTAATAAATTGAGGATCAAAATATGCTGCGGTGCCATCCTCAGTTTCTTTAAGCTGGGAAACTTGGCTCTTTGCTTTCAGCACCGCAGCTTTTTGCTTACTATCTAACGCTTTAATCAGATTAATTAACTGATTATGGTCGACAATACTATTCACAAAACTGTAATCGCTATGACCACATACCAATAATTTTTTGAGCACACCTCTTTCGGCTACAAGTGCCGTTAAAACGTCTTGACACACACCAGGTTCTTTATGGTGAATCATATTGAGTAATTCAATTATCTTTTGTACAGGTAATACTTCGCTCTCGCCATCCACTTGCTGTAATAAATGCTTGAACCAACTAATACGTTTGCGCCCTGAGCACTCTAAAAAAAAGTTTAATAATGCTTCATCATTGGAACAGCGACGTAAGGTACTGTCTGCTGCTTCTAAAGGTGTCGAATCTGCTATCAAAACACTATTTCGAAACCTAAGTGCAAACTCTTCACTTTCTGTTGTGGGACTCTCAGTTGTTACTTGTTGCGGGGTATTTAACCAGTCAATGAAGAACGTCTGTAATTCTTTGCTTTCCTTATCAAAGACTACCTTGTAGCCTTCTTTGAAAATAAGCCCAGTAGTAAATCTTGCTGGATTTTGCTCAAGTCCTCCAAACTGACTTTGAAGAACAGTAGATAATTGTTTTCCCGTTAGAAACATCAATGCCTCACCACAACCAAATTTTGGGAGGCTTAATATATTGTTTTATTGGCCAAGCGTCATGAAGCGGATATTAGCGTTTGTTAATCATATCAGCAGCAGATTGAAGTAATACTCGGCTTTCTTGTTGAAATTGCTCTGCAAAATCACCTAAATATTCAGAAACTTCAACAAACTTATGGATAAAAGCCTGTCGGTCTCCTTCTCTCAACATGGTTAATAACGCTTGATAACTGGAAGAATATGTACTGATTTTGTTGATACTATCAGGTTGTGCATAAATGATATCAGCATAGAGTTTGGGGTTTTGAGCAAACAAACGCCCAACCATAGCCAGCTCTAATCGATAAATGGGTGAGCTATATTGCAATAGTTTTTCAACGTCCGCTTGCGAATTGAATAACGCAACCCCATAAGCAAAGGTCGAAAAATGTCGTAATGCTTGTACCGTTTGCATGGCTTCATCATGCTCAGTTGCACAGGCTTCAACTAAACTGGCTCCCCATATTTCCATTTGTTGAATAAGCCATTGATATTGCGCTTGCCCTCTTCCGTGGCAAACCACAATAATTTGTTTTGCCATGCTCTGTACATCGCCACCAAACATAGGGTGAAGTCCGACTACAGGGCCTTTGTGAGACTCCATCATCGCTTGTAACGGCTCTGATTTGATTGAAGTTAAATCGGCAACAATACAGTGAGGTGGAAGTTCTGTAAGTCTATGGCGGATCAATTCACAAGTTGCTGAAATTGGAACGGTAATAATAACGGCACCTGCTTGTTCAAACCATTGGGGCGCCTGTTCCCAATCACCTTCATCTAAACAACGAACACGATAACCAGATAATCTAAACATTTCAGTAAACAACTGTCCCATGTGCCCTTTACCACCAATGATGACGATATCACCACAATCTGGATTCAATTGCTTAAAGCCACTTTTGTTTTCACTCTGATAGGACTCACGCATTAAGCGCCTAAGCACGTCTTCGATTAACTGCGGTTCCACTCCTATCTCTTCAGCTTCTGCACGGCGTTTACTGAGCATAGCCGCTTCTCTTTCTGGCGCATAGATAGGTAAACCAGCCTCTTGCTTTACATGTCCCACTTGCTTGACTAAATCTAAACGTTGTCTCAATAAATCCAACAATTGCTGATCAACAGCATCAATTTGAGTCCGCAACGCCTCTAACGGCTCTGTGGTTTTTTCTGACATGACAAAGAGTTACCCTGAGTGAATAAACTTTGATTATGTCGTCGAACTAAAATTTAGACAACAAAAAACCGCCACTAGGGCGGTTTTCTGTGCGAACACTACGTCTTTGTTTACTATGACTTAAGTAATTATTACTTAGCCAACTTTTCGCGGATACGTGCAGACTTACCTGAACGCTCACGTAGATAGTAAAGCTTAGCGCGACGAACGCGACCACGACGTTTAACTTCAATCTTAGCTACTGCTGGGCTGTGCGTTTGGAAAGCACGCTCAACACCTTCACCGTTAGAAATTTTACGAACAGTGAATGCAGAGTGCAAACCACGGTTACGTTTAGCGATAACAACACCTTCGAACGCCTGTAGACGCTCTTTGTTACCTTCTTTAACACGTACTGAAACGATTACAGTGTCACCTGCGCCGAATTCTGGTACGTCAGTTTTTAATTGCTCATCGTTGAGCATTTTAATGATATTGTTCATTTATTACTCCGTCCTAGTAGTAACTGAAGCCTAGGCTATTTATTTTCTGTCTTACTGCTTACTTCAGACAAAAGCGCCATTTGATGGTCAGTCAGAGCTAGCTTTTCAAATAGTTCTGGTCGTCTCTGTAAAGTTCTTAACAAACTTTGCTGATGACGCCAGCGTTCAATATTTTTGTGGTTGCCACTTAGCAATACTTTTGGGACACCAACACCATCCAAAGTTTCAGGTCGCGTATAGTGGGGGCAATCCAATAAGCCGTTAGAGAACGAGTCCTGCTCGGCTGAGGCTTGTTTTCCTAGCACACCAGGAACCAATCTCGATACTGAATCAATCAAAGTCATCGCTGGTAATTCACCGCCCGAAAGCACGTAATCACCAATCGACCACTCTTCATCCACTTCTTGCTGAATAATGCGCTCATCAATACCCTCGTATCTACCACACACCAAAATCAGCTTTTGATTTTCTGCCAATTCCTCAACCCCGTTTTGGGTAAGCTTACGCCCTTGAGGGGACAGGTAAATCACTTTTGCGCCTTCGCCTGCTGCCGCTTTAGCAGCATGAATGGCATCTCTTAAAGGTTGCACCATCATCAACATGCCAGGGCCACCACCAAAAGGTCGGTCATCCACAGTGCGATGTTTATCATGGGTGAAATCACGAGGATTCCACAACTGCACCTCTAATAAGCCGTTTTTAACGGCTCGTCCAGTAACTCCGAAGTCTGTAACCGCGCGAAACATCTCTGGAAACAGAGTAATGATCCCTAGCCACATCCTTAAAAGTCCGGCTCCCAATCCACTAAAATTTGTTTTTCAGGCAATTTCACCTCAAGGATGAATTGCTCTGTGACAAAAGGAATCAAACGTTCCGTTTTGCCAAATGCATCTTTGATATTGGCTTTCACCATAAGTACATCGTTGGAACCAGTTTCAAGTAACTGATCAACTTTACCCATGTTGTAGCCTTTGGTATTAATTACTTCGCAACCAATTAGATCTTTCCAATAGAACTCGCCTTCCGGCAATTGTTGCATTTCATCTGCCATCACCCCAATTTCACAATGAGTGAGTAATTGAGCTTGCTCACGGTTTTCGATTCCTTCTATTGAAGCAATCACCGTTTTGCCTTGCTGACGCCAGTCAGTAACCTTTACCTCTCTCCATTGGCCATTTTCTTTAAGCAGCCAAGGTGAGTAATCAAAAATACCTTTAACAGAGTCGGTATAAGCCGTGATTTTTATCCAACCCTTAACACCATGACTGGCGCCAATTTTACCAAGTACGACTGGTTGTTGGTTATTGCTCATCAATTTATACCTTAACGCTATTAAGCTGCTGCTTTACGAGCGTCTTTGATCAGTTTTGCAACACGATCGCTAAGTTGAGCACCAGTACCTACCCAGTGTTCAACACGGTCTAGATCTACACGTAGAGTCTCTTCTTGACCTTTAGCTAAAGGATTGAAGAAACCTAAACGTTCGATGAAACGACCGTCACGAGCATTACGGCTGTCCGTAACTACGATGTTGTAAAATGGACGCTTTTTTGCGCCGCCACGAGCTAAACGAATGGTAACCATGCGTTATAAATCCTCTAACGTTTACCTTTCGGTAAAAAATAAAACTGGAACCCTGTGTTCGCGTAGAGTTCCAGAAAAGAAAGCCGCAAAATTTTACCTGACTTTTGAAAAAAGGCAACTAAATTGGTCAAATTATGCGGTGAATGATCATTTATGCGTGATTTTAACGGCCCGGCATCTTCATTCCCGGTGGCATCATACCTTTCATGCCACGCATCATTTTCGTCATGCCGCCTTTAGATGACATCTTCTTCATCATCTTTTGCATTTGGGTAAATTGCTTAAGCAGTTTATTGACGTCTTGAATTTGCGTACCTGAACCTGCGGCAATACGGCGTTTGCGTGATCCTTTAATTAAATCAGGACGAGCACGTTCGGTTTTGGTCATTGAATTGATAATGGCTTCCATTTGATTGGTCAGCTTACCATCTTGAACCTGTGCTAATGCTTCAGGTGGTAGTTGCCCAACACCCGGCAGCTTTTCAATCATGTTCATCATGCCGCCCATGTTCTTCATCTGAGCGAGCTGTTCACGGAAGTCTTCAAGGTCGAATTTACCGCCTTTCTTCACTTTCGAAGCCAGCTTCATGGCTTTTTCTTTATCTACACCACGCTCGATTTCTTCGACAAGGGACAATACGTCACCCATACCAAGAATACGAGAAGCAACACGATCTGGGTGGAATGGCTCTAGTGCGTCCGTCTTCTCACCCACACCCAAGAACTTAATAGGCTTACCGGTAATATGACGAATCGAAAGTGCAGCACCACCACGCGCATCACCGTCAACCTTAGTTAATACAACACCGGTTAGCGGCAGTGCTTCATTAAAGGCTTTAGCGGTATTTGCCGCATCTTGACCTGTCATTGCATCAACAGTAAATAAGGTTTCTACAGGGTTGATACTGGCATGAAGCTCTTTAATTTCATCCATCATCGCTTCATCAACGTGAAGACGACCAGCGGTATCGACGATCACCACATCAATGAATTTTAGCTTGGCATGAGCAATCGCCGCATTGGCAATGTCAATTGGCTTTTGGCTAATGTCAGATGGGAAAAACTCAACATCAACTTCGCTTGCAAGGGTTTCAAGCTGTTTAATAGCTGCTGGACGGTATACGTCAGCGCTCACTACCAATACTGATTTCTTATGGCGTTCTTTTAATAGCTTAGAAAGCTTGGCTACCGAGGTGGTTTTACCCGCACCTTGTAAACCTGCCATCATCACAACCGCTGGCGGTTGTGCCGATAAATCTAATGCTTCATTAGATTCACCCATGGCTTTTTCAAGCTCGTTTTGAACGATTTTGACAAATACTTGGCCCGGAGTAAGGCTCTTAGCAACTTCCTGACCTACCGCACGTTCTTTTACGCTTTTTACAAACTCTCGAACTACAGGCAAAGCAACATCGGCTTCTAATAAAGCCATACGCACTTCACGTAGTGTTTCTTTAATATTGTCTTCAGTCAGACGACCACGGCCGCTGATATTCTTTAAGGTACGGGACAGTCTGTCACTAAGATTCTCAAACATATCTTGAGCTTTACCTATAATCCATCTAAAAAATTGGGGCTATTATACTCAAATACTTATCAATGAGGACATTCTCATTTAAGATTTTTTGATTTGTCACCAACCTAAAAGTGGTAAGAATTCTCATTTCTATCTAGAAACAGAAAATTAAACTCGCTCTTAGCGCAAAAAACAGTTAAATTTTACCGTATCAATCAAAACCTAGAAAAAACGTTAAAGCTCTCTGTTTTTTAGCGATATTTTGATTTTGTAGAAGAGAGTTTAGTCAAGGCTCTTAATCTCTTTTCTAGGCTTAAGGACACTAATTCAGGACAGGTTATACTCAAATGGTTATTTTTTCTGCCGCCGCTATTTTCTTCTACTGCTGGGCGTTTTATCTAGTCTCTAGCCGTTTATTTCATACTGAAGGGCCAAATAGAAAATTGGTCGTGCTTATTGCTGCGTTTGCTGTATCTCTTCACGGTGCTGCACTAAGCGAAGCCATTATCACCTCTGATGGTCAAAATTTTAGCCTTACCAATGTAATATCTTTGGTTAACTGGATTATCGCCCTTACCTTTACGATTGTGTTGATCAGAATGAAGGTTATTGTCGTTGTTCCTGTAATTTACGCCTTTTCCATTATTTCTGTGGCATTGCTTTGGTTAGTGCCGCCTGAATATATCTATCACTTTGAGCAATACCCTGAAGTTCTCGCTCATGTCATTTTATCTTTAATGGCATACAGCACCCTGATGATTGCCGCTCTATATGCCATTCAACTTGCCGTCATTCAACACAAGCTTAAAAGTAAGCAATTAATCATGAGCCCCGCTATTCCTCCGTTAATGACTGTCGAAAAGCAGCTATATCACTTGGTAGTTATTGGCGTTATTTTGCTGAGCTTGGCTTTAGCTACTGGCTTTATCTTCTTAGATGATATGTTTGCAGAAGGTAAAGGTCACAAGGCTGTGCTATCGATAATTGCTTGGTTTGTGTATATCGCGATGCTTTGGCAGCAATATCAAATAGGTGTGAAAGTTAAAACCGCAGTGATTTATACTCTTACTGGTGCAACCCTGTTATCGGCTGGTTACTTTGGCGCAAGAATTGTCAAAGAGCTGATACTTTCGTAAAATTGTTGACACTGAGGCTATTAAACACAATGATAGCCTCAAAGCTCGATAACTTCGGGCTAATTGTCAGTTTAATCACCTAACGGAGCCCTTTTTGGACGCTATCTCAACCGGAACCCTTCTGGTTACCCTTGTAATTCTTATCATGTGTTCAGCTTATTTCTCAAGCTCAGAAACCGCCCTGATGACCTTAAATCGTTATCGTCTGCGCCATCTTGCAGAGAGTGGTAATCGTGGTGCGCAAAGAGCCTCTAAGCTGTTAGAGAAACCTGACCGTTTAATTGGTTTGATTCTCATTGGTAACAACATTGTAAACATCATTGCTCCGGTAATTGCGGCAGAGATTGGCCATCGTATGTCTGGCGATCTCGGGGTTGCTGTTGCTACTGGTATTCTCACATTAGTTATTCTGGTTTTCGCAGAAGTTACGCCAAAAACACTGGCGGCACTTCACCCTGAAAAAGTCGCGTTTCCATCAAGCTATATTTTAAGCTTTCTAGCGATAATTATGCGTCCATTGGTTTACGGGCTTAACCTGATCACTATGTTCTTTTTACGCTCTTTAGGTACGGATAAAGAGACATCCGCCAATGCCTTAACTCAAGAAGAATTGAGAACTGTAGTAAACGAAGCAGGTGCTCTTATTCCACAACGTCACCAAGATATGCTGCTGTCGATTTTAGATTTAGAAAAAATGACGGTTCAAGATGTAATGGTGCCTCGTTCAGATATTTATGCCATCAACATGAATGACGACTTTAAACTCATCAATAAACAGGTGATCCAAAGCCCTCATACCCGTGTGTTGGTTTATCGAGATAACATTGATGATGCGGTAGGTTTTATCCATTTACGAGACGCACTGCGTCTTCAATCAAAACAACAATTCAGCAAGTCTTCATTACTTCGTGCAGTGAAAGAGTTGTACTTCATCCCTGAAGGAACACCACTCAACACTCAGCTTGCTAACTTCCAGCAAAATAAAGAGCGCGTAGCCTTAGTGGTAGATGAATACGGTGATATTCAAGGTCTAGTTACTGTAGATGATATTTTAGAAGAAATCGTTGGCGACTTTACTACCTCGATGTTACCAACCCCGAGCGAAGAAATTATTCCTCAACAAGATGGCAGCTATTTGATTGATGCAGGAATTAACGTTCGTGACCTCAATAAAGAAATGAAGTGGAATATGCCGATTGACGGCCCTAAAACACTAAACGGATTGATTTTAGAATATTTAGAAGATATTCCAACCGAACGAACCAGTTTACGTTTAGCGGGTTATCCTGTTGAAGTGGTTGAAGTAGCTGGAAATATGATTAAAACAGTAAGAGTTATGCCTCAATTTTATAAACAAACGCATTGATCTTATCAGCGCTAAGCACTGAAGTTTTTTTCAGTGCTTTCTTATTCCCAAATAACCTTGTCTTCACTATTTTTCCTTCAAAATCCACGATTCAAGTAGGAATCGTTTGCTCTACTCCTCAACAAACTTAAAACACTTTTAATTTAACTTTAAGAAACTAAAGGATTATTTGAATCATACTTAAGACATCAACCCTCATCATGGATAATATTATGTTACCAGCTGCTAATGGAGTAAATATACAAACAGCCATAACATCAACACAAGCACCTCTTGAATTAAAACCTTTAGCTGCAGATACTGCTGATGTTCATCCTAAGGCAGAGCCTACTATTGCAACAAAGAATAACAGCTATCAAGTAGATGCACTTTTTAGGCGTAAAGATGTAAGAGTTATGCGCAGAGCGTATATTTCTCGATTTTTAAATATTGCGCCAGCAGTACAAGCTGGAGTAACAGTAATTACAAATGCTCTCACAGTAACAAATGATGAAGGTACTCAGAAAACTGAAGCTACCACACAAAAAAAACTTGAAAGAAGACTGCAAGAAAATAATGAGTTACACAATTGGATGGATTCTGAACAAACTGTTGCTGTTGGAGATAATCCCCACATTAGTGAGGAAGACCGAGCTTTAATAGATGAATTAGGTTTGTTCTAGAAACGAACCTGATCGATATCAGGCTATAAATATCTCTACTTTGTCATTTTAAGTGCATCCAATTTGATGCGCTTTTCAATCGCTTGTTCACTCACTTTTTGGTTCAACTCTCTAAGCCAACCAAAGGAAAAATAAATCTCTGCTACAAGAAATAAAGGACCAATAAAGAGTTGGCTTAAGTCATCAATAAATGCTGGCTTCATTCCTTCATATTTATGGCCTAAAAACTGTAAAATCCAGCCAATAATAAAAACCACTAGCGCTACCAAACCGCTTTCATTAATGACAGAGATACTATTTGCAAGCCAAAGTAAGGGACCAAAAAGAATCAACATTCCAATAGCTAATTTGACGTTGAGATAAAAATAATACGCCATCACCACTATTGCCAAAATCATGGCTGCAGAAATTTCATATCCCGCACCAAGAGAAAAGCTAAATAAACTTAACCAAACCATGATTGACCAAATAATGGTGGGAATACCAATAAAATGAGTAATGATATTACTGGTGTTCAGATGAACACTTTTATAGTTAGAAAGGTGCTCTTCAATCTTTTTCATTGCTACTCACTCCATAGAATAGAAAATCCACTCTAATTCACCGTTTAGTTATGGTCAAGATTTACTCATTTACCGCATTGTTGAAACATTTGCTAACATTCGCAGCTGTTATTGAATTTATAACTTGATTAAAATCACAGTTTGTCAAAGAAACCGTGGTTTTGTTATGTCTATAAAAACATCATTAAGTGCAGTAGCTGTATCTCTTTCACTTCTACTCACAGGCTGTAACACAGCACCAGCTCCAGAGTCAGCTAAAAGTGTGATTACTAAGCAGTCTGAATCTGAGAAAGCCAATAAACTGTTTGACGACATGTTTATGGAATCAGTAATGGCTAGCCCAGTAAGCCAAACTTATTTAGGCATTAAAAAAGATTACGGTAAGTGGGACGATTTAAGTGAAAAGTCATACGCTGAAGATCTTGCTCGTACAAAACGCAATCTTAAACAGCTTGATAACATTGATTACTCAACACTAGATACTCAGACCAAACTAAGTTATGACCTACTTAAGCAAAGCTTAGAGCAAGACATTGCAGACTATCAGTGGCGCTATCACACCTACCCAGTGAACCAAATGTATGGCGTTCACTCAACAACTCCGTCATTCTTAATCAATCAACATCGTATTGATAATGTTGATGACGCAAACGCCTACATCAGCCGCTTAAACGGCGTTAAAGCGCGTTTTGAGCAATTAGAAGATGCACTAACAATTCGTGCTGACAAAGGCATTATTGCCCCTAAGTTCGTATTCAACTACGTGATTTCTGACAGCAATAACATCATCAAAGGCGCTCCTTTCGCTAAAGGTGAAGACAGCGTATTGTTAGCTGATTTTAAACGTAAAGTGAACAAGCTTGAAATCAGCCAAGCAGAAAAAGATCAGCTTATTGCTGACGCTAACAAAGCTTTACTCAAGAGTGTTGGCCCTGCCTATAAACAGTTCATTGCTTACGCTAAGAACCTGCAAGCAAAAGCGGACACTCGTGACGGTGCTTGGAAGCTACCAAACGGTGAAACTTTCTATAACAACGCGCTTGCTCGTACGACTACCACCGACATGACAGCAGACCAAATCCACGAACTTGGTTTGAAAGAAGTCGCCCGCATTCACAATGAAATGCGCGCTATTATGAAGAAAGTGGGCTTTAAAGGTTCATTGCAAGAATTTTTCAAATTCATGCGTGATGATGAGCAATTCTACTACCCTGATACCGAAGAAGGCCGTAAAGCTTACCTAAAAGAAGCCACTGCGATAATCGACAATATGCAGTCTCGCTTAGATGAAGTGTTCAAGATCAAACCTAAAGCACCTTTGATCGTTCAGCGTGTTGAAGCGTTCCGTGAAAAGTCAGCAGGTAAAGCATTCTATCAACAACCAGCGCCGGACGGCTCTCGCCCAGGTATGTACTACGCTAACCTGTACGATATGAAGGCTATGCCTAAGTATCAAATGGAAGCATTGGCATACCACGAAGGTTTGCCGGGGCACCACATGCAGATTGCTATCTCTCAAGAGTTAGAAGGCATTCCAAAGTTCCGTAAATATGGCCGCTATACCGCTTATGTAGAAGGTTGGGGACTTTATACTGAGAACTTCCCTAAAGAGATGGGCTTATACAAAGATCCATATTCTGATTTTGGTCGCTTAGCGATGGAACTATGGCGCGCTTGCCGTCTAGTGGTTGATACTGGTATTCACGAAAAGAAATGGACTCGTGAACAAGGTATTAAATACTACACAGACAACACACCAAACGCGGTATCTGATGCCGTTAAAATGGTTGAGCGTCACATTGTAATGCCATCACAAGCTACCGCTTATAAGATTGGTATGATCAAAATCCAAGCGCTACGCGCCAAAGCTGAAAAGCAAATGGGTGATAAGTTTGATATCCGTGACTTCCATACTCTAGTTCTGAAAAACGGCCCAGTGCCATTAGATGTGTTGGAGCAAAAAGTAGATAACTGGATTGCAAACCCACAAAGCATGTAAACCATTTTATATATGAAAATAAAGGCAGCTGATTAGCTGCCTTTTTTATACTGAAAGCAGATTGTTTATCTACCACTAAAAGTAACGTACGTCCCTCTATTATCCTAAAGTATATATTGCTATAAAAACCATCATTCGGTATAAAAAAGCCACATAAAAATTATTATAAGGCTGTACCGTGCAACAAGGGGAAGGAACAGAAAAGCTTCTAACTCAGATTGATAAGCTATCTACAATCTCAGGAAAAGGGATTGCGTGGTTAACATTACTCATGGTGCTCACCATGACGACGGTTGTTATTCTAAGATATGGCTTTGACATAGGCTGGATTTGGCTACAAGAAAGCGTACTTTACATGCACGCTTTTGTATTGATGATAGCAATGAGCTACACATTGCTCATCGATAAACATGTACGAGTCGATATATTCTATCGCAGCTTACCAAAAGCAAAACAAAATAAAGTTAACCTGTTTGGGCATATCTTTTTTCTATTACCCACTTGTGGCTTCATCTTAATCATGAGCTGGCAATACGTTACCCAATCTTGGTCTATTTTAGAGTCTTCTCAAGAAGCTGGCGGATTACCGCTTTTATTCATTCTTAAGTCCCTACTCATCATCACCCCCGTGTTATTAATTCTTCAGACAATTGCTGATATTTTAAAGATGATATTCATTAAGGGGGCAAACTAATGGAGTGGATTGCCATCTTAATGTTTGTCGTCACATGTGTGGTATTGATGCTGGGTTACCCTGTTGCCTTCTCACTGGCTGGTACGGCGCTAATCTTTGCCACTATTGGTTTGGTAACAGGGACATTTGATTTCACCTTACTCAATGCCCTACCAAGTCGATTGTTCGGCATTTTAACCAACCAAACATTATTAGCCGTACCACTATTTGTGTTTATGGGCGTAATGCTAGAAAAATCTAAAATTGCCGAAGAACTATTACTGTCTTTAACAAGTGCGTTCGGCAGACTGCCTGCAGGTATGGGAATCGCCGTTATCATTGTCGGCGCATTAATGGCGGCAAGTACCGGAATTGTTGGTGCAACCGTTGTCACTATGGGTTTATTGTCTTTGCCGACAATGCTTAAGCACGGATATAACCAAAGCTATGCTACAGGTGTAATTGCATCAACAGGTACACTTGGCCAAATCATTCCACCATCAATTGCCTTGGTACTGTTGGGTGATGTGTTATCAAGTGCTTATCAGCAAGCACAAATGTCTCAAGGCATATTCTCGCCTGAAACGATTTCTGTTGGTGATCTCTTTGCCGCTGCTATCATTCCCGGCTTGGTACTTGTGGGTTTGTACCTCATTTACTCCTTGATGATTGGTATTTTCAAACCAGAATGGACACCTAAGCAAACCCAAGAATCCAAACTTAAACTTAGTGAGTTGTTATCAGGCTTAATCCCACCGTTGGTATTAATCATACTGGTATTAGGTTCTATTTTATTAGGTTACGCCACACCGACTGAAGCGGCAGGTATTGGGGCTTTTGGTGCTTTAGTGATCGCTCTGCTTAAAAAGAAGTTATCTATAGAGACATTAAAAGAGGTCACCATCAACACCACCACCATTACTTCGATGGTGTTTATGATCCTGATTGGTGCTTCTATTTTTTCTCTAGTGTTTCGTGGCTTTGGCGGTGAAGAACTCGTTCACTCTATGTTTGAAAACATTCCAGGCGGTCAGTTTGGTGCTATTTTGATCGTGATGGCAGTGATTTTTTTACTTGGCTTCATTCTAGACTTTATCGAAATCACCTTTGTCGTCGTCCCTCTGGTTGCTCCTGCTTTATTTATGATGGGCGTTGATCCTATTTGGCTAGGCATAATGATAGCCATTAATTTACAAACCTCATTTTTAACCCCGCCCTTTGGCTTTGCTTTGTTTTATTTACGAGGCGTAGCACCAAAAGAAGTGAAAACATCAGCAATATACAAAGGGGTTATTCCTTTTATTTTGATGCAAGTATTACTGATGATAGCACTAGCTATATGGCCAGAAATGGCAACGAGTCTTCCAAAGATAATTTACAGTTAAATGGAGAATTAATAATGAACAAATGGATAAAAACACTATTTATCGGGATTGCCTCCCTGCCCTTATTGGTAGGCTGTGGTAAGGACGACTCAACGAAAAAAGTAGCCGCCGAACAGAAGATTTATAACTGGAAGTTAGTCACCAGTTGGCCTAAAAACTTTCCGGGGTTAGGTACTGCGCCAGAAAACTTCGCTAAACAAGTGAATGAAATGAGTAACGGCAGACTGAACATTAAAGTCTACGGCGCTGGTGAAATTGTACCGGGATTCCAAGTGTTTGATGCTGTCTCTCAAGGTTCTGCACAAATGGGACACGCCGCCGCTTATTACTGGAAAGGTAAAATGGCTGCCGCGCCTATTTTTACTGCATTACCTTTCGGCTTAAATGCTCAAGAAACCAATGGCTGGCTTCATTATGGTGGTGGTCTTGAATTATGGCGTGAACTCTACAAACCTTTTGGCGTAATACCATTTGCAGGCGGTAATACAGGAGTACAATCAGCGGGTTGGTTTAAAAAAGAAATCAACTCAATAAACGATTTAAAAGGTCTTAAAATGCGCATTCCGGGTTTAGGTGGCGAGGTGATTCAAAAGCTTGGTGCAATTCCGGTCGCGTTAACAGGCGGTGAGCTATTTACCTCTTTGCAATCAGGCGCCATTGATGCCACAGAATGGGTTGGCCCATACAATGATTTAGCTTTTGGCTTTCACAAGGTAACTGATCATTATTACGCTTCTGGCTGGCATGAACCGGGTGCAATGCTTGAGTTCACTGTAAATGAAAAAGCCTACAATGAACTACCTAAAGATCTACAAAAGATTGTTGAGGTTGCTACTCGAGCCGTCAACCAAGATATGCTTGATGAATACACTGCTCGAAATAATGCCGCTTTAGAAACCTTAAAAACCAAACATGGTGTTGAGGTTAAAACCTTACCCGAAGACGTAATGAAAGCATTGAAAAAAGCCAGTGCTGAAGTCCTAGCTGAACAAGCGGCTGCCGATCCTATGTTTGCAAAGGTGATGGAATCTTATTCTAAATTCCAGAAGCAAGTTGGTGCTTATCATATGATTTCTGAGGTTGAGTATTATAAGAATCGAGGGTTGTGATTTGCATAGTTGAATAAGGCATTCTTATTTTAATGGGAATTTAGAGGACGCCCTCTAGATTTCCCATAAGCATTTCCGCACTTTTTTATTTTCGTGGTAGAGACTTGATAAGCTATTTACCTTCATTGGGAAGATTTAAGGTTCCATGGTTTGTTGAATATGTAATTGTTCCATTAGGCTCAACTTTTCGCAAACCTCCATGCTCTGTTGTACCAAAATTGTCTGGGTCAAAATTTTGCTCACCTTCAAACAGGGATAAACTCTCCGCCATAAAACTTGTTGGTTTGAGCTCATTCTTACTTAGCCGTTCAAGCAATCCAAATTTAGTAGCATTTGAATAAAGTTTTTCCATGTTATCTTCCGTAGTTAAAACGTATGCAAGCTCTGTTGGTTTTACAATACTGCAAACCAATTTTTTCTCATGCGAACTTGGATCTGTATCTGTCAGCAATTGAACCAAGCTAACCAAATCTTTCCATTCACTTTTTGATAGATAACTCTTGATTTCTGCTATACGCATTTCCTTGGGTTTTAAAGGCGTATCTACCCAAGCAGCGCTCACTGGACGAACTCCTGAAACAGTCATACCCTTTCCCGCAATTAAGTCATATAAAAAGTTTATAACTTGAACAATCAATTGTCATATTAATGATTCATAATAATTGCTTAATACCCATCTACTCATCTGACAACCTTTGGCCAAAAATTAATAGCTACTTATAAGCCTATCCACCTCACAATGAATTTTAAGTTTTAGGGAATTGACATAAGTGTATGTTCACTTATTTCTCAATCGACTATTCAAACTTAAACAATATTTAACTGTTATTTTTAGCTTATTGATTCACAATCTAAAAAATTTCTTTAGAAACAACACGTATGGCTGCTTCACTAGAACCTATTTTTGTCAAAATACCTGCAGATTTGCATTGGCAAATGTCAACTAAAGACTTAACTCGTATTGCAGAGTTATCAGGTAAAGTATTTACTGTAAAATTTAATGACTCAAATCAATGGACATATCAAATGGGCATCAAATTCGAAGCGGGTAAAACGGCTCGAATACGCTCGTTTAAATTTTTATCCATGCAACCTCTAGATCTAGAACCAGTAGAGCTCGTACAAAGATCTAGAGGAACTGCCTATTCGATAGCTGTCCCCAAACATTTAGCTCAAATACCCAAAAACACTATAGAGAGTTTCAAGTTATTTATAATTCAAAAGCTGTCTAGTTCGTATACTCAACTTAAAGAGGCATGCGCTAGCGATAATTTATCCCAATTACAGCAATTATGGGCAAATGGAGTCGACCTCTTAGCTTGTGATAAGCGAGGAATTACTGCTCTACACATAGCAGCAGCAAATAACAGTACGCAGTGTATTGAGTTTTTAATAAGTAAAGGAATTTGTGTAGATGTTTGCAGCAAAGAAGGTATAACTCCCTTACATTGCGCTTGTTACAATGGAAGCATACAGGCTTATGAATTGTTGGTTAGCAAGAGTGCTGATGTTGATGCAACATGCAAAAAGGGTTGTAACATACTGCATTATGCAGCAGAAAGTGATGATTTAGGATTATTAAAAACACTATTGGATGAGCATCCAAATTTAATTTACAAAGAGAATATCAAAGGACACAATCTTGCAATCTATTTAACCTTTAAAGGTGAGGCTGCATTATTGAAAGCTTTATTGGTTCGCCGCCCTGATCTCGTCAATTCCAAAGGCAAAGATCGCAAAACACTATTACATTGTGCAGCAGAAAAAGGGCATACCGGATGTATCCAAGTACTCTTAAAAAATGGAGCAAACCCAAAGCTAAGAGACAACAATTTTGAGACACCTTTGTCCCGTGCTCGAGAAAAAAAACAGACCGAGGCTATTACTGTATTAGAGCAACATTTAAGCAAAAAATAATTGCTTAACGGTTTCCTTTAGCCCCAAGTTGCCTCTCTATCTCAGCCAAAATAACCCTAACATTCAAAGGTAGAGTCTCCATAAATGGGTATACCGCATAAACCTTATTTATGGGTAACTGATATTCAGGAAATACTTCCACTAACTCGGGCTTCATCTGCTCAAATAAAAAATCAGGGACGACTCCGATACCCACTCTGTTGTTCAATAAAGAAAGACAAGTGTGAAATGAATTAGCCACACATTTAGCTTTAGCGGTGAATTCCAATTCGGTCTTAGTCTTACGGTGCTTAAATTGATGGTAAATATGAGCCCCTTGCCAACTGTTGGCAATATAAGCATTAGCCACATCTACACCATCATTCATAAAACTTGAATGCCCACATAGCACGTCTATAAACTGACCTATCCTGCGTTGCTTCATACCACTATTTGGCGATGGACCTACTCTAATGGCTAAATCGATATCTTCTTTACTGAGATTCAATAAGCGGTCATTACTGATTAATTCAGGCTCAAGTTCTGGATAGATTTGCATTATTTGTGTGATGGCGGGCACAACAATGGTATCCATCAACGCATTAGGAGCTGTGATCTTAACTTTGCCTTTAGGGATCGACTGAGTTTCTTTTGCTTGTAACCAAGCGCTTTCAGCTAGATCATTGAGCTGTTTGCAATGTTGATAAAAAGCTTCACCTGCTGAAGTAAGCGATTGACTTCTAGTGGTGCGCTTTAGAAGCACAACATTCAGTTCAGTTTCTAATAATTTAAGTTGTTGGCTTATCACGGACTTAGATAAACCCAATGCTTCAGCCGCTGCTGAAATGGAGCCTTTATCTACCACATGAGCAAATACCGACATATATCTAAATTGCTTCATAGCCCGTCCTTAATTGTTTCATTTTATCTAACAGTGATTTCTGATTACTTCGTTTTCATGGTGCAATTTTAGTTTTACTATTCAGAAAAGTCACTAACGATGAAAGGCTCAATATGTCTTCAAATCAAACTCTAGAATTGTGTAAACAAGGTATTGCTGCATGGCAAACCGCTTTTAATAATCAAGATGCAGCTGGTTGTGCGGCACAGTATCAGCAAGATACGGTAATGGAAGCACTGCCTTTCGGTACTTTTAAAGGCAGAGAAGAAATCCAAGCTTTCTGGCAGAACATCATCGACCAAGGCTTCAAGGATGTCGATTACACAGAGGTTACGTGGACACCTGAAGAAAATGGAAATGGCTTTATTCTGACCTCAAGTTGGACAATGAACAAAGCTTTTGGTGTTGTACACCGTGAACACTGGGTGATTGATACCGATGGAAAAGCACGCTTAGCTAGCGATAAATTTGAAGTGCAAGGTGAGAGATAAAAATAACCCCAGCAAAATGCTGGGGTAACCAAATGAGGGTAATGGTTTCAAAGTCAACAACTTGAAATGGTTGAGTTGTTGACACCATCGCAAAACTTGTTAATTGGATTAACCGATTTGCCTATCTCAGATAAAAGGGGTCGTTTCTTATCTCAAATAAGAATCAAATCATTTTGTAACGGTGAAGCCATTGTATTGATATCAGAACAGAGTTCAATACCTAGTTATCATGATTTTAACATTACACTCTATTCATCAGAAATACCGCCTAGAGCAACCACTACCCAACTATCTGTTTTTTTTCGAGTTTTCACTCAAGCCAAAAATTAAACGGTACAGTATCCTAAAACATAAACAATGTTTTCATATTTTCCGCATATAAAAACAAGCTACTTCCTTTCTTCATAAAGGTTTGCAAGGTTTTTATCCCAATATGGCGGTGTACCTATATGCTCTTTGATGAACTCAATGAACACGCTAACTTTAGGTGCTAAATGCTTACGACGTGGATAAACTGCTTGTAACGGTAAGTGATGACTTAACTGCCAGTCTCGAAGCAATGGCACTAATGTGCCCTTTTCAATTTCATCTTCTAACAAATATGAAGCCAAATAAACCACACCTAAACCACTAACAGCCGCTGATTTAAGCGCTGGTGCGTTATCTACTTTAAAGTTACCTGACACTCCAATTTCACAATAGTCATCGCCACGCTTAAACTGCCATGTGCTATGCTCATGCCATTCCCCGTGATATACCAAACAGTTATGCTCAACCAAATCTTCAGGGCGCTTAGGTTCTCCGCATCTTGCGATATATTCTGGAGAGGCCACCAGTACAAACTGACTTTTCATTAGTGGTCGAGCCACCATTCCTAGAGGAAGTTGTTCTGACATAGTTAGCAACAGGTCTAAACCTTCGTTCACAACATCAACTTTGTGATCAAGCAAGCTAACTTGTAGTGACAATTCTGGGTGTTTTGCCATAAAGTCAGGCAAAGCAGGGATAATGTGCATGGTACCAAAAGATTGAGAAATACCGACTTTTAGTACACCTCGTGTTGACTCATTTAGATTATGAACACTGGCTACAGACTGCTCAACATCTCTAAGCAACTCTTCACCTTGCTCATACAACATATTACCCGCCTCTGTAAGGCTTAAGCTACGCGTGGTTCTTTGAATAAGTTGAATGCCAAGCTTATGTTCTAAGTCAGCAACTTGAGTACTAACTTTTGATTTTGAAATGCCTAATTTACGTGCTGCTGCACTAAAACTACCGGCACGAGCCACATGGGTGAAAATAGCAATTGGTTCTAACAATTCGAGCATGGAAGCCGCCTCAAGTAACGCACATCAATTGACACCGAATCTGATCTAAGAGGTAAATACCGCTTGGTATGATCAAATGAGATATTTGTTCACCAGCTGCAAAATTTGAGTAATACAGAAGTGAATATTTGTTATTAGTTATGCATTATATCAAATTGAGTTGACAATATTCCAGCGATTGAAACAGTGTGTTTATATTTTTCAACCGGTGTTTGAAGTTAAAAACACCAAACGACTTAATTTATACCAATATTACGGCTTAATTCTTTTATAAGAAATCAATAACTATTCGTTTTTTCTCGGTAAACATTGAATTGGTATAGGTGCTAAATATAGCAAAATGCAGTTAAACGATGTTTAACTGCATTAATTTGATCATCGAGTTGTAAATTCTGGATAAGCTTCCATACCACACTCTAAAAGATCTAAACCTTGCAGCTCTTGCTCTTTGCTCACTCTTAACCCAACCAACTTATCAAGTATCCACCAAAGACCTAACGAAACAACAAACACCCATGCAAAGATCATAGCAATACCTAAAATCTGATAAAACAAGGAGGTTTCATCATTAGTAATAGGAACAAATAGCAAACCTAATATTCCTGCGACACCATGCACAGAGATAGCACCAACAGGATCGTCAATTTTAAACTTATCCAGCGCAATAATGGATAAAAATACAATCGCCCCTGCAATCATACCAAAACATAATGTCCATAAGACTGAAGGAGAGTATGGATCTGCTGTGATAACAACTAAACCAGCTAAAGCGCCATTTAGCAGCATAGTTAAATCGATTTTCTTAAAGATTAATTTAGACAACACCAACGAGCCGATCACTCCACCAGCAGCCGCCGTATTAGTATTAACAAAGATTTTAGCAACCGCATTAGCGTTTTCAACATCAGCAATTGCTAGTTGAGAGCCACCATTAAAGCCTAACCACCCCATCCACAAAATCATTGTACCTAGAGTAGCTAAAGGAAGGTTCGCGCCCGGAATTGGATTTATCCCTTTATTAGTATATTTGCCTAAACGCGGCCCAATAAAAAGTACACCTGCTAAGGCTGCTGCCGCTCCTGCTAAATGAACAGTGCCAGAACCTGCAAAATCATAAAACCCCGCAGTAGAAAGAAACCCGCCTCCCCAGTTCCAAAAGCCTTGAACAGGGTAAATAAAGCCAGCCATAACGATACTAAAGAGTAAAAATGCACTTAATTTCATTCTTTCAGCCACTGCACCTGAAACAATAGAAAGTGCTGTTGCTACAAAAACCATCTGAAAGAAAAAATCCGCGTAATTTGAGAAAACGATTGAGTCCTCTTTTGCAAAAAGCACCTGTTCGACCGAGTTTTCTTCATTAAGCAAAGTGCCGACATTGATCCAAATCCCACCTTGCTCACCGCCATACATCATGGCATAGCCAGTAATTAAAAATGCAACACAAGCAATTGAGTACAATGCTACGTTTTTGGTCAGTATTTCTGTTGTATTCTTAGTGCGGATCAAGCCAGCTTCAAGCATAGAAAAACCGGCTGCCATCCACATCACCAGCGCACCTGAAGTAAGAATATAAAACGTATTTAGCGCATAAGATAAAGAAAGATATTGTTCCATTGAATTATCACTCCTTGTTAAATTGCATCGATGCCAGTTTCGCCAGTACGGATCCTGATTACATCTTCAACAGGAGTAATAAAAATTTTTCCATCACCAATGCGGCCTGTATTGGCTAAAGATATGATGGTTTCAATCAATTGTTCTGATAATTCTTCATCGACTAAAACTTCGATTTTAACTTTTGGTAAAAAGTCCATGGAATATTCAGCCCCACGATACAACTCAGTCTTTCCCTTTTGTCGACCAAAGCCTTTTACATCAGTAACCGTAAGTCCTGTAATACCAAGTTCTGTTAGCCCTGTTCTAACATCTTCTAATTTAAATGGTTTTATTATCGCAGTAACAAGTTTCATGACGCCTCCACACAAATGTTTGAAATTTGTTAAAAGCAGAAACTTTGCCAAAGTTAGAGTTTGCTCCTTTCATTGAAGTTATTAATAGGGGTAAACCCTTACATCACCTAGTTTTTTACCAACAAAAACGAATAATTAATCAATCCTTAAATGTCAAAATTGATTATAAAAATAAGTAAGAGGAATAATTTCGCACCAACACAAATGTCAGCGCACCATGTTGGTGCAGGTGTGTTCTTCTTCTGAGATTGTAGGTATTTTATTCCACAGTGATTGGAAGCAATTGTTATTTATTCAGCCATCATAAACTTCTATGATGCCCTCAATTCGAAAGCATTGAGGTTAAACACCATGTCACATCCTATTATCACAGACTTAAACAATCGCTATACCACTAAAAAGTATGATCCTACGAAGCGTATTTCTTCAGAAGACATTGAAGTTATTAAACAATCAATTCGTCTATCTGCATCTTCAATTAACTCACAACCATGGAAATTCATTTTCCTAGAAAGTGATGAGGCAAAACAGCGTTTCCATAATACGTTCGCCAATATGTTCCAATTTAATCAACCACATGCCACCGAAGCATCACACATTATTTTGTTCGCTCATAATCCGAAATTTAATAAAGAGGATTATAGAAAGGTAGTTGATGCTGAAGTTTCCTCTGGTCACTTACCTGCTGAAAATTATGACAACATGCTTAATGGTGCATTTGCTTTTGCTGAATTAAATACTGATGAAACAGGACATAATAGAGATTGGACAAAAGCACAGACTTACATTGCCGTCGGTAATACCTTACATGTATTGGCACGCCTAGGGATTGCATCTACGCCGATGGAAGGCGTAGATGCAGACATGATCTCAAAAGAATTTGCAGATGAACTTAATGGTTATGAATGTGACTTTGCATTAGCAATGGGTTACCACCTAGAAGGTGAAGATTATAACCATGGCAAACCTAAAGCTCGACTTCCTATGGCAGATGTAGTGACTGTAATTTAACCTCAGTTCTGGATAAGCCAACCCCTACAGTACAGCTACTTAAGCGTATTTCAGTGTTAGCACATCCCGAAATAGACCAGCTATTACGGACTGTGCTGCCTTGAACTACACATAATTAGCCGCACTGTAGATAAAAATTTAAGGCTCAGATTTAAAATCAAAACCTTATTGATTTCGTTATACAGAGCTGAGGTTAATTTAGTCTAAATTAGCCAGCCAACGTGGAGGGTTTTCAACATATTCCTCCACGGCCTGAAGAAACTGCTTCGCTAATAATGAGCATTTTATGTTTGGGTATAAGGCATATATTCCAGTGTTTCTATTAGAGACACTGTACTCTGGACATAAGGTGACCAGCCCTAACTCTGACAAACTATCATGCAGATTAGAGGCATCAATAACCGCAAACCCTAAACCATCACTAACGGCATCGATTAAGGTTCTGACATTGCTGACTTTAATACGCCCATGTAACCGAATATTAGAGTATTCCTCATTAGAGCTTTTATTTATTAAGGTAAGTTGGTCTAGCGTTACTTCTGAGTTTTTATAGATAACACAGGGTAGCTTCTCAATTTCTTGAGGCGTATTCGGTCGACCATTTGTCTCATAAAAGTCACGTGACGCAATTAAAACAAAATGTGCATCAGCGATTTTTTTCGCTATCAATCTTGAATCTGCTAATTTTCCTAAACGAAAAGCCAAATCAAAATTATCAGTAATGATGTCTGATTTTATATCTGACATCGAATGTTCAATTTCAATTTCCGGGTACTTCTTAATAAAATCAGCAATCACAGGCGATAAATACTCGTGCCCGAAATAAATAGGAGATGTAACTCTCAGCCGGCCTTTGGGTTCTGATTGATATGAGCTGGCAATATATTTTATTTCATCTAAGTTTTCTTTTAACTTTTTAGTTGTCGCCAGCACCTCCTCACCCGCATGAGTTAACGAAAACGAGCGAGTAGAACGATTAAGCAGCGTAACCCCTAAATCCCTTTCTAACTGTTTTATTTTTTTTGACAAAGATGACCTATCCATATCATGTAAAGCAGCCGCTTTCGTGAATGAACCTTGTTGCACTACATCTAAAAACAATAACAGCTGATTACTTAATGCCATTGAAAATCCATACTCGTGATACCTGAAGATGCAAGATTTCAGCATTGATTCTTCTGTGTTGTGAAAGCTTAAATTAGCCCGCTAGTTCTGCACTTTCACGCCTCGAATAATGCAACGCTGAATAAGCCCTGAAAGTTGCATTTTCAAGTATCACGAGTATACACTCAAACTTCGATTGATGTACTTTACCTGAATCAATAAAAAAAGGCGCTACGAGAGCGCCTGAACTTCCAAGGAGATAAGGGAAGATAATATAAGGGAAAGGTTACTTTAAAACTTAAATACTATGTTCTTTATGTACTTTCTGGTTGTTAATAGTTATTGGTAAAGCTTTTAACTCAGGAATCGCCAATCTTACTTCTTGCTCTAATTTAGCCAAAGACTTGAAGTTATCGCACATTTGATCAGCTTGTTGTTCAAAATCGGCGGCCTGTGCTTCGACACTAGTCTCTAAATCTTCCGCCATTGTTTCCATTTTTTGCTCGAATGCGGTCAGTTTTTCACTGAAGCTTCCGCCATCCGATGACATTAATGCAGCACCAACATTCATAAGAATACTGCCAATGGAGCTTTTCACTGCATTTTCGATTTCTTCTTCGAAGTTTTGGTCAAATGCTTGATCAATCGTAGATTCAGTAGCACCAAGGTGATAAGAGTTACCATCTTGATATGCAACTTTGCCTATACGCTCTTGAACCTTTTCCATAACTTCTTCAAGCTTACTACCCGCTTCATCGCCAAGTAGGGGAGTAAGTGCTGACCCCATAGCATCAGACGCTAGCTCTACAGCCCCATTCACTAATTCGATCACTTGAGGAACTTGGTCAACCACCTCTTGCCGATATTCAGAAACCAAACGTTTTTGACCTGCATCTAAATCAACTTGTTTGTCATTAACAAATAAACGATCACCTACAATGCGGTATTGTTCATTGCCATTATCACTTACAGTTAACTCATTTGAAGAAGCCGTGATGTCATAGTTTAGTGAGATATTACATTCTTGACGATGCTCATCATGAGCAAAAGCCGAGGAAGCCATAAATGAACTAGCAATGATCATTGAAGTGGTGGTTTTAGCAAAAGTCATGGTGAAGTTCCTTTTATCATTCAGTTGACAAAGCTATATCAGGAACTGTGCCAAAACACATAAACATATGTTTTAAAAGGAATTGTATTTTAAAAGTGAAAAATAAACAGAAATGATTAAGAATTTAGAAAACCAAGAGTTAGTTAAAAATACTAACTCTTGGTAAATATGATTATAGAGTAAATTATACCGTTTTTTCGAACATTAGATCCCAAACACCGTGACCAAGTCTTTGACCACGCGCTTCGAATTTTGTTAATGGGCGATGCTCTGGACGTTCAACATAATCTTTCGTTTTAGACTGATTTTTATACCCTTCAGCCGCATCCATCACTTCTAACATGTGCTCTGCATAGTTTTCCCAGTCAGTCGCCATGTGGAATACACCACCAACTTTTAACTTACGTCTTAACAGTTGAACAAATTCAGGCTGAACAATACGACGTTTGTGGTGACGCTTCTTGTGCCAAGGATCTGGGAAGAATAATTGCACGCGTGCTAACGAACCATCTGCAATCGAGTTTTCTAATACCTCAATCGCGTCATGGTGGTATACACGAAGGTTAGTCACTTCTGCTTCTGCCGCACTAGCCAAGCAAGCACCAACACCCGGTTGATGTACCTCAATACCAATGTAGTTCTGCTCTGGAGCATTTGCGGCCATTTCAACTAATGAGGCGCCCATACCAAAACCAATTTCAAGAACGGTGTCTGCTTCACGACCAAATACCGACTTTAAATCAATTGCCTCAGGGCTATAATCTAACCCCATTGTCGGCCATTGAGTTTCAATAGCGTGGGCTTGTCCTTTGGTTAAACGACCTTCACGTAATACAAAGCTTCTAACTTTACGAAGGTACTTACCTTCTTCATTAAATTCAGCGGTGGTAACTTCGCTCATTATTGCCTCTGTTCTCAACAATTTCATCAAAGATGGAGCATTATCTACAAAGTGAAAAACAGTGCAAGTCCCTTGTGTCGTTAATCGATGCCGATTACACTGCCGCCATGACAAAAATACCCTCTTTTTCAGATCGTATTATCAACTGGTACGATATTCACGGACGTAAAACCTTACCTTGGCAGCAGAGTAAAACCCCATATAAAGTATGGGTTTCTGAGATCATGCTTCAGCAAACTCAAGTCGCTACGGTTATTCCCTACTTTGAAAAATTCATGGCAAGCTTTCCCAGTGTTTTAGATTTAGCTAATGCCGAACAAGATGAAGTCCTCCATCATTGGACTGGACTTGGTTACTACGCTAGAGCAAGAAACTTACATAAAGCTTCTCAACTTATACGAGATAAGCACAAAGGTGAATTTCCTGAGTCCTTCTATGATGTATTAGACCTTCCCGGTATCGGTCGCTCAACAGCAGGGGCAGTTCTTTCTCTTTCACTCGGTCAACACCATTCTATTTTGGATGGCAATGTAAAGCGTGTATTAGCCCGTCATGGCGCTATTGCAGGTTGGCCGGGAAAGAAAACCGTTGAAAGTCAATTATGGGGAATTGCTGAGCAATATACACCCCAAGGTGAAATTCAAAAGTACAATCAAGCCATGATGGATATAGGCGCCATGATTTGTACTCGCTCAAAGCCTAAATGTGAGCAATGCCCTGTTGCTATTGATTGCCAAGCTCAGCGCCAAGGAAATCAAACTGATTATCCAGGCAAGAAACCTAAAACAGAAAAACCTGTTAAGGCTGCCCATTTCTTAGTAATCAAACAAGATGGAAAAGTATTATTAAAGCAGCGTCCATCAAAAGGAATATGGGGAGGGCTATGGTGCTTCCCCGAATTTGAAACGAATGCTGACTTAGAAGCATTCGTAATAAAAATTTCTTCACAAACCAAGAAAATTAAACGCCTATCAGGGTTTAGACATACCTTTAGTCACTATCATTTAGATATTAGTACTTCTTTGATAGACTTAGACGATAATCACCACCAAGTTAATGAGCTACTAGATTCCAGCACTTATTCGGAGCTTTGGTTTAATTTAAAACAACCTGAAAAAGTGGGGCTAGCGGCCGCTACGGAAAAGATCTTAGCCGAAGTAAGATCGATTAATAATGAGGAATAAAATATGGCTCGCACAGTAAACTGCGTGTACTTAAATAAAGAAGCAGACGGCCTAGACTTTCAACTGTACCCAGGGGAAATTGGTAAGCGTATTTTTGACAACATCAGTAAAGAAGCTTGGGGTTTATGGCAAAAAAAACAAACCATGCTTATCAATGAACATAAACTCAATATGATGAATGCCGATGATCGTCAGCTACTCGAAAAAAACATGGTTGAATTTTTGTTTGAAGGAAAAGACGTAAAAATTGAAGGTTATGTACCTGAAGATAAATAATCTAGCTGACCTCTGCTCTGTATAAACGACAAAAACCTAATGATATTAAATCACTTTATGCAGAGCACCTTTTTCAAAACACTTCCTCAAAAATAAGCACTAAAAATTCAGTCCTTATACAGTGCTTAGGGAGTATTTTAGATGCCATTCGATAAGTTCATTAAGTAATACGCTTACAAACAGTATGGCAGTTTCCTCTACTCCACAAGCACCAGCTTTAACTCCAGCACAAGATGAATGGCCAAGTTTTACAAAAGAAGTTCGAAATAAAGCTCTAGATACAAACACAACTAAGTCCACTTGTGAAGCAAAGTGCTCACCTTCAAGCCCTTCAACAAGAAGTGAAGCACTATCTATCTCTGAAACTAGTCAAGGTGGAGACATTCCTATAGATTCAGTAACATTGAACTTTGAAACAGTCAGCGGTCAGTGGTTGGATAGAAACTTACCTTCACTCTACTTTCAAGCCAAAACAATATATACCCAAACCATAGATAACTCTTCGCATCAAGTGAGATTCAATCACTGTGATTCTCTACCATTATTACAAAAAACAAATCATTTAATGGAGCAATACCTTCAACATCTAGAAACTTACCCTGATGAAGTAACACTTATACAAACTTTCTCAAATAGTAGTGAAGGAACATCTTTGTCAGAAGTTGGCTATGTTCAAATGCACCATAAGATATTAGAAGTGCTCTGCAAATCAAAAATCGTTCTAGAAAAATTCAATTATTTATTATTGCAATTAGGCTTTATGAGTGCCATTGCACCGACGCAAACGAACCTACAAATAGGGGAACAAGGACATACATTAATTAATTTCTATCAAGCTCAAGGTCTCGACAACCATTTATTCAAACAAATAAGGTTATTTAACCTATTGTTCGACTCAGTGACACCATTTCAATCTGATATTAAGCAGTTTTATCTATCGACCTTAGAATTTTTTGGGCTGTTTATTGAAAATACTTCATTAATACTTGAAGCAGTTGAAAGTACTACACATGCTGGAATCGATATTTTCAGTCTACTGACTCAATCCAAAGCCCAAATAGCACAGTTAAACATTTTTGATCAAGTCGATACCTTCATGCTGAGTGAAAGATATTCGCGCGGGGAACTACATTTAAAATACATAGTTTCGAGTTTAAAGTTCACCCAATATTTACGTAAACCCGATCAAGCTGTTTTTGTATTAGAACATTTAAATTTATACACTCGAATCCCTGACAAAGTGGTATGCGAGGTCTTATGCTCAATTTGCTACTTTCTCAAACAGCACCCTCAATTACAAATTGATATGCAAAGTGCTTCTTTGATCCCTTGGACGCCTTTTTTAGCCTGCATATTCAAACTGAATATTGAGGAATGGTATATAAATGCACTCAACAGCCCATATGTCATTATGAACTTAAACCTTCATGAATTTCGCATACAAGTAGATTGGCTCTGGGGCATACTTCAAAATAAATACTGTCGTGTTGAAGATATAATTAGTAGCAAACAACCTAGAGGAACGTCGCCCCAAATAGCGTCCCTAAATCCACCTACCGCTTTAATTAGAAGATCTAAAAAACCTAGACCATCTAAAAAAGAAGAAGCTGTATACTACCCAGCAGAACCTACCCAATTTAAGCAAGATCAATATCTACAGGTGTTTGAACTTCCAGCCTTTAAGCCAAAAAAAGTTGATGATGCTACTCTGTCTGTTAGTAGCCAGTTATCTAAAGAACAACTAGAGCTTCTTTATCGAAGATATCAACCTCTAAAACCTCCCAAAGGAAAAGAATTAGAACTCCACATTAAAGAACATTTAAAACAAGATAAAGATAAAACTAAAGCAAAAAAGTCCTTGCCTGCCACAGAGTCATGGCGTTTTCAAGCAAACCGTATAATGACTGAGTACGAAAATTTTTTCTGTGAGCACAGCCGACCATTGTTCCTTATGAATATAAAAAAGGCCTACAAAACTGAGCAAGGAAAATTAAAAGCTGATGCAGTTCAAGATAAACATTTCGCTCTAAGAGAATTTTGCTTTTTTTTAAAAAAAGCGATCTTTGAGGAAACCAATCACTTTCAAAAATTAAAGTTCCATTGCGCTGTGATTCTAGCAAAAACGAACGAAGCCCCTGAAATATTAGGTGCTGAAATTGATAAATTAATCACAACAATAGAGGAGTTGCAAGATACGCTGCTTGAGCTAAGTAATTCTAGACTACTCCAAGGTGCGACATCCGATGAAAAAAGTCTTGGTAAAGGAAACCATGGTTTGATCGTTGGCGAAGTATGCTCAAGTTTCCTTGAAGCTTGGCATAATATCCTAGAGTGTTTTGATAATTTAAGAATAAGCTCAATTTCAGCTAAATGCCCCGAAAAATGTTTAGAGTTATTTAAAGTCATTTGTCAGGGTAAATTTTATATAAATAGGAAACTTATCATACATATATGGGCTCAAATCCCTTTCCTTTTGACTCCCGACAGACAACAAGCATTGTGTTATATAGAATTAATAACTTGTTCGGTCGAAAGTATGCCAACAGCTCTTCGCAGATTAGATAACCTTGAATGTCAGGCTAAACCATACCTCCTTAAAACCCTAATGTATTCAATATCACAAAACATTATTTTTGCGAAAGCTAATAAACTATCGCTATACAAAACAATAATGAAATCAGTTTTAGATAGTTGTAAGTTTGGTTGGCTTCAAAATATATGGTTATATGCCGTAACGTTAGATGATTTTTTGCTTCAAACAGAAAGCAGCCCTGTTCTTTTATTAAAGCAATATCTAGCAGATGAGCAGCATAGAATCCAAAGAACCTCCCAGTTTGCCTCAAAAACGCAAAAACAAATTGATTTAGAGGTTGAGCAACAACTTACAACATTTACGGAAGAAGAATTAAAGGTTAAAGATAACGGAGAAAACCCACCTGAATCGTCAAAATTAAAGAGAAATTCAAAGAAAAAAAGAAGAGTTATCTTAGAGACTAGAATACAACATTCAGAACCTACTCAATCAGAAATCACAAAGCCAGCTTCAGCGAAATCCTCTTCTCCTATACCTCGAGAAATAACCCAATTAGAAAAACAGATTCCAAACGCATCACTTTATACTATTACAAGATTCAATGCCCTTCTCTTCAAGTATCAAGATGACTTTCAATTATCTTTACGATTACAGCATAATTTAATTGATGCATCTTGCAGCCTAATGGCTCCAGCCATCGAAATTATAAAAAATTTAGAAGCTAACGCAAATCTGCTATTGTCAATGCTTGAAGACTCTCGATTTGAACCGTATACATTCAGTAATACAAGCATTTATGAGCTAATGCTAATTGAGCTGCAGCAAATCCCTAGCCATTGTGAAAAAATTGAAAAAGGTCTAAAAGTTTTCTGTACTCATGCAGAAACATTAAAACACCTAGAGTTACCAGAAGAATCAGACGAACATTACTTTTTTTTAGAAAAGATTGAAAAAACAGAGGCCGATATAGGTACTGTTAGAACGACACTCGCTATTTTGCAGGCTGCATTAGATTGTAGAAGAGAAGTAATAGCTTATAGAAGAGATTATAAGCGGCGGAATACCCCATTAACACATCAACAACTGCAAAAAAAAAGAGAAGCAAGCATACCCTCTGAAAACCACGAAACCTGCATAAATGCTTATGCAGCTATTACACGAGCAGCAGATCAAGTCAGTATTTTTGAAAACATGCTTCTAACAGAACATTAATGCGTGGTGAAAATTAACAAGTGGAAAAATTAACCACAGTATAACAGCAAAAATATACACGAAAGTTCAGCATGCCTAGACCATGTTGCATCACACGTTTTTAATGTACATTAGACAATACCCTTATTATTATGTCAGGATTCAAACAATAAAAATAAAGTTTCAAGGAAACTGAATAATGTCTCAACATAAACCAGCCTCTTTACTGGATGCGCTTCTGCCTGTTCTCGCATTAATATGCATGTTAATGGCATCTGTTTACCTTTTTTCATCCGACAGCTCTGCTGGTGCCAACCAAATAGCTCTGATCTTAGCCGCATGCGTTGCGTTAGTGGTCGGCGTAAAAAATGGATTCACATGGAAAGAGATGGAACAAGGGATCATTGATGGTGTTAGCGTTGCTACCCCTGCTCTACTTATCTTATTTAGTGTAGGTTCACTGATTGGTACTTGGATTTTATCTGGCACTGTGCCAACCATGATTTATTATGGAATGCAGATCCTAAGCCCTACTTATTTTTATGCTGCCTGTTGTATTTTGTGCGCAGTTATCGCACTTAGTATCGGGAGTTCATGGACAGTAGCAGGTACTCTAGGTATCGCCCTTATTGGTATTGCTGGCGCTATGGGGTTAAGTGTTGAAATTACCGCAGGCGCTATCATTAGTGGCGCTTATTTTGGTGATAAAATGTCACCACTTTCAGATACCACAAATTTAGCACCTGCTGTTGCAGGCACTGATATTTTTAAACATATACGCCATATGACTTGGACTACGGTACCAAGTATCCTTATCGCATTGGTGTTGTTTTTTATCATTGGACTAAATACAGACACTTCGCAGTTTACTTCCAATCTTTCAAGCAGTATGGCTGTTCTGCAACAGGAATTTGCTCCAAGCCCACTACTTTTGCTTCCGCTTTTAGTTGTTCTTGGCTTAGCTTATAAAAAAGTGCCAGCATTCCCTACCGTCATTATTGGCACCCTAGCGGGTGCGGTATGTGCAGCTTTATTCCAATATGACGCCATCATTAAGTTTGTGAACGATGACTCTTTACCAAGTGTTGTAGCGCTAATTAAAGGCATTTGGATTGCAATGTTTGATGGCTACACTTCAAATACTGGTGACACTGTTTTAGACAGTCTACTTAGCCGTGGTGGTATGAGTAGCATGGTAACAACTGTTTGGCTGATTTTATGTGCCATGGCATTTGGTGGCGTAATGGAAGTTACTGGACTATTAGCTAGATTGTTAGAAGGTGTCCTTAAAGCCGTTCGTGGTAGCTCAAGCTTGATTATTGCAACCTTAGGCTGTGGTATTGGAGCCAACGTGGTTTGTGGTGACCAATATATCGCAATCTTATTACCGGGAAGAATGCTAAAGCTGGAATACCCTAAGCACGATTTAGCACCTGTGAACTTAAGTCGAACACTTGAAGATTCAGCGACTATTACTAGCCCGTTAGTTCCTTGGAATACCTGTGGTGCCTTTATGGCAAGTACACTGGGTGTAGCAACGTTAGCCTACCTTCCTTTTGCTTTCTTTAATTTGCTTTGTCCATTAGTGAGTGGTACTTACGCTTACTTTAAGTTCAAGATCGAACCTTTAGAGCAAGAAGCAAGTGCCTAAAAGGTGAAAGGGAGCTTCGGCTCCCTTATCTATAGAATTGAGTCTTTAATACATCCGTAATTGTAGTAAGCCCATTGCCCCCAGCGTCGAAAGCGACTGAATGGCACGCTTGGTAAAGGCGAGGAATACAAAGGTAAATTCGGCAACGACTTACCTGCAATTGACTGAGCTAATCGGTATCCTGCTTGGGCACTGTAAGACACTCCTGAACCACAATACCCCAGTGAATATCCAACACCATTTTTTTCAAAAATATGGGGCATGTCGTCAAAGGCAGCTGCAATCCATCCCGTCCAGTTATAATCTACTTTGGAATGCTTTAAAGTAGGAAAGGCTTTATCTAATGCTCGCTTTAGTCTTTGGCCATATTTAGGGTTTGCAGCATCTTTTCCCCATACAGCGCCACGACCTCCAAACAACAAACGGTTATCAGGGAGTAAGCGATAGTAATATTTGAGAATACGAGTATCCATCACTACTTGATGAGTTCTTAATCCAGCAGCTTCAAGAGCGTCATTACTTAAAGGTTCAGTGACAATTACGTTACTCAAAATCGGTAAAAATTTATTATCAATTTGAGGGCTAAAATACTTGGGAAGATAAGCATTACCACAGCATACTACTTTGTTAGCAAAGACTTCGCCTTGAGCTGTAACCAGCCTGTGCCGACCTTGCTCCTGTATCCAATCTTCAACACAAGAATTTTCGTAAATGGGTATGCCAGCAGAAAGAACTAACTTCTTGTACCCAAGTAATAATTTAAGAGGATGAATACCAAAACCTTGATTAATACGCAAAGCACCATGAGCTTGATGGTGATGCATATATTCATCAAATAATATTTGTTTTGAGAGGATCTGAGAATCGCCACCAAAGTGACGTTGCATATATTCATTCGCAGAGGTTAATTGCTGCATAGCCTTAGCGCTATGGGCGATTTTCATATAACCATTTTCTTGTTTATCACAATCAATTTGGTTATCTAATATCAATGCTTCGACACGCTCAACAGCGTCTCCGAACTCATTAAATATCCCTTTAGCAATAGATAAATCCCAGCGTTTAGCCATTTGCGGGTAACTTAATCGCCCAGAGCCTTTCAATACAAACCCAGCATTTCGAGCACTCGCTCCAAAGCCGACTTGGTTCGCTTCAATGACTACGCAGTCAATGCCATGTTCTTTAGCAAGATAGTAAGCCGTCATTAAGCCAGTGTAACCACCACCAATAATGGCAACATCGGTTTGAATTGATTGTTGAAGTGAAGTTTGCGCTGTACCTAAAGGAACAGAGTCTGCCCAATAACTTTGAGCAAACTCTTGTTGGAATGGTGATTTGTTGACTAGTGGGTCGTACATCCTTGGCTCATTCGAATCAAAACATAATGGAAGAATGATACAAGTTTGCGACCAGAATAGAAAACAAGCTACCGGCCTTGAAAGCTTCTGTATTGCTCATTAATAACTTTACGTGCCGCATTTAAGCAAAGAACCTGCTCACGACTAAAGCGGCTTTCAGGGCTTTGTAGGGATTTTTCCAGCAAATGCTTAACATACCCAGCATCCCCCATT
Organism: Parashewanella sp. 2210YD4-3; assembly: GCF_056591735.1. Classification (NCBI taxonomy): domain Bacteria; kingdom Pseudomonadati; phylum Pseudomonadota; class Gammaproteobacteria; order Alteromonadales; family Shewanellaceae; genus Parashewanella; species Parashewanella sp. 2210YD4-3. The sequence continues at coordinate 82,351 of NZ_JBWQOG010000012.1, read as the reverse complement.
TTTTCTATTTCTGGCTGAGCAGATATCTTTTGACAAATGCCATCTGTTATTTTGTAACCAGCAGTATTCAATTGACGCACCAAATTTTTGGCATCTGATAAGTTGAATTCTTCACGTTGAGCAGAGTTTGCTCTTGGAACGTAGGCTCTTTCCATCGCATTCAGAAGTATATTTTGGTTATAAGTAAGTTTCGCATTCCCATAGATTGCACTTTTCAACTCTTGCTGAACGTAAGCAGGGTTCCCAAGTTGTCCAACGCGCACATCCCTACAGATTTGTTGTGCGAGACTAGAGTCTACTTGTAAATTGATACTTTTTGCCCAGTTTCTCAAATCACTTGCTCTTTGTGTCTCATAAGAAATTAATCGTTCCGCTGCTTGTAAACAGGCCACTTCTTTAGGGTTAAGATAAGCATTTCTTGTATCAAGAGCGGATAAAAGGTGATGCTTAACATGGCTTCCCATTGGAGCAATATTAGGCTGCTGACTGATTACAGCTACTAATCCATCATTCATCTGATATGGATTTTTTATTGCCCAATCTCGAAACTGTTGAAGGGTGGATGACAACACATATCTTTCTCCAGCTTCAGCACCTCTTACTTGTACAGGGGTGCCAAAAGGGCGGGCTGGTTCAAAAGCAGCATCCCCAATTAATTTTCTGAACCCTCTCTCAGCCGGATTCATTAACTGATTTAAGTCAAAATCAAAATCGTGCTCATTCTGGTTTGGTATATGATTGGGAGTTGCAGAAACATGATATTGCTGCAAATTAAGACGCGTTTTTAAATCTCTTGATTCCTTAGAACCTCGTCCAAAAGCAGCAAAAAACTTTCGAAGATTACTCGTATGGATATCTTTTACTTGATATTGACCATTTGCATCTTTAGAAATGGTAAATTTCTTTGTTACCGCTTTGCCTTTGCGTGATGTGTAATCTAAACCCCACTCCTGACTTATACCACTTTCACTTGGTTTACTTTTTATATCTGATACAAGATTAGCAAGTTTAGAAAAATAGGTACCAACAACTGACATACTTCACCTTTGGCTCATCCTTGAGTAGTATTCGAAGTATAGTCAAAAAAACAAAATCAATAAGTTACGGCATACAATCTAATTAATCCTCTAATCACTCCGACTTCCAAAAATATGTCTGTACACTAAACGTTGAGCCGCTTCTAAACAAACTAGATGTTCCAGTGTAAACTCACCATTAGGGTTAGCTACAGCCTCATTAATTAGACTTTCCACACTTCCTTTATCCATTTTTATATTTGGTAATCCTGCTATTTGAGCTATATGCTTTTTCGTTACTTTCACACCATCTTTTTTCATTTGCTCTAGAAAGGATTTAGCACCAATCACTCTACGCATATCTACTTTCTGTCCAAGCCTTACATCTGAGGCATAAACACGGTCACACACACTTAGTAATGCCGCTTGGGTAGAGTCAAGTGCTTTATCTTTTTGAAGTGCAGCTTTCAGTTCCGATTGAAGTTCGTCAATACTTCCTAGCCTATTAACTCTTTCATCATTAACAACTCTTTTTACAAACTCAGGCTTTATTTTTAGACTGGTTGCTTTGGCCAAACTTCTAAATTCAGTTGCCCTTTGAATTTCTGCAGCAATAAACCTCTGAGCAGTATCTAAAACCATCACTTCTGCTTTTGTTAGCTTCTTAGTTTCAGGATTGACAGCACTCTCCAAATGCTGCCTAACTTCATCACGGCCATTTAATTGAGCCAATTCTGGCTGCTGGCTTAATTGAATAATCAAACCATCATCTATCTGCAGCTTATGAGCAATAATTCGATTGCGAAATTCTCGCAAAGGTTGAGGTAACACTTTAGATTGGGATACACCGCCAGAAGGGCTTTTTGATCGACTATTTTGTTGTGAAGATAATGGCACTACGAATCGTCTAAATTTAGCTTCAGTTTGCGAAGAGGCATGGGGGGATACTACTTTGTAAACTGTATTTAACTTCTCTTCTAGGCGAAGCGCTAAGTCTGAGCGGTATCCAAAGAATTCAGATAAACGCTTCAAAAATGAATAAGCGTATTTATCGTCAACTTTAAACTCCCCATTCTCACTTTGACTTATTGTAAAGTCCTTGTTTACCGCCTTACCTGTACCAGTTTCGTAATTGAGACTCCATTCATTTTTTGGGGCCTGTTCAGCATTACTATGTTCTTGCTTAATTTGAGTAGCGAGTGCTGTAAGTTTCGCACTATAGCTATTATCAACCGACATTCACACCTTTCCGCTCATCCTTGAGTAATAGGGCAAGTATAGTCAAAAAACCAAAATCATTTCACACGCCGTACATTGACACTCCCCTCTACAAAGGACACAGTCATAATCAGGGTTAAACTCCCAATTCCATCGATTAGGATGTTCTTTAATAATTACACCACCAGCCTTAGTAAAATACTTAACCGCTGAGTTGTTTGGACTTTGTTTCCAAAGGTGGGAAATACCTGCCTTGGCACCCTGCTGCTTAACAGCTTGTATTGATGCATTAAGTAATTTTCCCCCAAGCCCCTCACCTCTTGCTTCTTCCGCCACCGTATTACATTTGAAATAACAAACTTCATCTGGGGAGGTAGACCACTTCTCGCTAGTACACCATCGGTCTAACAGCCACTGTCCAGCTGCATAAGTTAAACAGAATCCAACTAATTCATTATTTTTGTAAGCCACAAAATGAGGATTAATTCCATTCTTAATCCCCTTTAAGTAGATTTCACTTAACTCTTTATCATCAATGTAGCCTGCACCATGTACTCTGCATCCTAGTTTGATTACAGCGTTAAAATCTTCTTTTTCTAATGGGCGAATAATCATAACGTTCACTTTGTATTGTTTTTTATAAAATCCTTTATCGCTATGACAGCTTTATGAATATCTTGTCGATTAACATCACGGTGTGTCACCAAACGTAAATGTTGAGAGGGGTATATCAATATGCCCTGTAGCTTTAAAGACTGCGCCATTTCTTTAGGATTAATTTGCTCGGGTAAATCAGCAAAAACCATATTAGTTTGCACTTTTGTTTTATCGACATTTAATTCGTCAATATTTACTATCTCATTTAGTAAATATTGAGCATTCTCATGATCTTCTGCCAATCTATCCACTTGCTCAGTCAAGGCTAATTTAGCCGCAGCAGCCAATATTCCTGCTTGTCGCATTCCACCACCAAGCACTTTTCGCCAGCGTCTTGCCCGATTAATCAAATCCTCGGAGCCCAAAAGTAAAGAACCTACAGGGGCACACAAACCTTTGGATAAACAAATAGAAACAGAGTCAAAATGATCGGTAATCGCACTAATAGGTAAGCTCTGTGCAACAGCAGCATTGGCAACTCTTGCACCATCAAGATGTATTTTTAGGCCATGATTGAATGCAAAGCTTTGAGCTTTAGCCAAATAATCTTGAGATAAGACAATGCCACCTATCGTATTTTCTAAGCTTAATAATTTAGTCCGTGCAAAGTGAAAATCATCCGGCTTTATCGCTGCTTTTGCATCCGCTAAGTCAATAGTTCCGTCAGGCTGATTTGCTATAGGTTGAGGTTGAATACTCCCTAATACTGCGGCACCGCCACCCTCAAATTTATAATTATGGGCTTGCTGACCGCAAAGGTACTCATCACCTCGCTCACAATGACTCATTAAAGCGAGTAAGTTGGCTTGAGTACCAGAAGAAGTAAATAAAGCGGAATCAAAACCGAACATATCAGCTGCTAAGCCTTGAAGTTCGTTAACAGTGGGATCATCACCAAAAACATCGTCACCAACGTTAGCATTCGCCATCGCTTGACGCATAGCAGCGGTGGGTTGAGTAACGGTATCACTTCGTAGATCAATCATACAGTGTTGTCATTGTTAGAAATAATGACAACACTGTACCGATTATTTGAAACTAAAAAAAGTCGAAAGCTATATTGTTCAACTACTTCTCAGGTTTAGGAGGGAAATTAGATAAAATGTCGGCCACCATCTTATTAACATTGGCTGTCTTTTTTTCTGGTGTTTTGTAATTGCGAATGATATCTCGGCTAGAGCCACGCCAAATTAGCTCACCAGTTTTATTGTCAACGATATCGACAAACAATGTGCCGACTTTATATTCACGAACATGAGTCGTGGTTGAGCCAGTTCCACCCCACCACCAGTTGCGGGTATGTGGAAAGTATCCGAATCTTGAGTGAAAAGTATCGACATCAAATTTCTTTTCTTTCTTCGTGATGTAGTTCACTAGCACATCAGCTGAACGCTTATTGGTCTTAGTCAATCCTTTCGCTTGTAATTGCTCATTCACAGCGCGATGGATACGCTGGCTCATTAAGCCATCTAATTGATAACCTTCTTCTCCAGCTTTTTTATTTACCCAAGCGAATGTTTTGTATTGGCTAAAATCCACTTTTGGATTGTAATCCCAATTCCCTCGAGTAGAACTGCACGCGGTCAGCATTAACGCCATGATCAAAACTAAATACTTTTTCACTTTGCAACTCCTACTAAACTTTTAAACAACTAAGACTTTACTCTGCAATAACTTGTTTCTCAAACATATTTGCATAACTTTACCATTATAGTTGACAATCTAAAAATCATAAATGATAATTATTATCATTAACGGCGATTTGGAATTTCAATTATGTACTGGATTATCTCAGCATTAATTTTGGGTAGCCTAGTCTTTATTTGGTCTCCTCAAGCGATATCCTCAACAGCAACTTTTGAGTCTAGGCTCAAACTCAATAGCAAGCTTGTTAAAAGTCTAGTCTCAATTGCTATTGCTGGTTGCATATTGTGCTTAATCGTCACCATCTATTCGCCTTCACCTAAAAGCTATGTTGCAATCGGCTTTGCGCTAACTTCTGTATTTGTTGCATTTCCAAAACTTCATCGCCTTCTACTACCCTGCGCTATCACTACGGGAGTTCTACTCCTTTCGACTCTGTTTTAGTGAACCATTGTTAATTGTGTTAGGTTTGGGTATTAATTGAGCCTTTGTTAAACTTATGGTTAAAGGCTCAATTTTTTGTTTAGTTCACGCAGAGTCTTTTGGTAAAATTTATTTCAACAATTATTTCCAGTAGAATTTTTACTGATTTTAGGGATTCTAAATCATGAGAATCGACGATGATGTTGCCTTAGTTTTTAGCACTGAAACAGGCAGGATTAAACAAGAAAAACAAACCGATGATATCCCTCAAGGAGATGGTATTGTTCGCATTCATAGAGATAGTAAGGGTAGAAAAGGTAAAGGTGTTTCTATTGTAAAAGGCTTAGCTCTAGATGCAAAAGCACTTAAAACACTCGCTCAAAAACTAAAAAAACAATGTGGTTGTGGTGGTACTGTCAAAGACTTCAATATTGAAATACAAACCGATAATCGTGAGCAGTTAAAGTCCCTGCTTGAAAAGCAAGGTTATACTGTTAAGTTAGCAGGTGGATAATACCTGAGATACGCAGTACAGGAGTTTTTATGGATAGCTTGCAAAACCAGTTTCTTATCGCCATGCCCTCACTCGATGATACCTTTTTCGAGCGCAGCGTCATTTACATGTGTGAGCATGATGAAAAAGGTGCAATGGGCATAGTCATTAACCGCCCGATTGGTATAGAAGTGAATGAGCTATTAGATCAAATGGAGCTAAACACTCAGACAACTCTTCATTCCGTAGTTCAAGATTCTCCTGTATTAGTTGGTGGTCCCGTCAGTCCTGACAGAGGTTTTGTACTGCACTCAACTCAACCAGGCTGGACAAACAGTTTAGCGATCACTCCTGAAATTATGGTAACGACCTCCCGAGATGTTTTAAGTGCCATGAGTAACCAAAAAGGGCCTGATAGTTTTATCGTTGCCTTAGGCTATGCAGGTTGGGGACGCGGTCAATTAGAAGAAGAAATAGCGCAGAATTCTTGGTTAACTATTCCAGCATCTAATGAAATTCTATTTGAAGTCGAGCCAGACAAGCGTTGGGAAATGGCGTGCAAATCACTCGGATTTGAGCCTTGGCAAATGTCCTCACAAATTGGACATTCATAAGAGAAAATAATGACAACACACACCGTTCTAGGATTCGACTTCGGTACTAAAAGTATCGGTATCGCTGTCGGACAAAATATCACTTACCAAGCATCACCTGTTCAAGCAGTAAAAGCCAATGATGGTATACCTAACTGGAACACCATTGAGGAAATTATAAAAAAATGGAATCCAACACTTCTAGTTGTTGGCTTACCATTAAATATGGATGGAACAGAGCAACCTCTGACTCAACGAGCGAGAAAATTCGCTAACCGCTTAAATGGACGCTTTGGTATCAAAACCGAATTGCAAGATGAGCGCCTAACCACTACTGACGCTAAGGCTAGATTGTACGAACTCGGCGGGTATAAAAAATTAGCTAAAAACCAAATTGATGCAGTATCAGCTGTACTAATTGTTGAAAGCTATTTTGAGAACCAATTTGGGGAGTGATAACTCCCTGATTATTATTTCCCCCTGTTTACATAACTTAACAAAACGCACTGTCATAAGACTAAGTATTTAAATACAAACAAATTTAGTGTTAATCTTTAGTTCATTCAAAACCCTAAAAACTAATCTAAACTAGTAACAATTACCTATTTAGCTTAAAGGTTTTCCATGGCATCTCAAACACCATCACTACTCCATAGAGGCCAACAACTTCCACTGGAACTAACTGAACAACTCGCGGATGATAAAAAAAATAACAAAGAGTACAAGGTAAATTTATCTCGTGGTGCTTTGACATATTTAGTTAGTGAAGCATGTAAAGCCAAAGACCAAAACACAACTATTATATTGCATGCGAGTGCAACCCGTATCTTTTTAGCTAATGAACGCCTATGTCGAGACAAAATGCAAATAGGTGGTTTCACACCTAAATTTACAATTAATTATAAGCAAAATTGGTACACAATAACTCCATGCACCGAACCACAAGATATGGGTAGCCTCGATAAAGAAAAAGTTACCTTCATTGCAAAGGAATTAACCTCTCAACTAAACCAAGCTATATTAGAAGAAAAAAATCCATCCTCTGAAGCAAAGCCAAAGACACCTATACAATTAGAACTGTGCCAGCTTGCTAAAGATAGAGACTCTCTTAAACCAGCGGCTATAAAGCTAGCAGGCTATAGACCTAAACTACATCGCCTTCCAGCCTTTAAGCCCCCCAAAAGTGAAGCCGAACGAAAAAAACAGAGCTACCGTGAATCTCAGGCCTTCACTCAATGGGAAGGTATAAGGGAATCGACAAAAGACCCTTTGCAAATGGCAATAACTCCGCAATTAGTTAATGAAGCAACTCAAGTTCAAGGGATTCAAATCTCAGATATTGTCGGTTGGATTAGCCTTGAAGAGCAACATGAAAAGGAAATGTACCGTGAAGATGTTGAACTTCGAGACGTATTAAGAGACGCAATTATAGAATCTGCACTTGGAAGTGACCATCAAGTTCAACATAGCAGTGTTGTATTCGACACCGAAACTACCAAAAATACTCACGATGTACAAAAACCACAATCATTAGCTCCTATTTGTAAATATATTGAAAAAGGCGCTATAGAACCTGTTATGGGGGCAGCAATTAAGTCTCCAAACTTCAAAGAAAATGTAGTGCATTTGGATGAACTTACAGGTTTTGAATTTGGACAGCGACCAATTATCTTTTTTGATGCCGATGAAGTGTTGGTTAGAGGTGATTATGACAAATTACCTATTCCGGAAACCCCGAACTTCACAACATTAGCAAATCAAGAGCCTGCAAAAATACAAGTCATCATTCAAAAATTAAGAGCTGCAGGAGCTGACGTATTTGTACTCAGTGCATCTGGGCATCGAAGGCTACCAAGTAAGCTAAGGGAAGCTGGCATCGATCCTGATTGGTTTGACGGTGTTTATGGGCAAGAGAAAGGTGGTTATATATTTGACCAAGGAGGAGAGATAATAGGAAGAAAAAATAAAGGCGACAGAGCAATGGAAATTTATGAAAAAAAATGCCTAGAAACTCATCGCCCAATCGTACTAATTGATGATGGCATGGATAACTTAGATGCCATGGCCGCGCTAGCCAAAAGACTAAGCTGTCAATACACGCCAATTCATTTCACAGGAGCTATCGAGTTACGTCATCTACAATTGATACAATTCCATCTCCATGGTAAATATGACACTTTAGCAGCCTATTATTCAGAACACCCTGAAGAAAAAGAGCTATTCAAACAGGCTCAAGCGAAGAAAACGAGTATGCTTCCTAAAACTTTAAACCAACCAACATCTGGTTCACGTACTGAAACTGAAGTTTAGTGAAGCAACCGAAAGCCCTGTTATTACAGGTGCTTTCGAATAATATTGGCCATCATTTCTATATGTAAATCATCGTCATTAAGGGCTGGAATATAGCGATAATGCTTACCACCAGCCTCTTCGAACACTTCTTTGTTTTCACATTGAATTTCTTCTAATGTTTCTAAACAATCGGCACTGAACGCAGGGCAAATAACCGCAATATCATCAACACCACTTTGCGCTAACTCTTCTAATGTGGCATCCGTATAGGGCTTTAACCACTCAGCTTTACCAAATCGAGATTGAAAGGTCGTGATGTAATCTTCTTCAATCAAACCCAGTGACTCAACCACTAAGCGAGTGGTCTTTTTACAAAAGCAGTAATAAGGATCACCCAGTACTAAGTTGCGCTTTGGCATACCATGATACGAAAGTACTAACTTTTTTGGTTTACCATTTTTATCAAAATCTCGTTTTATAGTGTCTGCTAAGGCTTTGATGTAATCAGGGTGATCATGATAAGTATGAATGAATTGTAGTGAGGGCAAATAACGCCAAGTCATTAGCTCACGGCTGATGGCATCAAAACTTGATGCTGTCGTAGGTGCCGCATACTGAGGATAAAGTGGCAATACAGTAATGTCATCAATTCCAGACTCATGCATGCTTTTTAGCACAGATGCAATCGAAGGATTACCGTAACGCATCGCATAATGTACTTCTACATCTGGATTCGTTTGGCTCAAGTGCAGCTGTAACTTTTCACTTTGTCTTCGAGTAATATCTAATAGAGGTGAACCTTGCTCTGTCCATATCGACTTGTATAAAGCCGCAGATTTTGCAGGGCGTATACGCAAAATGATCCCGTGCAATATCACTTTCCATACCAGTTTAGGAATTTCAACAACACGATGATCAGATAAAAACTCTGCAAGATACCGCCTCACATCACTCGACGTAGGCGCATCTGGAGTACCAAGATTGATCAATAATACGGCTTTTTTACGACGTGGACTGTGTCCTTGTTGTTCAGACAATCCTGCAAATGTTGCCACGGAGATTCCTATTTACGTTCAAGGTGTTAATTGCAGCTAATTCTATCAGGTCTGAATATGAGCTAAAAGAGGTTCTAAGGTTTTCAATGTTTCTTTAGGGGGCGTTCCCAATTAGATTTTTGATTTGCTGCTGTTAATTTTTTAGGTTAAATAAGGCGGAGTATGTGAAGTGTAGTATTCTACACGAACATTCGACAACGCAGTTTAAACAAAAAAGAAACGCAGCCTTTCGGGTTACGCCTAAAATTGGCAAACTCTGCGTAACTCATTTTTCGTTTAGTTCACTAAACTTCAATCTTCGTGCCTTGATTTTGCCAATTTTAGGCAGTAACAAATCAAAAAATCTTTAATTGGGAACGCCCCCTAGGATCTAAGCCAATAATGCTTACAGCTTAATCCAAGTCCACAGTTACATTTGACATAAAGCTTGCATCGGAATCATCACCTGAACCTTCTAGTTTTATCATCAAACGTAAATCATTTGGCGAATCAGCGTGGTGTAAGGCATCAGCATAGGAAATCTTTTCTTCCAAATAAAGCCTAAATAATGCCTTATCGAAAGTTTGCATTCCCAGCTCTTCAGACTTTGCCATTGTCTCTTTCAATAAATGCAGCTCATTTTTAGCAATTAAACTAGAAACTCTAGGAGAATTAACTAGCACTTCAATAGCGGCACAACGACCAGTACCATCCGCTCTAGGAACCAACTGTTGTGCAACAATACCCCTTAAGTTCAGGGATAAATCAAACAATAATTGTTGATGCTTTTCTTTAGGCACTAAATGCATAATGCGATCTAATGCTTGGTTAGCATTATTGGCATGCAGAGTGGCTAAACATAAATGTCCGGTTTCAGCGAATGATAAAGCGAATTCCATAGTTTCTTGGGTACGGATTTCACCAATCATGATCACATCTGGAGCTTGTCTTAATGAACTTTTGAGTGCCGCTTCAAACGAATCTGTATCTATACCAACTTCACGTTGAGTGATAATACTGTGGTTATGATCGTGTACAAACTCTACCGGATCTTCAATGGTTAGAATATGACCTCTAGTATTGGCATTTCGATGCCCAATTAGAGCTGCCAACGAGGTAGATTTACCCGTACCTGTTCCTCCAACAAAAATAAACAAACCGCGTTTACTCATGACCAACTCTTGCAAAATAGGTGGTAAGCCTAATGAGTCGACATGAGGAATTTTGGTTTCAATACGTCTCATAACGCAGCCTGGGGATTCACGCTGCCAAAAAGCACTAACACGAAATCGGCCTAAGTCTTTAGCCGCAAAAGCAAAGTTACATTCTCTCGTCTCGTGAAATTCACGCTTTTGCTCTTCAGACATTAACGCTTCAACGAAAGCTAAGGCTTGCTTACTGTCATATTGTTTTTCAGTAAGTGGCCTAAGCTCACCATCGATTTTGGCACTTGGAGCAAAACCAGCTGTTATGAACAAATCTGAAGCTTTTTTGTCTACCATCACTCTTAGAAAAGGAGTCACATCCATGGTTTTGCGTCCTTAAAATGAAGTTTGGCTATTAGCGCTTTTCGCTTTAGCACTTTCGCGGCTAATAATGCCTCGGTTGACTAAATTTTGTAAATTTTGATCCAGTGTTTGCATGCCATGAGACATACCCGTTTGGATTGCAGAGAACATTTGTGCAACTTTATCTTCACGGATCAGATTACGGATCGCTGGTGTACCTAGCATAATTTCATGAGCTGCCACACGTCCACCCCCCTCTTTCTTAATCAAAGTTTGAGAAATTACAGCTTGGAGTGATTCAGAAAGCATAGTGCGAACCATATCTTTTTCAGCCGCAGGGAATACATCCACCACACGGTCAATGGTTTTTGCCGCAGATGTGGTATGCAAAGTACCAAAAACCAAGTGACCAGTTTCGGCGGCGGTCATAGCTAAACGTATCGTTTCTAAGTCACGCATTTCACCCACAAGAATGACATCAGGATCTTCACGTAGCGCGCTTCTCAATGCCGCGTTGAAGCTTTGGGTATCACGATGAACTTCTCGTTGATTGATCAAACATTGCTTATTTTCGTGTACAAATTCAATCGGATCTTCAATGGTTAAAATATGCTCTTTACGGCTTTCATTAATATAATCAATCATCGCCGCCAAGGTGGTACTCTTACCTGAACCTGTAGGACCTGTTACCAAAACTAAACCACGAGGAAAGCTAGCTATTTTTTTGAAAATTTCAGGTGCAGCTAACTGCTCTAGGGTTAAAATATCGCTTGGAATGGTACGAAATACTGCACCAGCACCTCGATGTTGATTAAATGCATTAACACGAAAGCGAGCTAGGTTTGGAACTTCGAAAGAAAAGTCGATTTCTAAATGTTCTTCATAGTCTTTGCGCTGCTTATCGTTCATAATGTCGTACACCAAACGCTGTACGTCAGCATGTTCTAATGCAGGTAAGTTAATTTTTCTAACCTCACCATCAACGCGGATCATAGGGGAGACACCCGCTGACAAGTGAAGATCGGAGGCTTTATGCTTGACACTAAAAGCCAATAATTCTGTAATTTCCATAATTAACGATACCTAAAACACTTAGTGAAAAATCACATTATGATAACAATAACTCAGAGGTTGGCACAGACCCTAGATAGGATCAAACTTGCGGCTCAAAAATACCAGCGAGATCCAGCAACTGTCCAACTCTTAGCCGTGAGTAAAACCAAACCTATTTCTGATATTATTCTAGCGTATAAAGTTGGACAAAAGGCGTTTGGTGAGAATTATGTGCAAGAGGGAGTAGAGAAAGTCCAAGCGCTTTCTTCGCAATACCCTGATATTGAGTGGCATTTTATTGGGCCATTACAATCCAATAAAACCAAAGAAGTGGCACAATACTTTGACTGGATGCACACCTTAAGCCGAGAAAAAATCGCTAACCGTCTTAACAATCACCGTTCAAGTGATAAAGCTCCTTTGAATGTTTGTATTCAAGTAAATACTAGTGGTGAGGAAACCAAGTCGGGACTATTGCTTGAGCAAGTTGATGCTCTTGCTGCTGTTATTCAGCAATGTCCCAAATTGAAACTGCGAGGACTTATGGCCATCCCAAGCCATCAAGATGGAACCGATAAATTACATAAAGAACTTTTATCACTTAACGAAAAATACCAGCAGTTACAGCAAAAATATCAAAATATAGACACATTATCTGTAGGCATGAGCCAAGATTTAGAGCCAGCAATTGAACATGGCAGTACAATGGTTCGTATCGGTAGTGCCATTTTTGGTGCTAGAACTTAAATCTTTAAAAATGACGAATACCATTAATCACACATCGGCGAATTAGCAGTATTGAGATAATCGAATGATCACAGTGACAGAAAAGATTGCTCTCCTTCACATAACAGCTGAACTCCCTCTTAGTTTGTTTCAGCTAAAAATTTACCATATGCCTTTTCGAATCGATCGAAAGTACTGTAAGAATTCATGTGCTGCTCTAGCCCTAACATAATTTCATTTTTCCCTGCATCAAAGTGTGTATGAAAATGCTGTTCGGTGCTTTCTTGAGGAATATAATTAAATGAGAACAAACTCTGCACTGAACATAGCGGCTCTCTCGTTACCTCTATCTTTATAGAACCTTTAGGCATTCCGTCAAATTCAATATAACCAGGGACATTACAAATCCTTTTTTGCCCAGACTCGCCTCCCATCAAAAACTCGTAAAAGCTAACATGCACTTGCACCTCAACTACAGAAGTATGCAGCATACTTCTTGCGATTTTCCTCACTCCACCAATATCTCTTAACTGATAAAAATGAAAAAAATGCTTAAGATTAGGATCAGACTCTACTTGCTGGGTACACAACGGCTTAAAGCTAGTACTAGTGCGGTACAATTCTCCACTTCTAAAGAGCTCAGCTGCTTCTATAGTTAGTTCTCTGCTATAGTGTGGAACTTGTTTTATAGCTAAAAGATGGTTAGTAGGAATAGGAAATTTTTTATACTTAGTCCGATCTGAAAAAGCACTTTTGGGCACGAACTCGTGTAAAATAGGCCGAAGATAAACTAGCGCGGCTAAGGCACTTGTATACTCAACACTCACCTTTTATTTACCTTTCTCAGAGTAAGACTATTAGATATTGTCTCTTAAAAAAACTGAACTCCTGCTGAATAGTAAGCAACATCAAAACGGAATTACCTTCGCAAGTGAAAATCAATCGCTTTATATATTAGAATCATCAATTCTAAGGTATTATCATAATCAATATTTCATCTCATTTTCTAATATTTAAAATGACAACAAAAATTTGTTTTATTGGCTCAGGCAACATGACTCGAAGTATCGTGAGTGGATTAGTTACAAGTGGCTACACTCCTGAGTTTATCGAAACCACTAACCCAAGTTTGCCAAAACTTGAAGCGATGAAAGCAGATTTTGGCGTAAAAGTTTCTCAAGACAATGAACAAGCGGTAAAAAATTCAGGTGTTGTTGTACTTGGAGTAAAACCACAATTAATGCAGAGCGTTTGCGAAGCGTTAAGCCATCTTGATTTAAGCCAAAAGCTCATTATCACTATTGCGGCTGGTATTCCTTGCCAACGCTATCACGATTACTTTAAGCAAGAAATCCAGCTTATTCGCACCATGCCAAATACCCCCACACAGATTGGCGTTGGGGTTACGGGTATTTATGCTCCTCAAGGGATTTCTGACACGCAAAAGCAATGTTGTGAATCCATTATGAAAACGGGTGGCGAAGTAGTTTGGGTGAGTAACGAATCCGAGCTTAATCAAGTTATCGCGTTGGCGGGTAGTTCACCGGCTTACTTCTTCTTATTTATGGAAGCCATGATCGAAGCAGGCGAAAAAATGAGCTTACCGAAAGACCAGATCCGATTAATGGTACAGCAGGCTGCTCTTGGCGCCGCAGAAATGGTTAAACAAAATCCAGACATCAGTGCTGCGCAACTTCGACAGAATGTGACCTCTAAAGGCGGTACTACAGCGCAAGCGATTGAAACTTTTGAGCAAGGTGAATTAAGAAGCTTAATTGAGAAAGCAATGACCAATTGCATCAATCGTGCTGAAGAAATGGAAAAACTTTTCTAGAATGTATTGATGAGTCTTGAGAGCCTAACGTTCAAATTTCACGAATATAAAAAAATAAGGTAATAACTTTTATGAATGCAATGACCTTTCTAATAACTACAGTATTTGACCTTTATTTGACCGTCGTCATTTTACGCCTGTGGTTACAATTTGTGCGCGCGGATTTTTATAATCCCTTCTCGCAATTTATTGTAAAAGCGACCCAACCTATTGTGGCACCGATGCGCCGCGTAATACCGGCTATTGCCAGCTTTGATACCGCAACCTTTTTATTAGCCTTAATTGTCGTAACGACAAAAATGGCGCTTCTATCCCTCATAGCCAGTAGCCCCCTAAACTTTTTAGCTATTTCACTGTTTGCACTGGTCTCGGTTATCAAACATGCTGGTCTGTTGCTATTTTGGATGCTACTTATCCGAGCAATTTTAAGCTGGTTTAATCAAGGCTTTAACCCATTCGTAATGGTATTAGACCAATTAACCGAGCCGTTATTAGCACCGATTCGTCGTATTATCCCTCCAATGGGCGGTTTAGATTTATCAGTCCTAATCGTTATTATTGTGCTTCAATTTGTGAATATGCTCTTTTCTCAATACGTTCCTTATTGGGCATTTATTTAAGCCTTTACGAAAATTCGAACTTAGGGAGCAATTAGCTCCCTTTTTTCTATTTGCATCAAAGGGTATACTCACACCACTTAGTCTAATTGAGGTAGGCATTATGCTACGCAAACTTTGTGCTGTACTGTTATTTGCTGTCAGTTTTGTTGGAGTCGCTCATGCCGAGCAAAAAATGCGGGTAGGGAATTTTGATATTCATTACATCGCTTTCGGAAGCACCTTTTTGACACCCACGATTGCTAAAAGTTACGGGCTGAAACGCAGTAACTACAACGGTATCGTAAATATCTCCGTATTAGATACACGTAAAACAGGTAATCCCGCCGTACCCGTCAAAATATCAGGTATCGCATCTAATCTAATGAGTGCACAAATCAATTTAGATTTTAAGGAAATTAAAGACGGCAAAGCCATATACTATATTGCCGAAATCCCTTATCAAGATGACGGAACCATCAATTTTGATATTGATATCAGTAAAGGCAAAGAACTCAATACCAGCTTGAAATTCTCACAAAAGTTTTATGTAAAATAAATCGCTTGGGCTCTTTGACGCCATAGAGCCCAAAATCCCTCTGATGTTTGATTTTTCTCAACGCTTCTTTTCTTTACTTCTCTCACTTCATCAGTATGATCAGCTCACATTTTCTAAAGAGCATTCATTATGAAGACCATCGTTTTAGCTAGCGGTAACAAAGGCAAATTGGCTGAATTTGACCAATTGTTTAATCAACATGGTGTTTCTATCATTCCTCAGAGTGACTTTGCCGTACCAGAAGTAGCTGAAACCGGAACTACCTTTGTCGAGAACGCTATTATTAAAGCTCGACATGCGGCCAAATATGCTAAAGGCGCGGTGATTGCGGATGACTCAGGAATTGAAGTTGATCATCTTCAAGGTCAACCGGGAATATATTCCGCCCGTTACAGTGGAGAAGGTGCGTCTGCTACAAATAATAATAAGAAGCTACTTTCCAAGATGAACGGCGCTAGTAATCGTACAGCCAGATTCCAATGTGTACTTGTGTATATGCGTCATGAGTTAGACCCAACACCAATCATCGCTCAAGCAAGCTGGGAAGGTGAGATTGCTCAATCCCTAAATGGTGAAGGCGGTCATGGTTACGATCCTCTGTTTATTCCTGAAGGTCATACAGAGTCTGCAGCAAGCATGAGTGCAGATGCTAAAAATGCCGTCAGCCACAGAGGTAAAGCGTTACAACAATTGGTTACTCTTCTTAAACAACATGGTGTGATTAACTAAGCTATGCTCACTTTACCTCCGCTTAGTTTATATGTGCATATACCATGGTGTGTGCAAAAGTGCCCATACTGCGATTTTAACTCTCATGGTCAAAAAGGTGAGTTACCCGAAGCTGAATATATTGACGCACTTCTTGAGGACTTATCTCAAGACTTAAAATACGTTCAAGACCGAAAGCTATTCAGTATTTTTATTGGTGGCGGTACACCATCGTTATTTTCTGCCGATGCCATCAAACGATTACTTGATGGTATTCAAGCTCAAATACCATTTGTAGGTGATATTGAAATCACAATGGAAGCGAATCCTGGCACCTTAGAGCATGATAGCTTTAAAGCTTATCGTCAGGCAGGAGTTACTCGTGTATCCATCGGTATTCAAAGCTTTGCTAAAGATAAGCTCAATCTTTTAGGTCGAATTCATAATGACTGTGAAGCTGAAATCGCGGCAAAATCAGCTCACGCTGCTAACTTCAATAGTTTCAATTTAGATTTAATGCATGGTCTGCCAAATCAAAGCTTCGATGAGGCCATGTTTGATATTGAAAAAGCTGCCAGTTTGAACCCTCCACACTTGTCTTGGTATCAACTGACGATTGAACCTAATACTTTGTTCCATTCAAAGCCACCTCAACTACCTGAAGACGAAGCGCTGTGGCACATCTATGAACAAGGACAAAAAAGATTAGCCGAGCTTGGCTATCAGCAGTATGAGATTTCCGCTTATGCAAAAGAAGGTTACCAATGCCGCCATAATCTTAATTACTGGCAGTTTGGTGATTACTTGGGCATTGGTTGTGGTGCTCATGGCAAGGTAACGCTACCTGAAGAAGATAGCATTCTTAGAACAGTAAAAATTAAGCATCCTAAAGGTTATCTCGCAGCAGAAAACTACACCTTTGAAACAACTGAAGTAGAAAAAGATGACCGAGCGCTAGAATATTTAATGAACCGATTTAGGCTCATTTCACCTATTCACAAAACAGAATTTGAGCAACGAACCGGCTTAACCCATTGTGTACTAAATAAAGGAATGGAACTTGCCAAAAATAAGGGGCTGATTATTGAAGATGAGTCGCACTGGCAATTAACCTCCAAAGGACAGATGTTCGTTAACGATTTATTATCTCAATTTTTATGATTGGATAAAATCTTTTCGTACATTATATTTCAGTAGAGTTTTATACTGGAGTTCTCATGCCATTAAAATCGGCATCCACCCTACCCGTTGAAGGTTTAAAGAACTCCCCTAGCCTACTCATAACCTCCCTAATCTCATGATGGACACTCGGATTTGGGAGCTTATCACTCACAACTTCATAATAGTTTTCGACACTACAACATACATCTCTTTTGGTTCTTTGTACTTTCCAAGCGCAAATAAAAAAATGCTAGTAAAGAAGGCAACATCTATACTTAAGATTCATAAAAGGATTTATGGATATTCGCGCTATGGCTATCACTCAAGTTGATGCATTGGTTCACGGAAGTCAGCAATTAGCTGAACATGTATCACAACTCCTACAAGCTTCAAATCAAGCAATTAGCATCGCCGTTATTAATGAAGAAAAATTGGATTCTCGTGTATGGGAGCAAGCATTAACAAATGCTCGTTCAGGCTCTATGGTTATTCAACTTCAAGGGTTAGTAAGTAATATTGAAGATGAAAAAAATTGTTTTAGAGCTTCGCTGGAGCTAAAAGACACCGAAGAGTATATCGATGCCATTCTAGCTCAGAAGGTATATGTAGTTACTTAGCTCTCTAATATCACTGTCGCTGTAGCATAGCGTTTTTCATCAGCAATAGATAAATGTAAGTATTTCCCTGAAATAGTTTCAAATTTTTCTAGAGCACCACCAGTTAACATAAGTTTAGGCGCACCATCTTTGTTATTACTGACATGAATATGCTGAAATGACACGCCTCTACCAATCCCAGTGCCTAAAGCTTTTGCAGCGGCTTCTTTCGCTGCAAATCGTTTAGCGAGATAACGTTGAGGCTGACTATGACTGTTGTAGATATCCAGCTCTATGGGCGTCAGCACTCTTTTTGCTAAACGCTCTCCGGCTTTAGTGTCATGTAACGGAATACGTTCTATTTCAACGATATCCGTTCCTAATCCGATAATGGGCATTAGTCGCCCCTGCGCCCTTCAACCATCAGCTGCTTCATATCTCGTACCGCTTTGTCAAGACCATCAATGGCAGCACGCGCAATAATTGCATGACCGATATTCAGTTCGTACAATTCAGGAATTGCCGCTATCGGTTTGACATTGTGGTAATTCAATCCATGACCAGCATTAACGATTAAGCCTTTTGAATGCGCATAAGTCGCCATTTTTTGAATGCGCTGCAATTCCGCTTTTTCTTCTGTATCGGACTCGGCATCGGCATAACAACCAGTATGAAGTTCAATATAAGGCGCACCCGAAGCGACGGCTGCATCAATTTGTTCGGCATCAGCATCAATAAACAAAGACACCTTGATACCAACAGCTGCTAAGCGTTTTACTGCATCAGTGATTTTATCAAGCTGTCCCGCAACATCTAAACCACCTTCGGTAGTCAACTCTTCTCGCTTTTCAGGAACCAAGCAAACATAAGTTGGTTTAACTTCACAAGCGATATTGATCATCTCTTCTGTCACTGCGCACTCAAAGTTCATACGAGTTTGCAATGTCTTAGCTAATAGATAGATATCTCTATCTACAATGTGACGACGGTCTTCTCGTAGGTGAACTGTAATGCCTTCTGCTCCTGCATGCTCAGCTACAGCTGCTGCGTGAACCGGATCAGGGAAATCCGTCCCTCTTGCATTTCGAATAGTGGCAATGTGATCGATATTTACGCCTAATAAAATTCTGCTCATGGTTTCCTTTCTATATTCAAACGGCTTATTAAAACATTTTATCTTTAAATGGTATTGAAATCAGTAGATGAGCAGCTTTCTCTTCAATAAATTTATGAGATTCATTTTTAAATTATGGATTTATTTTGATTAATATACCTTCTAATTTATGGATGGACTGTTACCCTAGGTTAATTAGCTCCTACTTTAAGTCTATATGAGCACTGAACTAAATATTTCAGCAATCCGTCTCCCTCCAATCTCGACATTTTTTACTGCTGAAAGTAGTGAGGATTTGGCACAAAATTCGGACTATTTTCAACCTATTGAAATATCCTCTGAGAACTCTCAAAGCCTATCTTTTTTTCTTGTATATCCGAACATCTTACCTAAGGAGAACGATTCAAAGAGACTATTTCACCAAAATTCAAGCGCTGGTCTGCCGCACATCGGGAGTGCTCAATATTCATCTCAACATATTAATAGGTGGGCAAGTGATGCTATTCAAATAGGAAAACTAACAGCTAGACTTACAGAGAAAGAAGTGCCCCACTCAACTAATCATCCGAACAGCAGTGGCGTAAACGTTTTTGAAAACTCAGATGATATGGACCTTTCAGGTGATGAAGAACTAAATGCAGAAGAAGATCTTGCACTGTACCGTTTGTACGGTGCGATTCAAGAGTGTCAGCAGCAATTAGATAGCATGGAGGATGAAAATTCCACTTTAATACAAGAGGTATTAGACAGATTTCATTCTTCAGGTGATGAAACTGAACATGAAGAAACTCAAGGCGAACAGCATTCTGGCTAGAGGCCTCTCGTTTATTTTGAAAACTTCTGCGCAAAGAGTTTGCGGCTTACTAGAGGTTTATTGCCCAAAAGAGGCTGCAGAATTTGCCGCATTAAATACTTTAAGTCTTTGTAATGATGTTCTGAAATCACATTATCTCTTAAAGCCAATAGAGATGCGCCTGAATAACTATTGTTCATTTTAGTATTTAAGTAAGGGCGAAAGCCTTCTTCTTCAAAAAACCGATAAAAGATATTTGGTTCTAACGGTTCGCCTGTACTGTCATGTCGTAAACTCGGCATAATACCTAGCTCTTGTAATAATTCATATTCAAAGAGTCTTAAGTGAATTTGGTCAAACTGTTTGGCTAACTCTATGAGAGTACTGTGATAACTCTGAAATAAGGAATGGGTTTCATGATGAGCTGATAATACTCTTACCAATAACTCATTGAGATACATACCCGAGTAAAGGGATTCGGCTTGAAGTGGAATCGCGGGAGCGGCTGCCTCAACCTGAGTTAGGTTCTTTAACGCCCCTTTACCAGAAAGATTAAAAATAAGCGGCTGAAACGGCTGAATAATGGCTTTATTTGAACGCTTACCACTACCTACTCTGGCAACGGCATCAATTCTTCCATGACCATCAACCAATAAGTTGACTAAAGCCTGAGCTTCTTTGTATGGTCGATGATGTAAGATATAGCCGCGTTCCATTTAGCTCCTTTTTACACCTCTGGTTAAACCAAATATGCCTTATGTGTGAATTACGAAAAACTAAAGAAATCCAGCGAGGAGCAATCGTGTGATAAGACAACCGTCCGTGACAGGATGTCACGGTCGTCAGCACATGGATGTGCGTTTCAGTTGGTGTTTACACTATTGCTCATTTTTCATGCAAATTAATCCAATCTAAAATAAGTTACTCTTCACCATATCCTAAACTACGAAGCGCACGTTCATCATCCGCCCAACCGGATTTTACTTTTACCCATGTTTCTAAGAACACTTTGTTATCAAAAAGCTTTTCCATGTCTTTTCTGGCTTCGGTAGAAATAGTACGAATACGTTCACCTTTGTTTCCAATAACCATGCGCTTTTGACCTTTACGTTCAACCAAGATCAAAGCATTGATGTGATAAACACCATTTTCCATCAAAGCAAATTGCTCAATTTCTACAGTGACATCGTAAGGTAATTCATCACCTAAAAAACGTATCAGTTTTTCACGAACGATTTCAGAAGCCATAAAACGTTGGCTACGGTCAGTGACATAATCTTCAGGAAAATAGAACGGGCACTCGGGCAGCGTTTTTTCAGCCATATTCACGATGCGTTCAACATTGGTACCATGCTTAGCAGAAATCGGTAAAATTTCATCGAAGTCAGCTTTAGACGCTAATTGTTCAAGATACGGGAACAAATCATACTTTTCCTTGATTTGATCAACCTTGTTCACAGCTAGCACCAGCTTACGCTCTGGATCTTTGCCACCACGAGTCAGCTTTTGCAAAACCATGTCGTCGTCAGCGGTCCAGTTCATGCCATCCACAAGGAAAACAACCATGCTAACATCGGCTAAAGAGCTCGATGCCGCGCGATTCATTAAACGGTTAATGGCTCGCTTTTCTTCAATATGAAGACCTGGTGTATCAACAAACACGATTTGTTTATTTTCTTGAGTATGAATACCCATAATACGATGGCGAGTGGTCTGTGGCTTACGGGAAGTAATACTCACCTTCTGACCCAATAATTGGTTCAACAATGTGGATTTACCCACGTTAGGGCGACCAACAATCGCAACCATTCCACAGTAGGTAACTTCGTATTCTTGCTCTGCAGAAGAAGGCTTACTAATTTGTGCCAGTAATTCATCTAAACTCGGTTCAGCTGATACTACATCTGGCTTATCTTGGTTTTGGCTCATTTCTTTATTATTTCCAACATTTGAGCTGCGGCTTGCTGTTCCGCTTTTCTTCGAGAGCCACCAACCCCAACAACAGGATTAACAACACCTTCAATTCGACACTCTACGGTAAAGGTTTGATCGTGCGCCTCACCTTTAATATCAATCACCTGGTAATCGGGCAATGGTTTCTTATGCCCTTGCAAATACTCTTGCAATAGAGTTTTAGGGTCTTTTTGATTGATACCGGGCTTAATTTCTTGCAAGCGCTTTTCATACCAGCTCAGTAATAATTTACGGCAAGTTTCAAGATCAGAATCAAGATAAATTGCACCGATAATAGCTTCTACAGCATCAGCAAGAATCGATTCACGGCGGAAACCTCCGCTTTTTAATTCACCTGGACCAAGTTTTAAGTAATCGCCCAAATTGAATTCTTGGGCAATAACCGCCAACGTATCACCTCTTACCAAAGAAGCTCGCATACGGCTAAGGTCGCCTTCTGTTGCTTTTGGAAATTGATGATACAAGGCATCAGAAATAACGATAGATAAAATAGAGTCCCCTAAGAACTCTAATCTTTCATTATGCTTATGGGCAGCACTGCGATGTGTCAGTGCCTGAGAAAGTAAATCAGACTGTTCAAATTCATACCCTAAAGTACGAAGCAAACGCTCTCGATTGTGCGAAGATCTCATACTACTTTAATCCGCCGACGCGATTGAAACGGACACCTGTTGGTACCCATTTTGGTAAAAAGTCTGCATCCGTGCGATCAAATTCGAAACTAATCCAAATAGCTACGGCTTTACCCACTAAATTAGCTTCTGGTACAAAGCCCCAAAAACGACTATCAAGGCTATTGTCACGATTATCACCCATCATGAAATATTGACCTTTGGGTACAATAAACTCATATGGCTGAGTGTTTGGTTGTCTAAAGTATGCTTGCAGCATTTCGCCACGAGCAGGGTTAATCAAAATATCATGATCAACTTTGCCAAGGTGTTCGGTATATCGCAACATTGGGAAACCATCTTGACTAAATTCACCACGATTAACTTCGGTGCGGTCAACAATTTCTAAACCCGGACACCTCTTTTCACCTTCTTTACAAGCAGGTTGAATATAGAGATGCTTGTTACGGTAAACCACCCTATCTCCGGGAAGACCAATCACTCGTTTGATGTAGTCTACTTTTGGATTTTCAGGGTATTTAAATACCGCTATATCCCCTCGTTTCGGCTCACCAGTTTCAACAAGCTTAGCTCGCCATACAGGGTCTTTAATGCCGTAGGAAAACTTTTCAACCAGAATAAAATCACCAACCAATAAGGTTGGCATCATAGAGCCTGATGGAATTTGAAACGGTTCATATAAAAACGAACGCAACACAAGCACAAAAGCGATAACAGGAAAAATAGAATGAGCTGTTTCAACTACCACAGGCTCTTGAAGAATTTTTTCTTTCGCTTCATCAGTTAACGCTTTTTTTTGTTCAGCAATTGCTAATGCTTGCTTTCTTTTAGGGGCAAACATAAATGCATCTATTGCCCATATTAATCCTGAAACTAAGGTAACGATAACAAGAATGATTGAAAAATAAGCTGCCATGTGGATTTATTACTCCGGCTGTTAATTAATTCAGATGATTAATGGATTGTTTTTATTAATAAAGGTTCAAGGTTAAGTGTAAGCGAATGCAACAAGAAACTAAACTAAACATGAAAGATAATCTGCTTGTTCAATTTCAAAGGTTGCCAAAACCTTAACTATCAACAAACCATCTAATAAAGTATCAAAGCGCCCCTTAGGGCGCTTCTATCATGTAGATTAATCGTTAAGCTTTAACACGGCTAAGAAAGCTTCTTGTGGAACTTCAACGTTACCCACTTGTTTCATTCGCTTCTTACCTTCTTTCTGCTTTTGTAGCAGTTTCTTCTTACGAGATACGTCACCGCCGTAACATTTTGCAGTTACGTCTTTACGCATTGCTTTAATATTAGAACGCGCCACAATCTGGCTTCCCACCGCTGCTTGAATTGCAATATCAAACATCTGTCTTGGGATTAGCTCTTTCATCTTCTCAACAAGCGCAATACCTTTGTGACGGATCAATGAGCGATGGATGATCAACGCCAATGCATCAACACGGTCGCCATTAATCAATACATCTAAGCGCACCATATCTGCTGGCTCAAAACGCACAAAGTTGTATTCAAGTGATGCATAACCACGGCTGGTTGATTTCAGACGGTCAAAGAAGTCCATAACGACTTCAGCCATTGGAATATCGTAAGTAATCGCCACTTGGTTACCGTGATACACCATGTTCTTCTGAACACCACGTTTTTCAACACAAAGCGTAATGACGTTACCAAGGTAATCTTTTGGCACTAGAATATTGGCTTCAACAATCGGCTCACGCATTTCTGCAATGGTGTTGATTGCAGGTAAATCAGATGGGTTATCAACATAAACCACTTCACCACTATTCTTTTCAACTTCATACACTACGGTAGGTGCCGTGGTGATCAAATCAAGATTGTATTCACGCTCTAGACGCTCTTGAATAATCTCCATGTGAAGTAGACCAAGGTAACCAATACGGAAACCGAAGCCTAATGCTGAGGAATTTTCTGGTTCAAATTCAAGTGATGCATCATTCAAGCTCAGCTTGTTCAATGCGTCACGGAAGTTTTCAAATTCATCGGTAGAAATCGGGAATACACCTGCATAAACCTGCGGAGTAACCTTTTTAAATCCGGGTAATGCCTCTTCAGCACCGTGTTTTGCATGAGTTAGCGTATCACCTACTGGTGCACCGTGAATGTCTTTAAGACCCGCGATAACAAAGCCTACTTCGCCTGTTTTAAGCTCAGGCATATCCGTTTGTTTTGGCGTGAAGATACCAACACGATCAGCAGTATGCGTTTGACCGGTCGACATGACTTTAAACTTATCACCTTTCTTAAGTACACCGTTTTTAATACGTACTAAAGAAACAACACCTAAGTAGCTATCAAACCAAGAGTCAATGATCAGTGCCTGTAATGGGCCTTCTGGATCACCTTCAGGAGCTGGAACTTCAGATACAATTTCTTCTAAAACTTCTTCAATACCAATACCGGTTTTAGCAGAACAACGAACCGCTTCCATCGCTTCGATACCAACAATATCTTCAATTTCTTCAGCTACACGCTCTGGATCAGCTTGAGGTAAGTCGATTTTGTTAAGGATTGGAACAACGTGCAAGTCCATTTCTAATGCGGTATAGCAGTTTGCAAGCGTTTGAGCTTCAACACCTTGGCCTGCATCAACCACCAGCAGTGCGCCTTCACATGCTGCAAGAGAGCGAGAAACTTCATATGAAAAGTCAACGTGACCTGGAGTATCAATAAAGTTCAGCTGATAAGTTTCACCATCTTTGGCTTTATAATTTAGAGTAACACTCTGAGCTTTAATAGTAATTCCACGTTCGCGCTCAATATCCATTGAGTCAAGAACTTGAGCCGCCATCTCACGATCGCTTAAGCCGTCGCAATATTGGATAAGGCGGTCTGATAGGGTAGATTTTCCGTGGTCGATATGGGCAATAATCGAAAAGTTTCTAATATTCTTCATTCTAATGCTGCGTTAATACTCTATTCAGTGCTAAGAAAAATAGGTGTTACTTCAGAATGCTCACCTAGGCTAGGTGCCGAAACACATGTAATACCATTCGTACCAATTAACTATGCCTGAGAAGAAGCATTAGCTTTGAAACTACATCGTTGCAATTCCTCACCATAGCTACGGCTATGATTCGTCATTACGCCTTGTATTTCCTTTGCTAACGCTCCTCTATAAACACAGTTAATTGATGTGAATGGTATAAGCTGCATTTTGAAGTAACACAATAAAGGGCTGAATTGTACCTGATTGCGGCAAAGATACCAATTAGGAGTTTGTCTGCGGAGTATTAATTGAATGACCAAGGCGTTCAACAATCACTGGACTGGCTTCTAGTTCAAGCTCTTTGGCTTTTTTACGGCCTAAAAACCATGCTATCACAGCTCCAAAACCGCCAAAGATAATGGCAGGTAGATCACCAGAATGAGAGCTAAAAGTAATCAGTTCTAAACGAACGAAAAACAGAGTCGCTAATCCAGCCATAATAAAAAATCCCACTAACGGTAATAAATACACTAAAGCAGCGGCTTTAAGAATGACCGACTCTGGCAAGCCAATTTTCACGAGTTCATCAGGCTGTAATTCAAGGTTTGTTTGAAGAGAAAACACTTGAGTTTTAGGAGTAAAAGCTTTGGCCACAGCAGAAGTACCACAAGACTCCTCATTATGGCAACTATGGCAAGCACTTTTGCTCTCCACTTCTACCATAACCCAACCATCTTTCGCCGCAGAGACTACTTTGGCTTTTTCTTCCATCATAATTGATTACTCATGATTAATACCAATTACAGTAATTGGTATTAATTGTCTAGTCGCAAGCTTTTCGCTATCTCAACTAATGTCTTTGACGGTGCCTGCCCGACAACAACGACTTCAGCATCACCAACGCGCTCAGTAACAATCGCCATACCATTTTGTGAGGTTAACTCAGTTGGTAACTCAGTAGTTTTGGACTCTGAAATATAAACGGAAATGTTAGCGAGACCATCTGTAAGGCCTATATATTCTACTGGTTCACGGCTACCATAAAGTCTGTGATGATCACGAGTTTTTACCTTAAATCCTTTCGGAAGCCAAGTAAATTTCCAGTTATAAGTTTGTTTTTGAGGGCTGATAATTCTAGCACTTGGCCACTGTCGTTTTAATGCTTCCTTTAGAATTTCGGGAGTAGCATCGAACTGGCCAATTTCAACCACCATCAATTGTTGAAGTAAATTTTTATCAACACTTACGGTATCCATTCTAAGTGGAAGGAAATTATCCATGTCTAACCATACGCGGTAACTGAAGCGGTTATTATCTTTTGAAATAATTCTAACCAACTGTCCTGGCCGACCAGCGATTCTTGCTCGGCCACCGAGAACAAACTGGTAACTATGACTTAAAATATCGAGGTTGCTAGTAAATGCAGCAGGCCACAATCCTTCAATGCGCTTAGAAAAAATACTATAAGGCGTTTGATCATGTTCAATGAAAGTAACAGTATTGCCGATGCGAACCGCTTTCTGAGGAGGACCATTAAGGTATTCTAGAAAAGCAACTTCCTTATTATCCACTTTGTCATGCAAGTATACTAAAGGGCGTATATGCCCAGCCTGAACTTGCACCATGGAAGCCTTGTATCCTTGATGCTGTAAAGCTTGGCTCATGTTTTCAAGCCAAGCTTTAGCTGTCATTTCGTTTTGTGCTAATGCGGGCAAAGCAACGAGCGACAGAAAAATCAAAATATTGCGCAAACTTACTCCTAAATTAGGGTACGCCCTAAAAATGTCACTTAATTATCTGAATTTTGCGACAAACTACTATTACTGTTCAACCTTTGTTGCAATAAATGATCTTGTAAGTAAGCATTAATACGTCGGCGTTGTTCTTGCAATTGCTCGTTATATTCTTGTGCAGAAACGGCATGCGAACTAGGCTCTGCTTGCAAACTTACCGGAGAAGCACTCCCCATGATGGGTAATGTATTCAACACGGGTGATGGGTGATTCTCTTGCTCTGCTTGCTGGTAATTCTGTACACCGATAACTGCCATTACCGCTACAGATGCCGCTATTGCATATTGACCAACTTGCTTAAACAGAGGCACAACTTTAGCGTTGGCAACTAAAGGTTCTTCAACAGTCACTTTAGTTTCTGGCGCTTGAGGAACGAGAAGTTCAGGCTCATTTTCCAGCGCACTGGCAATACCAGTAGTTAAATCTAAAGGCATGGCATCTGGAAGCTCGTCACGAATTGCATCACCAATTAGATGGTAATTACACCACTTGTCTTGTGCATGGCTATCGTTGCTAAGTGCTTTTATCGCCTGTTCGTCAATATCGCCATCTACGGCAGCCGATAACCACTCTTGATCTAACTTATCCATTAGTCACCTATCTAAATTCCAACTTATCTTTCCAAAAGAGGTTGGAGCATTTTGTCTACAGCTTCACGAGCTCTGAAAATTCTTGAACGTACCGTTCCGACAGGACACTCCATAATATTTGAAATATCCTCGTAACTCATTCCTTCCAGTTCTCTTAACGTTAACGCCATTCTAAGTTCTTCTGGTAATGTCTCCAGTGTATCAAAAATTACTTTTTTGATTTCACCTGATAACATCAAGCGCTCCGGAGATGCGAACTCTTTAAGGGCGTCGCTACCATCATAAAACTCTGCTTCTTCCGCATCGATATCATTTGCTGGGGCCTTACGCCCCTGCGATACCAAATGGTTTTTCGCCGTATTAACTGCAATTCGATACAACCAAGTATAAAATGCACTATCACCACGAAAGTTCGCTAGTGCTCGGTAGGCTTTGATGAATGCCTCTTGGGCAACATCCGCCACATCAGCTTGATTTCGAACATAACGAGAAATCAAGTTAATGACCTTGCTCTGATACTTTTGAACCAACAGGTTATAAGCTTGCTTATCACCTCGCTGCACGCGCTCTATGATTATTTGATCACTATTCTGTCCACTCATTCGAGCCGACTACTCCTCAATCTACTTGCTGACAATATATAGTCGCTCGAAGTGTGTTTTTGCTACTTGCACTTCAATAGACATACGCCTTTTCAATTAGTTCACTTGGATCATAAAAAATATGGTTTACTTGTTAAAAAAATTAGATCCTAGTCACTATTTTATCTTGTTACTTGCACCCTACTAACCCCTTATGATTGTTATCACAAGTTTGCATGTCAGTTATATGTATACCCTGTTGCATATTTTAGAATTTATAAAAATTGCTACAGCATTAAAATTATATTTGTTTTACCATTAGTGCCATGAAAAAAATAATCACAACCTGAATGACACAAGCAAAAGAACACCAAACTGATGTACTGGTTATTGGCAGTGGTGCTGCAGGTCTTACCGTTGCATTACAACTTGCTGAGCAGTGTAAAGTAGTTTTAGTATCAAAATCAAAACTTTCCGAAGGTTCAACCTATTACGCTCAAGGTGGTATTGCCGCAGTTTTTGATGATGACGACTCCGTCGAAGCCCACGTTCAAGACACTATGATCGCTGGTGCAGGCCTTTGTGAAGAGTCTGCCGTAAGGCATACAGTAGAAAACAGTAAGCAAGCTATCATGTGGCTTATACAGTCGGGTGTTGCTTTTGATAAAGAAGCCGTAACCGAACCTCAAGGCTCAGTTTACCACCTTACCCGAGAGGGCGGACACAGCCACCGACGTATTCTACATACGGCAGACGCTACAGGTAAAGAAATCCAAAAAACCTTGCAGCAATGTGCGCTTGAACACCCGAACATCCAAGTGCTAGAACGCTACAATGCTGTTGATTTAATTTCTAGCAAAAAGCTGAACTTAGCTGGAAATCGTGTATTAGGCGCCTATATTTGGAACCGAGACAATGAGCAAGTTGAGACGGTTAAAGCACGTTCCGTCGTATTAGCAACAGGTGGGTGTTCTAAAGTTTATCAGTATACTTCTAATCCTGATGTTTCCAGTGGTGATGGTATTGCGATGGCTTGGCGAGCAGGTTGTCGAGTCGCGAACATGGAATTTAATCAATTCCATCCAACATGTTTATATCATCCAGATGCTCGAAACTTCCTACTCACCGAAGCTCTTCGTGGCGAAGGAGCTTATTTATTGCGCCCTGATGGCACTCGTTTTATGCCTGATTTTGATGAGCGTGCTGAATTAGCCCCACGAGATATTGTCGCGCAAGCCATTGATTTTGAGATCAAGCGGTTAGGTGTTGATTGTATGTACTTAGATATCAGCCACAAACCAGCTGATTTTGTTATCCATCACTTTCCAACCATACATCAACGTTGTTTACAGCTAGGTATAGACATCACTAAAGACAAAATTCCCGTAGTGCCTGCCGCCCATTACACTTGTGGTGGAGTCATGGTAGATAGCAATGGGAAAACCGACGTTGAAGGCTTATATGCCATCGGCGAAGTATCATACACCGGATTACATGGCGCTAATCGTCTAGCCAGTAACTCACTACTAGAATGTGTTGTCTATGCTCGTTCTTCTTCAACACACATTTTATCTCAGTTACCGTCACTATCATTAGCTTCATCCTTACCTCACTGGGATGAAAGCCAAGTTGCGGACTCAGATGAAGAAGTGGTCATTGCCCACAACTGGCATGAGCTGCGACTATTCATGTGGGATTATGTTGGAATCGTTCGAACAAACAAACGTTTAGAACGGGCACTGCGTCGCTGTGAAATGCTGCAACAGGAAATTCAAGAGTATTATTCAAACTTCCGTGTTAGTAATAACTTACTTGAGCTGAGAAACCTAGTGCAAGTGGCTGAATTAATCATCCGTTGCGCAATTGCCCGACAAGAGAGTCGAGGTTTACATTTCAACGCCGACTACCCTGAAAAGTTACCACAGTCAAAACCTACGGTATTACACCCCTAAACTAAGGTATTGCTTGTGACACCTCAAAATACAGGATTTCAGCAAGAGTAATTTATCTTTCAGCCGATGCTTGTCATAGTGTTCGGCTGAACACTACCTAATTCAAGCCCCTGCTTTGAAGTAGTTAATGTCTAAGCCTATGCTTGTAGCTTTTTTTATACACTACCAACAGCTTGATAAACCTAAGTGAATTATAATTTTCCGACAAATTAAACTTTGTCAATATAAGCAAAAAATTCTTTCGTTATCTATGGTAAATACTATCCTCTAAGTAAGTTTTAGTATTAAGTCAAATAGCATGTCAGACATACCTTCAATCAGTGTAAGGCAAATTGATCTTACCCAAGCAGAACTAGTGGAAACGAGTTCTGATGAAGCGGTGCTATTTTCTCAAGCTGAAGAAGCTATTAAAAGTAGTGATTATAATGCGCTTGCTCAGGCTGTTCTCAATCCAAATTTCAACATAGCCCTTCTAAATGAGCAGGGACAGACAATTTTCCACTTATTTGTTTCTCAAGAGCATGACGATTCACAGCCATTATCTAAATCATGTCTTAAAGACCATAAAGGAATGCTCGAATTGCTTATGCAAGTTGAGAGTGCTGATGACATATTGTCAATAACAGATAGACAAGGACATACTTTTCTACACACATTGTTTAGCAACCCATCTGATCTAAATAATTTATCATTAAAGACTATTGCAGATAAATATCCGCAAAAGGTAAAAGATTTAGCTGCTTGGGAATCCCGCCATGGGCGTCCATTGATTAATGTAGGGCTTCAAGTTTTACAAGAGTTTGCTAAAACACAAACCGTATGGAAAAAATTAATTGCAAAAGTTAGAGCATTCACTGCTACTATAAAAATTTATTTTGAGCTCCGATTTCGTCACCTAACCCCTGAACAGGCTGAAGATGCCAAAAAACAAGTTTCAAAAGCAGTCTCTAAAGCTCTCTCAGGATCAATTGCACAAAAAGCCAGAATTGTAGCCGAACTCAGTACCTCTATTGAACTGATCACAGAATCAGAATTAGCACTCCAATTTAGAAGACAAATGCAAATGCTAGAAGCGAGTAGAGTTAAGTCTTCTTTAAGCGCATCACCAAAAGCACCAGCTGTCGATGCTGACGGCAATGCTATTGAAGAATGTCAAGGTGATTTAAGTGATAGAGTAAGTACTACTGGAAATACGGATAACTATCTAGAGGGTTACGATGACATAACGGGTGATGAAGTTACCGTGGAACAAGTTGATCAATCTTTTACGCCTATTTCCAAAACGGAACGCTTAGACACACAAATGGTCACTTATGCAGCGACTAGGTACTTAAGTAGCATTGATGTTGAACACGAAGGTATTGAATTTTTGCATGAACATACTCATGTGGAACAAAATACATTAAAGTCTTACTTTGAGGAAGCCACTAGAAGATATCAAGGAGCTCCCGATGTCAAGATGGAGTTAATGGGGGTAAATGATCGAGGGAAAAAATTCGGAGTAACACTTATCCCTCATACTGTATTAGTGATCTATGTAAATAATACTGCCATTATTGTTGATTCAAAAGCAGGTAAAGAGTATCCCGAAGGGATTGATGTATACCAAACAGGTTGGCAATCATTTTTCGATCATAAAAACTGTACTCGATACGCGGTTGCTTCAAGTATTGAATTATGCCGCAGACTTCCACCTCTTAAAAATTTAACACCACAAGAGCAAGAGGTTGAAGTAAGACAAGTACTAAAACAAATGACACCTGAAGCCGATAGGCAACCCAATGTTGATGCCTACCTCGACCCATTGAGAAATTTCGAACGAAAAGATCATGAAGAAATGATTAAAAAATTAAAGCTAAGCAAGCGCAGTAATTAATTTATCAACCAACAACTAGAACCATTCTGCACAAATGCCGATAACTTGAATCTAGTAACATATCTTTAAAAACAAATACTGTCCCAACTCGTTTAAATTTGCCTTTCGAATTCTCAACCTTCAAATAAAACGCACAAAACCAGTCTGAAACCCACAGTTTTTCTATGGTGTAAATATGCGTAGAATCAAACTTTCTGAGTTCACCTTGTTCATTTAATTGAAATGCCAGTTTCCATTGTTGTAATGCCTTAAACTCTTTTATTAACAAAAATAAGCAGAGTAAAAACAGTGTCACTTGAAATAGCTTAATCAATATAAGCTCTATTTCTGGCCAAGCAAAAAAGCTGGAAAGGATAAGTGCAGCGAATCCAATAAAAGCCATTCGCTGCATAAATGAAGCTTGTAGAGAAAAACTATGGCTTCGGGCGACCACGGACAGTAATTACCATTTTTGCAAGCTCAGGATCTGGACAATCTTCATGCCCCATAAACCAAGCGAATAGTTCGGGGTCTTCACATTCAAGTAAACGTACAAAAGTCGCTTTGTCTTGTTCTGACAGATTTTCATAATGTGCATCTACAAATGGCTGAAAAATAACATCCAACTCCAGCATGCCGCGACGACAAGCCCATCTAACGCGAGCAATGTTCATCAATTCCAAAGTGTTTTCCTCAAAATGCAAGATTTTGGCAAGTTTAGCAGGTTCATGCTTGGTAACAAAGTTCACATATTTTATATTTTACACACAATCCAATACGAATCATTATCAATATTATTATTTACTACAAATAAGGTACGGTTTACCATAAGCCTATCGCGAATATGGAAAATCGTAATGACTTCAATAACAAAACCGAAGAGAAGAAATAGCGTTGATAATAAAATCAGCCGAAACCTCGCAGCTTGCCTTATGGCATTTATTACCGCTGTAATTATGATCCCTGGGATGACAACCTACCTCCCCTTTAAATTAGCCGATCAAATTGCTTTACCCATTTTACTTTTCCCTTTCATCTGGATAGCCCTGTTCATTTATAGCTATTTGAGTCAAAAGTCATGGCACGCTTGGGCGGTAATGCTGTTCATTACCATCAG
This sequence comes from Parashewanella sp. 2210YD4-3, assembly GCF_056591735.1. NCBI lineage: Bacteria > Pseudomonadati > Pseudomonadota > Gammaproteobacteria > Alteromonadales > Shewanellaceae > Parashewanella > Parashewanella sp. 2210YD4-3. The sequence goes on along the minus strand of NZ_JBWQOG010000012.1, from coordinate 48,880 downwards.
TCATGCTTTCTTGAGCTACTTGGCTCTGAATGGAGGGCAATAATAAATGAAAAGTAGAACCATAAAAAAACTCTACAGCATTCATGCTTGGGTCGGCATTATCACTGGTATTTTATTGTTTGTTATTGCTTTTACGGGCTCTTTATCCGTATTTGGGAAGCCTGAGCTGAAAATTTGGGCAAACCCTACTTATCCATCTGTTGCGCAAATGGATACAAAAAGAATTGAGCAGCTGGTAAACCAGTACGCTCAAGACATACCAAAACCTTATCTCGAAGAAGTCGCGATATTTTTACCAAGTATTCGAGGCTTTCAAAACCTCACTATCTTTTATGAAGCGCACAGCGGAATCGAAGACTCGCCTTCTACATCAAATACAAAGCCAGAAGAACGAGGATATTTGATAGAGCTAGATCCTGTTACTTATCAACTTTTATCTAAGAAAGAAGGCACAACAGATGAACTATTCGAAGCCAGAGAATATGGTATGGCCAATTTTATTATTGGATTCCATGCTGACTTACACCTAGGTAGACCCATTGGCTTGTTATTAACGGGTGTACTTGGATTAACCTTGTTACTTTCTGTCGTTACAGGTTTCATCATCCATCGTAAAAAATTAGCGCAACTCTTTACTTTCCGTAGAGATAAAAACACAACATTAACCTTCAATGACGGCCATAAGGTTTTGGGTATTTGGGGAATGTTGTTTCACGGAATAATAGGTTTTACCGGTGCTTTTCTTGGCTTAATTATCGTAGTTTTGGTTCCTGCAGCCGCTTTCGTCAGCTTTGAAGGCGACCAAGATAAATTACTTGAAACGTTCACTGCAACGCCTGAAGTAACGGTTCAACACATCAATGCTCCTATGAAAATCGCAGAGGTATTAGAAACAGAAAAGACGACTGGTGGCGATAGAGAAATTGCTTCTATCACCATTAAAGAGTTTGGTGATAAAGGCGCATTAGCCTTAGTCAGTGTCTATGGCGGTACCAGTATTGCTTTCCAAACTTCCGTTTATAAAGCCGCAGATGCCAGCTTTGTAGAACGCTACAGTAACTTAAGTAAAGTCGAAGGGTTCTCTGGGCCAATTATCGACTTAATGTTTCCACTTCATTACGGAAATTTTGGCGGTATCTTAGTTAAGCTCATTTGGACTGTACTTGGCTTATCAACTACATTACTGCCGTTAACGGGCATGATGTTATGGATTAAGCGAGGACTCTCAGCAACCAACCCAGAGTTTAGTGAAGCCACCTACAAAAGATTCAATCGCTTTATTCTTGGTAGCTGCGGCGGTGTCGTTTTGGCAAGCTTTACGTTATTTCCTGCCCAACTTTTATTGGACAAGTTAACCAACATCGACAATGTCGGCGCAGCGATGTTTTACGTATTCTTTCCAATATGGGGGCTATCGACCTTGTTTGCTTTCTTTTACAAAAACGAGCAGCAAACGGCTAAGCTTTTCACTTGGATCACAAGCTTGTGCTTACTCAGCATAGTTCCGATTAAGCTGGTATTGTTTGGCTATATTTATCAGCTATCAAACATCAACCCCATTGCTATTGGTGCAGATCTGGCTTGTTTAGGATTAGGTGTTGGAATTTTGTATCTGCTCAGGCAGTACCAATCACAACCTGTGATTGAAGCTAATCCTGAAAACGTAAACATAAAGCAGGGAGTTAAGGCATGATCATCTTGTTATCCGTTTTGTTGTTAGTTTTGGGTGTTACAGCAATACGAGAACAAACCAGCTTCACATCCTCCCCTAAAAGGCGCTTATTGGGTTTTGCTCTACTTGCCTTATCAATGGTTTGCTGTATGGCGAGCTATGGCTTATTGCGAGGCATTTTCGTATGGCTAGGCTTATTAAGTTTAATTGGCTTTGTGGTTACTTATTACAGTAAAAAGTCATTCTGATCCCCTTTCGGTAGAGGGAGTATACGCTCCAGATATACTCCCTCATTACAATCTCTAAAAACGCCACACTTTAAGTTGACCCATTAACTTTATTTAACTTAAATAATGAAGATTGGAAGAATAGAATGTAACCATCTTTCTTTCAGAGTTAGTCAGTATGTTCAATGGCATTAAAGGTTTACTTTCAACACATTCTATAAGGAAAACCTGCTTCTTATCTTTTATATTTGTTGGTTTATTTAGTAATGCAGCATTAGCTGATCAATCCAACTATTTTAAGTACCCTACAGGTGGAAACATCTTCCTCTATAAAGATTCTTCCGTACTTTTACCCTGCCAACCTAAAGACGACTCTTCAGAAATAGACTCAATCACAGCTGTAATAAATGGTAAAAACATCCTCTTAGATGACAGAGTTATAAACGATGGCTTACCAAATAACTTTCACTACCGCCCTCCTTATGGTGTGGTAGTTCAGGGTTATGACGGCACAAACTTTACCTTTAGCTGTATTGTCAGAGCCTACGACGCTGTTAAAGATAAAGACGTTAATCATCAGTCTAAAACAACCAATATTACAATAGGTGATTGGTAAACTTAGGACATTAAAAAGGAGCTCAATTGAGCTCCTTTTATTAATCCAACTGATTCATAAAAGCATTAAAATTCAGCAGTTAAGTTAAGTGAGATTTGGCGTTCTGAACCAAATTCAAATGAACTGCGACCGCCAGCTCCAGCAGCTAAATAATCTTCATCGAATAAGTTTTTAACGGTTACGAATACGCCAAAGTTTTCCCAGTTATGACCAAAGCGAGCATTAACAATGGTTCTCGCATTGGTTCTTATTGATGCCGCTTCACCATTATCAACTAATTTTGCTGCGCTTGTATCTTGATAATTAGCATTTAAGTTGGCAAAAACACCATCATCGTTACGATAAGTGAAGCCCATATTTGCAGTCCACTCAGGTGCTTTAGCAAATGACTGACCCGCATAGTTGACCGTCTTGCCTTTTGAGTCAGTAATTTCAAACTTCTTAAATTCTGATCTTGCCTGACCAACACCAGCATTAAAGTTAAGCTCATCATTTATGCTATAAGCTAGCTCGATTTCAAAGCCTTTAACTTGAGCTTCACCTGCATTGCGAGTGTATTTATCGAAACGACCTTTGTTACCACCTTCGAGGCCATCAACTAGAACTTGCATGTCTTTCCAGTCCAACAGGAATAGATTAGCGTTTAACGTTAAATCATTATCCAACCATGCACTACGGAAACTCAGTTCATAGTTGTTGGTGTGCTCTGAATCGTAAGTATAGATCTCGTTACGAGCAATATTACGCCCAACACCGCCACTGCGGTAACCTTGCTGGAAAGTAAAGTGAGTACTCATGTCATCATTGATGAAGTAACTGACCCCGAGTTTAGGTAATAATTTATTAAAGCTATCTTCAACAGGCGCTTCTTTACCTGATGCGTCTTTTGCAAACTGATGCACTCTTGCATTTAATCCAGCAACAATTTGTGCAAGTAATGGGTTCACTTGCGCTAACTGAGCAGGGTTTGGAAGATCTTCAGCATTGGCAATACTAACGTCGTTATTGGACTCACGGCGCTGCTTCTCATAGTCGTAACGCAAACCGCCATATACGGCGAATTCTTGGCTAACTCGGTAATTGAATTCAGAATAAACAGCAGCAGATGTCACATCTTGATTTAAGTGACCTTTTGCATTGATCTGTGCCGGATCAAACTTACTGTATTGTGAAAGTACTGCTTGAGCGATATGAGCTGGTAATCCTAATCCGCCTTTATCTTTAGGTGCAAGTAGTAAAGTTGGTACGTTTAACTCTGCAAGAGTTAACGAGCGCGGACCATGGAATTTATCTTCCACTTCCAGATTAGAATAATAGCCACCAAATACAAGGTCTAACGCATCACCTTCATAAATAAATCGGAGCTCTTGGCTACTGGTTTTGTCTGTACGGTTATCGATAAGCCGTGCTTTTTCTATAGGAGTTGTATCACCATCCCACTCATAACCGTACCCAGCATTAATGTAGGTGCTCACAGACTCTAATGACCATTCATAATTAAAATCATAGTTCACAGATAAAGTAACAATATCATTATCGGTTTTTTCAAAGGTAGGTGCGTTAAAAACGGTAATTCGATTACTTGCGCTTGCGCCAGGGCCATTTACCCAAGGTACACCGATTTTACTATCGTTGAACGTGTAACTTAGGGTTGCACTTAACCCTTCAATCGCTTCTGGTTCCATTAAAACTTTCAAACGGTAAGTTTGATTATCATTAAAGTCAGAGTGTTCGTTACGAGTGATATTGCGGTTGAAACCATCAAAACTATTCTTTTCGCCACTAAAGCGAAATGCCATCTGGTTCTCAATTAACTCACCACCCACTGCAACAGCAAGATCACGTTGACCATGCTGTCCTACACTCACTCTGGCTTTACCTGACCACTCATAAGTTGGTTGTTGAATTGTCATCCAGATAGCACCCGCAAGAGCATTACGACCTTGAAGTGTTGATTGTGGCCCACGAAGCACTTCCACTTGGCTCATGTCCCAAACATTGAATCCACCTTGTTGAATCATTCGATAAGGTAATGCTGCACCATCAACATAAACACTAGCAAGATAACTGTTACCACCACCAGATACGTTAAATGCATTTACACCACGAATACTGAAGTCACTGCCAAAATTTCCAGCTACGTTAGGTATCTGATCAATAACGTCATACAAGCTAACTAACTGCTCGTCTTCCATTTGTTTTTCAGTAACGACTGCAACACTGGTTGGTGTTTCCTGCAATTCTCGATCAATTTTTTGACCACTTACAACAATTCGCTCGATCTTTTCGTCTTCTGCCGCTGCAATTGGTGCTGCAATTACTGATGCCATTAACCCGAGTTTAATCACACTTGCTAGATATGTTGGTTTCATTTTCCCTTTACCACAATTAGTAATGTTAACTATTATCATTTCGATTATAACAATCAATTATGGAAAAATGGAATCAATATTCCATTCCATATAAAAATTAAGGGTTTGTTTTTATGAATTAAAAAAGTAAATTTAGTCTAATTAATCTACTTTTATATTGAAGCAATTGAATTAGATAATTTTCGTGAAGATCGTCGTAACTACAATAGTTAACAATGACACTGTAATAAAATTACAGGTATAATCTTGCTTCTATTTTTTATTGCGGGGCTTTATTTTGCTTGAAAATATACATATTTCTTTAACCACGCCAGCGCTACTTTTTCCTGCAATATCATTATTGTTGCTTGCTTATACCAATCGATTTTTCTCTTTAGCTGCTTTGATCAGAAACTTGAGTGATAGAGAAAAACCCGTTAACAGCGGTCAGATTAAAAACCTTCACAAGCGCATTGCAATTATTAAGCGCATGCAAGAAGCTGGAGTGCTGTCTTTTGCCTTTTGTGTGTTTTGCATGATCTTGATTTATTTTGGTTTTTCCCATGTCGGCTCGTTAATTTTCGGTGTCAGTTTAATGATGTTGCTATACTCCTTGTTGCTTTCAGTAATTGAAATCAGAATTTCGGTTGATGCACTAAACATTCATCTAAAGGAAATGAGCAAACATAAATGATTGAATGGATTTACTTCTTCGATCTCTGGGGAACAGCAGTTTTTGCACTCACTGGAGCGTTAGCCGCTGGACATCACAGAATGGATCCTTTTGGTGTGCTCGTGTTAGCAGGAGTTACCGCTGTTGGCGGAGGTAGTATTAGAGACGCCTTATTAGGAACAACTCCCGTTTTTTGGTTACAAGATCCGACTTATATCTTGATTGTGCTCGCGACAGTTATTGCGACGATTATTTTTAATCGTACTAGCCCTAATGCACCTTGGTACGTCCTTCCAATAGCTGACGCCCTTGGTTTAGCTTTATTTACCATTATTGGTACTGAAAAAGCACTGAGCCTTGGCTTAAGCAGCATTTCAGCAGTAATAATGGGGGTACTAACAGGTGTTGGCGGTGGAATTATTCGCGATGTATTATGCCGACAGGTTCCTATGGTGCTTAGAACTGAAATCTATGCCACAGCTTCAATTGTTGGCGGGATAGCTTATTGTATTTGTTTATCAACAGCTTTAGATCACTTCACTTCAATGTGTATTGCTATGTTAAGTGCTTTTGGCATTCGCTTGGCGGCAATAAAGTGGCATTTATCTTTACCCGCTTTTGATTTGAAGAGATAGTCCTGAACTAACAAATATATATAAAGATTAAACAGTCGTACCTGCGAAAGCAGGTACCCAGCGGCTTTAAGTGTAAAAGGCGCTAGGCTCCTGCCTTCGCAGGAGCGACAGATAAGAACTTTATAGTTAATTTCTACTTCAACGTCACTTTCGCAAACTTACGCTTACCAACTTGGAAGATGCCTTGTTCACCAGCAGCAAACACTTGCTTAGCATCAGCCAGCTTTTCGCCATCTAACTTAGCAGCACCTTGTTTAACCATACGCATGGCTTCTGAGGTTGAAGCTACAAGACCAGCTTCTTTAAGCAAGTTAGCTAAAGCAATGCCTTCGCCAGCTGCAATATCCATTTCTGGAATGTCATCTGGCATCGCGCCTTTTTGGAAACGATTGATGAATTCTTGATGTGCCGCTTCTGCTGCTTGTTCATCATGGAAACGAGCAATGATTTCTTTGGCTAGCAAAATCTTAATATCGCGAGGATTTGAACCCGTTTCGATTTGCTGCTTGAAGCCTTCAATCTCTTCTAATGGACGGAATGATAATAGTTCAAAATAACGCCACATCAACTCATCTGAAATCGACATGATTTTACCGAACATTTCACCTGCTGGTTCACTAATACCAATATAGTTATTTGCAGATTTAGACATTTTCTTAACGCCATCCAAGCCTTCAAGTAATGGCATCATGATGACAGTTTGTGGTGATTGTCCTTCCGCTTTTTGTAGTTCACGTCCCATTAGTAGGTTGAACTTCTGATCTGTACCACCTAGCTCAACATCAGACTCAAGTGCCACTGAGTCATAACCTTGTAGTAGAGGATACATAAATTCATGGATAGCAATAGGCTGACCTGAACCGTAACGCTTTTTGAAGTCATCACGTTCTAGCATACGAGCAACGGTTAACTGTGAAGCTAAGCGGATCATGCCTGCTGCACCCAACTCTTCTAACCAACTAGAGTTAAATTCGATACGGGTTTTAGCTGGATCAAGAATTTTGAACACTTGCTCTTTATACGTTTCAGCGTTGTGTAAAACTTGTTCTTTTGTTAGAGGTGGACGAGTACTGTTTTTGCCTGTTGGATCACCCACCATTCCAGTAAAGTCACCGATTAGGAAAATCACTTCATGGCCAAGCTCTTGGAAGGTTCTGAGCTTATTAAGAATTACCGTATGGCCAAGGTGAATATCCGGTGCGGTAGGGTCTGCTCCTAGCTTAATTTTTAACGGTCGCCCTAGTTTCAATTTTTCAATTAAATCTGCTTCTAGTAGGATTTCATCAGTCCCACGTTTAATTTCTGCCAATGCTTTGTTTAAATCAGCCATTGCGCCCACGACCTCTATGAATTTCGTCTCAAAAATAAAAGACTGTAATGTTACTTGTTAGCCAGAACAATTGAAAGTGTGTATACTCAAAGCCATTATATAAGCTTGAATTAGGCCGTAATTTTTCACCCCTGCAAGAATAAAAGCAATTAAAAAAAGGGGATAAAGTGGAAATTCGGCTAAGAAGCTGATAAATACAAATTGCAAAGAATAGGATAATTCATTGCAAACTGTGCGCTAAATGGCAAGCACGATTCATGTTTTATAGATAGTGGATAATCGGGTTGATGTTGCGGATTTTTAAATTAGTAAATTTACTACCAACAATTCATAAAATTGTCTTAGCTCTATTATTGAGTATTTCGTTGATCATCATTTTGCTTCCATCAGAAGAAGCTCAAGCATCTCGTCAAACACCTGAAAGCCAACTTCAAACAGCTGAAAGTCAACTTCAACCAAATACCTTGTATTCAGTTCCTCTTGCTTTTAGAACTCCTAAGCCTCCTCAAAAGGAGTTGCGAAACTCAAAAGAAGTAGATCAAACAGTTCAATTAGTTGAGTCAGAAGCCAAAACACCTGAATTACAACAAGGTGAGCTTTTTAAAGTTCGCTCTGGTGACACTTTAGCTCGTTTATTTAAGCGTAGCGGCTTAACATCAAGAGAAGTCTACGAAATTACTCAATTGTCTTTAGCTAAAAAGAACCTGCTAAAAATTCTACCTGGCGAAGACATTGAAATATTTAAAGATGCAGACAATCGTTTTGCCAAGCTTAGATATATTATTGACCCAATAAATACTTTAGTTATCAGCAAAGAAGGCGATAAATATACACAAAAGCTTGATAAAAAACAGATTGAAACTCGCACTAAGTTTGCAACATCTGAAATTAAAACCAACTTTTGGAATGCTGCTGTTGACGCAGGCCTTACTCCCAACCAAATCATGCAGCTAGCAGGGCTCTTTACTTGGGATGTTGACTTTGCATTAGACATCAGAGAAGGCGACAGCTTTGCACTTATCTTTGAACAAAAATACGCAGATGGCGACTTTTTAGAAAATGGTAACATTCTTGCTGCGGAATTTATCAACCAAGGCGATCGCTATACTGCTGTACGCTATAGTAATGGACAATACTATAGCGAAACTGGACGTAGCATGAAAAAAGCGTTTATCCGTTCACCTGTAGATTTCACTCGTGTTAGCTCGAACTTTAACCCAAGACGACTACATCCAGTAACTGGCCGAGTTCGTCCTCATAATGGAGTTGACTACGTCGCTCCTGTCGGTACCCCAATTAAAGCTACAGGCCGAGGTAAAGTCATTGCTTCCTCATACAATAAATACAATGGTAACTACGTATTTATTAAGCACAATGACACTTACACCACTAAATATTTGCACCTTAAAAAACGTAAGGTCCGCAAGGGACAAAGTATCAAGCAAGGCCAAATCGTTGGTACTTTAGGCTCAACGGGGCGTGTAACGGGTGCTCACCTTCACTATGAATTTATTGTGAATGGCGTGCATCGTAACCCTAGAACCGTTAAGTTACCAAAATCTGACTCTATCCATAGAAAACAAAAAGCTGATTTTCTTAAGGTTAGTAAGGTACTTATGGCTCAACTTGAGCATAATAAGCAGTTACACATCGCGGGAGCTCCCTCCCTTTCTTCTGAAACTGCTAATAACTAATTAATGTGAACGCCTTATGCCTTCTTATTTTGTTGGATTAATGTCTGGAACCAGTATCGATGGAGTTGATGCGGTACTGGTAGATTTTACCAAAGAGCAATATCAAGTTGTCGCCACTTATACCCAGCCCTTTCCAAAGCATCTGTTTAAAGGTTTACAACGACTTAGCCAACCGGGCAATGATGAAGTAAATCGTCTTGGGAGATTAGACAGGCAAGTAGCCGATGTATTTGCTGAAGCAGTAAATGGTTTACTTGAACAAAACCAAATTGATAGCTCTCAGGTAATTGCTATCGGTAGCCATGGGCAAACCATTCGGCACATGCCAAATTTGGAAAACAGCTTCAGTATTCAAATCGGAGATCCAAATACCATTGCGGTTAAAACTGGCATTGATGTTATCGCCGACTTCCGCCGTAAGGATATAGCGTTAGGCGGTCAAGGAGCGCCACTAGTTCCTGCCTTTCATCAGCAAATATTTGCTTCTGAAAAGATACAAAGGATCATTCTTAACATAGGTGGAATCGCTAATATCACCTACCTTCCGGTTGACGGTTCTCCTGTTGTTGGATTTGATACCGGGCCAGGAAATGCCTTAATGGACTCTTGGATCCAGCAACGTTTAGAGCAAGCGTATGACAATAACGGCGAATGGGCAGCAAGTGGAACAACTGACTCAACATTATTGAATCACTTATTATCTCACACCTACTTTTCACAACCTTTTCCCAAAAGCACGGGAAAAGAGTTATTCAGCCAAGCTTGGTTAACCCAACAACTCAGTGAGTTTATTCATCTTCCAGATGAAGATATTCAGTCTACATTGTTAGACTTGACCTGTATGAGTATCAGTGACCAGATCAACAAGCTGTCACCTACTGGCGAACTATTTGTGTGCGGTGGCGGTGCGTTAAATTCTGAAATGATGAAACGATTACAAGCTCTACAGCCTAATTATCGGGTTACAACCACAAGCGAATTAGGACTTGACCCCAAGTGGGTGGAAGCAGTTGCGTTTGCTTGGTTAGCTTATCGTTATACTCAAGGATTATCAGGGAATTTACCCGATGTGACAGGCGCTTCAAGAACTGCAATTTTAGGGGCTATGTACCCAGCAAATTAACCATGACATTAACACTTATGCCTAAATCTCTTATTACACTACTCTTGTGCTATCTAGCTATCGTTGCAGCAGGTTTACTGACTCAAACGGCCGTTATTTTTTGCATTGTGCTTATCGTGTTAGTTATTGCAATTATCGGCAAGCAAAAAGCAGCGTTATTAATGTTGCGTGTGTTTACCGGTCTTCAAGTTTTCGCCATTAGCTTTTTGCCTTATGCCGCATCTCAAGCCAACGAGTCAATTTTTAAGTTATTGGAAATAAATCTATCGATTTCAACTATGACTGAATACACCATTTTAGGAGTTTGGGCTGTATTTTGTGCTTTTCAGGTCTGGGTATCTATCAACCGAAACGCCGCAAAGTGGTTCGAGAATAAAAACACCTTTAATGTTGTAGGCTAGCCAAAAATAAAGGCTCTAAAATAAGCTTTAGAGCCTTTAATCTTTGCAACTCTATTAATAATTAGAACTTATAAGACGCATTCAAATACCAAAAACGCCCTTGACCACTATGTGTATTAGTTGAGAACCCCATAAACTCGTTATATACAAATGGTGGTTTCTTGTTAAACAAGTTAGTAGCCCCCAGAGTCAATACCGTATTGTCTATACCAAAATAACTTACTGCAGTATCAACAGTTATCATGGCCTTAACATCTGGAAGTTCATCACTATTTTTTTGCTTAAACGAACCAATATAGTTGATAGCTAAATTAGCCTTTAAGTCATTATGACTCCAATCTGTATTTAGGCGAGAACGCATTTTAGGCAGTTCAAAGTCACCCACTTCTTTATTGACACGAGACCCACCATTAGAACCTGGACGACGTTCTTCATACTCAAGTACATAGTTCATGGTGTATGAAACTTTAAAGTCACCTAGGCCTGTTTCAAAGCCATAGTTAGCCGCAAAACAAAGAAAACAACTTACAAAAAAGTAACAAACAAACGCAAAAATTCACCACCAGCATTTGACCTCCCTCTTTAATAATTATATTTTAATCAATCTTGCTGCATATTTATGTAAGGCATAATCATATAAAATGGAGTAATAAATGAGCTTGTATCACCCTAGCTTTGAAAAAGACAATTGCGGATTTGGCTTGATAGCACAGATGGATGGCGAAGCTTGCCATGAAATTGTGCAGCGTGCGATACACAGCTTAGATAAACTCAAACACCGAGGGGGAATCGCTGCCGATGGTAAGACTGGAGATGGCTGTGGAATTTTAATGCAAACCCCAAATGACTTTTTCGTTGAGATAGCCAAAGAAAACGATTGGCACCTTAATAAAAAGTTTGCTGTTGGAGTGCTTTTTGTAAGCAAAGATCCTCAAAAGTCAGAACGCGTAAAACTGCAATTTGAAGAAGAGCTATTAAAAGAAACACTGAGCATTGCAGGTTGGCGCACAGTTCCGACAAATAGCGATGTATTAGGCGAGATTGCAGCAGAATCAGAGCCACAAATTCTACAAGTATTAATAAATAGCCCAATGGGTTGGCGCGTAAAAGATCTAGAAAGACGTCTATTTATGGCTCGCCGCCGCCTTGAGCAAAGCATTCATGATGATCCTGACTTTTATGTCGCCAGTCTTTCTGGTCAGGTCGTTGTATATAAAGGCTTGATGATGCCAAGTGACTTGGATAAGTATTATCCTGATTTACAGCACCCAAACTTCAAAAGCTCGATTTGTTTATTTCATCAACGGTTTTCTACTAATACACACCCGAAATGGCCATTAGCACAGCCTTTTCGCTATCTCGCTCATAATGGTGAAATTAATACCATTACCGGTAATAGACAATGGGCGAAAGCCCGTTCTTATAAGTTTCATTCACCATTATTACCCGACCTACAACAAGCTCGACCTTTTGTTAATGAAACAGGCTCTGACTCATCTTCATTAGACAATATGTTAGACATGCTACTTTGTGGTGGAATGGATTTATATCGTGCCATGCGTTTGCTTATTCCACCCGCATGGCAAAGCAACCCTGATATGGATGATGATCTAAAAGCTTTCTATGACTTTAACTCCATGCATATGGAGCCATGGGATGGCCCTGCTGGCGTGGTAATGACCAATGGTCGCTTTGCCGCTTGCTCGGTAGATAGAAACGGCCTGCGTCCCTCTCGTTATATCATCACTTCCGATCGCATTTTAACGGTATCGTCAGAAGTCGGCATTTGGGATTACAAAGATTCTGATGTGATCGCTAAAGGACGTGTTGGTCCTGGTGAACTATTAGTTTTAGATACTCTCAAAGGTCAGTTGTTTCAATCATTCGAAATAGATAACGACTTAAAAGTCCGTCACCCATATAAAGCATGGATGAAAGAACACAGTACAGTATTAACCCCTGCCGAAGAATTACCTGAATCAAAGCATGGCCACCTCGAAATGAGTAAGTCAACGCTTTTGGCTTACCAAAAAGAATTCGGTTATACCAGAGAAGAACTAGAACAAGTCATTTGGCCTATGGCCAGCAACGGCCAAGAAGCTATCGGCTCAATGGGAGATGATACTCCAATTGCAGTTTTATCTGGTAAGCAACGCTCTTTGTATGACTTTTTTAGACAAAAGTTTGCTCAAGTTACCAATCCGCCAATCGATCCCCTGAGAGAAAAGCATGTGATGTCATTGGCCACTTGCGCTGGCCGTGAGCAGAATTTGTTTAATGAAACAACAGGTCATGCTTATCGTGTAATGTTCCAGTCACCAATACTACTTTATAGTGATTTTTCTCAGCTAAAGAATCTAAATCCAGACTATTATCGACACGATACGATTCAACTTAGTTACAATGAAAATGAAGGTCTTGAAGAAGCTCTGAATCGAATAGCTAGAGAAGCGAAATTACTTGCGAAAAATGGCACAACCTTACTGATACTGTCAGACCGAGTTGATAGCAATACTCAGCCACTTGTTCCAGCCGTTCTTGCGGTAGGCTTAGTTCACCGAACTCTTGTTGATAATGATCTCCGCTGCGATACCAACATAATTGTTGAATCAGGAACCACCAAAGATCCTCATCATTTTGCTGTATTACTCGGTTTTGGTGCTACAGCTATTTATCCATATTTAGTGTATGAATCTATTGCTTCAATGGCTCAAATCCAGCAGCAAGATTTCACCAAACTCAACCTCAATTATCGTTCAGGCATTGAGAAAGGTTTGCGTAAAATCATGTCAAAAATGGGGATCAGCACCATTGGTTCATATCGTTGTAGCCAACAGTTTGAAATTATCGGCTTCAATAAAGACATTGTAGAACTTTGCTTTAAAGGAGCCGTAAGCCGCATTGAAGGGATAGGCTTCGATGAGATTTCGAATTCGCAAATATTACTGCATAAGCAAGCAAGAAAATCGTTTTTACCACTTAACCAAGGTGGACAACTAAAATACGTCAATGGTGGAGAATATCATTGCTTTAATCCAGATGTGGTCACCAAACTTCAATCGGCACTGAACACTCAAGACTACTCCCTTTATAAAGAATTCAGTGAGTTAGTCGATCAACGTCCAATCGCAACATTACGCGATTTATTACAAATCAAATGGTCTAAGACGCCATTAGCCATTGATAAAGTCGAGCCAGATGAGGCCTTGTACTCTCGTTTTGATACCGCAGCAATGAGTATCGGAGCCTTGAGCACCGAAGCCCATGAAGCATTGGCAATTGCAATGAACAGACTTGGCGGGCGCTCTAATTCAGGCGAAGGCGGCGAAAATGCTCGTCGATATCACTCAGAGCGTAATTCCTCTATTAAACAAATAGCCTCAGGCCGTTTTGGCGTAACTGCAAAATATTTAGTGAATGCCGATGTTCTGCAAATTAAGATTGCCCAAGGTGCAAAGCCAGGAGAAGGAGGGCAACTTCCCGGCCATAAGGTCAGTGTTGAAATCGCTAATTTAAGATACGCCAAACCTGGGGTATCTTTAATTTCACCTCCGCCGCATCATGACATTTACTCAATTGAAGATTTAGCTCAGCTTATTTTCGATTTAAAGCAAGTGAACCCCAAAGCCTTAATTTCTGTAAAACTCGTTTCAACCCCAGGAATTGGCACGATTGCCACCGGTGTAGCTAAAGCTTATGCCGATATGATCACCGTCTCTGGTTACGATGGCGGTACAGGTGCTAGCCCACTCACTTCGGTGAAATATGCGGGTAGCCCTTGGGAATTAGGTTTAGCCGAAGTTCATCAATCTTTAGTTAAGAATGGGCTTCGCCATAAAATCCGTTTGCAAGTGGACGGTGGACTAAAATCCTCTACCGATATCATTAAAGCGGCTTTATTAGGTGCTGAAAGTTTTGGTTTTGGCACCGTTCCAATGATTGCCTTAGGTTGTAAGTATTTACGAATTTGTCACTTAAACAACTGTGCTACCGGCATTGCAACCCAAGATAAACGTTTACGTGAAAAGCATTACCATGGTAAACCAGAAAGTGTAATGCAATATTTTAAGTTCCTAGCCCAAGATTTACGTGAGCAACTGGCAATGCTAGGAGTAAGTTCAATTAAGGAGATCATTGGTCACAGTGAGCTTTTAAGCCAAATTACAGGTAAGTTAGCACACCATAAATACATTGATTTAAGCAAAGTATTAGCTAAAGAAACATCAGTACACGATAACCCAACCAAATGGACGGAGTTAAACACCCCTCAAGACATAGGTGAAATGAATCAAACATTGCTTCAAGCATGTAAACCCGCCATCGAGCAAAATTCTGGCTTCATTGGTCATTATGATATCAGTAATACTGACCGCGCAGTGGGCGCAAGCATTTCGGGCTACCTTGCCCAACAGCCAAACTCAAGCATAAACCAAGTCCAACTTAACCTTAATTTCAATGGCAGTGCAGGACAAAGTTTTGGAGTATGGAACGCTCCCAATGTCAATCTCACACTTTGTGGTGATAGCAATGATTATGTAGGGAAAGGGATGTCTGGTGGAAAGATCACAATAAGACCGCCTGAAAATAGTCGCTTTGCTAGTGAGTCAGCCACCATTATTGGAAACACTTGCTTATACGGTGCAACAGGAGGCGAACTTTATGCTGCAGGACAAGCGGGAGAACGATTTGCCGTAAGAAACTCTGGCGCGACAACCATTGTTGAAGGGGTTGGTGATAATGCGTGTGAATATATGACAGGGGGAACTGTTGTCATATTAGGACGCACTGGTGTCAACTTTGGTGCAGGGATGACAGGTGGATACGCTTATGTATTTGATCGCTACGGTAAATTCGGGAAACGCCTTAATCCCGAGTTTGTTGAATCAATCAACATTGAACACCAAGGGCATCAAGATCGACTTAAACAACTCATACAACACCATGTTTCAGAAACAGGCAGTGAGCACGGCCAACATATTATTGAAGAATTTGAACATTGGAAGCACTATTTCAAACTAGTGAAACCTAAGAATGTTGATATTGATGAATTACTGATTGGTGAGCGTCGAACCGAGCTCAATATTCCACTAAAGCAACAAGGATAATTCCATGACTAAAGTAATAATCATTAACTATTGGAAAAATGACCAAGTTGAAAAGGTGGCACTATGAGCAATGATTTTCAATTTATAGACACACAGCGCCACTTAGCTGAAAAGCAGCCAATCAACCTTCGTCGTGCAGAATTTGTTGAAATTTATCGTCCTAATCAACCGCAAGAGATCCACTCTCAGGCTTCACGCTGTTTAGATTGCGGTAACCCTTATTGTGAATGGAAATGCCCACTGCATAACTATATTCCCAATTGGTTAACACTGATCTCGGAAAACCGTGTAATGGAAGCCGCTGACTTGGTTCATCAAACCAACAGCTTGCCTGAGGTGTGTGGACGAGTTTGTCCACAAGATAGGCTATGTGAAGGTTCCTGCACTTTAAATGACGACTTTGGCGCTGTTACTATTGGCAATATAGAACGATACATCACTGACACCGCTATAAAACAGGGCTGGAAACCTGACTTATCAGATGTGAACACACGTACAGAAAAGGTAGCAATTATAGGAGCTGGACCTGCCGGATTAGCCTGCGCAGATGTTTTAGCTCGAAATGGGATAAAAGCCACTGTTTATGATAAATATCCTGAAATAGGCGGCTTACTGACATACGGTATTCCAGCGTTTAAGCTCGAAAAGTCTATTATTAAAAATCGCCGTAATATCCTCGAAGAAATGGGGGTTAAGTTTACCTTAAGCACTCATGTTGGCGTTGACATTTCTTTTGATGAACTCATCAATTCACATGATGCAGTATTTTTAGGGTTGGGAACCTATAAAGCGTTAAAAGCTAACATTCCAAACGAAAAAGCCAAAGGCGTTTACCAAGCCCTCCCTTATTTGATTGGCAATACACAACACATTCTTGAACAAGAAACATCAGAGTTTCCTTATATCAATCTCCAAGACCGAAATGTTGTGGTGCTTGGCGGTGGTGATACTTCCATGGACTGTGTCCGAACTGCGATTCGTCAAGGTGCAGAAAAAGTTACCTTGATTTACCGCCGAGACGAAGCCAGCATGCCCGGCTCTGCCAATGAAGTCGTCAATGCCAAAGAAGAAGGCGTTAATTTCACTTTTAATCACCAACCAATTGAAATAAAAGTTGAAGATAGCAAAGTTATCGGCGTTGAATGTTTGCAAACAACAATCGCACAATCAGCGGCTGATGCTCGACCAAGTTTTGAGTTGGTTGAAGGTTCAAACAGCGTTATTGAAGCCGATGCAGTAATCATCGCTTTTGGGTTTCAGCCAAACCCAGCTGATTGGTTAACCAAATATGATATTGAACTGGATATCCGTAATCGAGTAGTGGTTAACCGTCGAGAACACGATTATCAAACTTCTCACCCAAAAATCTTTGCTGGCGGAGATATGGTTCGTGGTGCCGATTTAGTGGTAACGGCCATTGATGAAGGGCGTAAGGCAGCAATTGGAATATTAAATTATCTAGAATAGTGGATTTAAATTTCTAGCATCAAACTCTAACTAAATCGTGCTTTTCGAGTTTAAAAATTTAAAAAACACGATTACAAAACATTTATCTTACTTAACGATAAGCTTACCTTTCATTAGGAAAGAGTGACCAGGGAAAGAACAAAAGTAAGTGTAATCACCACCAGCTTTTAAGCCCTTAGTTGAAAAAGTAATACTTGTTTCTTCATTGTTGTTCCATTGGTATAAAACTCAAATAGCTCTTAACTTTCTTACAAAAAGAAGAGCTACAGTTTTATCCTACGAAATTATTCTTTGTGGGTGTTTTTTAGAAATTTGAAGGAAAGTGAAAATACAGGAATCATTAGGCTGCTCCCCAGAATACCGCTGCCGGTGTAAGCCCTTGAACCGTAAGTTCAAGGCGGGTAAAGCTATACCTCCTAAGGCTTCTCGGTCAAGCCGAGCTTGCTCAATGTCAGTAAAACCTTCACCCTTAAGTTGTAAGCATCGGCACAGGGACATTACCAGCTGGCATGTATCCCGAGGAGCAAAACGGGTGTGTTAAATCGACTAGTTTAATCGCTTCAACAAAATAAGTTATTTTTCATTTTCCGCTCTTTCCAAGAGCGCTTTTTCAAGAGTATTTTGAAGCAAGCTGATACGCTTGCTCATTTCCAATTGATATTCTTTATTCTTCTGTTGTTCAGCATACAGCTCGTGACCAAGATTTAATGCTGCCATTATCACAATTTCTTCACGACTAAAGTTAGGGCTTTTGTCCTTTAACTTTTCTAGCTGCTTTTCTAGCCTTGCGGCAATGTCTACTAATATCACTTCTTGGTGATCAGGACACGATATCGAGTAGGTACGGCCTAATAGCATTATATTAACGGCTTTGTTACTCATTTTAGTTTCGTATCCTCATCTTAAAGTTCATCTATCTATTAAGCATAATCGAATCACATCAAGATTACATCTTTCATAGTAGATGTGTGACAGGACTATAAGATTACTAAAACAAAAGTGCAATGAAAAAACCTTATATCTAAGCTAACTGTTGAATATTTAACAATCTACGCATTAGATAACTCACTAAAATCATCAATTGCATCTATTCTTATTAGTAATCAAATCACAAGGAAGTATAAATTATGTCTATGCAGGTACAAGGACCAGGATCTGGTAATGACATACAAGCTACATCAGCACAAGCCTCTGAACCTAAAGCCACTACTGGTAATGGACTATATGATTTTTTGATAAATCATGGTTGGACTGAGGCTAGACTTATTGGAAAATTATTCGTTTCGTTAATAGGAAAAGAAAAGATTGAGTTGTATCGAGCCTCTCTAAAAGAAGGAAGTTTAAAAAACGATCATTTACCATCAAGTTCATTATTAAACACCCCTTCAGGCTCGTCAGAGTCACTAGCTTCAAGTGAATCATTCGCCGACATTGTTATAGATGAGAGCATGCAGCCTAATTTTTCTGAAGATGATGTAGCCCTAGAAGAAGCTTTAGAGCATCAAGGTAGAATAAAAAAAAGTCAATACAGACAACCTGAAGCCATTACTCAACAAATGCTATCTAATACCAGCTCTGCGCCGACATTGGATATTGGTGATGACGGCGACCTTGATGATCTAACTTTTGATAAAACCGGCAGCAGTGATGAGACTCAAACAACGACCAATGAAAGTACTAATCCAAAGTTTACATTCACGCAAACCGACAGTGACCCACACATAAGCCCTTTTTTGATGTCCCCCTCCCCAGTTGAAAGAAATGAGCAAGATGTCCCCCAAAAAGTGCAAGGAGAGACTCACAAACTGTCATGGTTAGAACAAATGGCAAACTTATCAGATGATAAGCAACTTCCCCCTGTCGATATAGACTCCGAACACTATAAAACACCAGAAGAAAAAGCAGCTGCACTCAAGCAATGTGACTTATTAAAGCAAAAGGCGGCAAGAGCAATTCGTTTCAAAACCCAAATGTCTTTGCCTAAAGCCACTGAAGATACACAACTTCCATCGAGTATCCCGTTTAGTGATGCTTTGAGCAATCCACTTTCAACAGTTGAACTCGCCAAGGAAGACTTGCAACTAAGTGAAGATGAAAAAAGAGCTCACCTAAGTAGATATGACAGTGCCTATAAAGCTCAATCGGAATGTTTAGCACAGTGGTCTAAATTATCCAAACGTGAGCTGGCTATTTTAAGCGGGCTCCATCAAAAGAGACTATCTCTTAAACAATTTAAAACTCACGTTGCCAACTCTAATGGCTTAACTCTAGAAGAATTAGCCGAAGCCCGAAAAATTATCGAAACAGGAACCCCCATAGAATCGAAAGCTTTTTGCGATAAATATGAATGGTTAAGAGACGGTGCCCGAAAAACTGATGACGACCGAATAGTTTTGAAACAAAAACTTGACCTTAGCGAATACGAGTTTGCAGTTTATCTTAACCTGCATTTTGATACAGACGCTGCACAGTTAAACTTAAATGAAATAAAAAATGTTCAAATGTTTTTAGAAACCGTACATTCAGTAAATGTATTTACTGCTCTAAAACAAACGCATCCTCAAGTTCGAGAATTATCTTCATCAGATATTGATACAACTTTATTTAGTTTAAATAAGTTAGTTAAAAAATGGACAGAAACAGGAGCCAAAGAATGACCAGCATAACTCCACCAAAGACGAAAATAAACTATGACTCCAAATCACTTGTTTCTGCTTTATTTGAATATGCTGGCATGCCTAAAAACGATATTGAAGACTCAAGCTGTTGTATAATACAACTTGATGAACAATCACAGGTTATTATCAATTGGTATCCTAATATCATCAAGCTTGTGTGCCCTATTGGCAAATTAAGTGAGTCCAACAATGAGTTAATTTTAATGAAATTGCTCTTAGAGCAGAATGTAACTTCATGCTCAAGGTTTACTTACCAATACAGCTTAGATCCTGAAAAACAGGAACTTGTCCTTTCTGTGATACTTTCAACTGACAATTTTTTCCCAAACAGCTTCATTGAATTCTTTTTAAACTTTGTTCAAGACGCACAAACATGGATTGAACAACTGAATGCTCAAAAATTCTTTTTGCCTGATTTGATAAATGCGCAACATGAATCACACAGCTCCACTCCTGTTCGTTAATTTTACGAATAAATCAGAAGTGTATAGTCGCAGTAGTAATGCTTGCTACACTCCACTGTGGGCATCTGTTACTATACCTACCGACATTGATTTACTTGGAATTCTCAAATGGTTACTACACCGTCACTACGCATTGAAAAATTATCTCAAGCCCTAAAAGCCGCAGAACTCGCACAACACCCAGCCGAAGTTCACGGCACATTAGTCGGGCTAATTTGTGGTGGTGTTGAACATAAATCAAAAGCTTGGATCACACCAATGCAAGAGTTAATAAGTGACGGTCAACCATTCCCTGCTGATCTTCACAACCTGATCGAAGACCTTTACAAAGACACTTTAGAACGACTTGAAGAGTTTGAATTTGGTTTCACCTTACTTTTACCGGAAGAAGAAGAGTCTCTAAATGTACGAGTTGAAGCTCTGTCTTTATGGGTGCAAAGCTATTTGGCCGCAATTGCTATTATTCAACCAAAACTCAAACAAGCGTCTGCTGAAGTTAAAGAGGTCATTGAGGACTTAACTGAGATAGCACAAGTTGAATTAGACGTTTCTGATGACAATGAATCAGAAGCAGCCTTTATTGAATTAGAAGAGTTTGTCCGAGTATCGGCGATTTTGTGTTATTCCGAATTTGCTCCCGAGCTTCCATCAAGTAATCAAGAGAAACCTGACACTTTACACTAACTGATTGATAGCCACTTCCAAGCACTTCGAGTTAACGGATTTTGTATGTCTTCATCACAACAAAATAATGCGACTACTGATTACGATATAGCCATCATTGGCGGAGCCATGGTAGGCAGTGTTTTAGCACTAGGCCTAGAGCAACTCACAGAACGCAAATTGAAAATTGCTTTAATTGAGGCCGTTACTCCCTCAGATGAGCACCCAGGCTTTGACGCTCGCTCTATCGCTTTAGCTCACCATACCATTAAGTCATTGAAAGAAATTGGTGTGTGGTCGAATATTGATAATCTGGGCACACCTATTAACCATATTCATATTTCTGACCGTGGTAACTTCGGCATGACCCAATTGAATGCTGATGAACTTAAT
Source organism: Parashewanella sp. 2210YD4-3 (assembly GCF_056591735.1). Classification (NCBI taxonomy): domain Bacteria; kingdom Pseudomonadati; phylum Pseudomonadota; class Gammaproteobacteria; order Alteromonadales; family Shewanellaceae; genus Parashewanella; species Parashewanella sp. 2210YD4-3. The sequence goes on along the minus strand of NZ_JBWQOG010000012.1, from coordinate 27,388 downwards.
GTCGACTATATGGGGCAAGTGGTAGAACTGGCACAAGTTGGACAGCAGCTATACAAAGCACTACAGCAGTCATCAGTAAACTTGCTTTGCCCCAATAGCATTACCGAGCTAACTGCAACTCCAGAACATCACAAGTTAACACTAAATTCAGGTCAACAAATCACGGCTAAATTAGTGGTAGCTGCAGATGGTGTAAATTCAGTTGTTCGCCAGCAATTAAAGCTAGAACAACAAGTCATTGATTTTAACCAGTCAGCCATTATCGCCAATATTGCTTGCGAGCAAGAACATAAGAACAGAGCTTGGGAGCGATTCACCAACACTGGTCCATTAGCTTTGTTACCAATGCGTCCTGAAAATCAACAAAACCGCTTATCACTAGTTTGGGCCTTACCACCCGAAACGACCAATGAATGGATGGCGCTACCAAAACCTGAATTTTTATCTAAGCTGCAACACGCATTTGGATTCAGAGCAGGACAATTTATTGATCTGGGTGAACGATTCTGTTATCCACTCAAGTTAAGCTATATGCCAAGACCGATTCACCATCGTTGTGTTTTTGTTGGAAATGCAGCCCAAACACTGCACCCTATCGCAGGGCAAGGGTTTAACTTAGGCATGCGAGATATATTGGCCTTAATAAAAGTGATTTCCCGACAGTCGAATGGTTCTGACGTAGGCAGCTCTAGCGTTACTCATGGATACCTCAAACTCCGAGAGCTGGACAGAAGCAATACTATTAGTCGCATAGAGTTCTTGGTTAGAGGGTTTTCTAACGACTTATGGCCGATGGCGGTTACTCGTAATTTAAGTCTAAGATTATTAAGTTACCTGCCACCGTTAAAGGCTCCAGTTGCGAAAACAGCCATGGGATATACAACAGCGTAATAGGGTACGCCCTAAATTTTTTGGAATAACATGTTAAACACACAAAGTTACGATGTCGCCATCATTGGCGGTGGTATGGTTGGCCTTGCTACCGCAATTGGCCTTGCCCAATCCAATATTAATACGATTGTGATTGATGCTGGTTCTATTGAGCCTGTTGATGGTGAGCCTCGTTTACGTGTCAGCGCTATCAACAAAGCCAGTCAAAATTTATTGTCAAATCTTGGTGTTTGGCAATATCTTGATAATTCGAGAGTTGGTGACTACAACCAAATGGAAGTGTGGACAAAAGATGGCCTAGGCTCAATACACTTCGATGCCGAATCGGAAATGGAATCTAAACTGGGTTCGATTATCGAGAATGACAATATTACTCAAGCGCTAGCCAAGAGAGCTCAAGAGTGCCATGCCCTTACTCATATTCAAAACCAAAAAGTGAACAACATTGCCTTTGGTGACCGAGAGTGTTGGCTAACATTGAGTGACGGCTCTAGCCTAACAACTTCGTTAGTTATTGCGGCTGATGGTGCAAATTCATGGGTACGCCAACAAAGTAACATTCCACTCAGTTTTTGGGATTATGATCACCACGCCATTGTGGCAACCATCAAAACGGCCGAACCTCATAATCATTGCGCTCGTCAGGTATTTTCTTCTGAAGGACCATTGGCATTTCTCCCTTTAAATGACAATCACTTATGCTCTATTGTATGGTCTGTTCCGCCAGCAAAATCAAAAGACCTTATGGCAATGTCACCTGAAGAGTTTGAAAAATCACTCACTGCCGCTTTTGATGGCAAATTGGGATTATGCCAGTTAGACAGCGAACGCTTAGCATTTCCTTTAAGAATGCGTTATGCCAGACACTTCGCTCGCCAACGTTTGATTTTAGCTGGTGATGCCGCTCACACCATTCATCCGTTAGCAGGACAAGGTGTAAACCTTGGTTTCTTGGATGCTGCCAGCATTATCGAAACCCTAATCGACTTGAAAGAAGAAGGCTTAGATCTTGGAGAGTATCGCAATCTTCGAGCTTTAGAACGCTGGCGAAAAGCTGAAGCCGTAGAAATGATTGCATCTATGGAAGCTTTAAAGCGATTGTTTGCCGGTGACAACCCAATCAAAAAGGCTATTCGAGATTTTGGACTGAACATTGTAGACCAGTTTGGTATTTTGAAAACTGTATTCGCAAAACAGGCTTTAGGGCAAAAAATTAAACTTCCTAAACTGTGTAAATAATCTTAATGCGGTCTAATCCAGACCGCTTCATACCAAAAAACTCTGGCGACTTCGTTAGTGAACTTTAACTTTAAAACATGAACAATGTGCTTTGCTTATTTAGTGCAGCCTTAACCACATGATTTTAATAAAAAATTAACAACCGTCATTTGGCATCAATAAAACTAATCTCAGTCATTAGTTTTTCTCAGTTATTTTTTCGACTATTAAATCCTCCGTACCACTAGGTACTAAAGCAATCCCTGCACTCGGCAAGTCACTCTTATCCATAAAAAATCTTTTGTATACAACTTCGCTTTAAGAGGTATAATTTCGCAACTTTATTTTGTTCAAAACACCAAACAATAACGAGAACATATTACTCTCCAGAAGGGATGATAATGGCAAATAAAACGGTACTCTTTGATAAACACTTGGAATCAAACGCCAAGATGGTGGACTTCTTCGGCTGGGAAATGCCAATTAATTATGGCTCTCAAATCGAAGAACATCATGCGGTTCGTCAAGACGCAGGAATGTTCGACGTATCACACATGACAGTGGTTGATATTTCTGGCGAACAAGCAAAACCTTTCCTTCGTACCCTACTTGCTAACGACGTCGAAAAACTCTCTGTTGCTGGTAAAGCATTATACGGCGGCATGCTAAACCACGAAGCTGGTCTTATCGATGACTTGATCACCTACTTCTTAACAGAAACTCACTATCGTTTAGTTGTTAACTCTGCGACTCGTGAAAAAGACTTAGCTTGGATAAATACACAAGCTGAAGCATTTGAGGTTACGATCACCGAACGTCCTGAACTCGCAGTTATCGCAGTACAAGGTCCAAATGCTAAAGCCAAGGCTGCAAAAGTATTTTCAGCAGAGCAACAACAAGCTGTTGAAGGAATGAAGCCATTCTTCAGCGTGCAATCTGGCGACCTATTTATAGCGACAACAGGCTACACAGGTGAAGCTGGTTACGAAATCATCCTTCCACAAGAACAAGCCGCAGATCTTTGGCAAGCATTGCTAGATGCTGGCGTTCGTCCATGTGGTTTAGGTGCGCGCGATACGCTACGCCTAGAAGCAGGTATGAACCTATACGGCCAAGATATGGACGAAACTGTTAACCCACTAGCCGCCAACATGGGCTGGACTATTGCGTGGGAGCCAGAAGACCGTAACTTCATCGGTCGTGAAGCGCTTGTAGCATTAAAAGCGGCTGGCACAGAAAAAATGGTTGGTCTCGTCATGGAAGCTAAAGGTGTACTGCGCCACGGCATGAATATTTTCTTTACCGATATAAACGGTAACGAGCAGCAGGGTGTGATCACCAGCGGTACATTCTCCCCAACGTTGGGATACTCTATCGCCATGGCTCGTGTACCAAAAGGCATTAGCGAAACAGCTGAAGTAGAAATGCGTAAAAAACGCGTCCCAGTTAAAGTTGTTAAGCCATCCTTTGTACGTAACGGCAAACAAGCATTTTAAGAATCAATAATTAAGAATTAAGATTTAAGCTATACCAAAAGGAATAAAACGATGAGCAATCTACCTACTGAACTAAAATACGCAAAGTCTCATGAATGGGCGCGTAAAGAAAGCGATGGTACTTTTACTGTTGGTATTACTGAACACGCACAAGAGCTTTTAGGCGATATGGTATTTGTAGAGTTGCCTGAAGTAGGCGACACCGTTTCTGCTGGCGAAGACTGTGCAGTTGCAGAGTCTGTAAAAGCAGCCTCTGACATTTACTCTCCATTATCTGGCGAAGTTGTTGCGATTAACGAAGAGTTAGAAGACTCACCAGAACTTGTAAACAGCGGTGCTTTTACTGAAGGCTGGTTATTCCGCGTTAAAGCTTCTGACGAAGCAGAACTTGATAACCTATTAGACGCTGACGGTTATCAAGCTGTTATCGACGAAGAATAATATTTTGTGCATAAACAAAGCCCCTTTTGGGGCTTTGTTCGTATATACCTCTGACCTGCAACAATAAACAGAGCTGAAAATGAGCAAACAAACTCTTACCCAACTAGAACAACACGAATTATTTCTGACTCGCCACATTGGCCCTGATGCCGAGCAGCAACAGCAAATGCTCAATGAAGTAGGCGCTGAGTCACTCAATGATTTAATGGAGCAAATTGTTCCTGAAAATATCCGTTTAGGTCGCGAACTAAATGTCGGGCGCTCAAATGATGAAGCGGAAGGCTTAGCCTACATTCGTGGTGTCGCTGACAAAAACCAAGTATTCAAAAGCTATATTGGTATGGGTTATTACCCAACCACAGTGCCAAACGTCATTTTAAGAAACGTATTTGAAAATCCGGGTTGGTACACGGCTTACACTCCTTACCAGCCAGAAATCGCTCAAGGTCGTCTAGAAGCCATCCTTAACTTCCAACACCTTTCTATGGATTTAACAGGGTTAGATTTAGCATCGGCTTCTTTGCTTGATGAAGCTACGGCAGCGGCAGAAGCTATGGCATTAGCAAAGCGTGTATCAAAAGCTAAAAAAGCCAACATTTTCTTTGTTGCTGATGATGTGTTCCCACAAACCATCGACGTAGTAAAAACGCGTGCTGAATGTTTTGGTTTTGACGTTATCGTTGGCCCTGCTCATGAAGCCGTTAACCACGAGCTATTTGGTGCGCTATTCCAATACACCAACAAGCTAGGTCAAATTAACGATCACTCTGAACTGTTTGCTGAACTAAAAGCCAAAAAAGCGATTGTAACTCTGGCGGCTGATATCATGTCATTGGTTCTACTTAAATCACCAGCTTCACTCGGTGCTGATGTGGTATTTGGTAGTGCGCAACGCTTTGGTGTTCCAATGGGCTATGGTGGTCCTCACGCAGCCTTCTTTGCTACTCGTGATGCTTACAAGCGCTCAATGCCAGGTCGTATCATTGGTGTTTCTCAAGATACTCGCGGTAATCGTGCTTTGCGTATGGCAATGCAAACTCGTGAGCAACATATCCGTCGTGAAAAAGCGAACTCAAACATCTGTACTGCACAGGTACTGCTCGCAAACATGGCTTCGTTCTATGCAGTGTTCCACGGTCCACAAGGCCTAAAGACCATTGCTACTCGTATCAATCGCATGACTGATATTCTTGCAGCAGGTCTTAAGTCAAAAGGCATAAACAGCCTAAACAACACTTGGTTTGATACTGTTAGCTTTGAGTCATCAGAATTAGAAGCCATCAAAACTCGTGCTATCGCTGCTCAAGCTAACCTACGTTACGACTCTGATACTCAGTTTGGTATCAGCTTAGATGAAACCACCACTCGTGATGATATTGCACAACTGTTTGACATCATTTTAGGTGAAGGTCATGGTTTAGATGTTGAAGCTATAGATGCACAAGTTATTAATTCTGCTTCAATCCCAGCAAGCCTAGAACGTGATAATGAAATCCTAACGCACCCAACATTTAACCGTTACCACAGCGAAACGGAAATGATGCGTTATATCAAACGCCTAGAGAACAAAGATCTAGCTTTGAACCACTCAATGATTTCATTGGGTTCATGCACGATGAAGCTTAACGCTGTTGCTGAAATGCTACCGGTAAGCTGGCCTGAGTTTGCAAACATGCATCCATTCTGCCCGCTAGATCAAGCTCAAGGATACACTCAGCTGATCAATGAGCTATCTGATTGGTTAGTGGATATCACGGGTTACGATGCTGTATGCATGCAGCCAAACTCTGGTGCTCAAGGTGAATACGCTGGCTTGTTAGCGATTCAAAAATACCATGAGTCTCGTGGTGAAGGTCACCGTAATGTATGTTTGATCCCACAATCAGCTCACGGTACTAACCCAGCCTCTGCACAACTTGCAGGTATGAAAGTCGTTGTTACCGCATGTGATAAAGACGGCAACGTTGATTTAGAAGATTTACGAGCAAAAGCAGCAGAGCTGGCTGATAGCTTATCTTGCATCATGATCACCTACCCTTCTACCCACGGTGTATACGAAGAAACGGTTAAAGAGATTTGTGAAATCATCCATCAGCACGGTGGCCAGGTTTACCTAGACGGCGCCAACATGAACGCTCAGGTAGGTATCACCTCACCGGGCTTTATTGGCGCTGATGTATCTCACCTTAATTTACATAAGACCTTCGCAATTCCACACGGTGGCGGCGGCCCAGGTATGGGACCAATTGGTGTGAAATCTCACCTTGCACCATTTGTGGCTGGTCACAGCTTGATTAAGCCAGGTCGCGAGAGCGACAACAATGGCGCGGTATCAGCGGCTCCTTACGGTAGCGCGAGCATTTTACCGATTTCGTACATGTACATTCGTTTATTGGGTAGCAAAGGTCTAAAACAATCGACTCAAGTTGCGATTTTGAACGCCAACTATGTAACGAAAAAGCTAGCTGAACACTACCCAGTGCTTTATACAGGTCGTAATGACCGTGTTGCTCATGAATGTATTATCGACTTGCGCCCGCTTAAAGAAAGCTCTGGTGTAACCGAAATGGATATCGCTAAACGCCTAAACGACTATGGCTTCCACGCGCCAACCATGAGCTTCCCTGTTGCGGGTACGCTAATGGTTGAACCTACAGAGTCTGAGTCTAAAGTTGAATTAGATCGCTTCGTTGAAGCCATGATTAATATTCGCAAGGAAATTGCTCAAGTTGAAGCAGGTGAATTCCCAGCGGACAACAACCCGTTAAGTAATGCACCACACACGCTAGAAGACATCATGGACGCAGAGTTTGATTCACGTCCATACAGTCGCGAGCTGGCGGTATTCCCAACAGATGCGGTTAAAGCCAACAAGTTTTGGCCTACCGTAAACCGCATTGATGATGTGTTTGGTGACCGCAACTTGTTCTGTGCTTGTGTGCCAATGGAAGCGTATGAGTAATTTGTCCTAGTTGGGGATCTTCAATTAAATTTGTGAACGATTAAATTAAGATTGTGAATCAAATTAAAATTGTGAACGCATTGAGAAGAAAAAAAGCGAACCTGAGGTGGTTCGCTTTTTTCTTACTCTAGAATTCGAGTCATCTTACTTAGCAATACATTCTGTTACTCTTGCCACAATTTTCATTATTTATTGTAAGCACATGCTACTTTATCCCACCTATAATCTTTGTTAAATCATCCAAAAATGTTTAATCGCTGACCTAATTATTAACATGGATATGTTATCATTATGCCATATTGGTATACCTGTAATTATCTAGCATAAATGAAAATAATAATTATTAGTGATTTACATGTTGGTGATGCAGCTGTTTCAAATGAGTTTTCTGTTGGAAATTCAGGTAATGCAGTAAAAAACCAGCTACTAGAAGAACTAAAAAAGCTTTCTAAACAAGAGGAAATAAGCGCAGACTATGTGATTATAGCGGGAGATATAACAAATAGAGCTACTAAAGATGAATTTGAACTCGCATCTAAACGCTTAAAAGAAATTGCAGACATTTTAAGGGTGGATCATTCAAATATTTTTTTTGTTCCAGGGAATCATGATGGTAATTGGGACGAAGAAGAAGCATCAATGAAAGCAAATGAAGACATCAGAATCACAATAGAGCGTAAATATAACAATCTACGCTTTAATGACTTTTTTTCAAAATGTCTAAATAAATCCCATTCTGGTAGCTATTACAGTGAGCCATATTTCACAATTTGGTCTGATGATTGCCTCAACGTAATAGGCATTAATAGTTCGGCTTTTGATCATTATGACAAAAAGCCTCACCATGGTGTTGTTCGAAAACAAGACTTAGCAGCACTGGATTTGAAGCTTCAAGAGTTAAAAATTTCAGATTGTGAAAAAATTAACTTATTAGTCGTACATCATCACCCAATTCAACAGCCTGACTTACCTTTTGATAGAGCAGACCACAGCATTATAGAAAATGCAGCCATATTAATGGATATAGCCTCCAAAAATAACATCAATTTTATCGTTCATGGTCATAAACATATCCCAAGGCTCACCCAGTATTCAGATGATTACCAGCACCCGATAAATATACTTTGTGCAGGCAGCTTCTCAGCACGTTTAGATGACAGGTGGTTCCAAGGAGTACCAAATACTATACATCAAATTGAAATAGATAAAATTTGTGACCTAAATAAAACTCCTTTTGGAAAAGTCGTGAGCTGGTCGCACAACACAGGGCATGGTTGGACAAAAGATGAATCTATTAATGGAATTCCTCACAAGGAATATTTCGGTAATAGAATGCGCCCCGTCGAGCTAAAAGAACGGCTAAAGGAATCGATCGAGCATTTTTTTGAAACTCAGACACATGTAAAGTGGAGTGAACTTTCAAAAAGTTATGCAGATATTATCTACACTTCAAGAAAGTTACTTGACAAGACTATTTGTGATTTATCTCATGAAATGGGATTCACAATATTTAAAACTCCGGGACAAAATGAGCTATTCATTCTGTTGAAGGGAAACTAATATGCATAACTTATTTGGATTCAATAATATATTTGAGCATTCTAATGCAAGATATTTCACTGCCGATCAACTAGCTGACGAGTTTGTTTGGACTCCAGCATTTGAGTCTCTTATATCCAATAAAAACCATATAATTTTAGGTTCTAGAGGTTCAGGGAAAACTGCATTAATTAAAATGCTTTCTCATGAGTGTCTAACTAAGCTTAAGAGTGATAAAGCAAATCAAATTATAAATGAACGCTCATTTATAGCTACTTATATCCCTCTAAAAGTAGAGTGGGTTAACTCAATAGGTGATATCGATGAAAACAATCAACTTTTCAAATGGAGTTTAAATTTATCTTCCTGCGCAAGATTTCTTGATACTGTTAGAAGCTGTTTGGTTTCATATGTTGAGGATGAAATAGATAGGGTCTTAAAAGAGCAAGCTATTTGTAATAAAATTTCCGAATTATGGTTATCAAAAAAATTAAATACCATCAGTGATATTTATGATGAACTTGAAATCATAGAGTATAAAAAAAATATTATATTTAACAAAATAAAATTAAAACTAGAATTAACTTCTGAAGAGCAGTTGGTGGGACTAAATTTTAATACAGATTTATTTAAACCATTAACAATGGCTCTCTCGACAGTAAAGAAAGAAATTGGATTATCAAGCGCATCAACTTTTTGTGTATGTATTGATGAAGCAGAATTTTTAACAAAGGAACACCATAAAATCTTGAATACTCATATGAGATCATATAATGAGATAATATTTAAGATAACAACTATGCCATATCGTCACTACACATTAGAAACTGACACGGGCACTCCTTTAAATATGGGGCATGACTTTGATTACTTGAACATTGACAAACAAGGGCTTCATGGAAATGCAAAAAATAATTCTCAATACTTTTTTGAACATTTCGCAGAAAAACTCTTTAAAAAAAGAATAGCTAACTCATCTGTTATAAACAAAGACATTACCTTAAAATCTCTCTTAGGGAACTCCATTTTAATTGATTCGCCCAAAGATGCTTTTCCAGATGAAAAATTAATGGAAAAAATTAAAGAATATTGTGACATTAACACGATAGAAAGATCTAAAAGGCTAATAAAACATGATTACACTCTTTTTAACAATTCAATATCAAGAAAGTTAAGAGGCACTTTAACCTTAAAGGATTCATTTCAAAAATATAAAGGAAATGCTTCTCCATCTATATATTCTGGATATTCTTTAGTTGTCCGTTGTGCAGATGGCAATCCAAGAAGATTATTAAGATTATTCAACTATCTATTTTCAAAAAACATCGAATCTGGCACTGAATTAAAGACTCTTTCAGACAAGGAACAAGGTGCAAAATTAAAAGAATTTTCTTATTCTGAGCTAGATGGTCTTAATCTCGAAATTGACGGTAAAAAAGCCTTTGACTTGTTTACAACAATTGGAAGATTTCTCAAGGATAAGCTGCATACAGACAAAATAAATACAGACACGTACAGTTCTTTTTCATTTGATGTTGAAGATGACAATATATGGAAATATGTAGAAACAGCTGTCGATTTAGGTCTTATCTACCCTGACTTTAGAGGGTTAGACAATGATAATAAAATGCCAAACAGAAAGGGAAGGTTCGTATTAGCTTTTTGCTTATCACCTCATTTTTATTTAATGCCAAGAAAGGGAAATTCTATTAACTTATCTGTAATAATTAACAATCATTCGTATAGCAGATTTAAAGCAAAAAATAAAAGAAATAATGATGGGCAATACAATTTAGATTTGGAGGGGGTTAATGAATAAGTTACATGTAGATGACATATCAATTGGTGAACTGAGTAATTCAAAATATGATATTGCCTTATTTTCTTGTGGTTATGAAGAGCGTTGCATTGATGTAGCAACAAGGTTAAATCAAGATAATATCGACAACGTCATAATTTTAGCTTTCGACCAACATAAAAACGATCCTGTTCGTACAGAGTGTTTTAATTATTTCTCAGACAACTGGAGCGGACACCAATTTCTAGAAGTTTCACAAAGAGAGATTTCTATAATACACAAAGAGTTAAGTGAAAGAATCAGTACAATCAATCATTCTGAAGTTAAAATACTGATTGATTATACATCTATGTCTCGTGCCTGGTATGCTTCAATTTTAAACTATTTAGTGAATTTCTGTAATAAAAAAGTAATTATTGATTTAACATACGCAACAGCAATATATAAAAGTTTAGACCTCAATGTAGAGCTAGGTGAACTTCGTATTATCCCTGGCTGTGAAGGTATTTCATTAACCAAAAGACATAATGCTGCAATTTTTATGCTCGGTTTCGATAGGTATGGACCGCAAAGATTATATAATCTATTAAATCCAAATAAATGTTTTGGCATTATGGCGGCTCCGGCCGCAACTTATGATTATGAAAATACATGCTTAGAAAAGAACAAAGATTTCATTTCTCATAGTCTTGGCGGTGAAGACAAGTTGATAAAGCTTCCAATAAATAGCATCGCTACATGTTATGACAACATGTCACAAATGCTTTCGCCTCTTCGATCTGAATTCAACGTTTCAATCATACCATTTGGTCCCAAACCGCATATTTTATCTGCAATATTATGCAGTTTTAATTACCCCAATGTTACTTGTTTATATTCAGAATATATAAGAAAAGAAACTGCTCAAGTTGAATCTTCTGGTGACTTTGTCATTTCTCGCTTGTATGTAAGAAGGTGATAGACGGATACTTTTATATTTCATAGTGCCAAAACAAGCGACCAAAGTTTAGGCTTACAGTAAATATGAATTTACTGTTAGGAACTCTGACCTCTTGAATACAAACTAAGAATACTTTCATATTAGCCTATTCTCTCTTACCTAAAACAATCATTTTAGCCATATCTATAATGATTGTTTTAAGCATCAAAACACATGCTAAGCTATTACTTGCTTTATCAAAGACAAAACTACCTATAAAGCCACTTCCTCGTTATGTTGACAATCCCTCCACCGTCTAACGAGTAATGCCACACAAGGGTTACCAGCAAGTTGGTTGGAGCGAACCCAGTCAACATCAATTAATGAGGCAAGTAGCTCAGTATTCATATCTCCTTGAAGTGCATGCCATTGGCGGATACTTGGTTGTCTGGCTAGTTGTAATTTAGGCGGCGCTAAACTGCCTACAATATAATATCCTTGCTCTGGGTCATGCCATAATCTTTGAATACCCGGAATGTCTCTTAACCAAGCTCGAATATCTTGCAATGGAATACCAAATACTCTGGAGGCAACTTTGGTCCAAGAACCGCTGAGGCTTGAACTTACAATTTTTTTGGGCATTTCACCTTCAGGCAACTTATTGTTCATCACACCTAACAGTGCTTTAAATGCATGTTGCTTGAGTTCTTTGTACTCAATTGATGATCGGTTTTCCTTCCATAAAGCACCAAGTGCTTCATGCCAGCATGCATGAATATCATCAAGCTGCGTAAGTAAGGTATTTGCACTTTTCTCTGGTAGCTCACCTTCTTCTTTCAATTCATTAATATGCTCTTCTAACACACCTCTTTCAGGTAACTGCCACTGTTTTAATGGCATAGAGATGTTTTGTGATTGAAGTTCTTGCAGAGTTTCTGCAAGGTGGTTCGGAAGCATATGAGGTGTATCGTACTTGGGGTCTTGGTAGTAGATAGAAACAGATTCTGCTTTATGTATAACAATGGTCTGCCTACGAGCAAACCTAGCATACTTTTCTGCATCACTACCAAAACCTTGCATTACCACCTGTGGTTGGTAGCTGTATGGCCATTCTCTACTCAACAATGCAAACAGTTGCTTTACTGAGGTATTAAATTTCCCTAAAACTAAATCACAATTTTTTTCATGCTCTACTATGGTTGAATTAAAGGGAATGAGTACTGGTCTATCATTTTCAACTGTAAAAAGGTAACCGTCGGTTATAACGACTAGTTCTTCTGTTAGAATGTTGCGCTCTTCAGGAAACATAGAGCTTAGTTTAACGTGTTCATCATGCAGCAAATGCTTGATGCTTAATTCTTTGATGACAATTTCTAAATTGCGTTTCAGAGCTTCCATCCTGCTATCTGTTTCAAACATGCATGGATCATAATTATAGTATTCGTCTTCAGGTACTAAGTATGTTTCAGCACTTTCTTCGTCGCTAATTTCATTGATAAGCTTGGCTTCGATGGAGTCACCATCTAAGTCATATGGGTTTACATTAATATGCTGGCAAGCGACCTTAGCGCGAAGCTTAGCGGTGAGAGGGTAATGGTCTTCAATAACTCCAGGATATTGATCTAAAAGAACTAAAATTGAATCAGACTTACTGAATTCAAGGCTATCAATATTTTGAGGGGCACAATCAGGTAATAGATGAAGTTGCGTGTTAATACTTTTTTCAGATAGCGCTTGATTAAGTGGTAACAACATTTGCTCAGCCGATATGTTCTTTGAGAACCGTAAGTCGAGCACAAGAACTTTTTCTAGCAATGCTACACTAGGCATTGTATTTCGAGTTTTTGGACCTTGTTTATATTTAGTCTTGAGAGGTAATGGTCTAAGGTTTAAGATTTTAGGCTTTAGGTTAAAACCATATTCTTGGGCTTTATCAATCAACTCATCTTGAATAGGTTTGAGTAAACATGGCCAACTGGTCTTAAATGCTTCTGCATTGGAAAGATCAATAAATACACGTTGCTTTCGTTTATTCTTATTTTTACGTATTTCGGAATACACAGGCCCTGAAGACTTTTCACCTTTTTTAGGTATCCAGCGGACTAAGACGTTGTTCTTATCATATACCCACATTGAGCTACGGTGTTCTGCGGTGTTTTTTTTGCTATCTAATACTCGCAGTGGCACATTCTCATGAAAGAGAACTACTTCTGTCGTATTCCGATCCCTTCGTTGCTGGGTTCTGCAATCTAAACTAATGGCATTGACTCCAGCACTTTTTTTATTGTTCCAAGTATCTATTTTAAGTAAAGGTCGACCTAATGTATGACTTCCTTTGCAGTGGGTACCAAACGCAGATACTTTTCGCATTATCAAACGTATCCAGATGGGGTTCATTTCAGCAGAGTATTTGACTTTCTCAGGGCGAATTTCCACTTCATCTTTATTGAGGATAACTGGCGGCTTACTGTTGTCAGAATCAACCGCTACAAACAAGCCAAATTGCCCTTTGTAGCTTCGCATCAAATATGGATAGTAGCGATTAGAGAGTTCTGCATCTAGATGCTCTTTCCACTCCCGCCATCTATATGACTTGTTCAATGGGTAATGGTAAACCACTAGCTTCTGAGCTTTTTCTGGGTCTATTTCACTGTCTAAGTAAATTGTGTGAGAAAGGGGCAATTCTCGTACTATTTGATTGTTATTGCTCACCTTTTAATCCTCTTTTTTGTTTTGTTGTTCAGAAACTAAATCCACAAAGTGGTTAAAGCCAGTGGTTACCGTTTCTTTAGTATCACGACCTATGCAGCCATTAAGTACGATAATGTCGGCTACAGTAACAGACACTTGCTTCAATTGTTCGTTAAATCCTACAAGTGAAGCGTCATGCTCTGTGCAGACAAAGTTAAGTATGGCTAGTTTAGTATTCGAGCCTTCCGCATTTCGAATTGCTTGCAATCTACTAATCAATCCAAGCGGAGCTTTGTCAGGTTGAGCGCCATTTATTAACCACTCTAGGTATTGCTCATCAGTTTTATCGAGGCTATCACTTCCCCAGAATTTTGCGTCTACCCTAAAATCAGTTTTTGAGACTGTAAAATCATAAAGCTCAAGTACACTTTGGCAATTTAAGGATGCGTGAGTAGTTACGCCTTGCGCATGCAACAAACCTCGTATTGCTTCTTCACCCAACCTTCCTTGTAAAATTCGCTGAGTAACATGAGGGTGGAGGACATAATTTTCTTCTAACTCACAAGCGATTGGGTACATTGAAGTTCTGTAACCCTTCTTATTGAACCAGTCTATGATGGCGCTGTGTGACTGAATGTAGCTGTATAGTTTGTCTGGACAATAGGGGATTCGTCCTTTACCTGGTTCACTGAAGAACTGCCATGTTTCAGAATCGTACCATAACTCTCTGAATGTACTGCTGTGAGTTGGCTTTTCAATACATGCCCAATCTTTTAATGGCGTATGAATGCCATAAACAAAACTTTTAGGATTCCAAGCATAATCTAATTGAAGTACAGCACGCCCCAATTGAGTCCAAAGTTCGGCTATGTCATTTGTCATTTCAGGGTTGTTGCGTGACTTTCGAATCGCAGGAATTAGATTGTCATCAATAATACTGACGGCGTTTTTACCAGTCTGACTCGGAGTGAACATGGAACTGAAAAAATCGTTAGAAGATTCATCATCAATGGAAGTTAGCCTACAAAGAAGTTTCTGATTTAACTCACTCAGTATTTGTCTATGGTTAGTATAAGCAGGTAAGGCTGTAAATCTAATTAAGTCTTGAGCCAGCTGATGCGATAAGTGTATTTCAACGTTACCAATATGATCCCAAACTCGTTCCAAGCGACCGACTTGTTGCTGTATATCTGCCGCCGTATTTTTTATGTAGTCCGAACTCTTTTTATAAACAGAATTATTAAGCTTTGATATTTGGTAACCAGTTCCATCCATTACAGCTGAAATATATTTTCTATGCTCTTTTCTCGAAATTTCACCGTACCTACGGAGTTTGTCTAAATTTCGCATTTCATAACCCGCATGTGCCATTTTATCTAAGTTTTCATCGCTATCATCATGCGATGCAAAATAGTAATGACGAGACTCAAGTATATATATACATGTAAGATCCATGCTCTTACCGTTGCCCAGTTTAAAGTCTAAATTGATTCCATTTGTTGCAGAGGCAGTCTGGGTAATAATAAGAACTGGATATTCTAAATCGAATGCGGCTTGGTAGGCGTCTTTAAACCCAGACCGTTTTTGGCATTCAGCGTTTAGTAGGCATATAGTAATGCCTTGTCCATTTACATTAATTGGAATGAAAACATCTTTGAATGGAGCCAATAGCTTATTTTGGCTGAATTCTTTGACAACTTTTTCATTTTTACATAGCCCTTTGATGCTGTTACGGCTAGCTTTTGCTTCATCTTCTATTAACCATTTTCGAAAATATTTCGTTGAATTAACATAAGCGAGCTGACCCTTATGCTTTTCTTTCGTGGCAGCCAATGCAATTACATTGATGAGTTTTAAAAGCGTTCTTTCTCTATATTCCTTAGTTCCTGATGAAATATCTCTGTCGGAGTCCTGAAAGAAATCGGGGGCTAAATTAGAGAGAACCTCGAGTAGATCCCTCTGACATAAATGATCGTCAAAGTCAGAAACTGATACTGCTAGGTCGATTTGTCGGAGGGTTGCCTTCTTATCACTCAAGTAGGAGATCATATCATTTTGGCTTTGTATATCAGCGCTAGATTGAAAGTAAGGTATAGGCCTTTTATTCCAGTCTTTTGGTTTATCTTTGAGCTCATGCCCTAAGTAGCTTTTCTGGATATCAGGCGTACGGCATTCCGCAATGTAACGCAATGCAGAGTTGAGCCAACGAATATCGAAATGACCAAGCGCTCTTTCAATATACGATGTTGCAGATAGTCCAAATACTAAATTACGACTGGCTAATGAAAGCAATAAACCTTCGGGAGTCGTCGGTAAAAAAGCTCGCCGAACCTGAATACGTAGACGGTCTAGGTCATATTTGTGATCATTTTGCTTTAATTGCCAATTAGTAAGCCCAAACATGTTTGCATGGGTATTGGGTAGGATATTGCTTTTTCGAAGACTGTTAAGCTCTGGCAAACTGGTCTGCGGTAAAGAGAACAGTGACATGTTTGGTAAAGCACTGCTATAGTGAGAAGGTCGATAATCATTAGCTGCGTCAAACAGCAAGCCACTCAATTCTCTTAATAAATCTTGCTCTTCCCCGTTTGAAGCAGAAAAGTCTGACAACAGTAAACTGAATCGGCGTATGTATTTTTCCATTAGCCGTAGGAATTTATCGATATCGATTTCATCAGCTGTTAATTTATAACTGTAATGCCTTTCTTTTATTTCGAATCCGTGTGAAGCTTGAGTCATCGAAAGTTTGTTACTAGTAACCAGATGGTCAGCTCGAAATAGATACTGTGACTTAAAGGATTTTCCTTCTAGGTGATCTTCAGCTGATATCACTAGAGCCCTATCTTCTTTCAGGTTAATGTTGTTGTCTTTCAATTCGCCTTCAAGATCATTTAATAATTTTGTAAGTCTTTCTCTGATCTCGGGTACTCTGCCACTTTCATCAAATTGCATTCTTTTAAGTAACCTTCGACCGCAATCAAGTAATTGCCCTAAGCATTCAGGTGGCTCATGTACCAATTGAGATTGAGCTAGTAACCCTTGAAGTACATCAGACTGATATTCAAATTCATCAATAAATATAACGTGATCTTTCAGATCATTACTTGATATCCGCACTTTTTTCACACCGTCGTAAAAGGAGGAAAATAGTTTCTGTGTCGTCATGATTAGTAGGTGTTGTTTATCATCATTCCATGCAATACCTGGAAATAGTCTACGAATCCATTCATCACTTCTAAAGGCATGAAGCTTTCGCTTCGCCACCTCTGTTAATTTAGAATCTTCACCATAGTTTTCTTCTGTTTTTTTAACTTCAGCTTCAATAAGTTGCATATTTTTTAACAACATAAACTCAAGTTGGGCACAAGAACGTTGTAAATCTTTTTTCCTCAAAAGCGAATATTTATCTGACGATGCTGACGACTGAAAACTGTTTTTCTCCAATATACTCGCATCACGCATTATTTTACGGGCGATTCGCCGTATAACAGGATACCCCCATTTTTCATGAGGCAATAATCCCTTGTTATACAAGTTCTCTAAACTATATTGAGGATCTGGTAAGTCTTGTGATTGAACATCTATCTCATGAGGAAGAGGCTTTCTTAGTAGGGCTGAAATGATATTTTCATCCTGAGCGTAGATAACACTTGCAGTGAGAGGAGCTCCACTAGAATCCTTACTCTTCATGACATTAGCGTATACGTCATGGAGAATATTCCACCTATGGGTGACAAAAATTGATTGGTGATTTACTGACTTTATTTGCTCAAGAGCAGGAGCCAGTCCATCATCCTTGCCATGCCGATACAAGGCACTGCTTTTACCCCCTCCAGTTGGACCTTGCAACATGCAAAGCCCAGCGATACCTCGCTTACCTGTGTTGCGTGACTTCGGAGACTGCAATCCTAAACGGACTGCTTGGGATAGCGCATCTTCAATGATCGCGTTATAGGAATACGCACGCGGCTTTAATACCATGCTTCACCTCATTCTTTTCGGGTTATCGAGGATCGTGAAAAACACTTCTAAAGTGTTTCTGTTTGAGTTTAATTGATAATGAATTGTACAAATTATGAGCAAAATACACTCAAAAATCCAAGCGTGCAAGGGGAAAATAAAAGCAATTAACAGGCAATACAATTAGTTAAACTTAGCTATTCATAGTGGACACCCATAACAAATTTAGAGCTATATCACCGAACCTTCCTGAACAAAAAAACAACAAAACTAACCACCTCACGTATTGATTAACATAAATTTATAAAAAAATTTACTCACACATCAAAAAGTAAACCTTGAAAATACACAATGAAAACATTTTGCAATGCAAGAAATAGCTAGCAAGCCACAAAATAATATCTCTTTGAAGTTCAATAACTTAAAAAGAATGCAATTTGCAAACATTGAAATTAACCAATGAAAGCAAATTTCGTTCGCTTAAAACGCCTAAAACACACCATTCAATTTAACAACTTTTTTTGTTGTTTTTCATAAGCTTACACAAATAACACCTATTGACACGTGGATTATTTTGATAATAAATAAAAAGGAATCAGCCACAAATTTGGACAAAGCAGGGGGCGAAATGGGAAAAGTTTCAGTACATGTTACGACAAAGAGTTTAAAGAAGTTCAAAACTTGGGAGAGAGATATTCGAGATGGAGTTTATCGCCCATTTTTAAGCGTAAGAAGTGTTAACAAAATCGGTCGTCGCCACTGGATCCACTGCACTAAGCAAAATCGCCAGGTGCATCTTTTGAGCGACGGAGAAAGAAGAATGTACGCGGTGCTTCTATATCAGATTGAAACTGTCGCTATTTTTGAGCAATACGCATTAGATCTGGATACGACACTTGATATTGCGGTTGAAATGAATATTCTTCATCCTCGGAATTGGAGAACATTTGAAGCTCATGTTATGACAACTGACTTTGTGGTTGAGAGTGTTTCTCCTGACGGAAAAGGAACCCACTTTACGGCGTATTCATTCAAGTATTTCGACCAAATTTACAAAGAAAACAAAAATGGAACTCGCCAAAAAATTCGCCGTAGAACTTGGCAAAAGTTTGCAATCGAAGCTGAATATTGGCGCCGCCTAGGTATCGAATATAAAGTTGTTACGGAAAGAGATGCCACTAAAGAGCGACATTGGAATATACAGTTTTGCAAATCCGCTGAACACCTATCGCCATCTCAAAGTAACATTCAAGCTTTTCTTAAATGCTTCGAAACAACTTGGTGTAAAGCTCCATGGACTCACTTAAGTGATCTCCTTCACACCATTAGCCTTCAGTTAAACACAGATATTCAGACAGTTACTTCGTTATTTAAGTTCTGTGTGCTGTATGGTTTCTTACCTTTAAGTCCCCATCAGTACCTCCAAAAATTTAGAGCCGTTGAATTATTGGACTCCCAGTCAATGGAGGCGATTGCATGAGATTTATAGGTGAGCATTTATATCGAGAGAAACCTTGCGAAAATGAAAACACAGTATTGATAAAGTCGTACAGAGTTTGTCATATAAGTATAAATCAGTCTAAGATTGCCGTTGCTGATATGCTTAAAGCAGAGCAAACAGCAAATCCACCCAAGCCACTCATTTTTAATAAAGAAGAATTAGACGCATATATTAAAAGCAATAAACTTACGTTTGGTTCCAATTATAAACTGCCCGCAGTACATTCGCTCAGTGACGCAGTTTTAAAGAAAAAAAACTACAGCCTTTGGATTAAGCGTCGTGATGAAAAGCTAGAAAAAATCCGCTCTTTAATTACACCGGAATCACTTGAAAAATACCTATACGGGAACGGGCTAGGTGAAGAAATTATTCAGCTAATTCCAAGTGGTGATTGGAAGTCACAAGGGGTTTTCTATAACGCGCTTAATCGGTTTATCACTTTTGGGTGCACACCAAACGCCCTACTTTCAACAAACTGGCACAAGATTGGTAAAAACTTTCCCGTTGCTCTTACTCCAAGTGACCAAATAATCAAAAGAGGTCGTTGCGGCAAGAACAACCAATATTCTAAGACGGTTTTTAGAGGCATCACAGAGCTAGATAAAAAGCTCATTAAAAAAGTGGCTGCCAAATGGAATCGACAAAGAAAGAAACTCAGCAAGAAAAAGCTTTTTGAATATTTTAACGAACATCACCAATCTCAAACTCTTATTCGACCTCTGACTCACTCCAACGGCATAAAAGAGGAAGCTGAAATTACGGTTTTACTCCCTCAAAATCGGCGTATTTCAAGTTCCTGTTTTTATTACCACTTAAATAATATGCTCAAAAAAGCAGATTTATTAAAAATGGAAGTGGGTGATATTAATTTCGAAAAAGATCATAAAGACAAACAAGGAACTGCAATTGACGGTGTCTTAGGTGCAACCCATCGATATGAAATCGATGCCACAGTTTTAGACCTTTATGTCCGCTATCCATACGATAAATCAGGCAGGTACTCAATGGGGCGCCCTGTTCTATATTTTGTCGTCGACGTTTACTCTACTATGATCGTTGGTTTTTACCTCGGTTTTGATGGACCAAACTCTGATGGTTCAGCACAAGCTATGGTCAATGCTTGTATGTGTAAGGTTAAATTTGCACAAAGATACGGGTTACAAATAGATGAAACTGATTGGCCAGCTAGACATATCCCAAGGGAGTTAACGATTGATAATGGTACTGAGTACCCTAACGGTCAAATAAACTCAATTCTCAAGAGCCAAATTGGTGTAGAGGCAGTAAACCTTGTCGCAGCATACCGAGGAGATTGCAAAGGCACTGTGGAGAGCTCATTTAATGCGATAAATAATGCGAGCATTCATTTTGAGCCAGGCTCAATTTTTAAAGAATGTGATAGAACCGAGACACATCCGTCCAATGACGCCATTTACGATTACGATGCACTTGTCAGGAAGTTGATTCTAATCATTATCGAAAAAAACAAAAGTGCTGAACGACTTAAACGACTTAACTTCCAAGCTACGGTTGATGACATAATTCCATCTCCCCAAGAGATCTTTGAGCACTCTCTAAGTACTCAAATGGAAGGCGGACGGCCAACCTGTGAGGACGAAAGAGGCGAAATATGTTGGGCTTTTCTTCCGGAAGAAAAGGCAAAAATTCGAGCTGACTGTGTCTATTTTAATGGTCTGAAATACCATCATCCTTATTTTAAAAAAGCAAAGCTATATCAAAAGGCTAAACTGCATGGCCGAATTGAAATTGTCGTAAAACGCATCCGAGACTGGACCAATCATATTATCTACCAATCCGATTCTGGCCAGTATATTTTGCTGACCTTAATCAACCCTAACAATGAGTCTCCTTACTCACAGCAACACTGGGAACCTGTTTTACATCTTCTTGAGTGGAATAAAACCAAAGAGGTCGAATATGCCGAAATGGCTGAGCAGCTTAAAGCATATATGAGAAACCTCCATAAGAAAGAGTTTGAAAAGCTTCTCAGAGAAGTTAGCTTACTGCCAGAAAATACTCGCAAAGGGATAGTTCCCGACATTAAAAAGCGTAAGGAAGTCCAAAAAAGGCTAAACACGCTCACTCATGCAAAAGATGTGTTTTCAGCTCTAGGGCTATTCACCCCAGAGAATGATCTGCCGTTCTCAACAGAAGATGAAGACATGGAGGACTTTTAATGTCGTTAACGATTGAGGCTACTTACAAAACAACATCGATTCTTGAATGTGAAGGAAACCCATTGATTGAAGCCTTACATACCTTGCCTTCAAGAAAAGCGTTACATGACGTCGTTAACCGTGTGGTGGAGTATCCTCATGACTTTTGGGAGTTGAACGAAGAGCAGCAAAAGGTCTTCATCCAACGTATAGATCGAACTCATATAGCTAATGAAAAGTTATATTCATTTTATCAAAAATGCATAGCTCTTATCATCGACGGGTATATTGATAGAAATCCACTCACCCCTGAAGTATTAAGTTGCCAACTAGCGTTGGCTCTCAAGCTTCATCACAAAATACAAGTACCCGAGTACGTTAAAACAACAATAAAACGTACCACCTCTCCTTCTGTTGTCGTTTCTGGCCCAAGTGGCTCTGGAAAAAGTACGATGATTCAATTTGCGTTGAACTGCATACCACAAGTTATCAATCACTCAAACTATTGCGGCCAGCCGTTCTCACAAACCCAAATTGTCTGGCTGTCTATCGATCTTCCCCCAACTGCATCAATAAAATCCTTGGCTTTGAATTTTTTTCAAGCTGTCGATCAAGCTCTAGGTACTACTGAGCTTAAAGACCACTGGAGTAATAAAAATAGAAATACCGTTGATGAACATATTTCAGCAATGCAGTTAATCGCAGAGAAATACAAGATAGGCTTAATACACATCGATGAGGTGCAGTTCATGCTGAAATATAGTAAATCAGATAAATCCCCGACATTAATCACCCTTGACGCATTATTCAATAAGATTGGTATTCCCGTCATTCTCACTTGCACAGAGCAAGGGTTAAGATTGTTTGACCATGCTCAAAGAAATACCGCTTCTTCTCATCTGTATGAGGAAACAACTCTTCGCAGAATGCTCTCAGACAAACAGTTTTCATTATCAAGACTTAAATATGATAAAAAGCCATTTAATGACTTAATGAATGCACTTTATCCAGAACGATTATTACTAAATTGTCATTCTTTGAGTTCAGAGTTTAGAAGACGGTTCCATGAGCTCACCGTAGGTTTAACCTCCAATGTGGTAAGGCTCGCTAAGCTACATAATGAATATTTAGCCCATAAGCACCACAAGCTCAAAAACAATAAAAAAATTCGCACTGACTCGATAGAGATATTAGAAGAGTTACATCGCTCACAATTCTCCCTGTTCCAGGGAGCAATACACTCATATCAACTGGATGATTTGAGGGCTAAAAAGCATCTGGAGGAAAAATATGAGGAAAGTAGCGAAACAGCTTCAGAAACAAAAGTCAGTAAGAACTCTCCAAAGAAGTCTATGACACCAGTTACGGCACCAACTTTTAGTCAGTCACTTTCCTCAAGCTCAACATCGTCCAAGCATTTGAAAATATCCGAAATTCGCTTTTTGAGCGGTGATAGAGAAAAGGATTAATACAATGAAAAGAAAGCCCTACTCCACTCCCATTTTACCGGACGAGCACTATTTTTCTCGTATAGCTAGAATGATGCTTCTAGAACCATACAGCAATTTCAACACATTAAAGAGAACTGAATTTGGGGCTATAGAACGTTTATCGCCGCACAATATCACTCACCCTCTTTATGATTACTTTTTTGAAAAATTCGGTGAGTTAGATAGGGAAAAGGTATTCAGGGAAAACACTACTGCTGGCTTTTATAGTCATTTTTTGCATTATCAAAGCAGGAAAGTATTAGTTAACGGGAAACATGAACAGCAAGGTAGAAAACCTTATATACCAGGGCTTACCTCATTAAAGTCAGCGTATTCTTGGCGATTTTGCCCCCAGTGCGTAGAACAAGACTATCAAAAGCACGGTGTACCATATTGGAAAGTAAGTCATCAGCTTCCTACTGCCATTACTTGTAGTGTACACGACAATTCAGTTCTCATTTCACAATGCCAAAAGTGTAAATGGACAAACAACAATCTAGGGAAATGGCCGCTACCATCTTTAGATTGTCCGGATTGTGGAGAACCTTTAACTCACGAGGACTTTACTCATACCCCTGCCACTCACCTGATTCAAAGAATAGGATATCAGTTACATATGGAACCCAGTTCATTGATAAAGCCGGTATTTGAATACCCGATGCTTCATACACTACAAGCCCATCTTTATCAATGTAGTGATGCTCACAAATCACCAGCAGAGGTTATGGCTAGAGTATTTGAAAAAATTTTCATTGATTGGTTTGAAGACAATAAGGTGGACGTCTTTTTTAATCATTCAGCTAAAAACAAAATTACAGCAGTATTACCATTACACCAATCGGTAATAACCCCCAGAAAGGTCAGCCCTATGGCGCACATTATATGGATGGCCTTCTTTGAAAACCCCAAAGAATTCAATGTTAGATTACCATTTACCACTGAATAAAGACGAAACAATATACAGCTGGTTAGTAGCAGTAAGTATAACCTATGGTTTTTCGTCACCTATTGACGCTATCGATAAGCTGTTTCAATCTAAGCATTCATCAATAGCATCAATTTTTCCATCCTATCTAACTCAAGCAAGTGACTTAACTGGGATTTCAGCTACTGAATTAATTGAGCAACATACAATTTTGCCCACCTTTCAGATGTTCACACATAAGCGGAGATACGAGCAGGTTACCGAACAATTGCATTTGGGCAAGACTGAAAGCCTTCATAGTAAACTGTCTATTTCAGCAAACCGTATTAAAGCAGATACTGCTCTGTATTTTTGCCCTGAGTGTGCCGCCATAGATTATAAAACGCTCGGCCGAACTTTTTGGCATGTCACTCACCAAATCCCTCAAATTCAAATATGCCTCAAACATAATGTCAGATTACTAAAGAGAGCACCTCACCGAATGGAACTTTGCCTTCCATCATCCATAGTAACTCCAAAGCAAACTCCAGTTCATAGCTCAGAGAAGCTGCTTGCAGGACTCCTATTTAACGCTTGGCAAACTAAGGAAGTAAAGGTTAATTTGAATACAATTAATAAGGTATACAGAAAACGCCTTGTAGAAAAAAATCTAGCTTCTAACCTCAACTCAATTAACCAATCAAAATTAAAAGAAGCGACGAACAAGTATTGGTCGAATACGAGCAATGATACTGTGAATGCAATCATTGCAAACAATAACTACCCTGCACACTTATTGCGCAATATCAGATGCAACTTTCATCCTATCAAACATGCTTTACTTATTGGTTTGCTCTGGACTGACTGGGGAAGCTTTTTATCATCAGTTGAACAGGAACGAAGTTGCTCAGAGCGAGCCGCGAAAATGGTTTCCAGTGTACAAGTCGAGAGTAGGAATGATAATAACTGCTTGGAGTTGTTGAAAAGCGGACTAAGCTTAAGAGCGGTTTCAAAAGAACTGAATAAGAGTGTAACTTTCGTGAAGAAAGTCGCTACTCAAAATGACATTTATATAGCAAAGAGACCTAAACAAATTTTTGGCAGTAGCAAAGAATCAATTGTTGAAATGTTAAAAGCTGGACAACCTACCAAGGCTATAGCAGCCAAACACAGTTGTAGTAGAGGTGCTATCGAACAAATACTATCTCAACATCCTGACATCGTTCAGCAAAGAAAAAAGCAGCGGTTTCAAACATCTCAACTGAAGCATCGAAAACTACTGAAAGACTTACTCCAAACGAATCCTAACTTAGCCAGAGGGCAAATCCAGCAGCTTTTGAGGACTAGTTATACATGGCTATTTAAAAACGACAAAGAATGGCTCTACTCTGTAATCCCAGGCTCAATTCCCCGTAATGAAAGGTATATAAAAAAGAATACCTGACATTAGCATCAATTTGCTGAACACCTCCAAAAAAGCACGCCAAGTTTGTATGAAACCTTTCTATATTCAGGTTTGTTATAAGTAGTTTCTAAATCAAATTTCGCAAATTAACGCTAAGGATATAATCAAGATTTCCTGACTTTATATGGAGTTGAGATGAACGAATCAAGTTTAACCTCTGTTCAAATAGCTCACCAAGTAGCGAAGATTGATTTTGACCGTATTTCTTGGAAGCTTCACAGTTCCTCTGAAGCAACAATGACTAAAGATGATTGTGAATTGGCATTAGAGGAATACAAAAAGTACTTAACTTTAAAAAAACTTTATCCAAAAATTGATCTTGTTCCTAATAAATTGGTCGATAAATACTGGCATGCTCATATCCTTGATACTGAAGCATACTATAAAGATTGCCAAAGCATTTTTGGTTATTTTCTTCATCATTACCCATACTTCGGAATTTATGGTGATGAAGATCAGGCGCAACTTCAGAGTGCATTCGAAAAAACAAAAGCACTTTATCAAAAGCACTTCGGCAAATATCCAGAGTCACTTCTTATAGCCGCAAGGTGCGAAGATCATCCTTGTCATGCTCCAACCAGCTGCGCATGCCGAGCTCCTGGGGCATGCAAATCTCATAGTGCTCATTAGCAAACTGCAAGAAATTACATTTGAGAAACAGTTATTCACAAATTTAATTTAAATAATTGTTAGTCTGTATTTTCTAAAACCCACCAGAATTCACAGTTTAGATTTAATTTTTTGACGATGTAACCTATTGATTTTGCAGGCCACGTATTCACAGTTTAAATTTAAGATCCTCAGTGGGGATCTTCAATTAAATTTGTGAACAGAACACCATCAGAAAGCGAACCTAAACAGGTTCGCTTTCTTACATGAAATGATACCATTGGTACCAATTAACTATTTCATAGATGTTGCTTTAGCTTCGTTATTACATCGATAAAATTCCTCGCAATAGCTGTGGCTATGACTCGTCATTACGCCTTGAATTAACTTTACCAAAGCCCCCTATAAACACTGTTAATTAATGTGAAGGAATGATAGCCATATATTTCTACCTATCTATTTTTGACTTATTATTCATTAAATATATTCTTTTTCTAATTAAGCCAATTTTTGATAACAGCGGCTGAATTAATCGTCTAAAACTTGGTGATAAATACCCGAGAAGTAACAATTTACTATTAAACCAAGGAATGCAGCTCTCAGTTGCTTTATTATGAGTTAAAGCAAGTACCGCTTCTGCAACACGCTCTGCACTAGTGATGCTTTGAGCAAAAGAGATATCTGCAACGTTTTCAATATGCTCCATAATGAAGCCTGTCGCTATAGGTCCTGTTGATACCACAGCAACTTTAATATGTTTGTCTTTCAATTCATCAGCTAAAGCAAAAGTCATACTTCTTAAGCCTGCTTTAGTTGAGCCATAAACCGCTCCACCTTGAAATGGTGCATGCCCTGCTAAAGAACCAACCATGATGATCGACGCTTGCGAACTTTTTAAAAGGTATGGTATTGCTAATGAAGAAAGATACACAGGTGCTCTGAGGTTTATATCGACCATATCTGCTAAACAATCGGCACTTTGGTTTATAAAATCACCTCGATGATGTAAACCCGCATTATTTATCAGGACATCTATACTTCCAAATTCACAAAGAGCTGCTTCGATTATTTTATTACAATCAGACCTTAGCTTAACATCTGCTTCAACACATAACACCTTACAGTTTGAACTATTAGAAAGCTTGCTCTCAATCTCTTTTAAACCTTCAATATGCCTTGCGACTAAAACTAAATTAATACCTTCTGAGTATGTATTGGCATAAATATTGGCGCATGCTGCACCAACACCTCTTGAAGCACCTGTGATAATAACGGTTTGATTTAGCCTTAAGCTCTTCATAGTTTTCTGCAGCAGAACATCATAACC
>NZ_JBWQOG010000011.1:0-163672 GCF_056591735.1 Parashewanella sp. 2210YD4-3 | reverse complement strand
CCTTAAAAGCCTGATGATTTGCTGGGTTTCTTCCCCAGAGTTTTTCTTTGAACTGTCAAAACACACTGAACGTTCTCGAAACCTTTGTTGAACCTGAGAACAATGATTTCTACTCAATCGTGACCCGCTAACGCCCAAATAACGGGCAAATAGTGTTTGGCTATATTTTTGGAACGCAGTGACAAAAGCCAAACAGTATTTGTCCCTGTTGATTTGCTTGTTAGGCGCACCAATTACGTTTTGATATTACAGACGTTTTGGAGTGTGCCCAAATTTGTTTAGCAAAACAGCCAATGATTTTGGCAATTACTGAAATTTATAAAACAACCAGAAATAACACTGAATAGGGCAGTTTCGTGGTTGATCTACAGTATCAGAATTTAAGCTGAATTTTCATTGCTACCGCAGTTGAACCTTGAATGGTACAACTTTTAAAGCAATGAAGTTTTTACAACGCATAACGCCTAAATCAGGTGCGCCGTAGGCGTCACCTGGATTTACTTGTTAGCCGCAGCCCAACGGGACAAATGCTTGAAAGCTGGCAAACACCGAATGAAACCAAATGATGAAAGCTACGCCAGCCTGCGACCAACTATTTTCGGTTGATTAATATCATGAATCTTTAGCCATGATGAGCAAGAAAAACCGAAGTTTACGGCAATCCTGAAAACCATGACAAACCTTTGCTGGGCACATTGTTTGTGCTGGCGTTGCACGAAAGCTGGATTGCCAACCTCAACTGCCAGCCTTTGGAAATCCTGCCAAAAATTCTGAAACTTATGCTGGCATGGTACGAAGGAAAATACGACCAAACAAGAACGCCAGCTTTCGGTAAACTCTTTTCTGGCTTTTGATTGCGATCAACTTTCAACAAGAAACTGAATATACACCAAAGCGGCTAACGCCCGCCTTAACAGGCAAATAATTGTTGGCTAAAATTTGGAGCGCAGCGACAAAAGCCAACGAATATTTGTCCTGTTGAAGCGCTTGTTAGAGGCGGTTTTTAGAGCTTTCTGATATTTCTTTTTCTCTTAAATCGTTTTCAATTTTTAGTTTTCGAGTTTTTTCTGAAAGCCATTTTGCACCGCCTGCAAGCCAGAAAATGATTCCAAAAATAAGTATTTCGTACGAAAAATCAATGTATTCCATATTCCCTTTCCATAGATAACATTCGATATTAACCAGATAAGCCTATAACAGCTTATTAGAAGGAAAAAGTCCTTCTTTCTACAGGCACGCTACCGCCTGTTAATTATCTTAACATTCCGTTAAATTATCCATGTTTTACTACAAAATCAAGCACTTTTATTGTTTATATAAAATCTGGTTTGCGTGAAAAGAGGAAAAAATCCTCATTTCTTGTAGAAAGAAGGAAAAACTGCAATACTGTTTTTTGATACAGTGTAATCAAGGATGATTCTCATGTCACATTCGCCATTTCTCACTCATATTTCTGAGTTTATGGTTACTCGCCATTTTGCCAAACGAACTATCGAAACTTATCTCCATTGGATCAAAGCTTTTATCATTTTTAATGACAAGCAGCATCCCTCAAAACTTGCAGAAAAGGACGTAGAGCTGTTTTTGAGCTACCTTTCGAACCAAAAAAATGTCGCTCCAGCGACTCAAAAGCTCGCGCTTAACGCTTTGCACTTTCTATATAATGACTTCTTGTCGCAACCCTTATCAATGGACTTGCAATTTAATCGCTCAAAGCGTGAAGCAAAATTGCCAGTCGTTTTAACTAAGCCTGAAATAGCAAGTTTACTTAAACACGTTCAAGCAAACAGAAGTCTTGTGGCGAAATTGATGTATGGGAGTGGACTAAGGTTGATGGAAGCCGTTCGACTGAGAGTAAAAGATATTGATTTTGACTATCACTCATTATTGATATGGAATGGTAAAGGGGGGCGACATCGAAGGGTAACGTTAGCGCCCGAATTAGTTGAACCATTAAAACAACAGATTGAGCAAGCTAGAAGTTTTTTTATTGTTGATAGTGAGTTAGAAAACTATCGAGGTGTTTGGCTTCCTTATGCGTTAGAGCAAAAGTATCCTAATGCAGCTACTAGTTTCAAATGGCATTATTTGTTTCCTTCTACAAGAACGAGTGTTGATCCTCATTCAGGTCAATTACGAAGACATCACATTGATGAAACTTCGGTACGAAAAGCTGTTAAGGTCGCGGCGATAAAAGCTAAAATTTCAAAAGATGTGAATTGTCATACTTTACGGCATTCGTTTGCGACTCATCTTTTACAGCGTGGCGCTGATATACGAACTGTACAAGAGCAGTTAGGGCACCAAGATGTGAGAACAACTCAAATTTACACGCATGTGATTCAAGCGGGGGCGAGTGGAGTGAGAAGTCCTTTAAGTGATTTGTAGTGTTTTTTGATAAGCTGGAAAGTCGCTGGGCTCCTGCTTGCGCAGGAGCGACAATTGGACCTAATTTTTATAAGTCCATTTCTGGTACATGTTCTGGTACGACTAATTCACCAGCAGTCATGTTTTTGATTTCTTCTACAGATACACCCGGTGCACGTTCAATTAGATGGAATGCACCTTCTTTAATTTTCATATAAGCAAGGTTGGTTACAACACGCTTGATACAACCATAGCCAGTTAATGGCAGCTCGCATTGAGGTAATAGTTTAGAGTTACCGTATTTGTCAGCGTGCATCATAGTAACGATGATGTTTTCAGCGCCTGCAACTAGGTCCATTGCGCCGCCCATGCCTTTAATGAGTTTTCCAGGGATCATCCACGATGCGATTGAGCCGTTAACATCTACTTCAAAGGCGCCAAGCACAGTAAGGTCAACATGGCCGCCACGGATCATGGCAAAGCTTTCAGCTGATGAGAAGAAAGAAGCGCCATCAACTGCAGTTACCGTTTGTTTGCCTGCATTGATCAAATCTGGATCTATCGTTTCTTCAGTTGGGAACTCTCCCATACCTAATAGACCATTTTCAGATTGCAGCATTACCTGAATACCTTCAGGAATGTAGTTCGCAACAAGGGTAGGGATGCCGATGCCGAGGTTTACATAAAAGCCGTCTTGTAATTCTTTGGCGACGCGTTGAGCCATTTGTTCTCTTGTTAGTGACATGCTCTTTCTCCCTTATGCTTTAACCGTGCGTTGCTCAATGCGTTTTTCGAATGTACCTTGGATAAGGCGATCAACATAAATACCAGATGTATGAATATGATCAGGGTCCAACTCACCCGGCTCCACAATGATTTCGGCTTCAACAACCGTAATTTTACCTGCCGTTGCCATCATAGGATTAAAGTTTGCTGCCGTTTTACGGAAAACTAAGTTACCCATGGTGTCAGCTTTCCATGCTCTTACTAATGCAAAATCCGCTGTTAGTGAGTCTTCTAGAACATAGTGACGACCATCAATTTCACGAGTTTCTTTGCCCTCAGCCACAGGAGTACCATAGCCAGTTGCAGTAAAGAATGCGGGAATACCAGCGCCACCTGCACGGATCTTTTCTGCTAAAGTTCCTTGAGGAGTAAGAATGACTTCAAGCTCGCCAGATAGCATCTGTTTTTCGAAAGTAGCATTTTCACCAACATAAGAGGCAATCATGGTCGAAATTTGGCGCTTTTGTAATAGTAAGCCAAGGCCAAAGTCGTCAACACCTGCATTATTTGAGATTGCAGTTAGTCCATTAATATTCATGTTAGTCATTTGATTGATGAGACCTTCAGGAATACCACAAAGACCAAAGCCTCCGACCATTATTGTCATATCGCTTTGTAGGCCAGCCAGTGCTTCTTCATAGCTACCGACTAATTTATTCAATCCTGCCATGTTTGTTCCTTTTAGTATTTGTTCTTTATTTATGCATGAAACGCTAAAGTGAGAGAGGAAGTGATGTTCCGTACTCGTGTTGCCTCTGTTTTTTGAATTCACAAATCATGCATTTATATTAAATTTTTCAATGATCCTAGTCAAAATAAATGGGATATATCCCACTTATTGTTGCTTGAGTAAGGTGAGTGCTACCTTTGAACCGTTACTTCGACCCAGAGCCTTACAAATTTTGTCACCGGCAAGAGCTAATTTTTCAAGATTAATACCAGTCTCTAACCCTAAGCCATGCAGCATGTATATCAGGTCTTCAGTGGCAAGATTTCCTGAGGCTCCTTTAGCGTATGGGCAGCCACCTAACCCAGCTACAGAAGAGTCAAACGTTTTTATTCCTGTATCTAAACAAGTAGCGATATTGGCTAAGGCTTGACCGTAAGTATCGTGAAAATGTAAGGCCAGTTTTTCTACTGGTACACTTTGCATAACAGCCTCTAGCATTGCCTTAGCTTTAGCTGGTGTTCCCACTCCAATCGTGTCGCCCAATGATACTTCATAGCAACCTAATTCATTGAGAAGTGCGGTTACTCTTACGACTTCACTTACGGCTATTTCGCCCTCATAAGGACAACCTAAAACACATGAAACATAACCTCGAACGAGTAAGTTATGTTCTTTAGCTAGCTCCATTACAGGTTTAAAGCGAGCAATTGATTCCTCGATAGAGCAATTGATGTTTTTTTGACTGAAAGCTTCCGAAGCCGAACCAAATATGGCAACTTCATCAACGTTTGCTGCAATAGCAGCTTCTAAGCCCTTTAGATTAGGGGTAAGACCGCTATATTTTACACTAGGGTTACGCTCAATTTGATCCATTACCGTTGATGAGTCAGCCATTTGCGGTACCCACTTCGGCGAAACAAAGCTAGCCGCTTCTATACGGCGTACGCCTGAGCTTGCGAGTTCATTTATCAACGTCACTTTGTCTTGGGTGTTGACGGCTTTTTCATTTTGCAAACCGTCGCGTGCGCCTACTTCAAAAATGCTTACTTTGCTCATTTAAGCTTCCTCAACATCTAAGAGTAGTGAACCATCGCTGACCAGATCCCCAGGGTGGAAATAAAACTCAGTGACAGTGCCATCAAATGGAGCTTCAATCGTGTATTCCATTTTCATGGCTTCCATGACAAGTAACCCTTGACCAGCCGTTACGCTATCACCAGCGTTAACTAGGTGAGTCACAATGGTGCCGTTCATTGGTGCTTTAAGCTTGTCAGCAGCATCATCTTGCTGATCTAGCTCTTGAGCTTGTATCGCTTTGAAATGGAACTGCCCTGTACCAGTGAAGAGAGTAAAGTCATCGCCAACTTGAGCTACTTGTATAGTAAACCGGTGATCATTGAGCTGTACTTTAAACTGGTTACCCGTCAATAAACCATTCAATTGATAGTTATTATCACCAATAGTTACTTGGTAGCCATGAGCAACTTCTGTTAAACGCAAATCAATTTGTAGGTGCTCGTCATCAAGCAATCTTACCGCGTGTTGCTTGGGGCTATTGAGTCTAAAACCAGAAAGTGCTGACCAAGGCGAAGTGCAGTCAGAGTGTTCTGGTAATTTAGCATTGGCTTGCTGCTTGCGATAAAGCACTTGATACAAACCAGCTAAAGCTTGAATAGTCTGAGCATCGGCTGATGTTAGAGTCAGTAGTTCGTTACTATAACGATCAATAAAGTCTGTGCTGAAGTTTTCACTTGCAAAAGCAGGGTGCTCGATGATCGCATGCAAGAAACGGATGTTATGCTTAAGGCCAGAGATTTTGTAATCTTCAAGGGCTTTAGACATGCGCTGTAATGCCAGTTTTCTGTCTTTGTCCCAAACGATAAGTTTGGCAATCATTGGATCGTAGAAGTTACTGATCACATCACCTTGACGAATGCCAGAATCAATACGTACATAAGGATTGGGCGCTGGCTCTTGTAAGTAATCTAACTTCCCACTTGCAGGTAAAAACTCGTTTTGTGGGTCTTCTGCGTAAATACGCACTTCAAAAGAGTGACCTGTAACTTCAATTTGATTTTGTTGAAGTGGCAGCGGTTGGCCATCGGCTACTTTAAGTTGCCATTCAACCAAATCTTGCATTGTGACCAATTCAGTGACGGGATGCTCTACTTGAAGACGAGTATTCATTTCCATGAAGTAAAAGCTATTGTCAGTATCAAACAAAAACTCAACGGTACCTGCACCGACGTAATTAATTGCTTTAGCTGCCGCAACAGCGGCTTCACCCATTTGCTTGCGAAGCTCGTCACTTAAACCCGGCGCAGGGGCTTCTTCGACTACTTTTTGGTGACGACGTTGAACAGAACAATCGCGATCCGATAGATAAACGCAGTGGCCGTGTTTGTCTGCAAATACTTGTACTTCAATATGACGAGGTTGACGTAAGTAACGCTCCATCAGCAGCTTATCGTTTCCAAATGATGAAGCGGCTTCTCGACGTGCAGAGTCGATAGCACCTTGCAATTCAGCTTTGCTTTCAACAATTCGCATGCCTTTGCCACCGCCACCATAAGCTGCTTTGATCAACAGTGGGTAGCCAATTTTTTCTGCTTCTGAATTTAATAAAGCATCTGATTGATCGTCACCATGATAGCCGGGAACCAGTGGTACATTGGCTTCTGTCATAATGGCTTTTGCTGCACTTTTGCTGCCCATTGCATCAATGGCAGCTGAACCCGGCCCAACAAATTCGATTCCGGCTTGTTCGCAGGCTTTGGCAAACTCGGCATTTTCTGAAAGGAAACCATAGCCGGGGTGGATCGCTTGTGCTCCCGCTCGTTTAGCTACGTCGATGATGGCATCGCCACGTAAATATGATTCCGCTGGCGCGCTTCCACCAAGGTAAAAAGCTTCATCGGCCATTGCTACGTGGCGAGCGTTTGCATCTGCATCTGAGTAAACAGCAACGGTTTTAACGCCCATTTTACTGGCGGTGTCCATAATGCGGCAGGCGATTTCACCACGGTTGGCAATCAGTAGTTTTGTGATCATTATTATTCCTCTGCCTTATGCCAGTTAGGCTGACGTTTTTCAAAAAAGGCGTTTAGGCCTTCTTGACCTTCCTCAGATACACGAATGTTAGAAATTCTGTCGGTGGTGTAGTCGAGGGTATCTTGATTAATTTCACCACTTTCCATACGAGCAATGAGCTTTTTACACCAGTTCATGCCTTGTGGACTGTTGGAAAGTAATGCATCAATCAACGGCTGGCTGGCAGTATCTAAATCATCGCTAACTTCATGAAGCACTTGTAGTTCAAGCGCTTTTTCTGCACCAAAGCGTTCTGCGGTTAACATATATCGACGTGAGGCACGATTGCCCATCGCACGAATTACATAAGGACTAATGACGGACGGCATAAGACCAAGTTTAACTTCGCTAAGGCAAAAACTGGATTTTGGTGTCGCAATAGCGATGTCACAACAGCAAATTAAACCTAATGCACCACCAAAAGCAGCACCCTGAACTTGAACCAGAGTAGGTTTTGGGAATTTATCCAAGTCGTGCATCAATCGAGCAAGTTCATTGGCATCTGCTAAGTTTTGCTCAAAATCCATTTGTGCTTGTTTGCGCATCCAATTTAAATCTGCACCAGCGCTAAAGTGTTTACCATTCGCTTTTAATACTAATATTTGGCAATGGCTATTTGCAGCGAACAAAGCTAATGCCTTGATGATTTCAGCAATCATGACTTCATCAAAGGCATTGTGTTTTTCGACACGGTTTAAAATCAGCTTGCCGACACCTTGTTCTAGTTCGCACAAAATGTGCTGAAATTGTTCGTTTTCAAAGACGGTAGTCATTATTTTTGTCTCCGAATTACATGCGGAACACACCAAACTTGGTGTCTTCTACAGGTGCATTAAAGGCAGCTGAAAGCGCTAGGCCAACAACATCACGAGTTTGAGTTGGATCGATAATGCCATCATCCCATAAGCGTGCACTGGCATGATAAGGGTGACCCGCTTTGTCGTATTGTTCTACGATTGGTGCTTTAAAATCTGCTTCTTCTTGTTCAGTCCAGCTTTGCCCTTTACGAGCTAAACCGTCTTTTTTTACAGTAGATAAAACACCTGCAGCTTGTTCTCCGCCCATCACAGAAATTCGAGCGTTAGGCCACATCCACATCATAGTTGGGTCAAATGCACGACCACACATACCGTAGTTGCCCGCACCATAACTACCACCAATTAGCACGGTAAATTTAGGGACTGTGGCACAAGAAACCGCGGTTACCATTTTTGCACCATGCTTGGCGATACCTTCATGTTCATATTTCTTACCGACCATAAAGCCAGTGATATTTTGTAAAAACAGCAGTGGAATTTTTCGCTGGCAACACAGCTCGATAAAGTGCGCGCCTTTTTGGGCTGACTCAGAGAATAGGATCCCATTATTAGCTACAATACCGACAGGGTAGCCGTGAATACGGGCAAAGCCGCAGACTAACGTGGCACCATAGTTGGCTTTGAATTCGTCAAAATCAGAGTCATCAACAATACGAGCAATCACTTCTTTTACATCAAATGGCTTTTTCAAGTCTGTGCCGACAATGCCATACAGTTCTTCAATACTATATTTCGGTGGCTTAACTTGAGCCACTGTTGATTCTATTTGTTTGTTGTGATTCAAACGAGCTATTGAATTGCGGGCAATTTCTAAGGCATGTTCATCATTTTGTGCAAGATGATCGGCAACACCTGAAATTTTTGTATGAACCTCAGCACCACCAAGCTCTTCCGCGCTAACTTCTTCACCTGTTGCAGCTTTAACTAATGGAGGGCCAGCAAGGAAAATCGTTCCTTGTTCTTTGACAATGATGGATTCATCAGCCATAGCAGGAACATAAGCGCCACCTGCGGTACATAATCCCATTACTACTGCTACTTGAGGAATGCCTTTTGCTGACATTTTCGCTTGATTAAAGAAAATACGACCAAAATGATCACGGTCTGGGAAGACTTCATCTTGCAGTGGTAAATAGGCTCCGCCAGAATCAACAAGATAAATGCAAGGCAAATTGCAGCGCTCAGCAATTTCTTGTGCACGAACATGCTTTTTTACTGTAATAGGGTAGTACGTACCACCTTTCACTGTCGCATCGTTAGCCACAATCATACATTCTACGCCACTAACACGGCCGATTCCTGTGATTACCCCTGCAGCTGGCACAACATCGTCATAGACTTCGTAACCTGCAAATTGTGATAGCTCAATAAAAGGGGAGCTTGGATCGAGCAGTTTTTCGATGCGATCTCTTGGTGCTAACTTGCCACGTGATAGGTGACGTTGCATGGCTATTTCGCCACCGCCTTGTTGGATTTGTTCAAGCTTTTGTTGTAAATCAGCAACGAGCTCAGACATATCATTATGTTTTGTTTTGAACTCGTCGCTGCGAGCATTAATACGACTGGTAATTTGCGTCACGGTTAATTCCTCAAAATCGTTGCAGTAGGATTAGAAACGAAAATGCCTGCAAAGGCAGGCATAATGTTTGGCTCTTACTTAGTTTCGTTGAATAGCTCTCGTCCAATCAACATACGACGAATTTCTGAAGTACCTGCGCCGATTTCATAAAGCTTAGCGTCACGAAGTAGGCGACCAGTAGCGTACTCATTGATGTAACCGTTACCACCAAGTAGTTGAATCGCATCTAATGCCATTTTTGTCGCTAATTCTGCACTGTACAAAATCGCACCTGCGGCATCTTTACGAGTTGTTTCGCCACGGTCACACGATTTAGCCACTGCATATACATATGAACGAGCGGCGTTCATTTGGGTATACATATCGGCTAGTTTGCCTTGAACCAGTTGGAATTCACCAATTGATTTACCAAACTGTTGGCGGTCGTGAATGTATGGCACAACGATATCCATACAGGCTTGCATGATTCCAAGTGGACCACCTGCAAGTACTACACGCTCATAGTCAAGTCCGCTCATTAGGACTTTTACACCTTCGTTTAGGTTACCAAGAATGTTTTCTTCTGGTACTTCACAGTCTTCAAAAACAAGTTCACAGGTATTTGAACCACGCATACCTAATTTGTCGAGCTTTTGAGCCGTTGAGAACCCCTTAAAGCCACGTTCTACGATGAAAGCGGTTATGCCATGAGGGCCTTTTTCTAAATCCGTTTTAGCGTAAATAACATAGGTATGAGCATCAGGACCATTGGTGATCCACATCTTATTGCCATTTAGAATGTACTTGTCGCCTTCTTTACGGGCATATAGCTTCATCGATACAACGTCAGAACCCGCATTTGGCTCACTCATTGCTAGTGCACCAATATGCTCACCAGAAATCAGCTTAGGCAGATACTTAGCCTTTTGCGCTGCATTACCATTGCGATTGATTTGGTTAACACACAGGTTTGAATGAGCACCGTAGCTCAAGCCGATTGAAGCAGATGCACGAGAAATTTCTTCCATGGCTACAACGTGAGCAAGGTAACCCATGTTGGCACCGCCGAATTCTTCATCAACGGTTACTCCTAATAAGCCCATATCACCAAGGACAGGCCAAAGTTCATTAGGGAAGGCATTTTCTTGATCCGTTTTTTCTGCCAGTGGTGCAATTTCATTGGTAGCGAATTGCTGTACTGCATCACGCAGCATATCCACATCTTCACCTAATCCAAAATTTAAGCTTGAGTATATTGCGCTCATTGTAAGGTCCTTTGCATGATGTATTGATGCAGTAACGAGTTACTACATCATTAATTGTTTAATATTATTATTTTTGTAAAGCATCGCGGCATTGTTGTTCAGCTGAGCTGAGTTCCATCAATACCACCTGAATATCATCCATTTGCTGTTGTAATGCGGCTTTTTTATCCGAAATCAACTTGAGCATGGTATCTAATTGACTGTTGCTGGATTTATCTGCGTCATAAAGCTCAAATAAGCGTCGCGTTTCTGCTAGTGAGAATCCCAATCGCTTACCTCGTAATATCAGTTTTAGCCTCACTTTATCTTTAAGGCTATAAATTCTGGTTTGTCCGCGACGACTCGGTTTTAGCAAGCCTTGATCTTCATAAAACCGAATACTACGAGTGGTGATATCAAACTCTTTGGAGAGATCACTAATCGAGTAACTGGTTGGGGAGTTGCTTTTGATGCTCATTATTGTACCTAGCAAAACAATTTATCAAAAAGGTACAGGAAGTTGACGTAAAGGTAAAGTTTTAAGGAGGCGTGATTTTAAGAATCCAAGTGAAAAAAATTGAAAGAGATAATAAATATAGAGTTTATCACTTTGTAACTGTTTTCTTCATACTGAAATTTCTATGCTGAAAGTTGTACAACTTTTGCAACTCAAAGTTTATTGGAAGCCGTCAATAAAAGACTTTATCGGTTGCGGTTTATACAAAGGAAGCTCAAATAGCACAAAAATCAAACGCTGTATGTTCAACTGGCCCCAGCCACTTCTATTGTTCTAAAATACGAAACATCTTTCCAGTTCTTACTCTATAGTTTTGCATAATTATTACAGATATAATCGCGCGAATTTTTATAACATACTATTTATATTTATCGATACTTGATAAGTAGGAACGGTATAAGATCATTTGGAAAAGAATCACATGCCAGAAAAAACGCAGCAGATGGATATTGGGGTCATTGGACTTGGAGTAATGGGAAAAAACCTTGCTCTTAATATAGTTGACAATGGTTTTAATGTTGCAGCGTACGATCTTGATGCTCTCAAAGTTAGCCAGTTTTTGAATCAATTCAATGCTGAGTCTTCGACTCGTAAGTATCCATCTCAAGTCATTGGCTGTGAGAGTATCCAGCATCTTTTAGATCAGCTAGCTAGTCCAAAAATTGTTGTACTTTCTGTTCCAGCAGGAGCGCCTGTCGATGGTGTTTGTCATGCGCTTATAGAAGCTGGTATTCAAATTGAAGATATCGTCGTCGATACAGGAAATAGCTTATGGACGGACACAGTTGAACGTGAAAAACGATATAAAGAAAAATTTAGCTTTTTTAGTTCTGCTGTATCTGGTGGCGAAACAGGGGCGCGATTTGGCCCTTGTTTAATGCCAAGTGGAGACGCTGATGCTTGGGAACGTATTGCACCTATCTGGCATGCTATTTCTGCGAAAGTTGACTCTGAAACGGGGTTGCCAATAGAAAGAATTTCTGCAGGCGAAATTGTAGAAAATGGTGATTCATGCACGACTTATATTGGTGGCGCAGGAGCTGGTCATTACGTAAAAATGGTGCATAACGGCATTGAATATGCTGATATGCAATTAATTTGTGAGGCTTACAATATTTTATCTAAGGGCTGTGGAATGACAGCTATTGAAATAGGTAAGGTATTTGAAAAATGGAATCAAGGAAAACTGAATAGCTACCTTGTTGAAATCAGTGCCGATGTTCTTCAGCAGGTTGACCCAGAAACCAATCGACCTTTAGTTGAAATGATTTTAGATAAAGCTGGACAAAAAGGTACTGGTTTATGGACTGCAGTCAGTAGTTTTCAGCTAGGTTGTCCTGCACCTACGATTGCTGAAGCTGTTTCAGCTCGAGCGATAAGTACTCAAAAAGCATTACGTATAGAGTTAAGCCCTAAATTATCGGGGCAAGAAGCCACTGAAATTTCAGATGATCAGAAATCACAAATCATTGACCAATTAGAAAATGCTTTGTACTGCGCCAAAATAGCCAGTTATGCTCAAGGTTTCCAATTAATGGCTATGGCAGCTAAAGAGCAAGGCTGGAACTTAGATTTTGCTGAAATCTCAAAAATTTGGCGTTCTGGTTGTATTATCCGTGCTTCATTTTTGCAATCAATTACTCAGGCGTATCAGCAGCAAACTGATCTCGCTCATTTATTTTTAGCCGGCAGCTTTGCTGAACAATTATCTCAGCTTCAGCAAAATTGGCGTCAAGCAACAAGCTTTGCAGTGCTTAATGGGATTCCTATTCCATGTATTAGTTCAGCGTTGGCGTATTATGACAGCTTTAGAAGCGAAACGTTGCCAGCCAATTTGCTACAAGGTCAGCGAGATTATTTTGGTGCTCATACCTATGAACGCACTGATAAGGAGACCGGAAAAAAATTCCATTTGGAATGGAATAGCCCAAGCAGGGAGCAAAACGAAGTTTAATGTTAATTGGGAGCCATTTGGCTCCCGACTTAACTAACCTCAGCTCTGTATAACGAAATCAATAACGTTCTGATTTACAACATAAACGGTAATTTTTTATCTACAGTGCTGCTAATTTTGTGTAGTTCAAGGAAGAGCAGTTCGTAATAGCTGGTCTATTTAGGGCTGTTCTAACACAGAAATACACATAAGTAGCTGTGCTGTAGAGGTTGGCTTATGCAGAGCTGAGGTTAACTAAGAATAGTGCCAACACAAAACAATAGACTGAATATAAGAGTTAGCAATGCTGTTTTATGTAAAATAGTATTAAACTCAGTACCTTTGGCGGTTTCAAAGTCTAGGGTTAGCTTTTTACCTAAAATAAAACTCAAACCCGCAAGTAATACTGGCAAACCATGCAACGCCCCCATAAAGTAAGCTGTTACCATAATCGCATAAGCACCAAAAACCAATGCTCGATAGACTGGTGAGCACATTGTACTTCCTACTCGAACCGCTAGCGTTAGCTTTCCAGCTTGTTCATCGGTCAGTCTATCTCGGGTGTTATTAACAAACATTATTGCAGCATTTAATAATCCTAAACATACAGCCATGATCATGATGTCGGTATGTAAGGCATGTGATTGCAAGTAATAACTGCCACAAACGGCAATCAATCCAAAAAAGATGAATACTGCTAGTTCGCCTAATGCAAGATTGGCCAATGATTTTGAGCCTAAACTATAGGCGAATGCACAGGCTATCGATGCGGCACCAAGATAAAGAAAGCCGATACCACCATGAAAGACTAAAAATAAGCCAGAAACAATCGAAAACAGTGTACTGATGGCGATGCCGATTACCATTGTATTAGGCGTGATTATACCGGATTGACACGCTCTAATTGGGCCAAGTCGTTGCTGGTTGTCGATACCATTTTTATGATCAGAATAATCATTAATCAGATTGACCGTGATTTGTAAAAACACGCCGCAAGCTAAACAAAGTATTGCAATCGACCACTCGAAATAAGGTGAACTGGCAGCCATTGTGTTGCCTAAAATGATAGGACTTATTGCTGCAAAAAGAGTTTTGGGCCGAATGGCGATTATCCAAGGGTTCATTGTTTATTTAATAAATCACAAAAGTCGACATTCTAGCGTTTAGTTGTACTTTTGAAAGTTAATTTTCGTAATAATGATAGGTCTTATCCTATTTAGTATATAGTTTCTTTAATCTTTTTAAGATAACCTTATTTAGTTATCAAATAAATGAAGGGTGCTATGAGTAACATCTTAGATTCACTTTTATCTTTATTATCTTTAGAGCAGATTGATGATAATTTATTTCGCGGACAACCACAGGATATAGGATTTGGACACCTTTTTGGTGGTCATGTTATGGGGCAAGCACTAAATGCTGCTAAACAAACTGTTTCCAATGCTCGTTCAAGTCATTCGTTACACGCTTATTTTTTAAGAGCTGGCGATCCTAAAAAGCCCATTATCTATCAAGTAGAAAACTTAAGAGATGGTGGCAGTTTTAGTGCTAGAAGTGTTCATGCGATTCAAAGTGGTCGCCCCATTTTTATGATGACCTGTTCATTTCAGTCGCAAGAAAGTGGTTTAGAACACCAAATTTCGATGCCAAATGTGTCGGGACCTGAAGGTGTGCTAAGTCATCAAGAACTCGCAAAAAGTTTAGCGGGCTCAATACCAGAAAGTTTGGTATCTACGTTCACCAAGCCATCTCCTTTCGAGATGAGGGTAGTGAATCCCCTAAATCCTATCAAACCAGAAAAGTCTGAACCATCAAAGCATGTATGGATTCGTGCAAATGGGGAAGTACCTGATGACCCTCGAATCCACAAATATCTATTAGCTTATGCTTCAGATTTCAACTTTTTAGTTACAGCGGCTCAACCTCATGGAGTAAGCTTTTTAACTCCTGGAATGAAAATGGCTACGATTGACCATTCAATGTGGTTTCATCATGAGATCAATATGAATGATTGGCTTTTGTTTAGTATCGAAAGTCCAAGTTCCAGTGGTGGTCGAGGATTTGTTAAAGGTCACTTTTATAATCAGCAAGGTAAGTTAGTGGCTTCGGCTACTCAAGAGGGGTTAATGAGAATGAGCGGGAAACATAAATGAGAAAACTACTAATACTATTAATGGTTATGAGTTTAACAGCTTGTGTGACGGTTCAAAAACCTAAACCGATAATAATCAATGGCGCTGCGGGCTATTTGCAAAAAATGTTGTTACCCATGGATAGCATGTTTACTGTCGCCATTATTGATTTAGATACACCGGGCGTCATTTTAGCTCAAAAGACCTTTAATGTGGCGACTCAACCGATACCGTTTAAGTTTATTTTGCCTGCTGAGACAATTGACAAAAAAGTGAACTATGGCGTTGTTGCTTTGATCAAGAACCAAGATCGAGTGATTTTTCAGACTTATAATCGCTACCCAATTATCAATAATGGTAAAACCACGGTTGAAGTTATTATGCAACCTGCCAAGTAAAGTACAAATTCACTTTAGAGGTTAGGGCCGATAGAAAGTCGGTTGTTATTTAATAAAATAAGAGGGTGGCAAAAACTTACTTAACCTGAGCTCTGTATAAAGAAATCATTACTGTTTTGTTTTTATAATAAAATATAAATTCAATCTACAGTGCGGCTAATATTGTGTAGTTC
This sequence comes from Parashewanella sp. 2210YD4-3, assembly GCF_056591735.1. Classification (NCBI taxonomy): domain Bacteria; kingdom Pseudomonadati; phylum Pseudomonadota; class Gammaproteobacteria; order Alteromonadales; family Shewanellaceae; genus Parashewanella; species Parashewanella sp. 2210YD4-3. The sequence goes on along the minus strand of NZ_JBWQOG010000011.1, from coordinate 147,986 downwards.
AAGGCAGAACAGTTCGTAATAGCTAGCCTATTTCGGGCTGTTCTAACACAGAAATACGCATTAGTAGCTGTGCTGTAGAGGTTTACTTATGCAGAGCTCAGGTTACTTAGTTGAAAGCTGCCCCAAGATACGTTTATGTTTACAAAAAGAACAATCGCAATTGTCTTTATCTTGCTGACTTGCGCGACTATTTGGTGGCAAACCACTGATTGGTATGAAAATTATTTATATGAAAATTATCGTGCCTCTGTTTCAAAAAAATTCAAAGAGAAGGTCGATAAGCTTGAAGATATAATGAGCCGGCATGGACTCTTAGTGTCCAGTTTGGCTTCGATAGTTGAAAGTGAAATCAAAGATGATGTTAAGCTTGAAACTGTCAATAAAGCTCATGTCAAACTAGTAATGAAAGCCATGCTTGAACTCAATTCAGGGCTAAAATCATTGCAAGTTACTAATCGATATGGCTTAAATATTACTGTTCCTTCTAATGAGTTTTCCTACATTGTCGGTCTTGACTCTATATCTAAAACAAATCAGTTAGTGATATCTGAACCTTTTGACTTGCAGTTAGGTGGAAAAGGGGTAACGTTAACGAAATCGATATACAGGGAAGGTAAGTACTGGGGCCGTGCTTCTATAATTGTTAATTTAACATCTTCAGTATTGGCTTCGAAACTGATAGATAGTAATCCAGAATTACAAATGGCATTTCGAACAGACTTAGGAAAAGTCTTTATTGGTGATCCAGAATTGTTTGATCACAGTTTACTTCGTTTTACCGTTAACTTGCCATCGCGACATTGGGAAGTTGCTGCTGACACCATTATCAAAAATTCGGAAGTTGAAAATAAAGCTGATTTGTTTCGAGTATTCCTTGCCGCTTTTATGTTCCTTTTATTAGGGGCTATGTATATTTTTTATCACCAAGTTTTTTTGGTTTTTACAGAGCTTCGTTCAAATAAGTCGCAAACTGATCAGATATTTTCATTTGGCTCTGAGCCTACTAACTATTTTTTAAGGAAACGTAAATCAAGCTTTGTTATGCCGTTTATCGCTACGGCTACCATCACGCTTTCTTTAGCTGCTTTACACTACTTTATTAAAGAGCAAGACCGAGGAGCGGATAGCAAGCTTCTAACTACTAAATTGTCTCATTCTGTCAGTGAAATTGAGACTCAATTGTCGCTAGATGAAAACTTTTTGTACCTCCTTGCAACGGAAATCCCGCAAGTAGGGTTACAAAGTGAAGAGATAGAAAAATGTTTGAAGGATTATTTACTTCCTCACTCAAGTTTGCTGCATTTTTCCCTCAGTGACAGTAACTTTAAACTTGTTAAACGAGTATCCTCTAGTCAAACACAAAGCAGTGTTGCGCTAAAACTGGCATTGACTGAATTGGAAAAAGCAGCTCAACTTTCCAAAAAGTATGGTGCCGTAGTTTACACTAAACCTTTTATGCTTGAACAAGCACAGCCTGTTTTTGCTTTATTTGTGCCTATCTTTTCGGGTGAGGAGTTTATTGGCAATCTTGGGGCGATTTATTCGATTCCCAAATTAGTTGATACCTTAATTGCGGAGAATTTCTCTGAGCAATATCAGGTTTCAATGCAGGATAATAAACATAAACTTTTGTACCAAGGTGATACAGATTTTAGCTCATATCATTTAGCCCATAACGCACCTATCCCTAAACTACATAACTTACTTTGGCTTAATGTAGCCACTAAACCCTCTTCAATTAGTGAAGGGATGCAATTGTTTGTATTTTTATTATCGTTATTTATCACAGGAGTTGCTGTTAGTTTATGGCTGCAATATAAACAAAATCAATTGGTATGGAAAAAAGGGCGCTCGCTCGCTGAATCACAAAACCATTTTCATTCAATCGCCCACTCTGCACCAATTGCTGTGCTCATTACTCAACCCCAAACAGGTAAAATTTTATATGGGAATTTGAGAGCGAAAGAGTTACTCACATCAGGTGATAAATCGTTGTCTGGCAGACATGCTGCCGAATTTTACGTTAACCCAAAAGATAGAAACTTATTTGTAGAATACTTGAATCTTCAAAATCGTGTAGATGGCTTTGAAGTGCAAATAAAATCGGATGCAGGGAACTTGATTTGGGCTTCATTATCATCAAAAGTTGTTGAATATACTGATGGCGAAGCGGTCATTACTTCAATTACTGATTTGACTCAGCAGCGGACATATCAAGATCAATTGTATCGCAAAGCTAATTTTGATGAGCTAACAGGTTTACCTAACAGAGGAATGACGTTTGAGCGTTTAACCAGTGCGATTAACATTGCTAAATTAAATAACACATCCGTAGTGTTGATGTTGTTAGATTTGGATGACTTTAAAAAAGTTAACGATAGTTTTGGTCACAACGCTGGTGATGCGTTACTGAAGCAAATATCTACACGTATTGGTCATTTGATCAACCCAAATGACACCTTGGGACGTCTTGGTGGTGATGAATTTGTGATTATTTTAACGGAACCTCAGTCAGTAGCTAATGCCCAGTTAGTCGCGGAAGAGGTAAATAAGTCTTGCTCGCAACCAGTTTTGATTCAGCATCATGAAGTAGTCGTTGGTTGTAGCATTGGAATTGCTACTTTCCCACAAGACGGTAGTGATTATGAAGCGTTAACGAAAAATGCCGACGCTGCCATGTATGAAAGTAAAATGGCTGGTCGAAATGCATTAAAGTTCTATTCTAATGCTATGAGTAACGCTGTTCAGTCGCGTCTTGAAATGGAAAATGAACTAAGGCAAGCACTAAAGCGCAATGAATTATACGTTGTCTATCAACCTATTATTTCTGGGGATACAGGCATTGTGATAGGCGTGGAAGCCTTACTAAGGTGGAAGAATGAAAAATTAGGCCAAGTGCCGCCTGATGAATTTATTCCATTAGCTGAGTCACTTGGCCTGATCAGTACTATTGGAGAATGGGTATTAGAGCAGTCATGTGCTCAAATAAAACAATGGCGCCAACATAAACATGGCCCTCGTTATGTATCTGTAAATGTTTCGAGTAGGCAGCTTCGAAATAATGTGATTCTTGACGATGTTCAATTAGGGCTCGCATTGCATGAGTTACCTGCATCAGCGTTAGAGCTTGAATTGACTGAATCAGCATTAATCGAAAACTCTGAAGAAAATCAAAAGATCTTCAACAAGCTCCATAATTTAGGCGTGCATTTAGCTGTGGATGATTTTGGTATTGGCTATTCATCGCTAAGTTACTTACGACGTTTTTCGTTTGACACTTTAAAAATTGACCGTTCATTCATTAAAGATGTTCCTCATGAAAAGGACGCGATACAGTTAGTAGACGCGATTTTGTCTATGGCGAATAGCTTAGGTATGAAAATCGTTGCAGAAGGCGTAGAAACCAAGGAACAGCTCGATTTCTTGCAACAAATGGGCTGTTCGGCTATTCAAGGTTTTTATATTTCACGTCCACTAGCAGTTGATGACGTTCTTCCATTTTGTGAAAAACAAAACTTGGCTTCAGCCCCTGTAACAATTGCTCAAGGAGAGGAGAGCATTGAACTGTAAACATCAGCGACAAATTATAGAGTGGTTGTATCAAGATCCTAGTAGTATGAAGGCGTTAGAGGTTGCTGAGCAAGTGATGCAAGCTCAAGGAATAAAAGATTATCTATTAGCGGCTGGTTTTGTAAGAAACTTGGTATGGGATAAGCTCCATTCAAAGGAGCTTATATCATCTTTGTCTGATATAGATGTAATTTATTATGAAGCGAATGAGCTTTCTGAAGATAAAGATAAAAGTTTAGAAGCTATGCTTAATGATCAGCTGCGTTTACCTTGGTCTGTCAAGAATCAAGCGAGAATGCATATTAGAAATGGTGATAACCCTTATGTATCCATTATTGATGCTATGTCTTATTGGCCTGAGAAAGAAACGGCTGTAGGAGTAAGACTTGAAACTAATAAGATAATTGTAAAATCTGCATTTGATTTGCAATCACTGTTCTCCTTAGAAGTTACACATAACCCCAAAAGAAGTAAGTCAGTCTTTAATCAAAGAGTTAAAGATAAACACTGGCTTTTAACCTATCCCAAACTTACCGTCATTTGCTCTCATTAAATGCTCAAAATAACAACGTTCTGTTGTTATTTTGACTTTGTTTTATGATCGAGATCATGTAATGAAACGATGTTCCATTTGAGGCGTTTTTCGATTGATTTAGATCAATATTATTATCTGATTCATCTGGCAAATTAGCACCTAAATGTGATGCGACACAAAAAACTACTGGTTCGTATTGAAAACCTAATAATTCAAAGAAGCCAGTTAACTCATATCACTCAAAAAATAAATTAATGAGTGGTAAACATCTTAAATGGAGAAAGATGATGAACAAGCGTTTTGTTAAAGGTCTAGTTGCTGCAGGTCTAATTGCTGCTGGTTTTGGCGCTCAAGCTCACCAAGCGGGTGATATCATTGTTCGTGCTGGTGCTGTAATGGTTGCTCCAAATGAGTCGAGCCAAGATGTTGCCGGTCTAGGTGAGTTCCAAATCGATAATAACACTCAACTTGGTTTAAACTTCGGTTACATGGTTACCGATAACTTTGGTGTTGAGCTACTAGCAGCAACTCCATTTAGCCATGAAGTATCTTTAAAAGATGTAGGTGTTATTGCTGAAACTAAACACTTACCACCAACCTTGGTAGCTCAGTATTACTTTGGTGATGCACAATCTAAATTCCGCCCATATGTAGGTGCAGGTATTAACTTCACTAACTTTTTTGATAATGAATTTACGGGTAACCCAAAGGCTGCAGGTTTGAAGCTTAACAGCCTAAGCATTGAAAACTCGTTAGGTTTTGCTGCTCAAGTTGGTTTCGATTATCAAGTTAATAAAAACTGGTTAGTAAATGCTTCAATTTGGTATGCGGATATTGGTACTGATGTGAAGTTTAACTCTGCTGCAGCTAATAAAGATTTCACAATCAAAACAGACGTTGACCCAATGGTTTACATGGTTTCAGTAGGTTACAAGTTCTAATACCCTCTAATGAAATCACTAAAAATGCCGCTAACACTAGCGGCATTTTTTATGGACTAAATTCGTGCAAAATGCTGCAGCGAATGAGCAGGTAAAAACATCTAAGCAATCTTATCTGATTTTCTATTAGTTATTTTAGTACTCAGTAGTACCAGCCTTTGTAATACAGAATTTAAAGTTTTATTGTTTGTGATTTTTGTCAAAGAACATCTTTATCTGTAGAGCAAATCTAGCCGTTTTGGATTTCCACTTTGGTGGTATGACGAAACCAGCATTATTTAATAGAGAAAAATAAATAAAATCACTTAAGGGCATGAAGTGCAAGATGAATACTTGCACTTTTGATTCAGCTTATTACCACTTCTTCTTTGGTTGGAACAGCACGTCAATATCATCTTCACCATTAGCAGCTTTGGCTGTAGGTATAGATTCTAGGGCTTTTTGCTGTTGGGAATTATCAATACTTGCACTAAGAGAATGAGCTAAATTGAGTTTGGATTGAGCAAAATGATCTTCAGGATTATTTAACTTAATAGCATTAAGTGTTGCGATTGCTTTATTTAGAAATTGCTTCGCTGAGCCATATTGTTTGATATCTTTTGCTTTTTGAGATCGAGTTAGCATCGCATCAACATTAATTCTAAGTTGCATACTATTGATTCGGTTTTCTTCTTCAGTAAACACGGTTGGATCTATTTTTCCTTTATTATGTTCACTGCGTATGATTGCCTTGAGCTTTTTAAGCGTTTGTACCATTAGTACAAGTTGTTTGTCGTCATTAGGTATCTGAATTGCATCCAATGATGGTGTGGCTGAAGGACTTGATTCAAGCTGCTTAATTTGAGCATTAAAATCAATCAACTGTCTTTCGTAATCTTTTTGTAAGGAGCTTGGGGCTACATTAGCTGCTTGGGTTATTTCATCTACCAAGCGTTTATACAACACTAACATAACTTGGTTTGAGCAAGGAAATAATGAAATATGCTCCAACACTCTAGCTGTTTCATCAATCTTTGAGCGTTGTTGTTGGTGCTGTACACGACGGTCAGCGTTTTGCTTTTCTTTATGTTGTTGGTAAAGGTTGATCCCAATGATAAGTAGCAATAATGCACTGATCACGATAAGTGAAATTGTAAAAATCATTGTGTTCCCATATTAAAAGCAATTGATAGAACTTCATCAAAAATCAACATATTTATGCCTTGATTTTACGCTATCTAACTAGTCACTGTTAAGCGTTATAGTCAGTTTTCGGCCAATTATTGGTAAAATTAACACTTAAAAGTGCAATAAAACGTCAGTCTAAGTCTTTGTGGTTAACAAGTGTACATTGCTATAACTTTTTTTAACGTTTATCGTTCTATATATATTCTTTTGCAATAAGAGACAGGATATATTATAACGCTTAAATCTAGATAGAAATTTAACGGTATTGAATTGCTTCGATACCAATAACTTACCTGAGACGCCACGAGATGAGGCCCTACTATGAAGCTGCAACAACTCCGTTTTATTGCCGAAGTTGTCAACCATAACCTGAATGTTTCAGCAACGGCTGAGAACTTGTATACATCGCAACCAGGGATCAGTAAACAAGTTCGTATGCTGGAAGATGAATTAGGGATCCAAATTTTTGGTAGGAGTGGAAAGCATCTTACTCATGTCACACCGGCCGGTGAGCAAGTGATCAATATCGCTAATGATATTTTGAGTAAAGTAGAAGGCATCAAAAAGGTAGCAGAAGAATATACTCAACCAGATATGGGGGAGTTAAACATTGCTACAACGGATACTCAAGCAAGATATGCATTGCCACCTATCATCAAAGGGTTCATTGACCGCTATCCTCGAGTGAACCTAAATATGCATCAGGGAACGCCAAACCAGATTAGTGAACTTGCCGCTCGTGGCGATGCTGATTTTGCCATCGCAACAGAAGCTATGCACCTTTATACCGATTTAGTGATGTTACCTTGCTATCACTGGAATCGTTCAGTTGTGGTTAAAAAAGACCATCCTTTAGCTTCTCGAAGTAAAATTTCTATTGAAGAGTTGTCCCAATTCCCGTTAGTTACCTATGTATTTGGTTTCGATAAATCATCTGCAATCGAAAAAGCTTTTAAACGAGCAAACTTAGATCCAAGAGTAGTATTTACCGCTACAAGTGCAGAAGTGTTGAAGACCTATGTGCGTTTAGGGCTTGGAGTAGGAGTGATTGCATCAATGGCCGTTGATCCTGCTATTGATGATGATTTAGTAGCGATTGATGTCAGTGACTTATTCGAACATAGCACGACTAAAATAGGCTTTAGGAAAGGCAGCTTCTTACGAACTTACATGTATGATTTTATCGAATACTTTGCGCCACACTTGACCAAAGATGTGGTTGAAAAAGCGATTGCGTTGCGAGATCAAGAGTTAATAGATCATATGTTCGATAACATGAAATTACCCATGAAGTAGAGGTTAGAGCATACTCAGAAGTGATGAGCGCGATATGCACTCATCACCTTTAAGCTTTAACACTCAACAATATTCACTGCTAAACCGCCTTGTGCGGTTTCTTTGTATTTACTTCTCATATCCATGCCTGTGTCCATCATGGTTTTAATCACTTTATCTAATGACACCTTATGATTGCCATCACCACGAAGTGCCATACGAGAAGCATTGATGGCTTTCATTGCGCCCATTGCGTTACGTTCAATACAAGGTACTTGAACTAGGCCACCGACAGGATCGCAAGTTAGCCCTAGGTTGTGCTCCATGCCAATTTCAGCGGCATTTTCGACATGCTCAATTGTGCCGCCCATTATTTCTGTTAATGCGCCAGCGGCCATAGAACATGCTACTCCAACTTCACCTTGGCAACCGACTTCAGCGCCAGATATCGAAGCGTTTTTCTTATATAGAATGCCAATAGCTGCAGCTGTCAGTAAAAAGCGAGAGGCTATTTCTACATCGACCTGTTCAACATAAGTATCGTAGTAACAAAGCACTGCAGGGATAATGCCTGCGGCACCATTGGTCGGTGCTGTGACGACTCGGTCGCCTGCTGCATTTTGCTCATTAACGGATAACGCGAACAAATCTACCCAGTCCACTGCTTTTAATGGGTCATTACAAGTTTTACTTTCCGCTTTTAATTGACGGTAAAGAGCTGGGGCTCGACGACGTAACTTTAAACCACCCGGCAGCAATCCTTCTTTTTGATAACCTTTCTCAATGCAGGTTTTCATGGTCTGCCAGATTTGCCATAAGCCGTCTTTGATCTGTTTGTCACTTGCTAGGCACTTTTCATTTTCCATCATTAATGAAGAGACTGATAAACCATTTTCTCGGCAAAGCTCCAATAACTCATTTGCACTATGGAAATCATAAGGCGCTGAGACGATGGGAGAGGCTAGAGATGCATCTTGTTGAGCGATTTCATCTTCATCAAGAATGAAGCCACCTCCTACAGAATAATAGGTTCGCTTATAAACACATTCGCCTTTAGCATAGGCATATAGTGTCATTGCATTTGCATGAGCGTCTAGATTGATAAGACGGTTATAAACAACCCCATGTTCACGGGTAAAATTGACAACTTTACCGTTGGCGAGTTTTAAGGTCTCAGAATCCGATACGTGCTTTAAAATGCCGTCAATTGCATCAGTATCTACGGTTTCAGGGTCTTCTCCCATTAATCCTAAAATAACCGCTTTGCCAGTGCCATGTCCTTGACCTGTCTGTGCAAGAGAGCCAAATAAATCAGCACGCAACTCATCGACTTCGCCTAGAAGCTCTTTTGTCGAAACTTGGTCAATAAAAATTTTGCCCGCTTTCATAGGGCCAACGGTATGAGAACTTGATGGTCCGATACCGATTTTAAACATGTCAAACACACTGATCATTTTATAAAAGCCTAGTTATGAGGAATGATTCCTTCTTTTTAATATGAACATAAGTATCACACATAATTATTGTTTCGATACATTAGAATTTCTAATGTGTCAATTTCGAATTAAATCTGCTTACCGATAACATTCCTTACTCTGATTGAATTTACCTATGGTTTATGACTTAATTGGCTCTGAATGTATCTCTATGAAAAGGGTTTTGAGTGAGTTATTTAATGATGGATTTAGCGGGGCTCGAAGTCACCGAACATGAAAAAAAACTATTGGCTCATCCAATGGTTGGTGGATTAATTTTATTTACCCGTAATTATCAAAATAAAACTCAACTAATGGCTCTGGTAAAAGAAGTTCGAAAATGTAATCCCAATATTCTTATTGCTGTTGATCATGAGGGAGGGCGAGTTCAGCGTTTTCGTGGCGAGTTCACTGATATCCCTGCAATGGGGAAAATATTGTCTGCGGCAAGTGGTGATCTTTCACAAGCAAAAACTTGGGCTCTAGAATTAGGGTTTTTAATGGCTATTGAACTATTGGCTTGTGATATTGACTTAAGTTTTGCTCCAGTTTTAGATGTTGATGGGATAAGTGAGGTGATAGGGGCGCGCAGTTTTAGTGAAGACCCTGAACAGGTTATGATCCTAGCAAATGCGTTCAGCTCTGGCATGAGACAAGCTGGGATGGCGGCTGTCGGAAAGCATTTTCCTGGACATGGTAGCGTGAAAGCAGATTCACATATTGCTTTACCTGTTGATGAACGTTCAAAAACGGAAATTTTCGATCACGATTTAATTCCATTTGAGCAATTAATTGCTGATGAACAAGTTCAAGGGATCATGCCTGCTCATGTCATTTATTCTCAAGTAGATGAGCGACCTGCAGGTTTTTCAAAATATTGGCTGCAAACAGTTCTAAGAGGTGAATTGGGATTTAAAGGTGTCATTTTTTCTGATGATTTAGGCATGGAAGGCGCCAGCGTTGCTGGTGGATTTAAAGAAAGAGTGACATCAGCGCTTGCCGCAGGTTGCGATATGATTTTGGTGTGTAATAACCCTGATGCTGTTAATATATTACTGACAGACTATCATTGGCCAGATACAGACCCTTTGTATCCTGCTAGGTTATTAAAGCCAGACCAAACCAATGTGATGCAATCTTTAGAAAATGAAACGCGATGGCAAGCGGCAAAAGCCATTGCTGAAAAGGTTAATCAATATTAAGCCAGCTTTGTAATTTCAAAGCATATTGCTCAATTGAGAATCGCTGCTGAGCTGAGTCTCGGCAGTGATGTCTAGATAACGTTAAAGCATCATCAACTCGATTTGCCATATCTTCATTGTTTTCAACCAAGTAACCTGTAACGCCTGAAATTACTGTTTCTGTAGGTCCACCTTTATTGTATGCAATGACTGGAACGCCACAGGCATTGGCTTCCACGACATTGTTACCAAACGCTTCTATCCATGTAGGTGTCATTAACATCAATGCCGATTGGCTCATTTCTTCGAATAGTTGATGTTGTGGTACGAAGCCGCGCCAGTGAATATCAACTTTTGGAAATTTCCCTATAAGTTGTTGTTGATATGACTCTGACTGAACTTTCCCCCAAATATGAATAGGTAGGTTAACTTTATTGGCAACCTCTAGTGCATTTTCCAAGCCTTTCTCTGGAGATATGCGCCCAACCCAAGCCAGTTGCTGCTTTGGACTTTCACAAAAAGGAAATGTTTTAAATTCAAAGCCATTACCAATAATGGATACTGGGTTCTCAAGGTTAAATGTGTTGGCAGATGCATGGGTATGAAAAGCGAGTCGTTGAGGCATCATTCTATTCAGTTCTTCTACGGCACCAGCAACCGTTTGATTCTCATTACTCATAGAAACCAGATGATACATCGGAGTGGTAAAAAACGGTGTTAACCAAATCGGCAACCAGTCATAAGCCATATTGAGAATTACATCAAATTCATACTGATGAGTTTGAGCGTATCGACACATGGAAACAATGGTACTGTCGTGACTCAAAGTGACAGGCGTTGATGCTGATTCAGTTTGAACGCTGGTTTGTAGCTGACCTGAAATTTCTATCAATATAGTATCATCGGCGGAAAGCGTTGAGCCTGTGGGTGCTAAAACCGTAAATTGGTGACCTAACGGTGATAGTGCATTAATAATATTCAGTAAGGTAATATCTATGCCACCACCTTCACCTTGCCCGATGGCTTGAACCGGCGTTGAGATAATTAAGATCTTCATTAGCGCTCAATTTGCCCTAAGTTAGCGTGAATCACAGATCCGTTAATGACCGGAGTATTCGCTGCAAAAAATACCGTTTTGGCGATTTCTTCCGGAGTGATCAAGCGACCGAAAGTGACCATGTCAGTAATGGATTTTTCAGCTTCAGGTTCATGCCCAAAATGCTCCCTAAGCATTTCTGTATCCGTAAAACCCGGGCAAATACAGGCAGTGTGTATTCCTTTACCAGCTAGATCTTGGCTGACAGAACGCATCATTCCAATAACGGCATGTTTACTTGTTACATAGGAATAGCATCCAGGAACCGCCTTTTCACTTAATGTCGAACCAATAAATACGATCGATGAAGTTTCAGGCATGTGTGGCAACAACATTTGAGTGAGCATCGTAGGGCTTATTATATTGATGGCTAGGTCTTTGTTTAAGCTCTCTGTATTTGCAGTAAGAATGGTATCAGCAGTATGGCCAGCAGCACAGTGAACGATGACGACTTGAGTTGCACCTTTCAACTCTTGAATCAAACGCGCTTGATGTTCCTTTATATTAGTTGGTGATGATAAATCTGTTTCTAGATTTAAAGTATCTTGGATGTTATTTGGGGAGCGAGATAAGTTAATGACCTTAAACTGGGCTTGCTTAAAGTGTTGGCTGACGGCATAACCTATACCACGACTTCCACCTGTAACTATCATGACTTTTTGCATTGTTACTCCTCTTTTTTCCAAGAGCTTGAACCTGATTGTCCTGCACCAGATGAAACCGAAACAGTAATGTGTTCAATACCGTATTTTGTAGGCGGAAGAGCTTGAATAATCTGTTCTAGCAGATAAAAAGAAAACTCCTCAACACTTGTGTTTTTGATCGGAAGTAACAAGGTGTCTGAAACTGGAAAACGTAATGTTTCATTATGGAATTTCACATGGTACTCATCGTTATTCTGATGAATATCTAAATATGGAGAGTGGTTAGGCAATAAGCAATATTCATCTAACTTTTCGCATAAGGCTTTGGCTTGGTCTTTAAATAAACGGTAACTGTGTGATAGGCCGTCATTCCCTACAGGAAGCGTTAATTCTAATGAGACTTGGAAATTGTGGCCATGAAGCCTTTCACGTTCAGTACCAGAAAAAATGGTGAAATGCGCTGCTGAAAATTTCATGTATTCTTTGGCAAGCACTAAATGGGTTAAGCGTTGATTAGTCTGTGTCATCGTTACCTATTTAGCGGGAATGTTTAAACCCACTTTAACCAGTTTGTTGTATTTTGACTCACCTCAAACTGCGAGGAACGTTTCTCTGTTATCTTGACAGTAATTTATGACAATTCAAAGTGGTAACTGACTCATGATTTTATATTTTCATGGCTTTGACTCAACGAGCCCTGGTAATCACGAAAAAATGCGCCAATTACAATTTATAGATGAAGACGTGCGTTTAATTAGTTATAGCACAGAACATCCGCGACATGATATGCAACAGTTACTCAAAGAAGTAGTAAAACAAAAGTCGATGTCTAGCGATGAAACGCCTTTACTTATTGGAGTAGGGCTAGGTGGTTATTGGGTGGAACGTATTGGCTTTCTAACCCAAACTCGAAGTGTAATGATTAATCCTAATTTATACCCTGAAAATAACATGCAGGGAAAAATAGACCGCCCTGAGGAATATACTGATATCGCGGAAAAGTGTGTTACAGAGTTCCGAACCAAAAATAAAAGCAAGTCATTATGTATCTTATCTAGAGAAGATGAAGTATTAGATAGCGCTGATACAGAAAAAGCATTAGCTGAATTTTATGACATTATTTGGGATGAAAAACAGCCGCATAAATTTCCGGCGTTAGGGGCTCATTTAAAGTCTATTAAAGCATTTAAAGGATAACTTTAAGGTAACTTGTCCCGTTACTGGGTAATGCTAAGATAAATACCAAACAACTTATCGTCGCTCCAACGAAGGCTGGGGACTTAGCTGGATAATGTCAGTTATCTACCTGACATTATCCAGCTAACGGGGTTGTGAAGTTATATTGCTTTCTGATGTTGTATCTTCAGATTGAACTGGCTTTTCCACTGGCGCTTCCATTTTTCGTATTTGAATCACCATACCCATTTTAGGATGGTCAAAATAATGTATCTCCGTGCTTCTAACTCGGCGATTTTGGATCATCGGAATGGAAAATAAAAACTCCTGAGGCTTTTGTGGTTCTATGTCAGCTTCAGAGCTTTCCGAAAGTAGGTTGGAAGCAATTTGATCCGATTCTGGTTTAGGCTTGGCAAGTAACATTTCTGGGTCACGCAGTCTTAAATCCGTTTCTATATACAAATAATGCTGTAAATAGATATTGAGTTTTCCATCGAGCTCCCATATTGGAGATGGAGATACTGGCTTACTCGGGACTTGTTCTGTGTGAGTGAAGTCCTGCTCTACCGTTGAATCGAGCTCAGGCGTGTTTTGTTGAACAAGATTGTTTTTAGTGTCTGAGGTTAATGGGTTTACATCATCACTATTTTCTAACAGTTCTGGCTCAGAAGGTTTTATCGAAAAACCATCAGCCTGAAACTCTTTGCTAAAATCTTTTCCACCATATAAATGCAGCGCTTTTGAACGCCGCTTAGGCAACATAGCTTGCTGCCAAGTGAGGTGCAGTAGGCTCGTTACACCACGTTGGCGCCGAATTTTATTAATGATGTCTGTAAATTGATTTTGCTCATAGGACAATAACGTTGCAGGATCACCTTGATAAACTTCAGGGATCTCATCGGCACTAATGTTCACCGGTGTAACTTCAGGGAAAGTGATTTCAGTTACTGCATCTTGTGGTACACAGTCATTCATTAGAGAACGAGTAAAATCCTCGCCAATCACCGGAAAGGCTGGCTCGCAATCCACTGCAGGTTCGATCACATGTTCAGTATGAACAATCGGTGTGATCAAATCTACGTTTCCTCTCAACTTAACCGGAGGCACCGTTTCTGACCAATGCTCAGTTGTGGCTGAGTCACGCTTAAAAATATACACCTCGACCTCAAACCAACGCTCAGGTGCAGCATAGGCATTAGTTGAGATGATTAATGATAACAGTGCAAGTTTAGCGGTGCGTAACACAGATTACTCTCCATGACGGTGTTGAGAAAATTGATCTAACATCAGTTTTGCTAGTTTTATTCTGTCTTTACTCTCAGCTGCTGGCAAGACAAACTTTAATTTATTTGGTCCTTCCATTCGATAAACTTGTGGCTGAGTTTGTAACAAACTAATGATAAAACCGGGATCGACACTGTGATGCTCCGCAAATTCAACACTGCCGCCCTTAGCGTGGATATCTATTTTACTGGCGCCAATTCTGGCGGCTTGATGTTTTAGTAACGTCAAGTCCATTAAGTTTTTGGTTGAATCAGGTAATAAGCCAAAGCGGTCGATAAGCTCTACTTTCATTTCGTCTAATTTGGCTTCAGTTTTGCAGCTGGCTATACGTTTGTAGAGTGATAAACGCATATTGACATCTGGTACATAATCTTCTGGTAAAAGAGCCGGAATACGAAGCTCGATCTCACTGTGTTGCTTGTTGAGTTGTTCTAATGATGGCTCTTTACCTTGTTTTAACGATTCAACCGCAGATTCCAGTAATTCGGTGTATAACGTAAACCCAACTTTAGATATATGACCGCTTTGTTCTTCACCTAACAATTCACCAGCACCACGAATTTCTAAATCTTGAGTTGCGAGCATAAAACCAGCGCCTAGGTCTTCTAATGCATCAATCGCTTCTAAACGCTTTTTGGCATCTTTGGTCATTCGCTTAGGGTGAGGTGTCATCAAGTAAGCGTAAGCTTGATGGTGTGAGCGACCAACACGTCCACGTAATTGGTGTAATTGCGCTAAACCGAAGTGATCAGCACGTTCCATGATAATGGTGTTTGCACTGGGTACATCAATACCGGTTTCAATGATGGTGGTACACACCAAGACGTTGAATTTTTGGTGATAAAAATCGAACATTACGCGTTCAAGATCGCGTTCACGCATTTGACCATGAGCGACAACGACTCGAGATTCTGGTACTAACTCACGGATCATTTCTGCACACGTCTCAATTGTGGCTACGTCATTGTGTAAAAAGTACACCTGACCACCACGTAGAATTTCACGCAGTATGGCTTCTTTAATCGTTGCTTTATCGTATTCTCGTACAAAAGTTTTTACGGCTAAACGTTTGGCTGGTGGCGTGGCAATAATTGATAAATCACGCATGCCTGACATGGCCATATTCAAGGTACGAGGAATCGGTGTTGCCGTTAAAGTGAGAATATCGACATTGGCTCTAAGCGCTTTGATCTTTTCTTTTTGACGAACCCCAAAGCGGTGTTCTTCGTCAATGACTAAGAGTCCTAATTGCTCGAACTTGGCTTCGGCATTGAGGAGTTTGTGAGTCCCGATCACCACATCAACTTTACCCGCTTCTAAATCATCCAAGATTTGCTGTTGTTGCTTGGCTGTTTTAAAACGAGAAAGCACTTCAATGCGGAACGGCCAATCTGCAAAACGGTCTTTAAAGTTCTCGTAATGCTGTTGGGCGAGTAGGGTAGTCGGGACAAGTACCACGACTTGCTTGCCTGCATTCACCGCCACAAATACGGCTCGCATTGCGACTTCGGTTTTACCAAAACCAACATCACCACACACTAATCTATCCATTGATATTTTGGCGGTCATATCAGTAACGACGGCATCAATGGCATTTTGTTGATCTAAGGTTTCTTCAAATGGAAAGCCCTGAGAGAACTGAGCATATTCTTGTTGATCGAGATCGCAAGCTTCTCCGGTTCGGGCTTGTCGTCTGGCATATACATCCAGCAATTCAGCGGCGACATCACGAATTCGCTCAATGGCCTTTTTTTTGGCTTTAGCCCAAGTTTCATTGCCCAGTTTATTAAGTGGTGGTGTTGCTTCACCAGAACCTGAGTAGCGACTGATCAGATGCAACGAACTTACAGGTACATACAGTTTGTCACCAGAAGCATATTCAAGTTTTAAATATTCACTGTCCATACCACCGGTATTCAAGACTTCAAGGCCTTGATACAAACCAACGCCATGGTCGAGATGAACTACGGATTGACCTACTTTGAGCTCTGCAAGGTTTTTGATTAAAGCATCGCTGCTGATTTGTCGTTGCTTGTCTTGGCGACGTTGTTGGCTAATACGTTGCCCGAACAACTCAGTTTCGCAGATGATGTTCAGTATTTTGCCTTTGTGTTCAAAAGCCACGCCTTGAGTTAACGGGCTGACACAAACCGCAAAGTTGTTGGGCTGCCCAATGAATTCAGAGAGGTGCTCTAACTTGCTTGGCTTGATATCAATCAAGCTAAGAAGATCGATTAGAGCTTCTCGTCGTCCTTCAGATTCCACGATGAATAAGAAACATTGTTTAGTATTGGCTTCAATGAATTTTGCCAGTGCTGATAGTGGCTGTTTAAGCTTGTGGTTGGCGCTGATATCTGGCAACGACTTAGCATCAATCTGAGCAAACTTGCTTTGCTTTTCTGCAACTGAAACTTGATATCTTGGTTGTGCTTTAAAAGCAGAGAACAACTGGTCTTGTAATAGATATAAATCTTTTGGAGGAAGTAAAGGCCGTTGAGGGTCGATATTATGATTATCAAACCTTTGCTCAATTTCCGTTAAATACTTACTAGTAGAAGCTTCAATATCACCGACAGTGATCAGTTGTGTGTCATCCGGTAAGTAATCGAATAAGGTCGCGGTTTCGTTAAAAAACAAGGGTAAATAGTTTTCAATACCGGATGGAAACAACTTTTTGCTGACTTGTTGATAGACAGACTCTGCTGCGTTAGAAACTTTCTCGAAAGCTTGTCGATAATTTTGACGGAAAACTTCGATAGCCGCATCATCAGTTGGAAACTCTTTAGCGGGTAATAAACTAATCTTATCTATTGGGCTTTCTGAGCGCTGGGTTTCAGCATCGAAATATCGGATCGATTCAACCTCATCGTCAAACAATTCAATTCGCAATGGCTGTTTAGTTCCAGTAGGGAAGATATCGATGATTGAGCCACGAACAGCGAACTCACCATGTTCATAGACTTGATCTACTATGTGATAGCCAGAATCAATTAACTGCTTTTTGACTAAATCTAAATGATAGGTTGAGCCTTTTTCTAGCTCGAACACATGATTAGTAATAAATGACTTGGGTGGCAGCTTAACCATTAAGGTATTAACAGGAACAATCACTACACGCTGTTTGGCTTCTGCAAGTTGAGAAAGAGAGGTCAGTCGTTGTGAGATCAAATCTTGATGTGGCGAGAAATTGTCGTATGGCAGCGTTTCTCTATCTGGAAATAGGCAAACACCAATGTTTGATTGCTTAAATAAATAGTTGAGTTCAGCTTCTAGTGTGAGTGCCGTCGGAGTGTCTGCTGTTACCAATAATGTGGTGCTTTGGTGCTGATTCACAATATGTTGCAAGGTTAATGCTTGTGAAACACCACCTAAAGTAGACATGTACTGAACGAAAGACGGTTTGTTATTGACGGGAGGTGTAAAAACTGAAAAAACGGACATTAGAAACTAATCATCTGATAAAACGCAAAAATTACCTTATTGTATACTTATACTCGTGATACTTGAAGATGCAACTTTCAGGGCTTTTTCAGCGTTGCATTATTCGAGGCGTGAAAGTGAAGAACTAGCGGGCTAATTTAAGCTTTCACAACAAAGAAAAATCACCGCTGAAAAGCCCACGCAATGCGAGTTTAATTGCCATTTATACTGCGTTACTTACCCTTAAAATAGAGCAACTATTACTGCGGATAAGTGCCTTGTATAAATGGCAATTAATTCTCGCTGAAATCCTGCATCTTCAAGTATCACGAGTATAGATACGAAGAACATAAATGGTTAATGAATGAGATCAGTATCATTGGTTTAAGCTTGTAGGAGTTATCAATGTATGTGGCAAATTTCGATACAATAAATATAGCTTTACATTCTCAAGCAGCTAATTTCATTGAAGGGTTTGTTCCATCTGATATTGTGCCAGAGCGTTATATAGACTTTAGGTGGGCAAGTAAACTTTTCAGGGTGAACTGTTCGGTCATTGATAACAATGACAGGAGCATTTACAACAGAGTCTTTTATGGCACAGCTTGAGTTTTATGATAGTGACGTAGTAGGAGGGCGGCTAGCAAAATTTCAAATCGTACCAAAATCGGATTCAGAAGAAGTAAAAAAATCAGAAGAACTACTTACATTTAAAGTTGTTATTACTTATTTCTCTTGTATTAAAACAACAGGCGTTAAATCATATAGTAAGAAACAGATAGCGGACACGCTAACTCGTACTTTACAGGAGTACTTATTAGAAAGTACTGCTTATGAACTTACCAGTTAATTCAATCGCTACTGCCTGTTATTTCTTGCTTTCAATAACTTTTGCTGAACACTTAAACTTGCTTGAATCAACAGTTCAACATCTGCTTCTAAAATTTGACTGAATGCTAATTTAAGTAAGTAGCGATTTGGATGCTTAGGATGCGGATGGCAAGCTTTTACTTCACAAATGGCTAAGATGGCAATTAATTGATCTCTAATAAATAAAGATGTTTTGTATTGAGTGTTAACTTCGGCTTCAACATTAGAAATTACCTCAATCCCATCGCCACCAAATTTATAACCTGCAACTTGGCGGCCATCTTGATGTTCACTTTCAAGCACGTATTGCAGTATCAGGTCGATTTTTTTTGATTGTAACTTGAGGTAGTCAATGACAGCTTTGCTATCGCCATCTAACTTACGAAGCTGTAACAAGCATGATGACTCAATACCTTTAACTTCACTTAGCAGTTTTAGTCCAATTGATTGCAAACCTTCGAGATCATGCTCAGAGGGAATGTCTTTGTCTGCTGGCCATTCTTCAAGGTAAGCTTTAAATGAATGAGGCACCATAAAATAGGAATTTGAATCATCTAACATTATTTGCCTCTTTATTTATAATCTTATTCCACCTATTATCGTGCCTATCTTTATGATTTAGCAAGCACTTAAGATCGTATTTATGAATTTTGGAATTGCCTTTTTTATCGGTTATCGATATTGGCGCGTTAAAAAATCTAATAGCTTCGCTTCGTTTATTACCTTTTTTGCCGTATCAGGTATTTTTTTGGGAGTAGCAGCGTTAATTCTTGTCAGTTCAGTAATGAATGGCTTAGAAGGTAATTTAAAAAACAAATTGCTGGGGACAATTCCGCATGTAACGCTAAGCACAACTAAGCCAATGCAGGATTGGAAGCAAAAAGTTCAACAAGTGGAACAATTGAGTGGTGTAAATACGGCTATTCCAAGTGCCTCTATTCAAGGAATGCTCCAATCAAGTGCTGATCTAACCGCAGTGCAAATATTTGGTGTTTACCCTAGTGATGATAATCATATTCCAACCGTTAGCCATAACGTTTACCCCGGCGCGTTCTCTGATTTAGTATCAGGAAAATATCGCATTATTTTAGGGCAGGAACTGGCTCGAAAATTAAAAGTACGGATAGGGGACAAAATACGCTTGGTAAGCAGTAAAGGAGTGATTTATTCACCCATTGGCCCAGTACCTAGTCAACGTAAGTTTGTCGTGGCGAGTGTATTTGAAACTGGCTCCCAAGTTGATGCTAACGTAGCCTATATTCATTACAAAGATGCAAGAAGAATGATGCGACTTTCACCGTCTAAGGTCAGCGAACTTAGACTATTTATGAAAGATCCATTTAATGCCCCTGAGATTGAGTCTCAACTTGTGCCTATTTTTCCTGAACAAAAAATTCAAGTGACTGATTGGCGGCAGGTTTTCGGCAGTTTCTTTGGAGCTGTACGTATGGAAAATAATATGATGTCGCTGATGTTAAGCCTTATTGTATTGGTTGCTGCCTTTAATATTATTTCCGCATTGGTGATGATGGTGACGGATAAAACCACCGATGTGGCAGTACTTAAAACACTAGGGCTTTCCTCCTCAAATGTCATGGCTGTGTTTATGGTTCAAGGGACATTTAATGCTGTGATTGGCCTTTTGGGTGGTTTAATTGTTGGCGTTATATTGAGCCTTAATATTAATTCCATCTTAAATACGTTGGGATTATCGATTTTAGGGCCAGGAATGGCGCTCCCAGTTGAGCTTGAATGGCAACGCGTCATAACTATCGCAGTGGGTACACTAATTCTGAGTTTTGTGGCCACTATCTATCCCGCGCTACAAGCCTCCAAAATCGAGCCGGCCAATGCACTTCGCTATGAGTAACGAGAATACATACACCATGGAAAAAAAATTATTATTAAATGTTGAGAACCTTAGCAAGGTATTTGATGACGGAGAAGTCGAGACCCAAGTGCTGCATGAGGTTAATTTGAAAGTGTATTCTGGAGAGCAATTGGCCATAGTCGGTAGTTCTGGCTCTGGTAAAAGTACTTTATTGCATATTTTGGGTACATTAGATCAACCAACGGCAGGGCAAGTATTCTTTGATGGCGAAGATCTGTATCAAATGTCTAGCGGCAAACACAGTCGATTAAGAAATACTGACATTGGCTTTATCTATCAGTTTCATCATCTTTTACCTGAATTTACTGCGTTAGAAAATGTAGCAATGCCTGCGCTTATTCAAGGCAAAAACAAAAGTGCCGCTTTTGAAACCGCAAAAGAGTTATTAATAAAAGTTGGTTTATCGCATCGTTTAACTCATACGCCAGCTGAATTGTCTGGTGGCGAAAGGCAGCGTGTTGCCATCGCTAGAGCGTTAATTAATCAACCTAAGCTAGTATTGGCAGATGAGCCAACCGGAAACTTGGATTCAAATAGCAGTGAAGTGATTTATCAATTGATACAAGATCTTGCTAAGCAGCTAGGGACAGCATTTGTTGTGGTGACTCATGATCAAAACCTTGCCAACAGAATGGATAGACAAGTGACAATGGTAAATGGCCGATTAACAGAGCTAGATGGAAGTGTCGCATGAGTCGATTAGCGTTAACAATCGGTTGGCGTTTTTACCGTGCGCGCCAGTCTAATTCTTTCATTAGTTTTATTTCGTTTGCATCAACGGCGGGCATAGCTCTTGGTGTTGCGGTTCTTATTATTTTGCTGTCTGCGATGAATGGCTTTGAAAGAGAATTAGAAAATCGATTGCTGAGTGTGATCCCGCAAGCTGAGATAGGTGGTGTTGATCAGCCACTCCAGCATTGGCAGCCAATATTGCAACAAGCCAAACAGCTTGATGGTGTTGTTGATGCAGCTCCTTTTGTAAAAGTTCATGGTTTAGTTCAGAAGCAGGATGGATTTCAAGGATTAGAAGTTGTTGGCATTGATACTAAGCAAGAATCAAAAGTATCGGCAATTCCAAAATTTATGTCTGCTAAAGCGTGGTCGTCATTGGCAATGGGAAAGGGTAATCATATTGTTGTTGGCGAAAACTTGTTAACCAAGCTGAATTTGAAAATAGGGGATATTGTTTCTCTTTACGTGCTAGATCAAGCCACTGATAAAACGCATTTATCTTCTGCTAAAAGTCTACGGTTTACTATTTCAGGCTCGTATAAGTTAGGTGGCGATTTAGAAGCTATGACGGCCTATACTCCAATGGATTACTTACAGAAAGCCATTAATTATCAGCAAGGTGTTTCAGGTATTCGTTTAAAAGTTGAGGACGTATTTAGAGCCAATCGGATTTCACGTGAATTAGGCTTTATGCAAGAACAGCCGGTGTATATGACAGATTGGACTCGTTCTCAAGGTCATGTTTACAACGATATTCAACTCGTTCGAATGGTGATGTATTTGGTATTAACATTAGTCATTGCTGTTGCTTGTTTTAATGTGGTTTCGACATTGGTGATGTCTGTAAGGGATAAACAATCGGAAATTGCGATTCTACTCACCATGGGTTTTAAGAAATATCAAATGATGCAAGTATTCATGATTCAAGGCGTGCTTAATGGTCTACTTGGTTGTGCTTTGGGCGTTACAGTTGGCGTGCTGGTTGCGCTTAATCTGACTGAACTAGCGCTAATGCTGGAGAAACTATTTGGTTTTAAGATTCTTGCTGGTGATGTCTACTTTATTAATTTTTTGCCTTCACATTTACACTTGAAGGATGTCTGCTTATCGGTTTTTCTTGCTTTGCTTTTAAGTTTGGTTTCAACCATTTATCCGGCTTGGATGGCAAGTAAAGTTCATCCTGCAAGAGCATTAAGTATGGGTTAAATAGAATGGAATATAAAATCAGGGCTATCACTTCTAAAGACGACTTAATCGTTCAGTCGATCATTCACGCAGTGGGAGCTGAGTTTGGCGCTATTGGTGATGGTTTTGGCCCTTCAGATGATGAAGTATATGCAATGAGTAGTCATTATAAGACTGAAGATAAGAGTCAATATTTTGTGGCTGAACTGAACGGGAAAGTGATTGGTGGAAGTGGTATTGCTTCATTTCATCATAGTAATGAAACTTGCGAGCTAAAAAAGCTTTTTATTCTGCCTGATGCCAGAGGATTGGGTGTTGGTAAAGGGCTAACGGAAGCGTGCCTGAATTTTGCCAAAGAGCAAGGTTTTCGAGAGTGCTATCTTGATTCATTATCTAATATGGAGTCAGCCATAGCTTTATATAAAAAAATGGGGTTTGTTCAGCTTGAACAACCCCATATTGATTCAACTCACAATGGTTGTGATATTTGGATGTTAAAGCAGCTGTAAAGCTGCTTTTCATTTAAGCTTTTCGTTTCTTCCAACGTTTTTTAATCGAGCTAAACCATAATTGTTTAATGGTAAAATAGCCTACGATTGAAAACGTCACGCCAATAACAAAACACCCTAATAAGAATGGCGGGCCTATCGTAGCAAGTGAGCTTTCTAACCAATGCCAAGTAAGCTCAAATGTAAAATCATGAGTCGGAGTATTTAAAATTTTTGTGCCAAGCCAATAAGCTGCATAGAAAAAAATCGGCATTGTTATTGGGTTGGTGATCCACACCAAAGCGACCGAAACCGGAATATTGACGTTAAATAGTATGGCTAAACCTGCCGCCAAAACCATTTGAAATGGGATAGGAACCCATGCGCAAAATAAACCAACAGCAAAAGCACCTGGTGCTGACTTTCGATTTAATAACCATAAATTAGGTTTATTGAGTAAGTTGCCAAATATCTTTAGATGCTTATGCTCTCTAATGGTATTCGGGTCTGGCATATATTTTTTTATAAATTTCTTTGGCATAGACTGAAATACTAGTTAACTTATAGCTATGAATCGGTTTATGTCTGGCTTTTGTGCCACGTCATTATCAGCGATTTTCTGGCCATCACTACTGCCGTTGGAGTTTCTGATCCCAGGAGTGGTAATTGCTCTAATTTTACTTTATCTGCGCAACTATATTTTGCTTGGAGCCATTTGTGCTGTCTTATGGTTATCAGGTTTCACCGAGCTATTGCTCGATTATCAATATGATTCCAAAAGCAAGAACATTAACGCAAAGGCGGAAATCATATCACTAGTTTCACAAAACAGCGACTTTCTTTCTGCAGATATTAGGATAATTAAATCAAGTTTAATTTCATATCCATATCAATACCTTCGAATTTATTGGCGTACAGAACAAGACATTAAAGTTGGTGATAAATACCTATTTAGCCTAAGACCCAAAAGTGTCACTAGTGTGTCAAATGAAGGCAGCTTTAACCAGCAAAAAAACTTATTAAGCAAACATATCATTGGTAAGGCTAATGTGGTTGAAGCAAAACAATTAAGTAGTAGTCATAGTTTGCGAGCTAATTTGATTGAGGAATTAATACAACACACCAAACGGTTATCTAATCGGGATTTATTATTAGCATTGTTGATGGGAGAACGGCAAGCTTTCACAGAGCAACGATGGCAAGCATTACGCTCAAGCGGAACAGGTCATTTAGTGGCAATCTCAGGTTTGCACTTATCAGTGATCAGTGTCTGGTGCTTTTTGCTGACGATTACGATTTTGAGTTGGTTAACGCCATCGCAAGGGTTACGTAATCTGAAAATAGCGATTGTATTGACCTGTGCTAGTGCTTTGTTTTATGCCTATCTAGCAGGATTCGCAATTGCGACCCAACGCGCATTGATTATGTTACTAACAGTTATGGGTTTGACTCTCTGGAAGAGAATCTCATCGCCTTGGGAGCGATTATTGATCGCTTTGTTTGTGGTGATATTGATAGATCCCCTTGCGATATTAAGTGCGGGTTTATGGCTATCGTTTGGAGCGCTATCCATTATCTTATTGTGTATTAGCCGAGTAATAAACGATGAGCAATTGAATGGAGTAGAAGGGCTAGTCTCAAAATTTAAGATATTCATAATGATCCAGCTCGGACTTTCATTTGGTCTTGGATTGCTAGGTAGTTTGTTTTTTGGTGGTTTAAGTTTTCATAGTGTTTGGGTTAATTTACTCGCCGTACCTTGGTTCAGCTTGGTCGTGATTCCATTAGCTTTTATTGGTTTTTTAGTTTGGTGGATAGGGCAACCATTAGGTTTTCAATTTGATTTTGGTCTGCAATTAACGAATTGGCTGCTCGAACCATTTTCAATATTGGTTAATCAGGTTGTACATTTGCCTTTAAGTTGGATTCATATTCAACCCTCATGGGTGATAGCAACTGCTTATGTATTTTTAGGCATTACTCTGGCTTTACTCATAAATCAAAAGAAAAAGTATTGGATAACAGTGGTTTTGTTTTTGCCTCTGATAATACAAGTTTTGAGCTCAAACAGGACAAATGAAACTGAGTGGAAAATGCATGTTCTTGATGTAGGGCAG
The DNA here is from genome assembly GCF_056591735.1 of Parashewanella sp. 2210YD4-3. NCBI lineage: Bacteria > Pseudomonadati > Pseudomonadota > Gammaproteobacteria > Alteromonadales > Shewanellaceae > Parashewanella > Parashewanella sp. 2210YD4-3. The sequence goes on along the minus strand of NZ_JBWQOG010000011.1, from coordinate 122,939 downwards.
GGCTTGGCAATCGTACTTGAAAAACAGGGCAAAGCACTTCTTTATGATACTGGTGCAAGGTATGGGCAAGATTTTAGTTATGCTAAAACTGTGGTTATACCATTTTTAGAATCTAAGGGGTTAACCGACGTAGATTATATCGTTGTAAGTCACGGGGATAATGATCATGCTGGTGGACTTGGAGCTATTAAGCGGCAATTTACTGATGCTAAATTGATAGGCAATATTGATAATAGTGATTTACCTTGTGATATAGGGACAATTACTTGGCAAAGGCTTTCACTCGAATTTTTATGGCCTCTAAAACCTGAAAAGGGAAATAATGGTTCCTGTGTTATCAGGGTGAGTGATAAACACAACAGTTTGTTGTTGGCTGGTGATATTGAAAAAGAAGCTGAATATTCATTAGTGAATCTGAATAAGCATTTGCAGTCAGATGTATTAGTTGTGCCTCATCATGGAAGTCGAACATCATCGACACCAGAGTTTATAAAAAGCGTTAACCCTAAATTGGCAATTTTTACTGCGGGATATCAAAACCGATATGGTTTTCCAAAGCCTGATGTGGTTTCTCGCTATACAAATATTGGTGCAGAGAAATTACAAACAGGTATTGATGGTCAAATTAGTGTTGTATTTTCTGCAAGTGCTATAAAAACACACACTTATCGCCGCTCAATTGCGCCATATTGGTATAATCAACTGTTTAACTTTGGCGAACTTAGGTAAAATACCGCAATTTTTAAAATTGATGAAAATACTAAATCTGAGCCTAATCAGCCGCTTTTTAGTATACTTTGACGCAATTATGTCATGTCAGCGATAGACGCTATTAGGATTATTGAATGACAACATCTTCTGAATATTCTGTTGGAGCCGTTTTTAAACGTCTGCTTACTTATCTTGCTCCAATGAAAGCCATGTTTATTATGGCGGTATTAGCTCTTATTACCTATGGCATTGTCGATGCCAGCTTTATTTACTTCATTAAACCTTTTATTGATGAGGGCTTCTCACAACCAGCAGCCGTGAGCAGCGTTGCGGGTGATATTTTACCTAGTTCTCAAGGTTTCAATAGCGACAACGATATGCTGATGGTGGCTCCTTTATTTGTTATCGGCATGTTTACTTTGAGAGGTATAGCAAACTTTGTGTCGACATATTGTGTCTCTTATATGAGTGCGCAATTGATTATGAAGATGCGACAACAAGTTTTTGATCATTACTTGGTATTGCCTGTCAGTTATATTGACCGTGAAAATACGGGTAATCTAATTTCTCGCGTTACCTTTGACACTGAACAAATTGCAAGAGCATCAGGAAGTGCGCTCATCACGATTGTCCGAGATAGCGTTACGATTCTAGGTATGCTGACCTTGATGTTCTATTACTCATGGCAGTTATCTTTATGTATCTTAATCATTGGTCCTTTAATTGGATTAGTAGTATCTGTCGTTAGTAAACGATTCCGTAAGGTATCTAAACAAATTCAAACGGCCATGGGTGGTGTAACGGCGGCAACAGAACAAATGCTAAAAGGGCATAAAAACGTTCTGGCTTTCGGCGGACAGGATACAGAAAAAGAGCGCTTTAATAAGATCAACAATTCCAATAGGCAGCAAAACATGAAGCTGGCAGTGGCGCAAGCCATTAGTCAACCAGTGATCATGATCATAGGTTCTTTTGCTTTGGCTTTTGTGTTGTTTGCAGCCAGCTTCGATGTGTTAAAAGCAGATTTAACCGCAGGTACTTTTGCAGCAGTGATCGGAGCCATGCTTTCTATGCTGCAACCCATTAAAAACTTGTCACGTGTTAATGCAGAATTTCAACGCGGCATTGCCGCTTGTAGTACCGTTTTTGACTTGTTAGATACTGCGCCAGAAAAAGATGAGGGCACATACACTGTCGAACGTGCTAAAGGTGATATCCAGCTTAATCACGTTAACTTCCGCTACCCTGAACAAAAAAACCTAGCGTTATCCGATGTGAACTTTTCTGTAGCTTCAGGTAAAACCTTAGCATTGGTTGGTCGTTCAGGTTCTGGTAAATCAACAATTGCCAGTTTAATGACACGATTTTATGGTGGGCTAGAGCAAGGGGAAATTACTCTGGATGGTGTTAATGTTGAAGATTACACGCTCAAATCATTGCGAAACCAAATTGCGTTAGTATCTCAGCAAGTTACATTATTTAATGACACTATTGCTAATAACATCGCTTATGCGTATCCGGGAGAGGTAACTCGGGAACAAATAATAAAAGCGGCTGAATTGGCTTATGCGATGGAATTTATTGAAAAATTACCTGCTGGATTAGAGACAGTAGTTGGTGATAACGGAGTGTTATTATCTGGTGGTCAGAGACAGCGTATCGCTATTGCTCGTGCAATGTTGCGTGATGCACCAGTATTGATTCTAGATGAAGCGACATCTGCTTTGGATACTGAATCAGAAAAGGCTATCCAAAAAGGTTTAGAGAATTTGCGCCAAAATCGTACCTCTATTGTCATTGCCCACCGCCTATCCACAATTGAAAATGCCGATGAAATTTTGGTTGTTGAAAGTGGTGAGGTAATTGAAAGAGGTGACCATCAATCATTGCTGGAAAAAGACGGTCATTATGCCAAATTGTACTCGATGCAATTTAGTAGCTAATTAGGGAAAGTTTGTGCATTCACTCGTTAATAAAATTTGGTATCGCAACCACTGGCTAAAATGGTTTTTACTTCCATTGAGTGGATTATTCTGGTTGCTATCATCGATTCGAAAAGGTTTGTTCGCCATTGGTTTTATAAAGCAGTGCAAGTTCCCTGTTCCAGTAGTTATTGTTGGAAATATTACGGCAGGTGGAAGCGGCAAAACCCCGATGGTGATTCATCTTATCGAACTGTTACGAGCTAATGGTTATAAACCCGGAGTAATTAGTCGTGGATATGGCGCTGAGTTCGAAGGGGAGCGTACCGTTACGTCTGAACATACTCCAGAGCAGGTAGGTGATGAACCTGCGATGATAAAAGCGCGTACTCAAGTGCCTATGGTGGTAGGTTCTAAGCGGGTTAAGGCTGCTCAAAAACTCATTGATGAACATGATATTGATATCATTATCAGCGACGATGGTTTACAGCATTATGCATTAGAACGTGATATCGAAATTGCTATTATTGATGGTGAACGTCGTTTAGGGAATGGTTGTTTGCTCCCTGCTGGGCCATTACGAGAATTAAGTAGTCGTTTACAATCTGTTGATTTTACGGTTATCAATGGTGGAAGCAATCAACAAGATGAATTTTCAATGTTGCTTGAGCCGAGTTCACCAGTTTCCTTAATTGGTGATAACAAAACGTTTGATATTACTCAATCGACAGTGGCAATGGCTGGGATTGGTAATCCTCAACGATTTTTCGATACCCTGAAAGCTCAAGGATATAACATTGAACGTCAAATCGAATTTGCTGATCATCATACTTTTTCAGCAGATGAATTAGAAAAGTTAAGTGACAAATATCCTTTGATTATGACTGAAAAAGACGCCATAAAGTGCTTCCATTTTTCGCAAAACAACTGGTGGTATCTTCCCGTTACTGCTCGTTTAGAAACTGAATTTGATAAAAAATTGCTGGATAAACTTCAGCACGTTACCGCTTAAGGACACAACTATGTCACTTGATAAAAAACTATTGGAAATTGTAGCTTGCCCAGTATGTAAGGGTAAGTTGGATTATGACAAAGAAGCTCAAAAGCTAATTTGTAAAGCGGATAAATTAGCCTATCCCATTACAGAGGGTATTCCTGTTTTACTAGCAGATCGTGCTGAACATTGGCAAGAGCAATAATATTTAACCTCAGCTCTGTATAACAAAATCAATAACATTATGTATTTACAATACAAATATTAAACTTTTATCTACAGTGCTGCTAATTTTATGTAATTCAAGGCAGAACCGTTCGTAATAGCCAGCCTATTACGGGCTGTTCTAACACAGAAATACGCATAAGTAGCTGTACTGCAGAGGTTGGCTTATGCAGAGCTCAGGTTATTTACATATATGATTCTAAGGTTGAGGTGTATCTGCTAATCAAGGTTGCTATAAGAAAGTTAATTATTCTTCATTCTCAACTCGTGTTCCAAGATATTTGATATAACTACTCAAGGATTAAAAAATCCGCTAACAAACTGTTCTTTATATGGATAGTACTGGGTAAGGGGGCTTTATGTCTGGGGCTAACGGTTCAAATCATTGGGATCCACACTACAGCAGTCATCACTTGTATTCTGCTGGATATGGAGATAGAAACAGGGGAGGGAGTTCACAAACTGGTGCTTCAACTCCTGTAGATTTTAGAGGTCAAAATTGGAGTGTAAGCGAACCAGAAGGGCAGGACCATTTGAATCCAAGTTTACCGCATAATTCTGGAGCGGCTACTCCAGCGGCTCCGCCTAATTCACTACTAAGCCAATTCGACGTTTCTAGCTCCCCTAATAAGCAAGCTGCGACAAGTGTTCCAAGCCTAACTACGCAAATGCAAAATACTTCAGTGTCAGCAGGGAAGCAATCAGATGGTGATAACCCTTTTCTCCGACCTTATAATTACCATCACCCACAATTTTCAGAATGTTATTCCGGACAACCTTACCGGCCGAATCCAAATCCTTATGCTCATCGCTCTGATATGCCCCCTCAAGCTAACCAACATTCACCTTTACCAGTTGTTATTCGTATTCCGGTTTTAATACAGCCAGTTTTAATGCAACAAGGTGGTGGTGTTAATGGAGTTGTTACATCAGTTAAAGTGATTGGCGATGGCCATACACGAATGTGCCGAGAGAAAGAAGTTATAGACACTTGGGTGCAAAACCCTCAAACATACATAGAAGCTGGACAAACTAACCATGTCAACTTTGTGATTGGGCGAGCAAACCCTGTTACACCATTTGATTATGCGCACGCGTGCTGTCTGAAGAGCAAAAAACCAGGTGTAACAGTTAATTTTAATTACACATTAACGTTTTTAGGCGTTATGTCTCAAGCACCACAGCGTTTTAATGTTCGAACCTCTGACACTATAGAGCAAATTAAAAACATGCCTGCTAAGCTACTACTCGCAAATACTAGAGACGCACTATCAAGAATAATAAGGGATCTTAATAATTCAAAATACCTAGGTAGTTATCAACTGCTTTTAGCTCAAAAGCCGTTAATCAGAGATGAAAACGGCTCTATAACAAATGCCCTCGGTTGTTACTTTTTTGCTTGTATTGAACCATCTACTGCGACACTAACTACAACTCTAAACATCCCTGAGCGATATAAGAGTGCATTTGATGCATTTGCTCATCTTTGTTATTTGTTCTGCTTGTGTAGTATTGGCCACACAGAGAAAAGCTTTTTGCAAAATACTTCTTTATATCATATGGCATTACAAATATCTAAGGCGTATGAAGTTGACAGTGCAGAAGCAAAGGAATGTATGACTACATGGAAGGCCACTCTAGCTGAAAATGTTACAAATGACGAAAGCAAGCAAAGACCTTACCTCAAGCTGAAAGGCGCACATCTTATTTCAGAGTTAGGAAACATTTTGGGTGAACCATTTGCAGTTGCTGAACTTCTAAGCGTATTGTGTACGGATTTAGGTAATACACATATAAAGCAACAACAACTAGCTCAAGCAGAATTACAAACTCAATACCCAATAGCGATCGCAAAAACAAAAGTAAATAGAGGTTTATTAACATATGCAAAAAATGATATTCCAGAACTTGAACTTTTGCTGAAACTTGCACCAAGTACCGATTATATTTATTTATTTGATATTCTTGATTTTATTCAGTTGCTGCAACTAAATGAAGAGGCAGTAAGCAAGTTACCAATATCATTTACAGGTACAGAAGAATCATCGTATAAGGAACTTGTACGAGACAGGAATGAGTTTGCAAAAGCGAAACGACTGAGAACTCAAACATTTACAAGTGATCCTGAGTTTTCAAAATATGATCTTAGCAAGACTCTATTAGAGCATACTGAGCATATAAATAAATTGCAAAAACTTGGAATTACACCGCAATTATTAAGAGAGTACCTAAAACGTGCTGAAGATAACCATCCTACAAAGAGAATTCTAAGAAATGAGACAACAGTCGGTGCCATGTGGTTAGACTTTGAATTAGCCTACAAACCAAAGTCAAAGGGTTGCACAAGTGTATATGAAAGAGCTTTAGTTGATACTCTACACATCAAGCCAATTCAAACTAAAGACCGCCAAGACCAATGGGAATTTACCCTTACTCGTGATGGTAAAAGTCGTAGGTTTAGAGCTATTGGAATCGGGATGTTAGGCCCAAGTTATTACCAGCATATGGAAAGCTCGGCAAATAGGCAGAATTTAAGTTATTTTCAAAAAGCTGCACAGGGAACGTGTGATATCTGTCGTGATGCTTATAACGGTAGGTTTAGGTTAAATTATGATTTAACAGATCAGTATAGAAAGCATGAAAAAATTCCTTCTCAGCCTTGGTATCACTGTGATACAACGGGTGATGATTGTTGCTACGCGTGCGCTAAAAAACATGCACCAAAACAAGATCCAATTAAAACCTCAGATGGAGGGACAATGGTATAACCAAACTCAAATTTGAGTAAGGCTATACCATGTAAAAAGATTAAAGCTTGGCTTTAGACATATCACCAGCTTGAATTAATGTGAAGTTTTCAAGCTTGATGTGCTTTTTAAAGGTAGAGTTAGGTTCTGATTGGATTTTTAATTGCCATTGTTATTTCGAGTGTGGCAGATTGGCCTGTTGCTTGGTCTGTATTTTCGATAGTGATTTCTTTTGGAATGTGTATGCTCATTGGTGTGGGGTTTGGTTATTACCCAGCAAAAAGGGCGGCTGAGCTAGATCCAATAGTAGCATTACAAAGAGATTGATAAGTTAATTACAATAAAAAAGCCTGCGTAAAGCAGGCTTATAAATATATGAAATAGAACCTTATCTATCGCCCAACTTCACAAAGTCACGCGCTTTTTCACCAGTGTATAGCTGGCGAGGACGACTGATCTTGTGACCAGGCATGTCTAGCATTTCTTTCCAGTGAGCAATCCAACCGACAGTACGCGCTAGTGCGAACATTACGGTGAACATGCTAGTCGGAATACCGATAGCCTTCATGATAATACCTGAGTAGAAGTCTACGTTCGGATATAGCTTCTTAGATACAAAGTATTCATCTTCAAGAGCAATACGTTCAAGTTCCATAGCTACATCTAATAGTGGATCTTGAATGTTAAGTTCTTTAAGAACTTCATGACAGGTTTCGCGCATTACTTTTGCGCGAGGGTCGAAGTTCTTATAAACACGGTGACCGAAGCCCATTAAGCGGAATGGGTCATTCTTATCTTTGGCTTTTGCAATGAACTCTGGGATACGATCTACTGAGCCAATTTCTTCAAGCATGTTCAAGCAAGCTTCATTAGCACCACCATGTGCAGGGCCCCAAAGTGAAGCAATACCTGCTGCGATACATGCAAACGGGTTAGCGCCTGAAGAACCAGCTAAACGAACTGTAGAAGTAGATGCGTTTTGCTCGTGATCAGCGTGTAGGATGAAGATACGATCCATAGCACGCTCGATTACAGGGTTTACTGTGTACTCTTCACAAGGAACAGCAAACATCATGCTTAAGAAGTTACCCGCATAGCTAAGGTCATTTTTTGGGTAAACAAAAGGTTGACCCATAGAGTACTTGTAGCACATTGCGGCCAATGTAGGCATTTTGGAAACTAAGCGATACGCTGCAATTTCACGATGTCTTTCATTGTTTACATCAAGAGAGTCTTGATAGAAAGCTGCAAGAGCACCAGTCACACCGCAAAGCATTGCCATTGGGTGTGCATCACGACGGAAACCTTTGAAGAAGGTTGCCAGTTGCTCATTAACCATAGTGTGTTTAGTTACGGTTTCAACAAAGTTATCGTGCTGTGCTTTATTTGGTAATTCGCCATTTAGCAATAAGTAACAAACATCTAAGTAGTTTGAGTCTACAGCTAATTGATCGATTGGGTAGCCGCGATGAAGCAAAATGCCTTGCGCACCGTCAATGTATGTTATTGCTGATTCACACGACGCTGTAGCAAGAAAGCCTGGGTCAAATGTAAAGTAGCCTTTACTGCCCAACTTGCTGATATCGATTACATCGAAACCTTCAGTTCCTTGTTTGATTGGCAAATCGATCGAATCGTTTTCCGGTAAGTTTAATGTGGCTTTTAATTCAGCCATACCGCGTTCTCCTTACTTCAATCTTCACATGAGAGTGGTATGTATATTCATATTAGTGCATAAAGATGCAATGTCGAATATATAAAAGGTGCAATACTTTAACCGCATTTAGTGGGAGGTTGCAATTCAAATGGATGTTTTATTCAAATTTGTTAATTTTTGTTACAGTGATCTGACTCACAATGCTCGTAAGTTATACAGGTGGACACTAATTTTCGGAAAATTGATATTTTACGTTATGTGATGTTTGTATTTGACTTTTCCCGCGAGTATACTCTTTTTGGCTTTTGGAAGAGTTTCAAAAGTAAAAATAATAAGATTGATCTCTATTTGTAAAATTAGTGGCTTCAAAGAGCAAATACTTTCAATAACGTTTTTTGCCAGAGTATCGGTTGTTAAAAAAAAGATCGGAATTTTGGCAAGCATCGTATAATTAAATAAAACTCAATGAGGCTGAGTGAGCAGAACGTGAAAAAGCAAAGACCTGTCCATCTAGATCTACAACAAATCCGCTTTCCTGCAACAGCGATTGCGTCCATTCTTCACCGTATTTCCGGTGTGATTATGATTTTTGCCACAGGCATCTTGCTGTGGATGTTACATTCTTCATTAGCATCAGCAGAAAGTTTCGCCGAATTGCAAAAATTATTTGCCAACCCTTTAGCTAAGTTCGTTGTTTGGGGCATATTGACAGCCTTGGCTTACCACTTGATTGGTGGCGTACGTCACTTGATCATGGATACTGGGCGTTGGGAAGAATTGAACTCAGGTGCAACATCAGCAAAAGTTTCTTTTGCGTTAACGATTGTTGTTTCTATCGTAGCGGGGATTTGGGTATGGTAACCAATGCAGCAAGTTTTGGACGCAGCGGTGTTCATGACTTCATTTTTATTCGTGCAAGCGGAATCATCCTAGCTTGTTACACACTCTTTTTAGTTGGCTTTTTTGCCTGCAATGCGCCGATGACTTACGAGGCGTGGTCTGGTTTATACAGTACCATAGGAATGAAAGTATTTACTTTGATTGCCTTAATTGCATTACTAATCCATGCTTGGATTGGTACTTGGCAGGTTCTGACTGACTATATTAAGTGCACAAAACTTCGTGGCTTATTGCAGTTTATTTTTGTCATCACCGCTTTTACTTATCTAGCGGTTGGCACAATTACAGTGTGGGGTGTGTAAGTGAATATTCCAGTTCGCGAATTTGATGCCGTAGTAATCGGTGCTGGCGGTGCAGGTATGCGCGCCGCATTGCAAATCTCTAAAGAAGGTAAAAGCTGCGCGCTTTTATCTAAAGTATTCCCAACTCGTTCTCATACTGTATCTGCTCAAGGCGGTATTACAGTTGCGCTAGGTAATGCGCACGAAGATAACTGGGAATATCACATGTATGACACTGTTAAAGGTTCTGATTTCATCGGTGACCAAGATGCAATTGAATACATGTGTCAAACAGGCCCAGAAGCGATTATTGAGCTTGAGCACATGGGTCTGCCTTTCTCACGTTTTGAGGATGGTAAAATTTATCAGCGTCCATTCGGTGGTCAGTCTAAGAACTTCGGTGGCGAGCAAGCAGCACGTACTGCTGCGGCAGCTGACCGTACTGGTCATGCATTGCTTCACTGTTTGTACCAACAAAACGTTAAGAACAAGACTGAGGTTTTCTCTGAGTGGTATGCACTGGATCTTGTTAAAAACGAAGACGGCGCAATAGTAGGTTGTACTGCACTAGAAATCGAAACCGGTGAAGTGGTTTACTTTAAGTCTAAAGCAACCGTTTTAGCTACTGGTGGTGCAGGTCGTATCTTCGCATCGACGACTAACGCTCACATCAATACTGGTGACGGTGTTGGTATGGCAGCTCGTGCTGGTATTCAATTACAAGACATGGAAATGTGGCAGTTCCACCCAACGGGTATTGCTGGTGCAGGTGTACTTGTAACTGAAGGTTGTCGTGGTGAAGGTGGTTACCTTCTAAATAAAGACGGTGAGCGCTTCATGGAGCGTTATGCACCGAACGCAAAAGACCTTGCATCTCGTGACGTTGTAGCTCGTTCTATGATGACAGAGATCCGTGAAGGTCGTGGTGTTGATAGCCCGCATGGTCCGCACATCTATTTGAAGCTTGATCACTTAGGTAAAGAAACGCTTGAAGAGCGTCTACCGGGTGTTTGCGAATTGTCTCGTACTTTTGCTCACACAGATCCTGCGGATGGTCCAATTCCTGTAATCCCAACTTGTCACTATATGATGGGTGGCTTACCAGCTAAAGTTTCTGGTCAAGTTATTCACCAAAATGAAGATGGCACAGAGCAAGATATTCCTGGTTTATTTGCAGTAGGTGAAATTGCATGTGTATCTGTACATGGTGCAAACCGCTTAGGTGGTAACTCACTACTTGACCTTGTAGTATTTGGTCGTGCGGCTGGTCAGCACTTAGGTAAAGCGTTAGATGAAACGCCAGATCCTAAAGCAGCAACTGAAGCGCAAATCGATGCGAGTCTAGCTCGTCTAAACCGTTGGGAAAGCAACAAAGACGGTGAAGACCCTGTACAAATTAAGAAAGATCTACAGCAATGCATGCAGCTAAACTTCTCGGTATTCCGTAGCGGTGACTCAATGGCTGAAGGTCTAGAAGAGCTTAAAGCGATTCGTAAGCGCCTAGAAAACGCTAAACTATCTGATAACTCTAAAGAGTTTAACACTCAGCGTATTGAGTGCTTAGAATTAGATAACTTAATGGCAACGGCACTGGCTACTGCGTATGCAGCTAACTTCCGTACCGAAAGCCGTGGTGCGCATTCACGTGAAGATTTCCTAGAGCGTGATGATGAAAACTGGCTATGTCACTCGATCTTCGATCCGAATACTGAAGCCATGAATAAGCGTGATGTGAACATGGAGCCTAAGTTCCGTGAAGCATTCCCGCCTAAAAAGCGTACCTACTAAGGAGTTGCCAAGATGAAATTGAATTTTTCAGTTTATCGTTATAATCCTGATGTAGACACTAAGCCTTACATGAAGGATTACACGCTAGAAGTGAAAGAAGGCTCCGATATGATGGTATTGGATGCACTAATCCTTCTTAAAGAACAAGACTCAACACTTGCATTCCGTCGTTCGTGTCGTGAAGGTGTATGTGGTTCTGACGGTATCAATATGAATGGTAAAAACGGCCTAGCGTGTATTACGCCTGTTTCTACCTTCAAAGGTAAGAAAATTGAAATCCGCCCTCTACCAGGTATGCCTGTCGTTCGTGACTTGATTGTAGACCTAACTCAATTCTACAAACAGTACGAAAAAATCAAGCCATATTTGATTAACGATGAAAGAACACCTGCTCGTGAACACCTTCAGTCTCTTGAAGATCGTGCTCATTTAGATGGTTTATACGAATGTATTATGTGTGCTTGTTGTTCTACAGCGTGTCCGTCATTCTGGTGGAACCCAGACAAGTTCGTAGGTCCAAGTGGTCTTCTACATGCTTATCGTTTCCTTATTGATAGTCGCGATACAGCAACAGAAGAGCGTCTTGCAGAACTTGATGATGCTTACAGCGTTTTCCGTTGTCACGGTATCATGAACTGTGTTGATGTTTGCCCTAAGGGATTGAACCCAACAAAAGCAATTGGTCATATTAAGTCAATGCTATTGAAGCGAGCTGTTTAGATGGACCAATGCCACTTGTTAAAAACGGTGTGATATTAAAAAGCTGCCTCTTATAAAAGAGGTGGCTTTTTCTATCTGTGAAAAATTCTTTTAGAAAAGCAAAATTGTACATTAAGGAAATGCGCTTTCCCTGATACAGTCTATGCTACTAATTGAGGTTAAGTTTGAAAGGAATGGAAATGCACCAAGGCACGATGAAAGCCTGGCTCGAATCCTCTCACTTGTATGGCTCCAATGCCACCTACATTGAGGAGATGTACGAGGCCTACCAAGAAGATCCACAGTCAGTTTCAGAAGATTGGAAAACTGTCTTTGATAACCTTCCTTCCGTTAATGGTGAAGCATTCGGTACCCCAGAAGTTGCACACTCTAAAGTTCGAGATTACTTTCGTAGTTTGGCACTTGAAAGTCGTGGCGGCACGTCAGCAAGAGCCGCTGATCCTGAGCTTGATGCAAAACAAGTTAAAGTTCTCCAACTTATCAATGCTCACCGTTTCCGTGGACACCAAAATGCTAACTTAGATCCATTGGAATTATGGAAGCGTGAAGCTGTTGCTGAATTAAACCCTGCATATCATGGGTTAACGGCCGAAGACATGAGCAGTGAGTTTAATACTGGTTCATTTGCCTTCGGTGGTGAAACCATGAAGCTCTCTGAGTTGGTTAATGCACTTAAAACAACGTATTGTGGCTCTATCGGTGCTGAGTACATGCACATTACCGATACAGATGAAAAGCGTTGGATCCAACAGCGCATTGAGCCATCTTTAGGTAAAGGTAATTATGGGAAAGACGTTCAGACTCGTATTCTTGAAGGTCTAAACGCCGCAGAAGGTATGGAAAAATACCTTGGCGCTAAATTCCCAGGTGCAAAACGTTTCTCACTGGAAGGTGGTGATTCGTTAGTTCCTATGTTACGTGAAATTATTTACCGTGCTGGTGAGTCTTCCACTAAAGAAGTCGTTATCGGTATGGCTCACCGTGGTCGTTTAAACGTTTTGGTTAACGTTTTAGGTAAGCGTCCGGGTGAATTATTTGACGAGTTTGCAGGTAAGCACGCTGAAAGCGGCGGCTCTGGTGACGTTAAATATCACCAAGGTTTCTCTTCTGATTTTGAAACTCCAGCTGGTTTAGTTCACTTAGCGCTTGCGTTTAACCCGTCTCACCTTGAAATTGTAAACCCAGTGGTTATGGGATCTGTACGTGCTCGCCAAGACCGTCGTGGTTGTGAAGATGGTAGCCAAGTATTGCCTATTACTATTCACGGTGACTCCGCAATTGCAGGGCAGGGTGTTGTTCAAGAAACCTTTAACATGTCTCAAACACATGGGTTCAAGGTTGGTGGCAGCATTCGTGTTGTTGTGAATAACCAAGTTGGTTTTACAACCTCAAAGCAAGAAGATACCCGTTCTACTGAGTATTGTACTGACATCGCTAAGATGGTTCAGGCGCCAATCTTCCACGTGAATGCCGATGATCCAGAAGCCGTAGCTTTTGTGGCTCAGCTTGCTGTTGATTACCGTAATGAATTTAAACGTGATGTTGTGATTGATTTGGTTTGTTACCGCCGTCATGGTCACAATGAAGCTGATGAGCCAAGTGCAACTCAGCCGTTGATGTATGCGAAAATCAAAAAGCACCCAACACCACGTAAGATCTACGCTGACAAGCTTATTGCAGATAGCGTAATCGCTTCAGATGAAGCTGTTTCCATGGTAAACAACTACCGTGATGTCCTTGATGCTGGTGAGTGCGTGGTAAAAGAATGGCGTCAAATGGAAAAGTATGCCGTTGATTGGAGTCCATACCTAAATCGCATGTGGGAAGAAGATTACGCTTCTACCATTGATGCTGACAAGTTAAAACAACTTGCCGATCGTGTTGCGCTGATTCCTGAAGGTCATGTTGTTCAATCTCGTGTTGCGAAGATCTACAAAGATCGTGTTGCAATGGCGAACGGTGAAAAACTGCTTGATTGGGGTATGGCTGAAAACTTAGCTTATGCCACCATTCTTGATGACCAAAAACGTATTCGTATTACTGGTCAAGATTCAGGTCGTGGTACTTTCTTCCACCGTCATGCTGTTTTGCATGAGCAAAAGACGGCTAGTACTTTCATGCCCCTTCGCAATTTAGAAGGTGAGCAGGGACCAATTGATATAACTGACTCAGTACTGTCTGAAGCATCAGTTCTAGCTTTTGAATACGGTTATGCAACAGCTGAGCCAAGCGGTTTGACCATTTGGGAAGCTCAATTTGGTGATTTCGCTAACTGTGCTCAGGTTGTGATTGACCAGTTCCTATCTTCTGGTGAGCAGAAGTGGGGACGTTTGTGTGGTCTAACGATGCTTCTTCCTCATGGTTATGAAGGGCAGGGACCAGAGCACTCAAGTGCACGTCTAGAACGTTTCTTACAGCTTTGTGCTAACCATAATATGCAAGTGTGTGTTCCATCAACACCTGCACAGGTTTATCACATGCTACGCCGTCAAGTTGTACGTCCAATGCGTCGTCCACTTGTGGTTATGTCTCCTAAGTCTCTACTTCGTCACCCACTTGCTGTTTCATCAATGGATGAACTGGCGAATGGCACTTTCCAAAATGTGATTGGTGAGATTGATGAGCTAGACGCTAAGAAAGTAGACCGTGTTGTACTTTGTAGTGGTAAGGTTTACTACGACTTAGTAGATAAGCGTCGTAAAGAAAATATTGAGAACGTGGCGATTGTTCGTATTGAGCAACTGTACCCATTCCCTCATGAGGAAATGGCAAAAGCGCTTGCGGATTATCAGCACGTTACCGATTTTGTTTGGTGTCAGGAAGAGCCTCAAAACCAAGGTGCTTGGTACTGTAGCCAACATCATTTCAGAACCGCAATCCCTGCAGGTGCTGATTTGACTTATGCCGGTCGTGAAGCGTCCGCTGCTCCTGCATGCGGTTATGCTGACTTACATATGCGTCAACAAGAAGCATTAATCAAAGACGCATTAAAACTTTAGTATCGTTTATAGAAAGGATAGTTTTTTATGAGTATCGAAATTAAGGTACCCGTATTGCCAGAGTCAGTTGCAGACGCAACAATTGCGACTTGGCACGTTCAACCTGGTGAGTCAGTAACTCGCGACCAAAATTTGGTTGACATTGAAACTGATAAAGTAGTTTTAGAAGTTGTTGCTGAAGCTGATGGTCAAATTGGAGAAATCCAATTTGGCGAAGGCGAAACCGTTTTAGGCGAGCAAGTGATTGCGACTCTAATTCCTGGTGCTGTTGAAGCGAAAGCTGAAGCACCAAAAGCGGATGCAGCTCCTGCTGCAGAAGCTGCGCCAGCGCAAGAAGAAAGCAACGATGCGCTAAGCCCATCAGTTCGTCGCCTAATTGCAGAGCATAATGTTGATGCTAGCAAAGTGAAAGGCTCAGGCGTTGGTGGTCGTATCACTAAAGAAGACGTTGAGAAGTTTATTAAGTCTCAAGGTTCATCTGCAGCGCTAGCTCCTGTTCAAGTAGCAGCAGAGCGCAGCGAGAAGCGTGTTCCAATGACTCGTCTTCGTAAGACCATTGCTAACCGTCTTCTTGAAGCTAAGAATTCAACTGCAATGTTGACGACGTTTAACGAAATCAACATGAAACCAATCATGGATATCCGTAAGAAATACAAAGATATCTTTGAAGAGCGCCATGGCACTCGTTTAGGCTTTATGTCTTTCTACATCAAGGCGGTAACCGAAGCGCTTAAGCGTTTCCCAGAAGTGAACGCTTCGATTGATGGTGATGAAATTGTTTATCACAACTATTTTGATGTAAGTATCGCAGTATCGACTCCACGTGGCCTGGTAACGCCAGTATTACGTGATACTGACAAAATGAGCCTTGCTGACATCGAAAACAAAGTTCGTGAATTAGCGATTAAAGGTCGTGACGGTAAACTAACCGTTGAAGACATGACTGGCGGTAACTTCACAGTTACTAACGGTGGTGTATTCGGCTCGCTAATGTCGACTCCAATTCTTAACATGCCACAAAGTGCGATTTTAGGCATGCACGCCATTAAAGATCGTCCAATGGCAGTGAATGGACAGGTAGAAATTCTACCTATGATGTACTTAGCACTATCTTATGACCACCGTATCATCGATGGTCGTGAATCAGTTGGCTTCCTAGTAGCTATCAAAGACTTCTTAGAAGACCCAACTCGTCTATTGCTAGACCTTTAATTTGTATTTTTGTCGCACCTACGAAGGTAGGTGCCCAGTGGCTTTAGAGTTCTTAGATAAGAGTCACTAGATTCCTGTTTTCTTAGGAATGACAGATTAGATAAAGGTTGAAATAAGACAATACCCTAGCGACCGCTTCTGAAGTTAAAGAAGCGGTTATTTAATTCAATTTTGTAGTAAACGGATAGATCATCATGAATTTGCATGAGTATCAGGCAAAAGAACTTTTTGCTGAATATGGTTTACCAGTATCAGAAGGTTACGCTTGTGACACAGCCCAAGAAGCTGTTGAAGCGGCTGGACGTATTGGTGGTGACATGTGGGTCGTTAAGTGCCAAGTACATGCTGGCGGCCGCGGTAAAGCTGGTGGCGTTAAAGTAACTGGCGACAAAGAAGAAATCAGAGCTTTTGCTGAAAAATGGTTAGGCAAAAACTTGGTTACTTACCAAACTGACGAGAATGGTCAACCCGTTGCTAAAATCCTTGTAGAAAGCTGCACTGATATCGCTAACGAATTGTACCTAGGTGCTGTAGTTGACCGTGCAACTCGTAAAGTTGTATTCATGGCTTCTACTGAAGGTGGTGTTGAGATTGAAACTGTTGCTGAAGAAACTCCAGAGTTGATTCATAAAGCAATCATCGACCCTCTAGTTGGACCTCAAACATACCAAGCACGTGATCTAGGCTTTAAGTTGGGTCTTAACCCAACACAAATGAAGCAGTTCACTAAAGTATTCATGGGCCTTGGCAACATGTTTACTGATCATGATTTCGCACTTCTAGAAATCAACCCGCTTGTTATCACTGAAGAAGGTAACATCCACTGTCTTGACGGCAAGATTGGTGTAGACGGTAACGCATTGTTCCGTCAGCCTAAAATCCGTGAAATGCACGACCCTTCACAAGAAGATGCTCGTGAAGCTCACGCCGCTAAGTTCGAGCTAAACTATGTTGCTCTAGACGGTAACGTAGGTTGTATGGTTAACGGTGCAGGCCTAGCAATGGGTACTATGGACATCGTAAACCTACACGGCGGCAAACCAGCTAACTTCTTAGACGTAGGTGGTGGCGCAACGAAAGAGCGTGTTGCTGAAGCATTCAAGATCATTCTTTCTGATGACAATGTTAAAGCCGTTCTTGTTAACATCTTTGGTGGTATCGTACGTTGTGACATGATCGCAGAAGGTATCATTGGCGCTGTTAAAGAAGTTGGCGTTGAAGTACCTGTTGTTGTTCGTCTTGAAGGTACTAATGCTGAAAAAGGCCGTGAGGTTCTAGCTAACTCTGGTCTTGACATTATCGCTGCTGAGTCACTAACTGATGCTGCAGTTAAAGTAGTTGCTGCTGCGGAGGGCAAATAATGTCTGTTTTAATTAATAAAGATACTAAAGTTATCTGCCAAGGTTTCACTGGTGGTCAAGGCACTTTCCACTCTGAGCAAGCTATCGCTTACGGTACTCAGATGGTTGGCGGTGTATCTCCAGGTAAAGGTGGTCAAGTTCACCTAGGTCTACCTGTTTTTAACACTGTTAAAGACGCTGTAGCTGAAACTGGCGCAACTGCGACTGTTATCTATGTCCCAGCACCTTTTTGTAAAGATGCAATCCTAGAAGCAATCGACGCTGGTATCGAGCTTATCGTATGTATTACTGAAGGTATTCCAACTCTGGATATGCTTGAAGTTAAAGTTAAGCTTGAAGAAACTGGCGTTCGCATGATCGGTCCTAACTGCCCAGGTGTTATCACTCCTGGTGAATGTAAGATTGGTATCATGCCTGGTCACATCCATAAGCCTGGTAAAGTGGGTATTGTTTCTCGTTCTGGTACGCTAACGTACGAAGCGGTTAAGCAAACAACTGACGAAGGTTTCGGTCAATCTACTTGTGTTGGTATCGGTGGTGATCCAATCCCAGGTACTAACTTCATCGACGTTTTAGAAATGTTCCAAAACGACGAAGGTACTGAAGCTATCGTTATGATTGGTGAGATTGGTGGTACAGCTGAAGAAGAAGCGGCTGAATATATCAAGAACCACGTAACTAAACCTGTTGTTTCTTACATTGCTGGTGTTACTGCTCCTGCTGGTAAGCGTATGGGTCACGCTGGTGCAATTATCGCTGGCGGTAAAGGTACTGCTGATGAGAAGTTTGCTGCTCTAGAAGCTGCTGGTGTAACTACTGTTCGCTCTTTAGCTGACATTGGTAAAGCACTACGCGAGAAAACGGGTTGGTAACTACCTGATTTTCATATAAAGGTCGGCATTGCCGGCCTTTTTTGTTCAAGTTCTATTAATGAAATGTGTGGTATAAAAAACTAACGTTTAATCATTTGTTCTTATATGTCTGCTTTATTATCAACAACTTCAAATACTGCTCCAGATGCTGCTTTATTTCCTAGCTCCACTTTATCTCCAAGCCCCACTTCATCTCCTATGGCACAGAGTGATGAGCTTGACGAACCTAAAAAAATTCTTCCTTTTTCGACATACTGTATAGCAGCCAAAATAACCGTTAATAATGGCTACAAGCCAATTCATAAAGACTTTTTTAGTGATGAACTACCAATTAATTCTTCTGAAACAAAATCAAATTCATCTAATGGTTGCTTGAGAGGTTATAAGGCTAAAGTTAATGCTCAACGAGTTTGTTGTGCAGACGAACAATACCGTAAAGAACAAAGTAGTGAAGTTACTTTTACTGAGTACACGGGAGAGAATGAGTCAGTTCACGATGCAATTCAAGAAATAGCTTCTTACTATTCCTCATTTTTGCAGTTAGGTGGTTTGTTTTGGACGCCTAATGACGAGAAGCTTGCTGTTTATCCACTCTATGGTGAGCTGGTACCAAAGAATAAAGAAATACATGATAAAGCTTTGGACAAGTATGGGGTTCATTTTCTAGCACATTGCTCTCCCATTGAATTACAGCATTGGATGATGGCTGCAATAGTTGCCGTCAGAAATGGGGAAGATTTGTATTTTTCATCTGAATTACAAGATGATTGCTTATTTAAATCTGGATACATTGCTTTGGTCTCAAATGGTGAGCTATACAAAGTTTGTTTTCCCAACTCCGCAATGTATCAAGATTATTGTTCTATTGCAGAATTGGCTGAGACAATTGCTTCGTTGAGTGATGAATCTTTAAAAAAAGTTTTAATAAACGATATGGATTCATTTATCGTTTCACATAAGGCATATCCTCGAATAGTAAAGGCCGTCTATTTAGAATTGATCCAATGGGGGGGGCGTGTAGCTGAATTAGAAGATATATTAATGATAATGTATATCGAGAACCTAAGCTCTGATTTTAAATGGTATATTGACGTTCATCAACTTGCTTCATTGCGTGCAAAAATTCCAGTAGGTACTGTTCTACAATTATTAAAAGGGTTTGTTAAACACTTTAAACCATATCAAGTGCCTTTACATTATGTTGCTAATTTACATCTTACTTGTCAAAAGGCGATAACATCGAGTGTATCGGATAAGCAGGATATTGAAGTACAATTAATCAGGGCATATAAAGAGGTGCTAACAAAGCAGACTGACTTTATTGATTATATTGACTTGAGTCTGTTTGAAGGTAGATCCTGCAACAAAGAATTGCTTTACTTATACCTTGAGTGGACTAAAGCCCTAGTGAATTCTCCTTGTCAAGATTTTAAAGCACATTATAAAGAGCAGCTATGCTCATTTTTGGGATGCGCAAAGAAATGTGCTCTAGAATATGGTCCTTCAGAAGGGGCGCTTTATAAAGGCTACATTGGATTCTTAACACAATGTTTAAAGTTGCCTCAGATGGATCTAAATTTTCTCTTCGGTGAATTTAGAGCTATTAAAAATCAAATAACGCACCCTGATGATTCTTATGCCACGCTTTATGCACAATTCAATGCATCCTTAGCGGTAAGAGATAACTTATACCTTCAATTGGCGGAAAAACTGTTAGCCGATATGTTGGTATCACCAGATAGCTCTGAGCTTTTAGCTGCTTCTCATATGACAGCAACGTTATTTGAGTGTGAGCACTTTGAAATAGAAAAGTTTGAAGAAAGAATTTTAAGCTTGATAACAAAAGAAGACTTTTTGGTGCTGCAACCGTTGATTCAAGCAGGTGTTAAACAAAGGCAATATGCTGTGTCACATAGACTTTTCGAAACAGCTAAAGCAAAGAATATGATATGCAGTCAACCCGGTTTCGATCGTCATGCTTCCTCCGATTCATGTTTAACGTTAGATTTCCAGATACACCTTTTTTTTAACATCTCGATGAGTGTAGTTAAAATAGAACTTGCGTATGTTGCCTTACATTGGTGGATTTCAAATAAGTTAACTACTTCAACTTATTCTAAAGTTACAAAGATAGAGTGCATACTTAGATGTAGAAACACACCGAATACAGCTTATGATTTTTTTGAATTGATCAAAGCCAACGAGCTTCCTAGATTTGACAGTGTTAAATTCAATGCATTGCAACGGAAAGTTACGGTATTTTTACAACCATTAGCAGTTTCTTCTGAACTTAATGGAGTTAGTCGTCGTAGCGATAGTGAGCGTTCAAGAGGACGTATAAAAATTTCCGAAGAGAGAAGTCGTGATAGCTCTCGGAAACATACAAGCTTCAGACCGAACTTTGATTCAAAGCGGGATTCTCAAAGAGATCGAAGCCCTCTAAGGTATGAATGATTTTTTATTTTAACCTTTACAAAAATAATTGGTATATGGTGTAGACTGAATACAGAATAAGCAATAATTCAGTCAATTACGCTGGTTTAAAGCTTAAAGCTTTATCTTCTTCTTTTATCAGGTAAACTAGCGCAAAATTACATCCAAGTCATCTCAAGGACATGAAATGGCTGTAAGTTCAAGGGGACTTTTATGATCACTGCATATCTCTATGAAAATCGCCGCTTAACCATTCAAGAGCTGAGTACCAAAGACGATATTCCAGAAGGCACCCTTTGGCTTGATCTGTATAAACCGGAAGACGATGAGCGTGACTGGTTAAGTAAATTTTCGGTAGAAGAAGTACCGGAAGAAGAAGACATCAATGAAATTGAGGCCTCGGCACGTTTTTATCAAAATAAAGATGGCTTGCATATCAACTCATTATTTCCTCAACGCGTAGGTCAGGATGTTCGTGGTGTTAACATTTCTTTCAACCTTCGTAAAAACTTTTTACTGACCATCAGAGAAGAAGATGTTGGCTTAGTTCGCCTTCTCCGGAACTACTTACGCTTAGGGCGTCTTAAAATCGCGACTCCACAAGAGCTGTTTCTTGAGTTCTTTACTTTAAAAGTTGATTACCTATCTGACTTGATTGAGGACGTTTACACCGTATTAGAAAATATGGCTGAAGAAGTGTTTGAAAGTGAAGAGTTAGATGATGTATTCAAGCTCATCACTTTGCAAGAAGATTCAAATGGAAAGATCCGTTTGAGTTTGCTTGATACCCAACGTTCTCTCCGGTATATGCAACGCTATTATCGTGGAAAAATGTCGGATGAGGAAATGAAGGATATTCGTGAAATGTTAGCGGATATTGAGTCCTTAATGCCTCACAGCCAGTTTATCTTCGATAAGTTAAACTTTCTATTGGATGCCGCTATGGGCTTCAGTGGATTGCAACAAAACAGAATCATTAAAATATTCTCAGTTGCAGCGGTTGTGTTTCTGCCACCAACGTTAATCGCAAGTAGCTATGGGATGAATTTCCATGACATGCCTGAACTTTCATGGACGCTAGGTTATCCAATGGCTATAGCCATGATGTTGGCAAGTGCAGTGGGGACTTATGTGTTCTTCAAAAGAAAGCGCTGGTTGTAGTGATACTTGAGCAGTTTTCCTATATAACAGCCCTGATAAAGTTATCGATTTGTTGATTTTTAGGCGGTATAGTTAGGTTTTTGTGCCTCCTGAGAATCGAAATGGACTTTATTGAAGTTTACCCCAATGCATTGCCTGATGAGTTTTGTGACCGTTTAATCGAGACTTTTTCTAAACATTCAGGTGTTCGGTTGGGCGAGACTGGAAACGGCGTTGATAGTGAAAAAAAACAAAGTACAGATCTGACCTTAGATAACTTTCCCGACTTAGCATCCATCAAAAATGAATTACTCGGTTACACCCTAAATGGCGCAACGGACTATTTTAATAAATATTCTATGGCGTTGATGGGAGCGGTATCTGTCCAAGTAATGGATGAACACAACAAGCCTGTTACATTAACCTCAGAAAATTTTGAAACTTTAGGTAAACCGAGAGCTATGCCTTTGGTTAAATACTTATACCGTAGTGGCACGATTAACATCCAGCATTACCTAAAAGGGCAAGGTGGTTATCACCACTGGCACTCTGAACAATTCCCACAATTACAACATAATGAAGCATTACATAGAGTAGTTTTGTATATGTTTTATTTAAATGATGTAGAAGAGGGAGGGGAGACAGAATTTTATTATCAACAGCGTAAAATCAAACCTAAAAAGGGCACAATGATAATCGCTCCAGCGGGTTTCACCCATACTCACAAAGGGCATGTGCCGTTAAGTAGTGACAAGTATATTGCGACTTCTTGGATCATGTTTAATCGAGCCGAACAGCTTTATGCGGCAATATCAAAATGATGGCTAGTTAACAGGTATTTCAATCTCTATTTTTGCACCTGTTAATTCCGAGCGACTAATAGATAACTTACCCCCATAGGTTTCGACAATTTCATTGCAAATTGCCAGTCCAAGACCTGTGCCTGTGTGTTGGGTATCTGCCCGAAAACCACGCTCTAGGATTTTGGACTTTATTTCATCAGGGATTCCCGGTCCGTCATCTTCTATACAGAGGTACAATGACTTTCGAGTGTGCGTAGCTTTAAAATGCACTTGGTTCAAACAAAGTCTAAATGCGTTTTCTAATAGGTTTCCGCATAGTTCTGTTAGATCATCCTTGTTGCAAGGGAAGGTGAGTTTGTCGTCAATGTCTGAAGAGAATTGAATGTCCCTTTCTTGATATAGCTTTTGCAATATAGGAACTAACTGTTCTATGACCTCGGAAATTTTTGTAGATTCTTCGATAATAGAACGTCGACCTAACAAAGCACGTTTTAAATGATAATTGACCATATCATCCATTTGATAAATCTGTTCTAAAACTTGTTCCTGTTTGTCTTTAGTCTCGCTTTCTTTTCCCTCGATAAGTGCTCGAATAGACGATAAACGAGTTTTGAGACTATGTGCTAAATCGTTAATGGTATTTTTATATCGCTCCTGTTGAGCAGAGGATTGTTGAATCAGTTGGTTTAGTGCATTAACTGTGCCTTTGAACTCTCTTGGATAACTTTGGTTTAAATGTTGTGACTGACCTTTTTTAATTTGATTCAGTTCCTTGATCATTTTCCTAAAAGGACGGATCCCCCAATATGTCATCGCTATCAAAAACAAACCTGTGAGGGCTAAAATGAGTGCAAGCTGTAAGTAGGTTTGGTGACTGAATTTTTGATATTCAAGGCTGAATCCATTGGCATCCTTGAGCACTAATAGAGTCACGTGTTTTCTTTTGGTTTGGAGTTCTAATGGATAAATTAAATAAGTGTTACCGTCAGTCAAATTGACGTAATAAGGAGGCTGGTTGTGTTTTACTTTATGGTATTCATCACAGGTGTTGGTCAAATTCCTTCTGTTCGCAAGGTGAGATGACCAAATTTGTTTATGGTTTTTATCACAACTGACCATCATAAAGTCGATGGGGTTTTCTGGTGTGTCTAAGACTCCTTCTGTTGGATTATCTATGTGCTTCTTTAATGACTCAATGGCAGTCGGAATATCTGCCATTAAAGCTTCTGTTTGTTGGTTAAAACTTTGTTGAACATGCAATTGGTTAAATAACCAAGCTAAGGAAAGAGTGAGCAAGGTTATGATTATCACGGCCCCTGCTAATAGCTGTTTGAATAAGCTGGGGCTAGTTTTCGCTTTTAATTGCATGCTTGGTTAAATTTGTAGCCTTGGCCCCTAATGGTGCTAATGGGGTTATCTAATCCATGTAGAGACAGTTTTTTGCGTAATCGACTGACCATAACTTCAATTGTATTTGGGTCGCCTTCACGGTCTGCATAAATGACATCTAGCAAACGTCGTTTGGTTACTACTTCATGATTATGGCGCATTAAATACTCCAAAATTAAATATTCAAATGCTGTTACATCGATAGCAGAACCACATAAACTGACTTGTTTAGCGGCGAGATCAATTTCTAAATCGCCACTGGTGATTAATGGTTTAACAAAACCTGCGCTACGACGAACAAGCGCATCTAACCTTGCCACCAACTCTTCTTTTTGAAATGGCTTTACAAGATAATCATCGGCGCCTGCGTTTAGGCCTTCAACTTTATCTTTCCAATGCATTCTAGCCGTAAGAATAAGAATGGGGGCTTTGAGATCATCATCTCTAAGCTTTTTGATTAGATTAATACCATCAAAGTCAGGCAAGCCAATGTCAATGATAGCGATATCTATCGGGTAGTTTATAGCTTGATAGTGGCCTTCTTTTGCATTTAATGCAACTTGAACCTGATTACCTAGTTCAGATAGCTGAACTTTAAGGTGGTGTGACAAAAGTGGGTCATCTTCTACAACCAATATCCGCATTGTGATCTTCCAGTAGTGAATCAAATACCAATCTAGCTAAAGTCAATTTTGCAATTGCAAAACCATTTCTACATTTAAATCTAGATCAGTGTTTACCTAAGCAAAAGAAAAGTGATGTATTTTTATGCGCCAGAGTGATTTATATACAAAATAGAGTTCGGTTGGAAGTAAAAATTGACTACTTTTAATCTTAAATAAATGTTAGATTTCAGTTCTATTTTCAGATTATTTGATTTTTGGAGCAAGCGTGAAGGCACAGATCATTGAGGAAATGAAGGTTCAACCTCAAATCGATTCGGAGCAGGAAGTTCAGCGCAGAGTAGGGTTTATTAAGACAATGTTGCTCAATTCTGGCTGTAAAAGTGTGGTTCTTGGGATCAGCGGTGGTGTTGATTCATCTCTTGCAGGACGCCTCTGTCAACTCGCGGTTGAGCAGCTTAATGATGAACAAAAATTAAATAATTACCAATTTTTTGCTGTGCGTTTGCCTTACAAAGTTCAAAAAGATGAAGACGAAGCACAACTCGCTTGTCAATTTATTAAACCGTCTCAGCAAATCACGGTAAATATTGCTGGTGGTGCTGATGGAATTCACTCAGAAGTATTAGCTGGACTAACTTCAGCACAAGTTGATGTTACTCAGAACGTAAATGTGGATTTTGTAAAGGGTAATGTTAAAGCTCGTCAACGTATGATTGCACAATATGAAATCGCAGGTTTGGTCAATGGTTTGGTTGTTGGAACTGATCATAGTGCTGAAAACATAACTGGCTTTTATACAAAGTGGGGTGATGGTGCTTGTGATTTAGCGCCTTTATTTGGTTTAAGTAAACGGCAAGTTCGACAATTAGCGAGTTACTTAGGTGCACCGAATATTTTAGTTCATAAAGCTCCTACGGCAGATTTAGAGGAAGACCAACCTCAGCTAGAGGATGAAGTCGCGCTGGGTTTAACTTACGAACAAATCGATGACTTTTTAGAAGGAAAGCCAGTAGATACCGAAGTGGAAAATAAATTGATTGGGATTTATAAAAGAACTCAACATAAGCGTAAAGCGATTCCAACCATTTACGATCTATAAATTTTATTGTGTTAGATTTCTCTCATATCCGCTGGTTAGATGATAAAGGTCGTGTAAAGCCGCCTTTATCTCTGTATATCGTATTGGCATTTCTAGCAAGATCTTGGTGTATTTTTGCCATGTCTTTGACTCAAACTGGCCAGCGCGATGCATTAGTCAAACTCTTTTATCCAGAAAAAACCGACTTTATTTCAAGTCTGATTGCTGGCTCAATAGCTGCAGTGGTTTTTTTTCTTATTACTTTTGAGCGAAGAGGGAAGCCTATCTTTTTGATACCACTATTTCAGCGTATCAAATGGGGGCTTTTTGTTACCTTAATAGCAGAGGTTTATCTTATCTATGGCAAGTTGTCTTATCTTAAATTTCAGTTCAGTTGGCAAAATGGATTAGAGGTTTTAGGGCTGTTTTGGTGTGGGTTGTTTATCTTTAAGTCACAACATTTAGAGTATTATGTCAAAAACTGGACACCTGACAGAGAATAGCGGTATTCTGTCAATCAGTCATACAAAATAGCATATACTCGTGATACCTGAAGATGCAGGATTTCAGCGAGAATTAATTGCCATTTAGACAAGGCACTTATCCGCAGTAAACAAAGTAACGACAGTTTTGTATGTCGGTCATAGTTATTCTATTTCAAGGGTAAGTAACACAGTCTAAATGGCAATTAAACTTGCACTTTGTAGGCTTTTCAGCGTTGATTCTTCTTTGTTGTGAAAGCTTAAATTAGCCCGCTAGTTCTTCACTTTCACGCCTCGAATAATTCAACGCTGAAAAGCCCTGAAAGTTGTATCTTCAAGTATCACGAGTATAGTTACCCATAATGGATGTGGTTGTTGCAGATGTCGAATTCAGTAAAAATTCCCGTTTCTGATATTCAATTAGGAATGAAAATTAAGATCCCCTCTGCTTGGAAAGATCACCCCTTTTTTAGAAGCAGTGTTCGCGTCAAAACGGTGAAAGAACTCCAAGTAATTAAAGGCTTATCTCTGCCTTATGTGTATTTACTTGATGGGCATTATCAAACTCAAGACCTGAAGATGGAATCTAGCACAGCGGAAAGTCCAACACCGTTGCCCGAGCAGTCTATTTTTGATCCTAGCAAAGAAATTAAGCAAGCCATTCAACGAAGTCAGAAAAGGTTTTCGTTTAACATAGATCAAAATCAGACCATCCAAAATAAAATGCTGACTGATCCTGAAGGCGCGTATCGTCTTTCCACCGCAGTTGTTGAACAGTTATATCAACATCTAACAGAAGCAGAAAACACTCGTCTGTGCTCGGTTAAAAAGCCAGAGTCACATAGAGATGTTAGCCAGCATTGTGTTTCCGTGGCGGTCATATCAATGATTTTGGCGAAAACGATAGGACTAAGTGAAGAACAAATAAGAGATGTGGCTCAGGGTGCATTAATACACGACTATGGTAAGAGCAAAGTCCCAGATAGCATTGTAAGAAAAACTGGGGAGTTGACTAAAAGTGAAAAAAACTTTTTGAATTTACACCCGACCTATGGCGTAAATATTATAAAACCACAAGGCGTATGGTCAGATGCGGTGCTCAGTATAGTAGGCTCACACCACGAATATATTGATGGAAGTGGTTTTCCTCAACAGTTAAAAGGTGATCAAATTCCAATAACGACACAGGTTGTGAGTCTGGCTAATGAATTTGATATTTTACTAAATGACCCTAAATTCAGCTCTTCTAAGTTGGCTTTAGGTTATCTATATAAATATGGTGCTAAGCGACATGCACCTGAATTATTAGCCGCTTTAATTAAAACCATAGGTGTTTTTCCACCTGGTACGATAGTGAAATTACAAGATGGGAGTTTTGCTAAAGTTCTAGTGAATAAAAATCATAGTAACTTTCCTGATGTTTTAAGTTGTACGGCCTCAGGTAAACAGATCAAAATGCGCTGTTTAGAGAGTGAGCAAGTATCTATTGAAAGCGTAGTCAGTAAAGATGATTTGGCAGAAAATGTTTTGCACAGTCTTGGTGGAGATGAGGCTGTAAGCTTTTACTTTTGTGCTGACTCTTAAGAGGTAAAATATGAATAGCAGCGTAACTATTGTTGGGTGTGGTTGGTTTGGTTTCCCTCTAGCACAAAGTTTGTTGAGTGCTGGCTATCAGGTTTCTGGCAGTAAACGTGCTTCATCGTCGCTTAATGAACTAAATCGTGCTGGTGTTAACGCTTTCGCTTTAGATTTAAGTCTGAATTTGACAGAGGTTGAACAGTTAGCCATTAAGCCATTGTTACAGTCTGATTATCTGATTGTTTGTATTCCACCTGGATTACGAAAGCAGACTTCAAGTTCTTTTTTAATCCAGATTAAAAAGTTGATGCGTTTAGTTGATGTTGATAAATGCAAAAAGATAATTTTTGTTAGTTCCTCATCTGTTTATCCTGATGACAATCGCGTTATGAAAGAAGTTGATGCATCTGCTCACTCTGCATCTAGTGAAACCATGTTAGCGGCTGAAAATTTATTTTTACAACATGCAAATGGACATGTTCTTAGATTTTCGGGGTTAATCGGGCCTAATCGTCCACCAGGACGTTTTTTTGCGGGGAAGTCGGACATTCCTGCGGGTGATAAAGTCGTCAATCTCGTCCACTTAGAAGATTGTATTGCGGCTATGAGGGCATTGTTAACAGCTGATTCAGCAAGCAAAGTTTATAATGTCTGTTCGCCTCACCATCCTTCTCGCAGTGAGTTCTATACGCGAGCAACTCTTCACTTTGGTGGAGAGCGACCAAGGTTTTTAGGGGATGGAATTCGTGGAAAAGAAGTGAGTGGCGAGAAAATTAGTAATGAATTGGATTTTTCCTACCAGTTTTACGATCTATATTTAGCACTTGATGCTTGCTAATTGAGGAGAATATTGTGATTAAGAAGCTCTATGCTACTGCTTTGTTCTGCGTTTTGTCTATGTTATGTAACCCAGCCTTTGCAGGGCATTATTTGGAAGGTAAAGATTACATCAAAGTCGAGGGTATACCTGAGGCGCATAAGCCAGTGATAAGAGAATTCTTCTCATACAATTGCCCGCATTGCTATCATGCTGATCCAAGTATTGAAAAAATGGCGACAATGCTCAAAGGTAAGGTGGCTTTTGTAAGAACACCTGTTGGAGCGGGTCGTTCTAGTTGGATCTTAGGTCAAGAAGCCTACTTTGTTGCCCAAAAACTTAAAATTACCAACCAAATTCATAGTCAAATTTTTCACTATATTCATGAAGAAGCTGGTCCGTTTACTTCTTCAGCCCAGCTGAGAGCCTTTTTTATTTCTCAAGGAGTAACGGCCGCGGATTTTGATAAAGTTTATAATTCTGCAAATAAAAAAGCAGCTTTAAGTGAATATGGGATTCAGGTTCAGCTATCTGGAATAAGCGGCGTTCCAACGTTTTTGATTAATGGGATTTATGAGGTTAATCCAGCAGGTAAGTCTGCGGACGAGTTAGTTGATATTGTAAATTACTTAGTCAGCTTGAAAGTTAAGTAATGGCAACTATCTGCTTGCAATAAGAACAAGTAGGTACTCCTATAGAGAGTTTAGCTAACTTCTTCCACTTCTTTTGCTTTATCTTCTTTATGGTTTGATAGAGACTGAAGTGGAATGTCATATTTATAGAAGAATATATTTTACCTTCTGCTACAGGGCTTAACCCTTTATTTATATATAATAGAGTTGCATTGCTCTTGGATTAGGTTATTTATCGTCTTTTTTCGTTATAGAAGTCATGTCCTCAAGGGGGATATTCTTAGAGTTTAGTAGCTGTTTGGGAGTGTTAGTGACAGAAGGGTATACACCTTTTGGTTCAAGTTCAGCCCACCCCTCAGATTCTTTTTGTTCGAACTCTGTTACGTTTACATTACTTGCTTGGCTTAGCCTTTTTCGAATGCCGCGATATTGAGCCATAAAATCCATTGCTGCTACATAGCCTAGGTTATCAATGATGACTCGCTGAGTTGATGTGCCTCCCCAATAAGCGTGCATTGGTTCTAAGTCCAGCTCTCTTTCACGTGAGGTAATGATGATATTACATATAGCATTGGCTAATTCTGGTCTTTTTGACCAATGCATTGCAGCCAGGAGCAAAGCGCTTTTACCTTCCTTTACATTTGTCAATTGAGCAGGAATGCTAAGTAAGGAACTCACCATTTCTGTGTGTGCTTGTAAATCAGATGGTCCCTTAATTATCGCTTTGGCAACAACATGTGCAGGCACAATAATTTTTGCCTTTTTCATTCGTTCTATACATCTATCGATTGTTTGCTGGTCAAGGCGGGAAGTGGCTACGTCGAAAACCCCGAGAACTCTCTCTTGGAAAGCATTTTCTGGCATCTCATCAATCAGTATGAGAATAGCTTCCATATTGTTGGCTTTCGTTGCTTCTTTGTATAACTCTTCTATCGCACTTTCTCGAGTCTCAGGGCTTTTAAATTCAGTATCGGTTTTTAAAAACCTTGCTAACACTTTTGAATGATTGGCCTTTTGAGCCGCTAACATTGCAGGGCTAACTCCTTTGTTGTTTTTTATAAATGGGTTGGCTCCATGCTTTATTAAGTGTTCATCTATTCCCTTCGGATTATCGCAATTTTTTAAACATAGGTATAAAGGTGTGCAACCGTTATTATCTTGTATATCAACTTGTGGCGCGTATTTCAGTAATGTTTCGATACAATCGACGCTGCCTGAGGTTGCTGCATGATGCAAAGCTGCGTGGCCTTGTGGATTTTAATAGTCAACATTTACTCCTTTTTCCAATAAATATCCCGACGTAAGGTGTTTATTGCAGTGGCAGGCAAGTTGTAAAGGGCTAGTACCTAGTTTTGATGGTATTTCTAAATTAGCTCCTGCATCCCCCAATTCTTTAACGCGTTGAAGTTGGCCTAGCTCTATCAATTTGCGTATAGCGTTATTACCTTCGAAGTCCGTTATATCTAGATCATCGGGTTTACAAGATTTTATTAGCTCTGGAATAAGGTGGTGTCGCTCTTTAGTGCAAGCCAAGTGTAAAGCAGTATTTCCACTTGAGTTTTTTAAAACAGGTCTGGCTCCAGCTGCGACTAACAAAGCTATAGTTGGCTCATGTGCTTGATATACTGCGATGTGGAGCGGGGTCACTTGAGTTGTTGAAAGTGCTGAGAACTCAAACTGGGCAGTAGAACCCCAGTAGTATTTTTTTACATCATTTCGACAGGTGTGATCAGCAATGTTATGCCTGGTATAACACTCACAAGCATAAGGCCGACTCCATTTTATAGTAAACCCTTGCTCTGGCGCAGCCTCTTTTTCTTTTAAAGTGTAGTTTTTTCTATCTATGAAGCAGGTTGGGTTTATATCTGCTTGTAGATAAGCTTCAAGCAGTTTCAGGTTTTTTGATAGAATCGCATGCGTAAAGGCCACCCCAACAGGTTGTGCTTTTAATTCTTTTTGAAGCATATTCATTTCTTGTTCGAGATGACTGATAGCGTTATCCTCAGTATTTGCAAATACGCGCATGCTCCTATTTAGTTGACTTACTTTCCAACATTTTCCTGCGCTAGTGGTATGTTCAATTTTTACTTCAAGTAGGCTTATCGCAGGTTCAAGCGCACCTTGTTCAAATTGATGAAACTGAAGAACCGCTTGGTGTCCATTTATAGAGTTACTGGCTAATTCAGATAGCCCATGACTTATTCCGTATTTTTTATCACCACATTCCAATGAAAAGGCTGCTTGTGTTTGTTCGTAAACTAAAACAAGTTCTGTAGTAGGGGTTAACGTGGAGCGCCTTGTTGCTTCAGTCATAGATTTAACTCAATTCAAATTAATGTTATCAGTTGACAAAATATGTTTTAAAAAATTTCATTAATATTCATACATTGATGCTGTGATTTGACTGAACCAAAGATAAAAATGGTTACATTTCAATACTTTTATGATTTGTTATTGAAGGCTAGAGTGTTAACAGAGCTTCCTTTGATGGGTACAAATAAATGCCAATACCTTTCTTTTTACTAGGTGGGGCAGTGGGCGCACTTGCACTTGCTGAATATAAACAATATAAAAAAGACACTTTGCTTAATCGGATAGATTCACCCATGAATTTAGGTGAGCCAGAGTTAAAGTTTTCTCCAAGTCTAATTCATTCTTCAAATAAAAAAGTTGTGCCCACCCAAGGCGCAATCGTGTGTTGTCATGTATATGGGGTTGTTTGTCACGTTGGCATTTGGTGCGATGATGCCATTATTGAACTTCATGGTTCTGGCTTAGTTAGAGTGGTTTCTACAGAACGGTTTTTGAGGCAAAGAAGTGGAGAAACTATTTATGTCGCATGTAACAATATGGCTGAGCCAATATCTTGCGCCTCAGCAGCAGAACGGGCTAAGGAGCAGGTTTACCATTACCGAGAGTATGAATTACTTGCTAATAATTGCTATCGTTTCATCTGGTTTTGTTTGAGTGGACAAGAACTCAAATAAGTAGCTTTACAGCGCTAAACGAAAAACTAGCGAAATATTTCCAACAAGATATTTATTGGGATGAGCTTCTTGTAAATTGAACGCCTAAACTTCATCTTCTTCTGTCATTTCTTTTGGTTTTTTATCTTTTAGATCAAAACCATCAAGCAGTAGTAGCACATCAGCAATAGCTGCTTTTATTGTGGCGTGCTCTTTTGAGCTTTTACCTGTACGGCGATGGTGATTTGATTCACTTAGAGTGATTTTATCGAGAATTGATTCAAGTTCGACTGGGTCATTATTGTCTTGCAAGTCGATAGGGCGCTTGGCTTTTTTATTGTAGGCTTGGATTTCTTGCTCTAGAGTTAGTTGTGATTCTTTTAGTCGTTTCATAGCTTATCCCTAATCTTTGTTTGTTTTAGTTTACCTCTACAACTTTCACTTCATTCTTAAAAACTTTAGCTCAGAAATAATGCCATATCAAGCATCCGTTGATATAAAAAAGCCCTGAAATTCAGGGCTTTTTAGAGTAGAATCTTTACTCTTTATTCTTCTTACAAAAATGGTCAACAGCTTTTTTAGCTAGTTCCAAACCTGTTTGGTCACAAGGTGGTAACTCAGCATCACTTTCATTGATAGGAGTAACTCTATCTCCCCACTTTAAAAGCATTGCAGCAGAAGTCAGACCTGCACCAAACGCACAAGATAAGATGGTTTGATTCGGCTTTAATCGGCCTTGCTCAATTGCATCGCAGATGGCGATTGGGATTGTTGCTGCAGAAGTATTACCGTAGTTAGCGATGTTAACAAATGCTTTTTCTTTAGGGATGCGCATCTTAGCAACAAGTGTATCAATGATTCTTTCATTGGCTTGATGTGGGATCACAATATCAACGTCATCTTTTTCAACACCACAGCGCTCCAACACCTGAGCACTCAGATTTTTCATTCCGTTGATTGCGCGTTTAAAGATCTCTTGACCATCAAACTGGATGTAAAAATCCAAAGATTTAGGGTCGAAGCGATCCATTCCTGTACCGAACGAAGCTTTAAGAATTTCTCTTCCTTCAGGATCATTATTAAGTGCGTATGCTTGCACGCCTCTGTCGCTCTCTGTCGCTTCAAATACAGCAGCACCAGCTCCGTCGCCAAATAATACAGCTGTTTCACGGCGTGACCAGTCAATCATGAAAGTGAGGCGTTCTGCACCAATGACCAATACTTTTTTGCATTGACCACTTTCAATTTGTGCAGTTGCAAGACCTGAACCATATAGAAAGCCACTACATGCTGCATTGATGTCAAAAGCGGCGCAGCTTGCTCCTACATTGGCTTGAACTGTAGCTGCGATATTGGGTACTAAAGTATCAGGAGTGGCTGTAGCAAGGATGATCATATCAAGCTCACTTCCATCAATACCCGCCGCAGCTAGTGCTCTTTTGGCTGCAACAGTTGCTAATTCAGATGTGTTGACATGACTGATATGACGTTGCTTAATTCCTGTTCGGGTTTTGATCCACTCATCTGAAGTTTCTATGAATGTGGCTAAATCATCATTTGTCAGTACGGCAGGAGGAACGCATTTCCCCCATCCTGTGATCATAGCGTTTGGCATATTAGGTTCTCTTTACTACGGTCTTAGTATTAGTTAACTTGTTGTGCAACCATGTTTTTTATGGCATCAGCTGCATGAAGAATATGTGTTTTTAAAAGCTCACAGGCCTCATCAATATTGCCATTCTTGCAAAACTCAAGCAGTTCTCTATGCTCTTGCTCAGCTTTAGGTATGCCACCACCAAGTAATAATTGTAATCTAATATAACGGTCACAATTGGTGTTCAGAGATTGAATCACTTCTAATGTGTGTGGACGATTTGCAGCTTGGTATAAGCAAGTATGAAATTGAGTATTGAGCTCACTCCAACTTGCAACAGCGTTTTCTTGTTTAAACGCAGATTCCAATAGCTCTAAAACTTGTTCAGCTTCAGCATAATCAGTGCGTTGCATATTCGGTATCGCTTTTGCGAGCAAATCAGTTTCAACCATAGCTCTTAGTTCAAATAACTCTGTTACTTGATCAACAGATAGGCAGGTTGCCGTTGCACCTTTGTGTGCTTCAAATTTGACTAAGCCTTCGGCTTCTAATTGCAATAATGCTTCACGAATAGGTATACGGCTAACATTAAGTTCTTCAGCTAAAGCGCTTTGTCTTAATGGTTCGCCTGCCGCAATATCACCGGATAAAATTTTCTCTCTTAGTACTTCAACGACAACTTGGGTTCTGGTTTTATGAACGATGGGTGTTTTTTGACTCATGAGGTAATTTTATTTTTTACATATTTTATATCATTCTTTCCAAGATACCCCTTAAAAAATAATAAATAAAGGGAAACCCCAGTTTTCCCTTTATATTTTTTTAAACTCGTAGCATTTTACCGCAATTCAAGAGGTAATGCTGAAAATGGAGCATTTTGAAAACAAATTGGTCTTAAAAATCGATTGATGGATTTAATACCTACAGACGTTGATTTAGTATCAGTGCTAGCAGGGTATGGACCACCGTGGTTCATAGAATAACAAACCTCAACACCAGTAGGCATTTGGTTAAAAATAATGCGTCCTACTTTATAACTCAACTCAGTTATAATATTCGAATATTGTTCCAGATCTTCTGTATCCCCGTGGACACTGGCCGTTAATTGACCTTCGAGTTTAGTGATAATGTGGAGGAGTTCGTCATCATCGCAACATTCAACAATAATGCAACAAGGGCCAAATACTTCTTGTTGTAGCTCTTTATCTTGAAGTAAGGCTTTACTAGATACACAAAAACACTTTGGTTGCACATGGTGCTCTTCTGCAGGTTGGGTTCCCTCGGCGATGGTTAGAGTGGCAAGATGGTTTGCTAATACATTAGTTTGCTGTTGGTATTGAGTAGCAATACCAAGGGAAAGCATAGGCGCTGAAACTTGTTTCTTTATAACAGTGGCAATTCTCTCTTTATAGCGCTCTAAGCTATTGCCTTTAAGCGCGATAATTAAACCAGGGCTAGTGCAGAATTGACCATGTCCCATCATCATTGATTCTACTTGTGTTGTTGCCAATGTTTCAGCATTGGCTTCTAATTGGTTAGGTAACAACACTTGAGGGTTAATTGAACCTAGCTCACCATAAAAAGGTATCGGTTCAGGACGTTGGGCACATAAATCAGCCAAAATTCTTCCAACTTTCAATGAACCTGTAAACCCAACAGCTTTAATTAATGGATGCTTAGTAAGAGCGGCAGAAATTTCAGGTTCATTACTTTGAATTAAGTTAAATACGCCGTCAGGCATTTGGGTTTCGATTATTGCTTTTTCAATGGCTTTGGTGACTAATTCAGATGTCGCAGCATGAAGCGGGTGACCTTTTACTATAACTGGGCAGCCTGCGGCTAATGCTGATGCAGTATCTCCCCCAGCGGTTGAAAACGCGAGTGGGAAATTTGAGGCTCCGAAAATGACTACAGGCCCTAAAGGTAAATGACTTAAACGAGTATCAGGTTTGGGCAACGGGCTGCGATTCGGTTCGGCATAATCAATTTCTACGTTATCATTAGGCTTTCGCAAAAAGTTTGCGAACATTAATAGTTGGTTGCAAGTACGGCCAGTTTCACCAATTAACCGAGCCTCTGGAAGTCCGGTTTCTTTCATGGCAACTTGTATTATTTCGTCTTTAGTTGCCTCGATTTCTTTTACAATGGCTTCAAGAAAGTGAGCTCTTTGCTTTGGAGTAGTTTGTCTATATTTTGTAAAAGCGGAATGTGCAGCCTGTGCAGCTTGGTCTATCAATGTTTCAGTTGCCTGAAAGAAAGCCCAAGGGCTTTCTTGGTTAGCAATAGGATCATAGCTTCGGAAAGTTGTTCCTTCGCCAATCCATACTTGATTGATAAAATGCTGACCTAAAATGTCCTGTGATAACCTTGTCATTGTAATCTTTCCTATTAATACTCTATATGTACATATGCTCTTAGCTAAATAGTGTGGATGCCAATAGAATTGTACATCCATGTGCTTAAATCTGTAACATCCTGTCACAGACATTTTCTTCACCACTCTATTGCTTCTATTCGTATCAGTTGAGCACTTTGAAATAAAAAGCTTGTTATGCGAATTGTCAAACTACTTGAAAGCCATGGGCGTAAGGGTCGTCATCGTCAATGATTATGGTATTTTGCCCCGTGACTCTTGCCCAACCTTGAATACTCGGCATGATTGCTGAGTATGCTCCTACTTGAGTGTTTGATTCTATTTTTCCGATAAATTGACTACCAATAATGCTTTCGTGTTTATAAGTATCACCAACGGTTAATTCTCCTTTGGTATAGAGTTGGGCAAGTCGAGCTGAAGTGCCCGTTCCACATGGAGAGCGGTCGATGGCTTTTTCGCCATAAAATACGGCATTGGCACCATCAGAGTCTTTATTAATCGTTGTTCCTGTCCAAAGTACATGGCTCACACCACTAACGGTAGGGTCATCTGGGTGTATACATAGTAGTGAGCTTGCGGCTTCACGTACTAAAGGGCTCCAGTGTAAAATATCATTGGCTGTCCACTCCCTTAGCCCTGGGAAGTTAGTTTGTGGTTCAACAATGCAATAAAAGTTACCTCCATAAGCGACATCAACTATGAGCTTTCCTAAGCCTGCTACTTCGATTTCAGCATCTTGGTGGGCGAGATAACAGCCAACGTTGAATATTTTTACCCAGTCGACTCGATTGCCATTTTGTTTATATTCAACCTGAATTTGGCCTGCCGGAGTATCTAAAATTAGTTTTCCAGGCATTCTAGGTTTCAACAAACCTGCTTCAATGGCCGCTGTCACTGCACCTATTGTTCCGTGCCCACACATTGGTAAGCATCCACTCGTCTCAATGAACAAAATTGAAGCATCTGAGTTAGGGTTACATGCTGGGTACAGAAATGCGCCAGACATCATGTCATGACCACGAGGCTCAAACATGAGAGCGGTACGAATCCAGTCATGATGGCGCAAAAAGTCCTGGCGCTTTTCACTCATGGTATCCCCAATCAGGTTCGGATGGCCACTTGTGACAAGTCTTACAGGGTTTCCACAAGTATGAGCATCAATGCAAGTAAATGTTCCTTGGATCATTGCTACAACTCCTAAATTAAGCGCATTGTGGCTTTTTATTATTGAAACTTGTTCAAATCTATTCGATTCTGAAGTGCCTCAGAAACCACTTTTTCAACATAAGTACGTTCTTCGCCAATTAGCTTAAGTCGTGGCAATCTAACGTTTTCACTCCCTCTGCCAACTAATTGTTCTGCATATTTAATGCATTGAACTAATGTTGGAATGGTATCTAAGCGCAATAAAGGCATAAACCAACGATAAATCTCTTTTGCTTCTTCTATTCTGCCTTGTCTGGCTAATTTATATAATGTTACTGACTCTCTAGGAAACACATTCGTTAAACCAGAAATCCAGCCTGTTGCGCCAAGCAATATACTTTCTAAAGCAATATCATCTACACCACAAAATAGAATAAACCGATCACCAAAACGGCTTTGAAGTTCAGTTAAGCGGCGAGTGTCAGTCGTGGACTCTTTTATCGCAATGATGTTGCTTTCGTTTGCTAATACTTCGGTCATATCGAGGTTGATATCGACACCATAACCAACGGGGTTGTTGTAGATCATGATTGGCAGCTCTGGTACAGCTCTAGCCACAGTTTGGTAATGAGTGACCACTTCTCGGTCGGTACCATGGTAGACCATGGCAGGTAAGAGCATTAATCCGTCAACACCGAGTTTTTGAACATCTCTTGCATATTGAGTTGCGAGCTCTGCTGTGTATTCGGTACAGCCAGAAATTACAGTTATTCTTCCATTTACCGTTTTTACAGTTTGCTCTATGAATTGACGTTTTTCATCAGCTGAGAGAGAAGCGTTTTCACCGATAGTTCCTAGTGCAATGATGCCATCGACACCATCGGCAATCAGTGCTTCTAACATAGCTGCGTTAGATGAAAAATTAATGGTGCCATCTTCATTGAATTGGGTAGAAATTGCAGGATAAACCCCTTGCCAATTAACAGTCATTTTATGCCTCATGGATAAATATTTGTTTTACACTTTGAATATTGTATACAATAATGCACTGTTTTTATTTGCAACACAATTGCAATAGTTAAATTAATGTTATTTTTGTTTGAGATGGCTAGGCAAGTAGATAACATTAAGTCCTTTTAGTTAAAAAATAAAGTTAGGGTGAATTATGGTTTCGTTTTCAATTTCAGGAACTCAGCAGTCGAATCTACTTAGTATCAAGACCATAGACGTGCATACCGAAGGCGAACCTCTAAGAATAATTACCGAGGGTTTCCCAACTTTAAAAGGTGAGACAATATTAGAGAAGCGCCGTTATGCTAAAGAGCATCTAGATCATCTTAGGCAAGCGCTCATATTTGAGCCAAGAGGTCATGCTGACATGTATGGTGCCTTAATCACGGAGCCTGAGCGAAAAGATTCAGACTACGGCGTTCTGTTTATCCATAACGAAGGTTACAGTAGCATGTGTGGTCATGCTATTTTGGCGTTAACTACTGTTGCGAGCCAAGCTGACAATCATGGATGGGTAAACGGAGAAAAGCACTACAAAGTCGATACTCCTGCTGGTCAAGTTATAGCTAGGGCTGTGAAAGATCAGCAGGGTAATATTTTGGCCAAATTCAAAAATGTAGAGTCATGGGCTGAGGCTCTCGATTGCAGGATTGAGATTGAAGGCATCGGAGTCATTGAGTTTGATATTGGCTTTGGCGGCGCTTATTACACTTTCGTTGATGCCGATAAGTATGGAATCGAATGTACTTCTAACAATATTACAACGCTGATCGAACTTGGCAAAAAAATCAAACAGGCGGCGAGTGAAAAGTATCACATCTGTCATCCCTTAGAATCAGATCTAAGCTTTCTTTACGGAACGATTTTTACTTCAGAAATAACAGATAAACAAGAAAGCCACTCCAAACATATATGTATCTTCGCCGATGGTGAAGTTGATCGCTCGCCAACCGGAACAGGCGTGTCAGCAAGAATGGCTTTGCTCAACGCGAGAAATGAGATAACGCTTAATCAAACTTTATCAATAGAAAGCATTGTAGGTGGTTCTATGACCGTGACTGCAATTTCTGAAACTGACTTCTTTGGAAAGCAATCGGTGATACCTGAAGTTACTGGAACTGCCTATATAACGGGACGACACGAATTCATGATCGATGAGAATGACCCGTTTAAATATGGGTTTCTACTGCGTTAATGGATGACGAATAAATGGAAAATCAAGTAGTAATAGTTGGAGCAGGGATTGTAGGGTTGGCAACAGCGTTACACCTACAAAAAATAGGCTATCAAGTTACAGTCGTTGATAAAAATGGTATAGGTGCAGGGGCGTCATTCGGTAATGCAGGTCACTTTGCAACAGAACAAGTATTCCCTCTGGCTGATCCTGAATTATTGCTAAAAGTTCCACAGATGCTATGCGATCCTCTCGGGCCTTTCAGGATAAAACGCAATTACTTTTACAAGGCAATACCTTGGTTTGTCCGGTTTATGATGGAAATGCTACCTGAAAAAAGAATTAAAAATTCTACAAGTATTGCCGTACTCAATAGCCAAGCGATTAAAGAAATGCAAATCTTGCTTGAATATTGTAAAAGACCTGAACTTATACAACAGAATGGTAGTCTTTTAGTATTTGAATCAACTCCTATAAAGGAAGTCGAAAAAAAATACCAAGCCTATAAAAGTGCAGGGATCCCTGTGACTTTCTTAACATCCAAGGACTTACATGAGCTAGAGCCAAGCTTATCCCACGACATTCAGTTTGCTCTGTATTTTACTGATACTGCACATACTCCAGATCCTAAGTTAATTTGTGAGGCTTTGGCTGAGAAGATAATTGAAAATGGTGGAGAAATCAGACAGCTCGACGTCACAGAAATTAATTTTCGACACCAACCAGTTTTATTGAATGGTAAAGCGTCTTATAAAGCGAAAAGAGTTACGTTAAAAGCTGAAAAAGTCGTAGTCGCTTCAGGTGCATGGAGTAAATCTTTACTCGAAAATTTGGGGTATAAAGTGCCACTAGAGACAGAGAGAGGTTATCATCTCATGTTGAATCATCATTCACAACTCAAGCGCCCGGTAACTTCTTACGAAAGAAAGTGCATCATCACACCAATGACAAAAGGAACACGACTTGCCGGAATGGTTGAGTTTGGTGGGATGGAGCAAGAAGCAACTAAAGGAATTTCTAATCGGTTTCTCATTCACGGGAAAGCACTCTTACCAGAGTTGGAAAGTATATCATGCTCCGATGAACAGGAAGAGTGGATGGGGTTTCGTCCTTCTTTACCAGATAGCTTACCTGTTTTGGGTAGCACAAAACATGAAAGTATTTTTGTTAATTTTGGCCACCAACATTTAGGCTTAACTTGGTCGGCCATTACTGGCAAGCTGGTGGCTCAAAAAATGTCAGACCAAAAAGTAGATTTTGACCTGACACCTTATAATATTAATCGGTTTTAACACACATTAATAACCCACAGCAGAACCACCACGCCTTGGGTCGCTGGCACCAAACAAACCTTGGTCGGTTACTTCAATGGACTGAGTACTACCCATCGAGGATTTTATCGATACTTTATGTCCCATGGACTCCAGTATACGAATAGTGTCTCCATTTAAGCTACGTTCAGTTCGAATTTCATCAGGTAACCACTGATGGTGAATACGAGGTGAATTTGTCGCTTCTTGCACATTCATATCATGGTCAATGACATTCATAATGACTTGCATAACAGTAGTGATGATTCTAGAACCGCCGGGACTTCCGGTTACTAAGAAAGGTTTATTGTCTTTGAATACAATTGTTGGAGTCATCGAGCTTAACGGACGCTTGCCAGGCTCAATAGCGTTTGCTTCTCCGCCAACTAATCCATAGCCATTTGGTACACCTGGTTTAGCCGAGAAGTCATCCATTTCATTGTTGAGTAAAATTCCAGTCCCTTTAGCAACTAAACCTGATCCATAACTAAAGTTAAGGGTGTATGTGTTCGAAACTGCATTTCCCCATTTATCAACAACAGAGTAATGAGTGGTTTGGTCGCTTTCGTATGGAGTTAAATTACCCGGCTTAATTTCAGAAGAGGGCGTTGC
Source organism: Parashewanella sp. 2210YD4-3 (assembly GCF_056591735.1). NCBI lineage: Bacteria > Pseudomonadati > Pseudomonadota > Gammaproteobacteria > Alteromonadales > Shewanellaceae > Parashewanella > Parashewanella sp. 2210YD4-3. Next base: position 81,385 of record NZ_JBWQOG010000011.1, on the reverse strand, counting down.
CTTGTTGATTGAAATTTGCTTGGCGATATGCTTTGCGTACTCTTTGCTTGTTAGTTGTTTAACAGGAACCTTATAAAATGCTGGATCGCCCAAATATTCACTTCTATCAGCATATGCATGTTTCATGGTTTCAGCCATCAAATGAATTGTCTGTGCACTATTGGCTCCATATTTTTTAATTGGAAAGTTCTCAAACACATTGAGCATTTCAAGTAAGTGAATTCCACCGGATGAAGGAGGCGGCATTGAAACAACGTTATATCCTCGATATGTACCTATAACGGGTTTACGTTCGACAACTTTATAGTTAGCAAAGTCTTGCATGGTTAAGTTGCCGCCTGCATTTTTTACTGCGTCGACAATTTTTTTTGCCGTTTCGCCTTTATAGAAACCATCTACGCCTCTATCTGCAATTAATTGCAAAGAATGCGAGAGGTCTTTTTGAATTAATTTATCACCCGGTTGAAAATTACTACCATCAGCCTTATAAAAAATCTCTGCAGAACTTGGCCATTGAGATATACGACGCTTAAGCGCTGCTAATGAAGTAGCTAAATCTGCAGTGACTGAGATACCATTTTTAGCTAAGTCTATTGAAGGCTGAATCACTTCTTTTAAAGACATGGTACCGTATTTTTCAAGTGCTTGAGACAAGCCCATGACGGTGCCTGGTACACCAACAGCCAGCCCATGTTCTCTACTGAGCTTTTTAACTACGTTTCCTTGCTCATCAAGATACATATCTTTATGAGCTTTCATTGGTGCAGTTTCCCTATAATCGATGGCAATAGTTCTGTTTTTGTCAGCCAGATGCACGAGCATAAAGCCACCACCACCAATATTTCCTGCACGAGGTAAAGTTACGGATAAGGCGAAACCAACGGCAACGGCTGCATCTACAGCGTTACCGCCTTTTTTTAGAATATCGACGCCAACTTTACTAGCCAATGCCTCTTGGCTAGAAACCATTCCATGTTTTGCCCAAACAGGCTGTGCTACAGACATGTTGCTGTAGATGGCAGATTGATTGGCATGCACGGATTGTGAAAGTGGAGTTAGGGAGCAGGCTAAAGCAAATGAAAATACTTTTAGCAGCTTAGATGTGCGCATGATAAGTCCCTGTATTGTTTATATTCAGGTGAATGTGCCATATCGAGCGGCTTTTGTCACTCAATGAAAAGAGGATTGCATGCTTGATGAATGCAATGTCTTCAGGGTAAATACAGCTTAACTTTTTATACTCGTCAAATTACCCGATTATGATAGTTCTATATGGCTACAGCAACATCAAAAAATTCAGTTTACGACTATTTAGATATTAAAAAATATCAAGAAGTTACAAAAAAAGCGGGAGCCCAAAAAAACAGTAGTAAAAGAGGATTAGCAGAAGGCCTGAAAGAGTTGCATACTGCCCGAAGTCGTGCTTCAGTACGTAAGTCTACTAGTCGAATTCTTTGGTCATTACCCCACAATTCACGGTTTAAGTATTTTGTTTTCAATGACGTTATCGTAAAAGATTCAAGTGGTCGAAGATGTGAAGTGAGGGTCAGCTTTAAACCGGATGAAAAGTCCCAATATCAAGTTGTTCATACATTTTTTACTCGCGACCCTTTACTTAGAAGAATGCACCCTGAGGACTATATATCACCAGAGCATCGATATAAATTATCCCTTATAAGGCAAGAGCATACTGTTTTCTCGTTGTTAAATGCTGACAGAGCCCAAAGAACATCCAACTATCAAAAGCAAAAATCAAGACATGTAAAGCCTAATGTTAAGCTTTAACGCTTCAGTTTGAATTGCAAATTAAGAATAATTCTAAAATAGAAAAGCGGCATTTTTTTCAAGGCTATAAGTTATTAGTTTATATTCTATATGAATCAATTTTTTATAATTAAAATAGGGCGTTAACTAATTCTTTAGGAGTTGATTATGAAGGTGAAATATTTTGCTATTCCGCTAAGCTTATTGACTATGAGCATTGCTTCATTCGCAGCTAGCGCTGCATTAAATCATGAAAATGTTGGCACAAGCTCGACTGTAATAGCTTCTAAATTCTCAAGTAATTATTTTGCAATCTATGCTCGAGTAGGGAAAGGTGGTTGCGAGTCCCAAGGGACGGCTAAAACGTGCATACCTATTGTTAATCAAACTTCGGGTGATGTGAACGTCAACTTTCCGGATTATGGCATTAGTGCAAAAGTGCCTAAGGGGGAAACAGCGTCATTTTTTGATGATACCTTTTTGATAGGAAGTGTTGGAGTCACGGTTCAATCTAGCGACTCCAATAAATACATCTTCAAGGGAACGGCTGAAAATAAAACCGGGATAAGCTGCCAAAGTGGTGTATGTAGTAAAAATAGTTAATTTCAAAAAATGATGTTTATCTTAGAGGCCATATACGTCCTCTAGTAAGATAAACATCATTTTCTCTAAATATCGTAGATTATTTTCTCAAATCACCCCGGTCTACCATCTGCTCTAGGCTGCATAAGCATAGGGGCATAAAAGATAATGAAAAGCCCGAATGCGACACACCAGAAAACAACAGCAGCTGCAATCATTGGTAGATATAGGTCTGGGATAATACCTGCTGTGATCCTTGCAATGGTCGCTAAAATCATTAATGCAAAACCGAGAATTACAGGTTTGGGAGGGACTAATTGTCGGCCTGTGTGACCCAGACTTACTCTAGCCATCATGGCTAAAATCATTCCGCCCATACCGCCAACAGTTAATGAATGAAGACCAATGCTTATTGGGAGGCCTGTTGCAATTAAAAATAATCCAATAGGGATGAAGATAAAGCTGAAATGTAATGACCAAAGTAATGGCACTTTAAAAGTGTGCTTCCAGCCCCAGCGGCTCCATCGGATAAATGTAACTAACCCAGCAAGAGTGGATGCAATTTGAAGAAATAATTCACTGCCAGAAAAGAAAGCGGCTAGGGTTAGACCAAGAGTCCCAATTGTCGCAAGTTCTAAAGCAGGCAAGTTAGGAGTTCTTTCCCAATCACTAGCTCTATCTGTGAAAAATGGAATAACTCGGCCACCAAGCAAAGCTACGATGAAAGTAATGATAATTACTGCGCCGTACAGAGCCGTATTCATAAGCTCTATATCTGAGAGATAAACACCGACATATGAAATGGCATTCATTAGAGTTAATAACAGTAATACCGGAACAAAGATCATATTACGCCACTGCTTAACTTTATAAACGGATAGAAAGAGCGTTAAGCTCGCCATTGGTAAAAACAGTAGATCGATAGTAGCGGCTACAGAAAGCGGTAATAAAGTTGAACTGAGTAAGACTATTCGTCCGAGTAACCAGAGAGTAAATAAAGCAATCAGTGGCCAGCCTTTTATCCCGGGTTGTCCTGTCCAATTTTGAACGGCAGTTAATAAAAAACCCACAACAATGGCTGAAACAAAACCAAAAATCATTTCATGGCCATGCCACCAGATAGGGTTGCCATGAGGCTGAAAGTGGATTTTTCCTGATAATGTCATTGCCCATAATCCTAAGGCAAACACACTGAAAATACTGCCAAATAAAAAGAAAGGGCGAAAGCCGAGTCTGAAGAGAGCCGGGCGGAATTGATTTTGTGCTGGTTCGTCAATATTGATCATAACATCAGTACCTGAGTGTTTTACTCGGATATTTTACATGGGATGACAATAAAAACTTTAATGAAGATCAAAAAAGCGGACATAAAGTCCGCTTAATAGTAAATAATACTTGTTTATTAACGCTTTAAACCTTCATTAAGAAGAGGGCGCATTAATTTAACTAAATTTGTGGTAACTTTTGGCGTTCCAGCAACAATGTTACCTGATACTAGATAATTATGGCCGCCTGTAAAGTCGGTAACTGTACCGCCAGCTTCACGACAAATTAGATCGCCAGCTGCGATATCCCAAGGCTTTAATCCAATCTCGAAGTAACCGTCAACACGACCAGCAGCTACATAAGCTAAATCAAGCGCCGCAGAACCTGCACGACGGATGTCGTTACACTCATTAAATACTTCCGTTACGATGTTCATGTAAGTTTCGGTATGTTGACGAGCTTTGAATGGGAATGCTGTTGCTAGAATAGTGCCATTTAGGCCTTTTGCGTCAGTAACGCGAAGTCTGTAATCGTTCAGTTTAGCACCTTGACCTCTAACGGCAGAAAATAGCTCGTTACGCACAGGATCAAATACTACGGCAATTTCAGTTTTGCCTTTAATTTGAAGTGCAATAGATACTGCAAAGTGAGGGATGCCACGGACAAAATTATTCGTTCCATCTAGAGGATCAACAATCCACATGTAATCTTTATCTTTACCGCGATCTTCACCACCTTCTTCACCAACAATTGTGTGATCAGGGTAAGATTTACGGATTTGGTATGTAACAGCCGCTTCGGCTTCTTTGTCTACGTTAGTCACAAAGTCATTTAGACCTTTAGCTGTAACTTCAACTTGGTCTAATTCCGCGTAAGCGCGCATGATAGTTTGACCGGCAGCGCGTGCAGCGCGAACGGCAATAGTCAACATTGGATGCATTGCAATCCCCTGGATGTTAAAGAACGAAAAAATAGCGAGCGGATTATACGTAAGCTGCCCAAAGACAGCAACCTAAATTATTGCAAAATTGAATTACTTTCAAAATTTACATATTAATGATGGGAATGCTTTGTTTGTCATTCGAATCAGTTGAAACCAAAGGGTCAAATGGCACGTTCACACTTGCGTATAGTTTACGAACATCTTTGATGATAATGTCGTGACCAGACTCTTCAATAAGGTCATTGTTCGTCATTTTTTTGATCAAACGAGAGAAAGTTTCTGGCTGAATAGACAGTCTAGAAGCCAAGACACGCTTAGGTATATCCAGATAAACTTGTCCTTGATTCTCAGCCGTTGGCTTCATGTGGTGCATTAAAAACAGCAGTAATCGAGATTGTGCGTTTTGTAATGAAAGGACTTCTACTTCATTAATGTTTTTACGAAGGCGCATGCTCATATTGGCCATAACAGCCATACAGGCTTCGGTATTATGCTTGAGCATGTGGAGGTATTGTTCGCAATCAAAACTGATAAGTTGACATTCCGATACGGTTTGAGCTGAAACAGGATACATGGACTGCTTATTAAACATTAAAGCTTCAGCAAAAGTATGACCTTCTCTAACCACATCAATAACTTTATCCTGTCCTTGAGGGTTGGTACGATATAGCTGAAGATTACCGTGCAAGAGTAAGTAAAAGCGTTTAGCGGGTTCACCTTGAAAGAATAGATTTTCGTGTGCTTTCAAATTGATCAAGGCAGCATTACCCATCAGCATTGAAAGCTCGCTTTCGGCCAGATTCGAAAATAAGTGATGCTGGTGGACGACACGGTGAATGTATGGTTCAGAAATCATAAGAGGCTAATATCGTTCTAGTTATTAGCCCCGTAACATAAACTAATTAATTACAAAAAACACTCGTATAGATCAAAGTTATTGATTAATGATGATGGTGGTGCATACCTTCATCATCATTCATTTTTACAACAGCCATCACTTTTAACTTCTCACCATTATTAAGGGTAAGTGTTAATGGAACAGAATCGCCTTTAGCTGGAACACCTTGAGTAAAATTCATCATCATACCGTGGTAGCCACCAGGAGCCATTGTTGTTTGCCCTTGCGAATCCACCGTGATTTTTTGAACTGGTGTCATTCGCATTAGCCCGTCTTTCATTATGGTTTGATGAAGTTCGATTCTGCCATTGGCGCTATTTATTGCCAATAACTTGATAGGTTGGTCGCCAGTGTTTTTCATCGTTAGATAAATTGGAACAACTCTAGAAGTAGGGGGCATAGCTCTGATCCATGCGTTTTCTACAGTTACTTGCTGAGCCATAGTCCAGTGACTAAAAATAGATATTAAAACGGCTAAGGAAATCAAAAGGGATTTTTTCATTGTTATTACCTTTATTTATTAGTTGCCAACAACTGTGAGACATCATCACGCATTTCTTTTAAAGGTGTACCAGTGTAGAAATACCCACGCATACGACCTTTGCCATCTATCACGAAAATCTTGGCTGTGTGTGAAAATAAATAGCCTTTTTTCTTTGGCGCATTACTGTCTTCTAAGCTGAGTTTTTTAAACTCAGTGGTAACTCGCTCATCCGCCAATTTTGAATATTCAGCACTGTATAACTTGGCGACATGATCAATTTTTTCTTTGTCATCCACCAAGCCGATAAAGCTTGGGTCGAAATAGCTGAGGTATTTATTAAGATGTTTCGGGGTATCGTACTCACTGTCGATACTGACAAATAGAACTTGAACTTTGTCTTGTTGCTCTGTTGGAAGTTTTTTCACCATTTGGGCGACATGAGCCATAGTAGTAGGGCAAATATCGGCACAGTTGGTATAACCGAAAAACATGAGTACGACTTTGCCACGAAAATCAGAAAGACTGACCTGTTGTCCCTTACTGCTATTGAGAGTGAAATCACCACCAATACCTTTGAGAATTGGCATCTTAGCTTGTGCTGGCATAATTGAGACAGATAGTGCAATCGCTGCTATAAGTGAAGATTGCTTAAATAATTTAATGAAAGTGTTCATTTAAAGTTCCTTATTAACAACGAATCTCAGCGCCAAGGTCGGTAACAGGCGGTAAATATTTTGCTTTATATTCATGCACAATCACCACTCCATTTTTAATGCTGACTAGAAGAGTGACACCCAGTTGCGCAAGTTCATTTTCATCGTATTGATTGAGAAGGCTCCATTGATATTCAAAATCAATTTGAAACTGATTGGTTCCTTGCATTGGCTTTATGTTCAGATTTCGAATCGCTCGTCTGCTGGTTTTGGCTTTTGTATTTGCTAAAAGATTGAAGTAACTCGCAAGAGAAGATGCTGAAGCCTCTTCTGCTTTAAATTTTGTATTAGGTGTAAAATGTTTATCCCAAGGGATATGGCTGTTCGGTTGATTTACACTTAAGTTGTCTAGGTGTTGTGTCCATTGATAAATGAACGCTTTAATTAAATTGGGTCCACTGGCACTTCGAAATTTTGAAGTAAAATTGTCTTTTTCATTGGTAACAGTTTTGCTATCCAGTACTTTTCCAGATTCTTTATCCAGTTTGAGTGTTTGAATTAAGTAGTAGCCATAAACTTCATCGCTATTCACTATTTTCGGCAAGAATTCCAATTCCACTTCAACTTCAGTAATTTTACTATTTTGCTTTACAGGGACGATAGACAATAGGTGATGCGCTCCTAGGCTTACCTTTGCATCTTTTAGTTCTTGAAAATCCACATTGGGATATTGAGCTTGTTTTTTTTTGGTGAGATTTTGAGAGTCAAGGAAACCATACCATTGATAAACGGCACTGTTTAATGGGTAGTCGATTCGCTTTTCGGCTGCATTCAAGGTTGGGGTGAGGGTGAGCAATAGACATACAGTGAGAAGAGTGAATCGCCGCCAATGCTTGAGAACATTAACCATGGTTGGCTCCCTTTTCGTAGTAACAATAAATAATTGAGGGCGTTACCGCCCTCATTGGCTAGGAGTTGTGATTACGCAATTTTGGTTGGTTTTTTAAGTTGAACCATTAGGTCGTCATCCCACTCGCCGTCTACTTTAATGTGACCTGCTGCACCTTTCATGATGGCTTCAATCAGGTTGTGGTTTACATAAGCGTATAAACCAGGCTGTAAGAAGGTGTAGATGGCTGCACCTGTGCAACCACCAGGAATACCCCAAGTTTCCAAGTCTGTTTGTGGTGCATCGTTGAATGAACCTGTTGGCCATACATAATCACCATGACCACCAATAATGTGGGGGCGAGTATCTCTGTTTGGTTGAGAGTGAATGAACATGACCGTTTCACCCACTTTCGCCGTCATAGCATTTTTACCTGTTAGTGCACCTACAGCTCCGTTAAATACGATGTGTGATGGAGTAAGGGTCTTCATTACCTCTAAGGTGTCATTCATGCTACCGGTAACGGTTGAATACTCTTTGTATTTGCCGTTTTTATCAGTAGGTACGTAGAAGTCTTGCTCTCCAACATAGTAGGCTTTGTCATAGGTAATCGGGTTGCCATGGCCATCTTTTAAGCCGTCGCGTGGAAGCACCATAATTGCACCAGCCATCCCCATTGCAACGTGCCAAGGGATCATAATGCCGCCCGGCGCACAGTGATAAACAAAGGTTCCTACTTTTGTAGCTTTGAAACGGAAAGTAACTTCTTCACCCGGAGAAACTAGCGTTAACTCACCACCACCTAAAGCACCTGTAGATGCGTGTAAATCAATGTTGTGTGCTAGTGCGTTTGTTTTTGGATTTTTAAGAGTAAGCTCAACATAATCGTGCTGGTGACAAACAATCAGAGGGCCAGGAACGCTACCATTAAATGCAGAAACCCAAGCTTTAACACCGTTTTCAAGTTCAACTTGTTTTTCTTCAACTGTTAAAGTTACTTGAACAACCTTTGGCTTTCCTTTTGCCACTTGGTCATGCTTAGGCACGAATGGTGGGGGAACGAGTTCTTGAGTAACACGCTCAAGTTGGTCGGCCGTATACCTTGCCATACGGTCACTTTTTTTATGATGACTTGCAGACGCTGAGGTTGATACCAACCCTGCTGCTAAACCTGCACCTACTAGACCTACACCTACTGAACCGCCTAAGAAGTTACGACGTTGGGTGTTGATATCGTTTGTTTTCTTTTCCATGACCTGCTCCGAATATTGTTTGTAACGCGACGCAAACAAAAAAAGTAAATTGATGCCTGTTTGCGCTGTTGTGTATAGAATATTCGCAGCAAGTAAAATTGAATTGACTTTTGTCAATTTTAATAACGAAAATTAAATAATTTAGTTACCTTGGTACAGTTTTGAGGGAGAAATCGTAAATGAGGTTAATGTTATCATGACCCTTATAAAAACAAACAATATCTTAGATATACACACGCACATCTTCTATATGTTACTATCCCGCTTTATATTCTTTTAGAAGTAAAGCCGAATCCACATGCTTGATAATATTCGTATCGTTCTTGTCGGAACATCTCATCCGGGAAATATTGGTTCAGTAGCCAGAGCAATGAAAACCATGGGGCTAACTAAGTTATATCTAGCCGAGCCAAGAGTTGAGCCTGATGGGCAGTCTATAGCCTTAGCTGCCGGTGCAGCGGATATTTTAAAAGATGCTGTAACGGTAGATTCGTTCGATAAAGCCATTGAAGATTGTGGATTAGTTGTTGCTACAAGTGCTCGTAGTCGAACGCTCGACTGGCCTGTTTTAGAGCCAAGAGAAGCAGGTGAAAAGCTGGTTTCAGAAGGGCAGAATCATGATGTGGCAATTGTGTTTGGTCGTGAGAATCATGGCTTAAGTAATGACGAATTACAAAAATGTCATTACCACGTGGTGATACCTGCTAACCCTGATTACAGCTCTTTGAATCTTGCTCAAGCGGTTCAAATTGTGTGTTATGAAACTCGTATGGCGATGTTAAATGCGACTCGCGAACCACAAGAAACTCCAGAATATCCTCTACAAAAAGATCAAGAACGATTTTTTGAGCACCTTGAAAATACACTTTCAAATACAGGCTTTATTATTAAGAATCACCCTGGGCAGATCATGACGAAATTGCGTAGATTGTTCACCAGAGCGAGAATTGAAGCTCCAGAGATGAACATATTGAGAGGTATTCTAACCTCAATCGATAAAGCGACGAAAAAGGATTAGTTTTTAGTATGGGTGTGATTTCTAGAATCAAAGAAGATATCGCTTCTATTTACCATAGAGACCCTGCTGCAAGAAGCACTTGGGAAATACTACTCAATTACCCTGGAATGCATGCGATCTGGTTACATCGCGCAAGCCATAAATTATGGAAAAAAGAGTGGCATCTTTTAGCGCGAGTGATATCAACATTCTCTCGCTGGCTGACTGGGGTTGAAATACACCCAGGTGCTACGATTGGAAGACGTTTCTTTATCGATCACGGTATGGGCGTCGTGATTGGTGAAACGGCAGAGATTGGTGACGATTGCACTTTGTACCACGGTGTGACTCTAGGTGGAACGAGCTGGAATAGCGGCAAACGTCATCCAACGCTAGGCAACAATGTGGTTATTGGTGCGGGGGCAAAAGTTCTTGGCCCTATTTTGATTGATGACGGTGCTAGAGTTGGTTCTAATTCCGTAGTGGTTAAAACCGTCAATAAAGAAAGAACCGTGGTGGGAATTCCGGGCAGGGAAGTGGCCGCACAAACCGAACAAGCTGAAGAAACCACACGCCGTAGAAGTGAAATGGCTAAGAAATACGGTTTTGATGCTTACGCGGTATCGCCTGATAACCCTGATCCGGTTGCCAATGCTATTGGTCAATTGATGGATCATATGCATTTGATGGACTCTAAGCTCCAAGATGTTTGCCATGAAGTACAGCAAATGGGTGGTGAAGTCTGCACTGATAAGTTACCTGAATTGAATATTGAAGAATTCTCAGAAGATGAGATCGCTGCCGCTGAAAAGCGTAAAAAACAGTTGGATGAGTTTGATCCAATGATCTAATTTTCACAAGGCTTCTAAGGGGATAGAAGCCTTTAACTCCCGTATTGTTAACCATAATTTAACATCTTTTTGCTAAATCAAAAGAAAATCCACTTTTTCATTGAATTTAGCGTACGAACAAGGTTAAATACGCGGCTTAAATCCCATTTCTTCTCTTTAAATCTACTTCCAGATCACACTTTGGAATACTTGACTAATTTAGTCAGGTATGTTTCAATTAATGTCATACGATTAATAGGAACTGGTTTAGTTATGAAACTTACCTCAAAAGGACGCTATGCCGTCACAGCGATGCTTGATGTGGCTATTCATTCCGCAAGCGGTCCTGTTCCGTTGGCCGACATTTCCGAAAGACAGGGGATTTCACTGTCTTACCTCGAACAACTCTTTGCAAAATTAAGAAAGAAAGGGCTCGTTGCCAGCGTTCGAGGTCCTGGCGGTGGTTACCGTTTAGGTCTAGAAGCGGCTGATATTTCAGTGGGAATGGTAGTTCATGCTGTTGATGAATCAGTCGAAGCAACTAGATGTCATGGTGTCGGCAACTGTCAAAGTGGCACCCGATGCTTAACCCATTCACTCTGGGGTGATTTAAGTAAACAGATTTCCGATTTTCTAGATGGAATTAGTCTAGAAGGTTTGATGAATAAAAGAGATGTTCAATATATCTCGGTAAAGCAAGATAAAATGCAGCAAGAACATAGGCTTTCTCTGTAGAGATCTAGTTCTAAGATTTTTGCGTAATAATAATTGATGTTTGTACCTTTTGTGTCGAAGTAACGACAAATGTGTACGGAGTGTGTAATGAAGCTTCCTATCTATTTGGATTATGCAGCAACAACGCCGGTTGACCCTCGTGTTGCTGAAAAGATGATGCAGTACATGACCATGGACGGAGTCTTTGGTAATCCTGCTTCACGTTCTCACCGCTATGGCTGGCAAGCCGAAGAGGCGGTGGATATCGCTCGTAATCAAATCGCAGATTTGCTTAACGGCGATCCTCGTGAAATTATTTTTACCTCAGGTGCTACGGAGTCAGACAACCTTGCAATTAAAGGTGTTGCACACTTCTATCACAAGAAAGGTAAGCACATTATTACCAGCAAAACTGAACACAAAGCAGTATTAGATACTTGCCGTCAGTTAGAGCGTGAAGGCTTTGAAGTTACGTATCTTGAGCCAGACGCTAACGGTATTATTCCAATGGAACGCCTTGAAGGTGCAATGAGAGAAGACACGATTCTTCTTAGCTTAATGCACGTTAACAATGAAATTGGCGTGATCCACGATCTTAAAGCCATTGGTGAGCTTTGCCGTTCAAAGAAAATCATTTTCCACGTAGATGCTGCACAAAGTGCTGGTAAGTTGCCAATCGACGTACAAGACATGAAAGTTGATTTGATTTCAATTTCAGGTCACAAAATGTATGGACCTAAAGGTATCGGTGCACTTTATGTTCGTCGTAAGCCTCGTATTCGTCTAGAAGCTATGGTTCATGGTGGAGGACACGAACGCGGTATGCGTTCAGGTACACTAGCAACTCACCAAATCGTTGGTTTAGGTGAAGCAGCGGCGATTGCTAAAGCAGATATGGATAAAGATAACGACCGCATTCGCCACTTACGTGACAAACTATGGTCTGGTATTAAAGACATCGAAGAAACTTATATCAATGGTGACTTCGACAGCCGCTACTGTGGTGCTTTAAACGTAAGCTTCAACTTTGTTGAAGGTGAATCGTTGATGATGGCACTTAAAGATCTAGCTGTGTCTTCTGGTTCTGCTTGTACATCAGCAAGCCTTGAGCCTAGCTATGTGCTTCGTGCGTTAGGCTTGAACGATGAAATGGCTCACAGCTCAATTCGTTTCTCAATCGGACGATTCACCACTGAAGAAGATATTGATTTCGCCATCGACATCATTAATAAGTCTATTGGCAAGTTACGTGATATGTCTCCATTATGGGAAATGTATCAAGACGGTGTTGATTTAAATTCAGTTCAATGGACTCACCATTAAGGAGTATTAATTATGGCGTACAGTGAAGAAGTAATTGACCATTACGAAAACCCTCGTAATGTTGGCTCCATGGATAAGAATGATCCAAACGTTGCAACTGGTATGGTGGGTGCACCAGCTTGTGGTGACGTAATGAAGCTGCAACTTAAGATAAATGAAGAAGGCATCATTGAAGATGCTAAATTCAAAACTTATGGCTGTGGTAGTGCGATTGCCTCAAGCTCACTGGTTACAGAGTGGGTTAAAGGTAAGACTATGGAAGAAGCTGCCCAAATTAAAAACACCCAAATTGCGCAAGAGCTGGCTTTACCACCAGTAAAAATTCATTGCTCAATTTTGGCTGAAGATGCAATTCAAGCAGCTTTAGAAGATTTTAAGTCTAAGCAACAAGAGCTAGCACAAGGTTAGTCATTGGAGTATTGAATGGCTATTACCATGACAGCTGCGGCTTCAGATCGTGTAAAGGCATTTTTAAACAATCGCGGTAAAGGTATTGGGCTGCGTTTAGGTCTAAAGACATCTGGTTGTTCAGGAATGTCTTACGTTATTGAGTTCGTTGATGAGCTTAATGACGATGATGAAATCTATGAAGTTGAAGGCGTGAACATCATTATTGATGCGAAAAGCTTTATTTACCTGCAAGGTATTGAATTAGATTTTGTTAAAGAAGGCTTAAACGAAGGCTTTCAATTTAATAACCCAAATGCGAAGGGAGAGTGTGGTTGCGGTGAAAGCTTTACCGTGTAACACACCTAATTATTCAAATAATGAATTATTTTGAGCTTTTTGGCTTCCCAACAAACTTCTCAATCGATAGCGCTCAACTCTCTGAGCGTTATCGAGAGTTTCAACGAACCGTCCATCCTGACAAATTTGCTAACAGTAGCGAACAAGAAAAGTTACTGGCCGTGCAAAAAACAGCACAGGTTAACGATGGTTTTCAAACCCTTAAAAATCCTATTCGTCGTGCAGAGCATATCTTGCAACTTCGTGGTATTGACTTAAGCCATGAAACAGCAACGGTTAAAGATACCAGCTTTTTAATGCAGCAAATGGAATGGCGTGAAGCGTTGGAAGATATTTCTGGAGCTGCCGATCCTCACCAAGGTATTGATGAACTCCAAACGTCATTTAAACAGCATGAAGCGGAATATTCCTCTGTGTTGGTTTCTAAATTAGAAATTAATAGCGATGATGCCAATTTAGCGGCTGCAGATCAGATACGTAAGCTGAAATTTATGGCAAAATTGCAGGATGAACTAACACGCATTGAAGACGATTTATTCGATCTTTGATTTTGAATACGTCATACCTGCGAAAGCAGGTATCCAGTGACTTTTCTATAACATTTCTAAAGGCACTAGACTTCTGCCTACGCAGAAGTGACGGGAAAAACTATAAATCATTTAAAGAGAATTTATGGCACTTTTGCAAATTGCCGAGCCGGGACAGAGCGCGGCACCCCATCAACATCGATTAGCTGTTGGTATTGATTTAGGTACGACTAACTCGCTAGTCGCTGCGGTTCGTAGTGGTGAAGCCCAAACCTTGGGTAATGAACAAGGTCAGCACTCATTGCCTTCAATTGTGCATTACTCACAAGAATCGATTCTTGTTGGCAAAGAAGCTGCACAAGCATCGGCAGCCGATCCTAAAAATACCATTGTTTCTGTTAAGCGTTTTATGGGTCGTAGTCTTGCCGACGTACAAAATAAGTACCCAAACCTTGCCTATGATTTATCATCAAGCGAACAAGGTTTACCAGTTTTCAATACGGTACAAGGTCAAGTTAACGCGATACAAGTGTCGTCAGAAATTCTAAAGCCTTTGATTAAAACGGCTGAACAAACATTGGGTGGTGATTTAGAAGGTGTAGTAATTACTGTTCCTGCCTATTTTGATGACGCTCAACGCCAAGGCACTAAAGATGCGGCTTCTTTGTTGGGAATTAACGTCTTGCGTCTTCTAAATGAGCCAACGGCAGCGGCTATTGCCTATGGTTTAGATACTAAGCAAGAAGGCGTAATTGCTGTATACGACTTAGGTGGTGGTACTTTTGATGTATCAATCTTACGCTTAAACAAAGGTGTATTTGAAGTGCTCGCTACAGGTGGTGATTCTGCGCTTGGCGGCGATGATTTCGATCATTTATTACAAGATCATCTTGTCAAACATTGGCAACTTGAAGATCTGAGTTCGACTGAGTCTCGTCGCTTACAAATTGAATCTCGTCGTATTAAAGAAGCGTTAACCGATACCGATTCAGTAACAGCATCACTAACATTAGACAATGAACAACAACTAGAGGCTGAAATCAGTAAAACTGATTTTGATGCGCTCATTCTTCCGTTAGTGAAAAAGACCGTAGCAAGCTGCCGTCGTGCTCTTCGTGATGCAGATGTAAGTGTTGATGAAGTGTTAGAAACCGTGATGGTTGGCGGTTCAACTCGTGTTCCGTTAGTTCGTGAACAAGTTGAAACGTTTTTCGGTAAAGTGCCATTAACCTCAATCGATCCTGATCGCGTTGTTGCCATTGGTGCAGCCATTCAAGCTGATATCCTAGTGGGTAACAAACCTGAGTCGGATTTATTATTGCTTGATGTTATTCCATTATCGCTTGGTATTGAAACCATGGGTGGCCTTGTCGAAAAAATTGTACCTAGAAATACTACAATTCCAGTTGCTCGAGCCCAAGAGTTCACTACCTTTAAAGATGGCCAAACTGCCATGATGGTTCATGTGGTTCAAGGTGAACGAGAGTTAGTTGATGATTGTCGTTCATTGGCTAAATTTTCTTTAACCGATATCCCACCTTTAGCTGCTGGTGCTGCGCATATTCGAGTAACTTATCAAGTGGATGCCGATGGTTTACTTAGTGTGACAGCCATGGAAAAGTCTACCGAAGTAAAAGCAAGCATTGAAGTTAAGCCATCGTTTGGACTGTCTGATACTGAAATCGCTACCATGCTTAAAGACTCAATGGCACATGCAAAAGAAGACATCGAACGTCGTATGCTGACTGAGCAGAAAGTTGAGGCGCAACGTGTGTTAGAAAGTCTGAATTCAGCATTAGAAAAAGACGGACATTTACTTACTGAAGAAGAGCGTCAGCAAGTAGAGTCTGGAATGACAAGTTTGGCACAGTGCGCTGCGGCCGATGATGTCGATGCCATTGAAAAAGCGATTGAAGCCGTAGATGCACAAACGCAAGCTTTTGCCGCTAAACGCATGGATAATTCAATTAAGGCCGCTTTGACTGGCCACTCAGTAGATGAACTTTAGGACGTAAACGCTATGCCACAAATTGTATTTCTTCCACACGAAGAGCTTTGTCCAGACGGAGCAGTTGTAGAAGCTGAAGTTGGTGAAACAGTTCTTGATGTTGCTTTAAAAAATGGCATTCATATTGAACATGCTTGTGAAAAGTCATGTGCCTGTACTACTTGTCACGTCGTGATCCGTGAAGGGTTTGATGAACTTGAAGAAAGCGATGATCTAGAAGATGACATGCTAGATAAAGCATGGGGCTTGGAGCCAGAAAGTCGTCTTTCTTGCCAAGCAAAAGTTGTTGATAGTGATATGGTGGTCGATATTCCACAATACACGATTAATATCGTGAGTGAAGGGCATTAAACCGCTTTTCATTACAACAGGGAGGGCATTAGCCCTCCTTTTTGTTTTCGGCAATCTTTGAGTGTTACAACAGTCGCAGTAAAAGTTTTATTTTATTACCTCTAATATTCATCGGTAAAGTTAAAAACCACATCAAGTCCAATCGTATTGATAGAACCAAAAGCATTCGGAAGCTCGAATTAATGCCGTTTATTGTAACTCGTTATGCTATCTGGGATGATGACGTTTTAAGTGACAGTTCTAGACTACATAATATGAAAGCGATACATTATTTTTTACTATTAGGGGTTACCGTTTTCTACCTGCTTGCGATGGCTTTACGTCAAGGGAAACGGCTAATATCTCTAATTCAGAAATTCAGAGTATTTCAGACAACAGTCAACTGATTTATGGAGTTATTGTAGGTAAGAGCAAACAAGGAAAAGATGGTACTGTATGGAAGTTTAGAGGGAATGACGGTCTAACCTATAACCTTGTTGTCAGTATCCCTAATTTAGGTAAAAAAGAAAGCAAAAATATTCCCTTAGTGAAACTACATCAGCGATTAGCCGTCTCTGGAGAAGTATATCATTTTGGTGATGAAGTCCAATTAATCGCTAGAAGCATCAGAGATTCTGATTAAAGGTGAAATGTCTAAAAGATATATCAAAGTTATAACTTATGTAAAAAACGTCTATATTTTTAACTATTTTTTCTCCTTTTGTAATGCATTTGTTTAATTATTAGGTAAAGTGTTATTTATCTTACTATTTTGATTGGTTATGCATTTAAAGGGAAATAAAATGAGATTAGAGTCAATTGCGCTTCATGAAGGTTATCAGTCAGAGGATTCAACCAAGTCTGCTGCTGTACCTATTTATCAAACAACCTCTTTTACCTTCGATAATACGCAACATGGTGCGGATCTATTTAATTTAGCAGTACCCGGAAATATCTATTCTCGTATTATGAATCCAACTAATGATGTTTTGGAAAAACGTATTTCCGCATTAGAAGGGGGGATTGCAGCATTGGCTGTATCATCGGGTATGGCTGCAATTACTTATGCTATTCAAGCCATTACTAGCGTTGGAGATAATGTCGTCAGTACCAGTCAACTTTATGGTGGAACTTATAATCTATTCGCACATACTCTTCCTAACCAAGGAGTAGATGTAAAGTTGATCTCTCATGATGACTATGAAGGGTTTGATGCTGCAATTGATGAAAAAACCAAAGCTGTTTTTTGTGAATCCATTGGTAATCCAGCTGGTAATATTGTAGATATTGCTCGTTTAGCCGAAATTGCCCATAAGCATGGAGTTCCACTCATTGTTGATAATACAGTAGCAACCCCATATTTGTGCCGACCGTTTGAGCATGGGGCTGATATTATTGTTCATTCATTGACTAAATATATTGGAGGCCATGGTACTTCCATTGGTGGCATTATCGTTGACTCTGGTAAGTTTGATTGGGTTGCTAATAAAGATAGATTTACCCAACTTAATGAACCTGATCTTTCATATCATGGTGTTGTCTATACCGAAGCTTTGGGAGATGCTGCGTACATTGGTCGTTGCCGAGTAGTTCCACTTCGAAATACAGGTGCTTCGCTTTCACCTCAAAATGCATTTCTAATTTTGCAGGGATTAGAGACGTTAGGTTTAAGAATGGAGAGGCATTGCGAGAATGCAGAAAAGCTAGCTGAATACTTATCACAACACCCAAAAGTAGAGTGGGTAAACTATGCTGGACTCCCTGATAGCCCTTATCATGCAAATAGTATCAAAATAACTGGTGGCAAAGCTTCTGGAATTATTTGTTTTGGCATTAAAGGTGGAATCGATTCTTGCTCTAGGTTTATAGACGCCTTACAGATGATTTTGCGTTTAGTTAATATTGGTGATGCTAAGTCGCTTGCTTGTCACCCAGCTTCAACAACTCATAGGCAATTAAACTCCAAAGAACAGGCTAAAGCAGGTGTGAGTGAAGATTTGGTTCGTATTTCTGTCGGTATAGAACACATCGAAGACATTATTGCTGATGTGTCACAAGCGTTAGAACAAGCTTAATTTTGGTTGTTAAAGGCCAATAAAAAACCAGAGAGTGGCATATTGTTCATCTCTGGTTTTTTATTATGAGGTATTTCTCTATTCTTTTGTATCAGAAAGTTAATCGCAGCAAAGTACAACATGAAAGCTTTACTCATTATTACTGGACTCATCTTTGTTGTGTTTCTTGTTGTGTGGTATGGGGAAGTACTTTACCAGAAAAGCATAAAGTGATAGTTAACCAAAAAAATAAATGCACCAATTAATCAAGTATGGGAAGTATTGCAGCACTTAGCTTTGAAAATGGAGTTACTATCATTACTGCAACTGAAATAGTGTCTTAATCATCAACGTTTAAACGAGTAATCACGTACTTGTTTTTCGAATTAAATGAATTTGCCAATGAATATCTGTCGCAGTTAAAAATGTATGTCGAGTAATGACCAATCATATCGGTTGGTAGGATATTTCATTTCCAGCTATGTAATAGATCATTTTCTTATTAGAGGTTGTATACCATCAATGTGAATATAGGGTAGTCCATTATTATTTGAGGTTATACCCATGCATCTAACTCGTTGGTTTCTTTTGCTTTTTATCGTTAGTTGTACTGTTTCTGCCGCCGCAGAATCAGCACCGCTAAATCAATCAAGTGTACTGCTTTCTTCTAACAGTAATTTTACTGAAACTCGGTTAAAAGTGAGTGGAGACCCCACGTCTTGTGATGTCAAAAGCAATGTTGAGCTCAAAGACCAAAATGATATCAATTCATTTCCTAGCACCTTACCTAAGGGCTGTCAAAATGTCGCTATTGATGGTGATTTATTCATTGGTGGGGATTCAGCGAATAATAGTGATATAAATGATCTATCTCCATTAGGCGTTATTCAATCTGTTCAGGGGGAATTAATCATTTCTTATACTTCAAGCTTAAAGGATTTAACGGGCTTTAAAGAGTTACTAAGTGTGGGATTAAACTTTGTTGTTGCTCAAAATAAAGAGTTGACGAGTTTAGATGGGTTAAATGAGTTGCAACAAGTTGATGGTACGCTGTCTATCGCAAATAATGCCAACTTAACATCACTCATTGGCATGCCAAAGCTTGCAACTGTGAAGAATTTAAACATTCAAAGAAATGATCAGTTACCAAATTTGAAGTGGTTACCCTCATTTCAATCAATTTCTGGATATGTTGAAGTGAGCTCTAATGCCAGTTTAACCAGCTTGAGTGGATTGGATGTCAAAAACCAACAAGTAGGCTCATTAGCGATAGTGGATAACCCTAAACTGACTAATATTGATGCTTTAGCCAGCCTAAGCGACGTTGATGATAGCATTAATATTAGTGACAACGATGCGTTAACGTCGCTCTCAAGTCTAGAAAACATTAAGCCAATGAAGCCGGATAGAGACATTCCAAGCAAAACCCTTACGATTGACTATCACAAACCAGGTGATTCGAAACTTACAGATTGTAAAGGTGCTTGTAACTATCTAACTTGGGTGAAATCTTTAAATACGAATAATTTAACTCAGCAGTGCCAAAGCACCATAAGTCAATGCTGGCAGTAAAGTCGTAAGAAATAGTACAAGAGAACCACTTTAGGAGAACATTGGTAATACAGTAGATTACCTTCTTCTTAGAAAATGAACTGTATTACTGTGGGTATAAACTTCAAGATTTGATATGAGGAAGTATTTATGCGTTTGCCTTGCTGGTTGTTACTCTTATCGATCGTTGTATTCCTTGTTCCTGCATTTGCGGAAACACCCCAGCCATACCAGGCAATTCATCAATCATCTCAAAATAGTAATTTTACGGAAACCCTAATAAAACAACCGAAAATTGCATCGGCTTGTGTTGTTAAATATATATCTCACATAAGCAGTCAGAACGATGTCAATAACTTCCTTACTGCAATTCCAAAGGGCTGTGAAGGGAAAGTATCGTTATCAGGTGACATGTATATTGATGGCAACGATATTACTGATCTGTCTCCCTTTCTGAATGTAGTTACTATGAGTGGAAAATTGGTGATATCTGGCGCTTCAAGCCTCAGCAATTTGAGTGGATTAGCAAACTTGTCATTTGTTGGAAAAGACTTCGATATTTCAAATAATACCAATTTATCAAATCTAAGTGGATTAGATGCGTTAGGAATCGTTGCTGGTACCTTTGCTATAGCAAACAATCCACATTTAACTTCTCTTACTGGTATACCATCACTTTTTTATGCTAACAACTTGACCATACAAAGTAATCCATTGCTACACGACTTATCAGGGTTGCCATCGTACCAACAATTTGACGGTTATTTAGAGGTGAGTTCTAATGACAATTTAACCAGTTTAAATGGATTTGATGTACAGAGGAAACACATTAAGGCTTTAGCTATAGTCGATAATCCAAAACTGACCAATGTTGATGCGCTAAGCACGTTAACCAATGTAGAGGAAAGCATCAATATTAGTGATAATGATTCTTTAACTTCAGTTTCTGGTTTATCAAATATTATTCCTTTGGATCCTATTCACAATATCCCAAGTAAAACGCTTACGATTGTCTATAACAAACCGAATGACTCAAAACTAATTGATTGTAAAGGCGTGTGCAATTTTCTGTCTTGGGTGACATCTTTAAAGACGAACCATTTAACGCAAGAGTGTCAATTGTCTATTAATTCATGCTGGCAATAGTCTTGTTAGAGCTGAGGTCGGTGAATTATGACGGGATTTAACATTTCAGTGTTGGCTTTTGTTTTTTAGTTTTCCTAACATTGTCTGTTGATTAGCCACAAATACCATGGCTCATAAACTATCAATACAGGTGCACTCGGCAGGCGTTCGAAGTCTATTTAGTAATTGGTTTAAAATTAAAATTTATTCACATTCAATGTTTATTGTTGTTGCAAGATATAATTATTCAAACACATAACAAGTTCAGCAGCTGGTTATGCAACATTGGAGGTTGATACCAATTTGCGATCACTATTGAATGCAAATTGGTATTATTTTCGGCTTGCTGAAATAAGAAGTCGGAGATAATGCATGAAACGCATCTTACATTTAGTTTTACCCTTCTTAGTCACAATTCCAATGGTGGCCAATGCTGTTCCTGTTGATATTGAGGGTGGACTAAATCAGCCTCTAACCATCAGCATCAATTCGGTATTAGGTTTTTTCAAAGTTCAGCCTAATGAAAGCTCGAAAATTTATGGTCTGATGATCAAAGACCCAAAAAATAACATCTCATTCAAAGTGGTAGATGGCTTTAAGCAGCAAACCCTTTATAACAAAGTTGTGAATAATTTCAGCGGTGATAACGAAAAGGTACGCCGAATCAAAGTACAATTTGGCAAAATGACGCCTACCGTATATACCAATACCTCATTACCTATTGGGCTAGGTAATTATGATGTTTATCTGATTGATTCGAATGAAAATATTATCAGTGATAAAGCTCAAGTCATTGATGCTAATAGCATCCCTGTTGAGTTCAAAGGTGGTGATGGTGGTGTATTAACTGTATTACTCGAGCAAGGAATGACGTTTAAAAATCTAACTTTCCCCGATGACGATTCTCACCAATACCCTAATAATAATTACTATCTTGTATTTCAAAATAAAGATTTAACGATTCCTTACAATAGATTCGAAGACACAGGCTTTGGCTTGTTTGGGAATGCGTTACAGCAATATCACGGTGGATATGGTGATGCAAATGCTTATACGGCATATACAATTCCTAATAGTTTTGAGTTAACGAATAATAGAATGTATGTGAATGTTGGAAGCCGTACAAAGCGAAGTGATCAAGATTCAAGTATTAGCTTTGTACCGGGTTATTTCCAAAGTAAGTATTATAACCAAAATATACCTTTAGAAAGTAAATCACCTGAGTCAGGCTGGTATAACGTCAGCTTGCATTACAAAGCTTCAAAGCAAGAAAATTTATCCTGTAGTGATGATAACGCTGATTGTTCTTATCCATTGGTTTCAGATAAGGGAATTGTGAATGACGGTAAACTTGATCATCAAGCCAGTGAAATTCTAACAAATGGTCCAGCTTTACAAGTCCCAAGTGTTGAAGCTAGCCAAGCCTATAATAGCTTTTATGTTGTGAAATCAATTGATTCAGATGGTCGACTTAAACTGGCGTATTGGCATTACAACTCTGATGGTGAAGGAACTGTGATTGGCAAAGACTTTAATTTTCACATCATTTCGAAAGATGGCTTACAGGCTCTTCGCTGGTTAACAACAGATGTAGATGGATATGACTCAGTTAATCAAGGTACTTTGGGTTGGCGAGCACCTGATAACAGTTATGTGTTTGTCAAAAAGGCTGATCCAAACTCTAAGCTTCCAACTGTGGGAAGTGTAGTGGAGCTTTCTGCATCATTTCTAGATATTGCACCTAGATATTAAAGCTCAGATAAGAGAAATCGTTATTTGATGTTAGCTCCTTGGTATAAGGAGCTATTCAATTTACCTTAAAGATATGAGTTTGGGATAAAATTGGGTATCGAGTACCGCAATTTCGGTTTGCTCTTGTAAAATGTCGTTTAAGATAGACTCAGTAGTTAAAGGGTTTGCCAGTACGGTTCTAAACACAACAGTATGTCGTCTTTGATACTGTTGAGGTCGAATACGGGTACGAGAAACAAAAGATTTACCTTGTTCTCTTTGGTGCTTTTGAATGAACCGAGTCAAACCGTCAAGTAACGTATTGATTTCTTCAATTTTGGTTAAATCATTTTCAGTGATTGCTCGTGCGAGCCTGATTTGTACCACTTGTGGCACGTATCGATAAGTCAACAAGCATAATTCAGGCTGTGTGATTAACTCAAAGTCTGAGTGTTCTTCGATCTGCTGTGCAAAGTATTTAGCTTTCTCAATACTATTGTTTATCAATATTTCATAGCCATTTAAGCCAATGATCTTTAAACAAGCATGAACCAGCATGGCCATCCCTGGGCGAGAACCTTCAAGCGTTTGTCGACCAAGATCTTTTGAGCCTTTACGTAAAATATATTCTGCGTGATGGGTTATTGCTTGGCTATGAGTCGGGGATTTAAAAAGCACCATTCCTGCACCCATAGGCACATACATTTGCTTATGAGCATCAATAGTGACTGAGTCGGCTAATTCAATGCCTTTGAGTAAATGACGGTATTTAGAAGACAGTAAAGTAGCCCCACCCCAAGCAGCATCGACATGGAAATGACAATCAATTTCTGTTGCAAGAGCCGCTAATTCAGTGAGTGGATCAATATTCCCGGTTTCGGTAGTGCCGGCAATGCCAACAATAGCCATTACCTTAATATTTTGTTTAGCCAATTCATTGGCCTTGTTACGCATTAGCTCAACATCAACTTTGTTATTACCATCAGTTTCGATAGCAATAATGTTTTCTCTACCGATGCCAAGTAAATCGGCAGCTTTGCCCAATGAGTAATGACCGCGTTCAGAGGTCAAAATAGCTAAGTCTTGATAGCCGTAATGACGTAAGCCAGCCATTAATCCCTGTTGAGCAACACCTTTAAAGTCTCCGTCAGCTTTTAATAGGATATTTCGCGCCGTCCATAGGGCAGTGATATTGGCAATTGTACCGCCAGAGCAAAATGCACCAAGTGAATGATCTGCGCTGTGCATTTTATCTTGATAAAACGCCTGATCTTGTTGATAAACAAGGTGATGCATCATGCCAAGCACTTGTTTCTCAAGTGGCGTAAAGGCTTTAGAGGTTTCTATTTTTACTAAATTTTGATTCAACCCCGCCATGAGTTTGGTCAGTGGCAAAACAAAATAGGGGAGAGACGAAGTCATGTGACCAATAAAAGTTGGTGCTGAAGTATGAACAGAGTGTGCCACCAAGTTTTGCATTATTTCGTCAGTATATTGAGAAACAAAACTGGGAGATTGCGGGATCTGATGATCTTGAAACCAAGTCTCGATTTCAGTCAGAGGCAGTTCTTTCGCAACAATGTTATCACCCAAAAAACCGGCTAAATCTTCAGTTAGCTTCTGCTCAATAACACCCAAAGTTGAGTTTGGATCTTCAGGAATAGTAAAGATCCTTTGTAAGCTTTCTTCCGAAGCTGTAGCTTGGCGATAATTAGATACTGTCATGCAGTCGCAATTCCAACTTGTTAACTTAGAATAAGGGCTTATATGAAACCTGAAAACAGAATAGTTGTTGAAGCCTAAATTTCAACGAGATTTATCTCAATCTAAGTTAATTTTGATTTATCAAAAGCCCGCCACTTTACTTTATGAGAATTTCCCCTTCAAGGAGTTTTTGTAAATCAATTGAATGAAAAGTCAGAGCATTGATTGAAAGAAGGACGGTTAACTTACTTGTTGTGGATTGTTGATGCTTGTAGAATTTCGAAATATTTTTTATGGAGGCTAAACCTTGAATAAAAGTTTGATCACTAATTTAGTTGCAGCAATTGCAGTCGCATTGGGATACTTTTTGTATTTACCTTATCTTTTTTCAATTGGCATTTTTGCATTGTCGGGAGCAATAACTAACTGGCTAGCCATTCACATGTTATTTGAAAAAGTGCCAGGGTTATATGGTTCGGGAGTGATCCCCGCAAGATTTGATGAATTTAAAATAGGAATCAAAACACTGGTAATGGAACAGTTTTTTACTTCAGAAAATATTGAGCGTTTTGTAGGGAATCAGACAGACGTAGCTTCCCACTCATTATCACCAGTTATTGAAAAAGTTGATTTGTCACCAGCATTTGACGCCTTGTTAGAAACAGTGGAAAAATCGTCATTTGGTGGCATGTTATCAATGTTTGGTGGAACTGAAGCATTAGAGCCTCTAAGAGAACCCTTTATTGGCAAGTTGAAAGACTCTCTTGTTACGGTTACGGAATCTGATGAGTTTGCTGAATTAGTGAATAATGAAATGCAAGGTGCCGTTCCGACTAATGATATTTCTGCTCAGGTTGAATCAATTGTTGATCAACGCTTAGATGAATTAACGCCTGAAATGGTTAAGGATATTATTCAGACGATGATCCGCAATCATTTGGGTTGGCTAGTGGTCTGGGGCGGTGTCTTTGGTGGTGTAATAGGCTTAATCGCTCAAGCCATTAGTTAATTATCAAAAACTTTGAAGTTTGGATGGCTAGGGTCTGTAATCGGGTACTGTGATCCTCTACTATTTTGTTTAGTTCGACGTCTCTGAGTAGGTAAGTTGCCATTTTCCCTTCGTTGTTGTTTTGGTTTTCTACGGTTATCTTGCCTTTGTGCTTGAAGGCGAGAAACTCGAGTACGAACAGGACGTGATGGTTGAGCTTGTTGGGGGCTCGCGTTTTCTGGTCTCAATGAAAGGTTAGGTGTCGCAACACTAGGTCTTGTTTCTGTTGTGCTTTGAGGTGATGCTTGGCTCCTTGGCTGATTTGTTCTTTGGCGAGTAACTGTGGCCGCAGGTATCGCTTCATCATCGCTTGAGTCAATTACAGTAATTGATGGTGGGTTATTTATAGCAAGCTCTTCGACTCTTGGTTCTCTAGATGTATGGGTTGCTGGTGTAGGAACAGGTCTATTTACTGGCTGTGGCTGTGACTCACGACCAATAGGATCACCTTGATTAAAGCTTGTTTCTTCTTCTGCCTCAATAACACTCTGAGCAGGTTGTGTATTTTGATTAGTTTCAGTTTCTAAAGTTAGCTGTTCAACAGCAGGTCGTGCCGGATTATTTATAGACGGATCCGTGAATGGCTTGATTTCCCATCTGCGTTTACTTGCATAGTCAATTGCATCTTTTTTTTCTAATTTTTTTAGCAGTCGACGAATATGCTCATTATATCGATGTAGCTTTTCATACTGAGGATCTTTAAATAGCCATGAATAATCTGAGGCTTTAAAATCTTCTTCTCGAATAGTATTAGGAGTCTGTCCATATAATCTAACTAAATCTTTTTTCCTTCTTTTTACTTGTTTAAGTGATATTCCTTGACGAATATCGTCTTTTATCGATTGTGGATCATTATATCTTTTGTCAGTTGGCCTAGAATGAGTCAGTGCTTCAATGGCTGTTGGTGCTTTATTGATGAATTGATTTAGGGGCTTAAGTATTTGATGTTGCTTGTTTGGATGGTGGTTAGTCGAATAATATGAAAAGTTTCTTAGAGCTAATTTTTCATTAGTCGCTAAGTTTGTTGTGTAGTAGGCTCTTCTATATAGTGCTTGAGTAAAAAATTTAGACAGGCGAGTTCTTTCTGCGGTGATGCTTATTTGACCTCTGGCGACATCCACTTTAAAACAGATGCTGTCATGTACAAACTCATAGGTATTAGCGCCAACTTTGAACCGATTCAGCGCATCTTTATCTTTCTTAAAGTTGACATGTAAGTCAGCGTATTTAAAGGTTGATAGTTTACAGCCTAATTCAAGTACAAGCATCCCTCTACAGTCCTCAGGAACTGCTATTTGTTGGCTATTGGGAATGTTTGTAGTTGCCATAAACTAAGGGAACTCCTAACCGTAAAAAGTCTTTACCTACGCTATTAATAATGGCGGCTTTTAGTCAGTTCATCAAATTAAGCTTAATTAATATTTATATATGATTTAATCAGTTAGTCATTTTTATGCTCAAAAGTTTAAGGGTATTAAATCTTAGGTTTTAGTTAGGCTGTTAACTATGTGAGCTATGAGAAATAAGAGGTTATGACTTAAGTAAGCAAGTAATTTTTAGTTTTACAGCTGTTAAAACCATGTTAATTTACGCCTTTAAATAACTAGAACAGGTGAATTATGGACAGTTCATTATCGATGACGGCAGTTATGAAGCAGTCGTTAACTACAATTTTGCATAATAAAGTTGCAATACTTGTTTCAAGTATACCAATGTTAATTGTTTTAGGTTTTTGGGCTTCAATTTTTGGCATTGAGTTTTATGCTTACAATAATTCTGATGAATATTATGGAACTGTAGGTCAAAAGCTATTTTTACAATGGGAGTTGCTATTACTAGGGTTCGTGCTCAGTCTGTATTTTGGGATAAAAACCATCGTTTCTTATCATCGCGTTTTTTTATATCAGGAAATGCCAAGCCTTAAGGTTATCTTGTTACCACAGAATCGAGAGCTAAAATTTTTTGGCAATAGCTTATTGATTTTTATCGTCCTTATTCCAATAGCGTTAGCAGCAGGGGTTGTTACAGGGCTCATTTCCTTCATCACGGGTGGATTTGCACAAGCATCGGGTGAAGTGCCTTTCATTGCAACTTTTTGGGGAACCCTGTTTTTAGGTTTTATCGTCAATATCATTGTTTCATTTTTCTTAGCAAGAGTATTACTTATTCTTCCAGCCGCCGCGGCAGAAACAAAACTTGGGCTTGGTAGATCTTGGATGCTGACTGGTCCTTATCATTTCCCACTGTTTATTTTAGTCGGAGCAATCCCTGCTATAACGAGTGTGGTTTTGCAAGTTGCCCATCAATATGAAGTCCCATATATAGTAGGTATAAGCTTAGTAATGCAATTCATTGTCTTTATATTTGAGCTTGGACTTTTGTCACTTTGTTATGATCACGTTATCAAGTATTCTGAACAAGATGATACTGAAGAGCCTGCATCTGTAGAAATTTAATTTCCTTATCTATGAGGCAATGTAAAAATTGCCTCTTTTCCCATCAATTTTATTCCTTCAAACCTCTTAAAGTTAGCTATAGTGTTTATCATTGTTTGTTTAATAAGCAGCTAATGGTAGGTCAGTTTTAATCTGCCTGACTTTCTATCATTTATCACTGTTTGTTTTACCTAAAAACAAATCCGTTCAAAACACACTGTCAGAGTTCTAACCTTTTTAAGGAGCCTACATATGTCTTCAGGTAAATGTCCTTTTATGCATGGTGCTACAACAGAATTAGGGAAATCTAACGTCAGTTGGTGGCCGAAAAACTTAAATTTAGACATTCTTCATCAACACGACACCAAAACGAATCCTTTAGGTGAGCGTTTTCACTATAGTGAGCAAGTTAAGCAGTTAGACTTCCAATGCCTTAAACAAGATCTAATTGAGCTGATGACAGATAACCAAGAGTGGTGGCCTGCAGATTGGGGGCATTATGGTGGTTTAATGATACGTATGACTTGGCACGCTGCTGGTACCTATCGAATTGCTGATGGACGAGGTGGAGCGAGTACAGGTAATTTAAGGTTTGCTCCTCTTAACTCTTGGCCTGATAACACCAATTTAGATAAAGCAAGAAGATTACTTTGGCCGATAAAAAAGAAGTACGGTAATAAGTTAAGTTGGGCGGATCTGATTGCTTATGCTGGAACTATCGCCTATGAATCTATGGGACTAAAAACATTTGGTTTTGGCTTCGGTCGTGAAGATATTTGGCATCCAGAAAAAGATACCTATTGGGGTTCGGAGAAAGAATGGTTAGCGCCAACGGGATCTGAAAACAGTCGCTATTCCGGAGAGCGGGATTTAGAAAACCCGTTAGCTGCAGTAATGATGGGACTTATTTATGTGAACCCTGAAGGGGTAGACGGAAAACCAGACCCTTTAAAAACAGCAAAAGACATGCGTGTTACCTTTGAGCGCATGGCTATGAATGATGAAGAAACCGTCGCACTAACTGCTGGTGGGCATACCGTTGGTAAGTGCCATGGCAATGGTGACGCGTCTTTACTTGGTGAAGAGCCCGAAGCGGCAAGTATAGAAAATCAAGGCTTTGGCTGGATAAAAGAGGGTGGTGTTGGAAGTAACACGGTAACCAGTGGATTAGAAGGAGCATGGACGACGCATCCTACAAAATGGGATAACGGCTATTTTGAACTCTTACTTAATTTAGAGTGGGAATTAAAGAAAAGCCCTGCAGGCGCGTGGCAGTGGGAACCAACTAATATCAAAGAAGCAGATAAACCTGTTGATGTTGAAGACTCTAGTGTTCGCCATAACCCTGTAATGACAGATGCTGACATGGCTTTAAAGATTGATCCTGAGTACAAAAAGATATCCGAACGTTTTTACAATGACCCTGAGTATTTCTCTGAGGTGTTTGCACGAGCTTGGTTTAAGCTCACCCATAGAGATATGGGGCCAAAAGCCAGATACATTGGGCCTGATGTGCCACGAGAAGAGTTGATTTGGCAAGATCCTATCCCAGCGGGTAATACTCACTACGATGTTGAAGCTGTAAAAGCCAAAATCGCAGCCAGTGATTTAACTTTAAATGAAATGGTTGCTACCGCATGGGATAGCGCTAGAACCTTTAGGCAATCTGATAAACGAGGTGGAGCTAATGGCGCTCGTATTCGTTTGTCTCCTCAAAGCAATTGGGCAGGAAATGAACCAGAAAGATTGGCGAGAGTGCTAAAAGTACTTGAACCCATTGCGCTGGAAAGCGGTGCGAGTGTTGCAGATGTCATTGTCATTGCAGGTAACCTTGGGATTGAACAAGCGGCAAAGGCGGCTGGAGTTGAAATTAAGGTTCCATTCACGGCTGGTCGTGGTGATGCTACAGATGCCATGACGGACTCAGAATCATTTGAAGTACTTGAACCGTTACATGATGGGTATCGTAATTGGTTGAAAGATGATTACCTTGTTAAGCCAGAGGAAATGCTGTTAGACCGCACTCAACTCATGGGCTTAACCGCTTGTGAAATGACCGTGTTGATAGGTGGTATGCGAGTGATTGGAACTAATTATAATGGCTCTAAGCTTGGTGTACTTACCGATAGAGAAGGGGCGTTAACTAACGACTTTTTTGTCAATCTTACTGATATGAATTACCGTTGGGTGCCTACGGGGAAAAATTCGTATGAGATCAAAAGCAGAGCTACTGATGAAGTAAAGTGGACAGCCACAAGAGTCGATCTTGTCTTTGGTTCGAATTCAATCCTACGTGCTTATGCAGAAGTCTATGCTCAAGACGATAACAAGCAAAAGTTTGTTGAAGATTTTGCTGCTGCTTGGACTAAGGTTATGAATGCAGATAGGTTTGATGTTTAACTTGACAGGAAAGAGAATAAGCAGCTCTAAAAGCTAATGCCAATCATATATCTGAAAGCGTCATACCTGCGTAGGCAGGTATCCAGTGACTTTCTTTCTTGAATAAAAGTCACTAGGCTCCTGCATTCGCAGGAGCGATGATAATTTGTTTGATATTTATCTTAACTGTTCAGTATCAAGCTCTAAGACTGCTTATTTATACTGCAGATCTAAAAACTCACGTGACAACTTGGTAAGTCATTTTTAATAAGATAATTTTGGTGGTAATCTTCAGCGGCAATAAACTCTTGTTTTCCGACAATTTCAGTAACGATTTTACGCTCGCCCCATTTACCACTGGCAATCAATTCTTGCTTTGACTTTTCAGCTAATTCACGTTGCTGTTTATCATGATAAAAAATCACACTACGGTATTGGTGACCAACATCTTCGCCTTGTTGGTTCAATGTTGTTGGATTGTGATTACTCCAAAATACGGTTAACAGCTCTTCGTAATTTACAACTGATGAATCATATTCAACTTGTACCACTTCGGCATGACCAGTGTCACCGAACTTTATCTCTTCATAGCGTGTTTTATTCACGTCGCCACCCATGTAGCCACTGGTGGCATTAATAACGCCATCAATTTGTCTAAAGAAGTACTCTACGCCCCAAAAGCAGCCTGCCCCAAAAGTCGCTAATGCCATTTTTCTCACACTCTAACTATTTTAATAAATGTCTAACTGTCTAGACGTCTATATTGCTTTTTGTGATTTATGAAATCAAGTGTTTTTTTCAAATTAACTTCCGATCGTTCAATGTTTGATTTGTGTTAGGATCGCTCACTAAGAAATATAAGAAATCGAATGTCGTCTTTTTATTTCAAAGACGACACAAACAAACACTAGGAGTTGAACGTGCTTCAAACACTTCTGCAGTCTAAAGACTTCCTTTCATTGACCCTTGCAAATCCAGAAACCATTTCAGAACCCTTTTCCTTCGAACTTGCTGACCACACTGATGTTCATGTTTGGGACACAGGTGTCATTGTTTTTGAACCTAAGCAAGCAGGTAACAAAGATATCGTGCTTTCTTGTGCTGTTCACGGCAACGAAACTGCACCAATCGAGATCTGCAACCAGTTAATTAAAGAATTGCTAGAGCAGAGCACTAAAGTAAAGCACCGCACCTTATTTTTGATTGGTAACCCGCCTGCAATTCACAACGGTACTCGCTTTGTTGAAGAGAACATGAATCGCTTATTTAGTGGTAATCATTCAAGCGGTGAAGGTTTAGTAAATAAAGAACGTGTTCGAGCTAAAAAGCTTGAAGAATATGTTGATCGTTTTTATACCTCAGTAACAGGTGAGCGTCGTCGCATTCATTACGATTTGCATACTGCGATTCGAGCGTCTAAGCACGAGAAATTTGCTATCTATCCTTTCCTCCACGGTAAGCCTCATAAGGCTGAACAGATCATGTTTTTAGAAGCCTGTGGCGTAGATACCATTTTATTCCATCACGAACCAACAACGACGTTTAGTTATTTTTCGTCTAATGGCTATGGAGCCGATGCTTTCACTGTTGAGCTGGGTAAAGTGCGTCCATTTGGCGAAAACGATATGACTCGTTTTGTTGCTACTCATACCATGCTTACTCGTTTAATTACAGGTGCTGACCTTGAGCTGTCAAAGTTTGATAATGAAAAGGTGAACCTTTATCAAGTGTGTCGAGTGATCAACAAAAACCATGGTGACTTTGCATTTAACTTTGCTAATGACGTTGAAAACTTTAGATCTTTTCCTAAGGGGTATGTGTTAGCCACTGAGGGCGGAAAGGAAGTTAAAATTGAGCATGACGAAGAAGCGATCGTATTCCCGAATGCCAATATCCCTGTAGGGCAACGTGCGGTAATTATGTTGCTGCCTGTCACTGAACCTATCTTAGAATGATAAATGTTCGTGTAAAGCAAAATATACAAGTGAGTTAAACGTAAATTGTAGTGTGACTCAACTCAAATCTTGCGAGCGGTATATACCTTAACGTAAGGTGCATACCGCCGATAAGAATAGTTGAAATTGAATGAAGTTTATTCAATTTCAAGGAGAACAGAGCACATTATGAGCAACGCAACTCAAAGTAATGAAATAGTTCATAGCGTCAGCTTTCTCGATAGGGATTCACTAAACATCCCAACATTGAGAATCTTACAAGCTGATGGCAGCGTATACAAAGATGCCGTTTTGCCGAGCATCGATGAAGAAACAGCAAAACGCATCTACGACACTTGCGTTTTTATTCGTGTATTGGATGAACGTATGTTAGGCGCACAGCGCCAAGGTCGCATTAGCTTTTACATGACTTGTACAGGTGAAGAAGCGGCAGTAGTGGGAAGTGCTGCTGCGCTAGAAGATAGAGACGTTATCTTAGCTCAATACCGTGAACACGCTGCGTTGCGCTATCGCGGTTTTACGACTGAACAGTTCATGGATCAAATGTTTAGTAACGCAAAAGACCTAGGTAAAGGTCGTCAAATGCCAATCCATTATGGTACTCAAGAGTTAAACTACCATACTGTTTCATCTCCGCTTGGCACACAGATCCCACAAGCAACAGGCGTCGCTTACAGCTTAAAAATGAATAATGATAAAGCCGTTTCCATTTGTTACTTCGGTGAGGGCGCAGCGTCAGAAGGTGATTTCCACGCCGGTTTGAATATGGCTGCGACGTTAAGCGCGCCAGCGTTATTCTTCTGCCGCAACAATGGTTACGCAATTTCAACGCCATCAGACGAGCAATTCAAAGGTAATGGTATTGCCAGTCGTGGTGTTGGCTATGGTATGCATACCATCCGTGTTGACGGTAACGATATGTTAGCTGTATTAGCCGCTACTCAAGCAGCTCGTGACTTTGCGGTTGAAAACAATAAGCCTGTATTGATTGAAGCGATGTCTTACCGTGTCGGTGCTCACTCATCTTCAGATGATCCATCGGGTTATCGTTCAAAAGAAGAAGAAGATGTATGGCGCGCACAAGATCCTGTTGCTCGTTTCAAAAGTTGGATGCTAGCTCAAGGCTGGTTAACCGAAGAAGAAGACGAAGCACTGTACGCTAAGTACCGTGAAGAAGTTCTTGCTCAAGTTAAAGTATCTGAAAAAGTGGAAGCCCCACACATTGATGAACTTATTAATGATGTATACGACGAGCCAACGCCACTGCTTCAAAAGCAGTTAAAAGAGCTTAAAGAACACGTTAATAAATATCCACAAGCTTATCCGAAGACAGCAGGGAGATTCTAAGCAATGGCTAAACAAATGAATATGTTGCAAGCCATCAACGATGCTCTTGCTATCGAGATGGAAAAAAACAACAAAATGTTGGTGTTTGGTGAAGATGTTGGACATTTTGGTGGTGTATTCCGTGCGACTTCAGGGCTGAAAGAAAAGTTTGGTCCAGATCGCTGCTTCAACACACCATTAACTGAGCAAGGTATTGCTGGTTTTGCTAACGGTTTGGCGGCGAATGGTCATACTCCAGTTGCTGAAATCCAGTTTGCCGATTATATCTTCCCTGCATTTGACCAAATCGTAAACGAGTCAGCCAAATTCAGATACCGCAGTGGTAGCGAATTTAATGTAGGTGGGCTTACTTTCCGTACTCCATATGGTGGCGGTATTGCTGGTGGTCATTATCATTCGCAGTCTCCAGAAGCGTACTTCACTCAAACTCCAGGTTTGAAAGTGGTTGTGCCAAGAAACCCTGAGCAAGCGAAAGGTCTATTGTTAGCGTCAATTCGTGATAAAAACCCAGTAGTTTTCTTTGAGCCTAAGCGTTTATATCGTGCATCTGTAGGCGAAGTGCCAGAAGGTGATTACGAACACGAACTGGGCAAAGCTGATGTGGTACAACAAGGTACTGACATTACAGTTCTTGCTTGGGGTGCCCAGATGGAAATCGTCGAAAAAGCCGCTGAAATGGCAGCAAAAGATGGTATTTCATGTGAAGTGATTGATTTGCGTTCGCTATCGCCTTGGGATGTTGATACGGTTGCTGAATCTGTTCAAAAAACAGGTCGTCTATTAATTAACCATGAAGCACCGCTAACTGGTGGCTTTGCGGGTGAGATTGCAGCTACGATTCAGCAAGAATGTTTCTTATATCTAGAATCTCCAATTTCTCGTGTTTGTGGTTTGGATACACCATACCCACTGATCCACGAAAAAGAATACATGCCTGATGCGTTAAAAACGTATGAAGCAATAAAATCAACAATGAACTTCTAGGGAGTCCGACATGATCAAAGACTTTATTTTGCCGGATATTGGAGAAGGCGTTGTTGAATGTGAGCTGGTCGAATGGCTAGTTGAAGAAGGTGATATTGTTGTTGAAGATCAGCCGATTGCTGACGTAATGACCGATAAAGCCTTGGTTCAAATTCCTGCTCCAAATCCAGGTAAAATCGTAAAGCTTTATTATGCTAAAGGTGAAATCGCGATTGTTCATCAGCCGTTATACGCAGTTGAAGTAGAAGGCGAGGGAGAATCGACTCCTGTACCTACTGAGCAAGCTGTAGAAGCCGCGCCTGTTGTTGCTTCAGGAACTCAAATCGAAGACTTCCTACTTCCTGATATTGGTGAAGGAATCGTTGAGTGTGAATTGGTTGACTGGTTAGTTGAAGAAGGCGATGAAGTAATTGAAGATCAACCTATTGCCGATGTAATGACAGATAAAGCCCTAGTCCAAATTCCAGCAATGAAGCAGGGTAAAATTGCCAAGCTGTATTATGCGAAGGGTGAAATTGCGATCGTTCATCAACCTCTGTTTGCCATTGAGGTTGAAGGTGAGGGCAATGCAGCTGCATCAGTAACAACTGAAGCTGCTAGCGAAGTAAAAGCGCAAACCACTCACTCTGAGCCTGTTCGTCAAGGTAAAGCGTTAGCAAGTCCTGCTGTTCGTCGTATGGCGCGTATGCACGACCTTGATATCAGTACAATAAAAGGTACGGGTAAAAACGGTCGAGTTTACAAGAAAGACATTGAAGTGCATCTTGCTGGTGGTAAGGCTGCTCCAGTCGCACAGCAAGTGGCTGAAGTTGATGCATCTCACGCTATGGTTCCAGTTACTACAGCTGCAGATAGAGTCGAGCCAATTAAAGGCGTTAAAGCGGTAATGGCGAAGATGATGCAAGAGTCAGTTTCGACCATTCCTCACTTTACCTATTGCGATGAAATCGACATGACTGATTTGATGGCATTACGTAAAGAGATGAAAGACAGATATTCGTCAGATGAGTTAAAGCTGACGATGATGCCGTTCTTCATGAAAGCGCTCTCACTTGCCATTAACGAATACCCAATCGTTAACAGCCGTGTGAATGAAGAATGCAGTGAACTGACGTATCTTGCGAGCCACAACATTGGTATGGCGGTAGATTCTAAAGTGGGTCTGCTTGTACCTAATGTTAAAGATGTTCAAGCTAAGAGCATCTTAGAAGTAGCTGCGGATATTACCCGCTTAACCAATGACTCACGCAGTGGTCGCGTGGCTCCTGCTGATCTTAAGCAAGGTACAATCACCATTTCTAACATTGGAGCATTGGGCGGTACGGTAGCAACACCTATCATCAATAAACCAGAAGTGGCGATTGTGGCTTTAGGTAAAGTACAAAAACTACCTCGCTTTAATGACAAAGGTGAAGTAGAAGCTCGTAGCATCATGCAAGTAAGCTGGTCTGGTGATCATCGTGTTATTGATGGTGGCACTATTGCTCGTTTCTGTAACTTATGGAAGCAATATCTTGAGCAACCACAAGATATGTTGATGGCGATGAAATAACTCTCAATTATTAATATAAAACTAGGGTGTCATTTTGGCACCCTTTTTTTATGAAATTTATTTAACTTCCATGAGCTTAAAATTTTGATATAACGATAAAAAACAATTGTGGAGTTAGAATAATGGCTGCAGGTGGAAGTGGGACTATAGGTAAAGGTGAGTTACAGGAAACCATTCAGAGATTAAGTTTGGGTGATAACCCTGAACAACAAAAAACTTCTCAACTTGGCGAATACAAAGCTAAAGATGCTTCAGACCAAGGAAAATCAGTTACTTTAGATGATTTCTTTAGCAAGCAAGATAAAAAACAATGGAAAAGTGCAAAGCACAGAGAAAAAGTAAAAGATAAAAAACAAGAAAAAGTAAAAATTGCAACTTCTTCTGAAGGGGCAGAAACAAGTGATAAAACAGATAATGAACCAAAGAAAATTATAAAAATTTACGTTAAATCAGATGTAAGTGATGAGTTTGATAAAGTTAGCGGACAAATGACAAGAGAAGAATATCAAATTTATAATGCGCAAAAACAAAAAGAGTTAGCTTCGCATCATAGCTATAGAACTAGTGAGGCTTGTTTCTCCACAAGAGCAGCTATGAAGAACAGGAAGTAGCCGACAAATTGCAACAAAAGCCATACAGAGTATATAATGCTCGGATTACTTGTTGTATTCCATCGGAAGCGTTATGAGCCAAGCGGCACCACAAATCGAAACAATTGACTACCCATTTCCTGCTAAACCCGTTCCATTATCAGACAGTGAAAAGCAAGAATACAAAACTCGTATTAAACAATTATTAAAAGAGCGAGATGCGGTTCTTGTTGCCCATTATTATACCGACCCTGAAATTCAAGCATTAGCAGAAGAAACGGGCGGTTGTGTTTCCGACTCATTAGAAATGGCACGATTTGGTCGTGATCATCCTGCAAAAACGTTGATTGTTGCTGGTGTTAAGTTTATGGGGGAAACCTCTAAGATCCTTAGTCCAGATAAAACAGTATTAATGCCAAATCTTGAAGCGACTTGTTCATTAGATCTAGGCTGCCCGATTGATACCTTTAGTGAATTTTGTGACGCCCATCCAGATCATACTGTAGTGGTTTACGCCAATACTTCAACGGCAGTAAAGGCTCGTGCTGACTGGATTGTAACCTCAAGTATTGCCCTAGAAATTGTTGAGCACCTTGATAGCGAAGGTAAGAAAATCATTTGGGGCCCAGACCGTCATTTAGGCAGTTATATTGCCAAAGAAACGGGTGCCGATATGTTGATGTGGCAAGGTGAATGTATTGTTCACGATGAGTTCAAATCAAAAGCTTTACTTCAATTGAAAAAAGAATATCCAAACGCCGCAGTATTGGTTCACCCTGAATCGCCTGCAAGTGTTGTTGATATGGCCGATGCTGTAGGCTCAACAAGTCAACTTATCAAAGCTGCACAAACGATGGAAAACGATACGTTTATCGTTGCTACTGACAAAGGTATCTTCTATAAGATGCAACAAGCAGC
Source organism: Parashewanella sp. 2210YD4-3 (assembly GCF_056591735.1). Classification (NCBI taxonomy): domain Bacteria; kingdom Pseudomonadati; phylum Pseudomonadota; class Gammaproteobacteria; order Alteromonadales; family Shewanellaceae; genus Parashewanella; species Parashewanella sp. 2210YD4-3. The sequence goes on along the minus strand of NZ_JBWQOG010000011.1, from coordinate 43,804 downwards.
TCCGGGTAAAACACTCATCGAAGCGCCAACAGGCGGTAACGGTGCGACGTGTAAAAGCTGCGCTCACTGTCCTTGGATGGCGATGAACGGTCTTCAGGCGATTGAGAATGCATTAACTGCAACAGATACTTTGGATCACGAGATTTTTGTCGATGAGACTATTCGTGATAGAGCATTAGTACCGCTTGATCGCATGTTGAATTTTGCTAAAGAATTAAACATGAAAGTGAAAGGAAACGCTTGATTTTACTTTTAATTTGCGGCTTAGTACTTATCATTGAGCCGCAATCTGCCTTGGAATTTAACGGAATAAAACCATGAAAATAAATTTTTCCCCAATTATAGCTTTATGCTTGGCTAGTCTAGTATTAGCCGGCTGTTCAACATCTCCAACGGGAAGGAAGCAACTAAAGCTATATTCTTCTAGTCAAATTGATCAACAAGGCGTTATGGCATTTGATCAAATCAAAGGTAAGCAAAAAGTCTCTCACAATCCAAAATATAATCGTTATGTACAGTGTGTAGCTGATGCAATCACTCCATACGTATCTAAAAATGTATTTAGCGGTAAGTGGGAAGTGGTCGTATTTGACAGTAAGCAAGTAAATGCCTTTGCGCTTCCCGGTGGGAAAATTGGCGTATATACAGGCTTGTTGAAAGTAGCTAAAAATCAGGATCAATTAGCTGCGGTCATTGGGCATGAAGTAGGGCACGTGATTGCGGAGCATGGAAACGAACGAGTTTCTAATAATGCTTTGGTCGGTATTGGCTTACAGGTAGCAAATACTGCGCTTAAGGCTAATGACGTAAAGCAGAGTAACGCTATTATGTCGGCTCTTGGCGTAGGCTCTCAAGTGGCTGTAACTTTACCTTTTAGTCGTATCCAAGAAACGGAAGCTGATGAAATAGGTTTGAATTTAATGGCCAAATCAGGCTTTAATCCAAAAGAGTCAGTTGAGCTTTGGAAAAATATGCAAAAAGCGAGTAGCGGAAAGCGCAGTTTGGAAATTCTATCAACTCACCCTGCACCTGAATCTCGCATCAAAGATCTGCAAAAGCATATGAATAGTGCGCTTTCGATTAAAAATCAATCTAGCAATAACCCTAATTGTCGCATCTAAAAATTAGCTTAAGGTTTAAAAATCAGCGTGTCTTTATGACACGTTTTTTTGTTTTGTACACTGCCAAAGCTTTAGCAAAAAATTAAACAAACTCACTACAGTTTGATCCTAGTCAAAACCACAATAATTAATTAGTTGCTCAGTAAGTTATCAGAGCAAACTCTGTTTACAACATGCCCTAGAACAATTACTTTACGCTCCCAAATTATACTAATAAGCGATAGGTGGGGTTATGCGCTGGCAGTGGGTTGCTGATTTAGGCATTTCTAAAAAATTATATCTTCTTGTTTGTCCTGCATTGATTGGTAGTTTGATATATGCAGGGGCAGTTATCAAACAAGAGTACGACAGTAAACAAAGCCTAAGTTCAATCCAATTTTTGGCAAATATTGCTGAACGTAACAGTGATTTGGTACATCAGTTACAAAAAGAACGGGGTATGAGTGCCGGTTACATAAGCTCATCTGGTACTATATTCCAACAAGTCATTCCTAGTCAGCGGCTGAAAGTTGATCAAGAAATCAATAAGCTTCATAGTGAGCTGAGCACGCGTGAAATACCTAAGTCCTTAAAATCTCAAGTTCGTTCAATTCAGTCTCAATTGTCTAAGTTATCAAGCGTTAGGCAATCAGTCGATTCTTTATCCATAACTTTGCATGAGCAAGTGAAATTTTATACTCAATTAAATGGGCTGCTCCTTTCGGTTATAGACATCATTTCTAAGCAAACTAAAGATGCTCGAATAGCAAATAAAGTCACCGCTTTTGGCGCTTTTTTGCAAATGAAGGAGCGGGCGGGAATCGAACGTGCTGTTTCGAGTTCAATTTTTGGCAAGTCGCGATTAGATTCAACAAAGTTAGCAAAAATAGTCACTCTTATTGCAGAGCAAAACGCGTATCAAGAACGCTTCATGGCATTATCAAGCGGAAATGAGTTATCAGAATACAAAAGCTTACTGGCTTCAGATTCCATAAAGAAAGTAGAGCAATATCGTCAATACATTCTTAATCAAGACATCTCTGTGATTTCACAACAATCACCTGAAAATTGGTTTAGTGTGGCGACGAGCCGTATTGAGAAATTACGCCAAACTGAAAAGCAGTTATCGGCCAATATTGTTGTGTTAACCCAGAAAAAACTGAAACAGGCTTCGAGCTTACTGATCACCAATCTCGCCATTTTGGTATCCATGTTTACCGCTGTTTTATTACTGACATTAAGTATTGCAGGCTACTTGAAACGTACGGTTACCAATGTGAGTAGGAAAGTCTCGGTTGCCGGAGAGCATCTCGATTTAACAACTCGTATGTTCGTTGAAGGCAGGGATGAATTTGGTTCTCTGGCGCAAACCTTTAATAAAATGATGCAAGAGTTTGAGCAAGTTATTATTAATGCCAGAGCAAGCACTGAAAGTATTACCCGAGCGATTGATGTACTCTCTCACAGCTGTGAGCAGATGAATAGTGATGTTCAAATTGGTCAATCTGAAGCTGAACAAGTAGCATCAGCGATGTCTGAAATGAGTGCCACTGTCAGTCAAATTGCAGGTAACGCTGCTGATGCTGCACAAGCTTCAAATCAAGCCAATAAAGAAGCTCAAGAGGGTAATGGCGAAGTAGAGAAAACGGATCTGTGTATACGTGAGTTGGCAAGTGAAATGCAAACCGCTTCAAATACTATCGATGCTCTAGATGATGAGATTCATGGAATAGTAGGGGTGCTAAATGTCATTTCAGGCATTGCTGAGCAAACCAATTTACTCGCATTAAATGCGGCTATTGAAGCGGCTCGAGCAGGTGAGTCTGGTCGCGGTTTTGCAGTAGTAGCAGATGAAGTCCGTAGCCTTGCTCAACGGGCCAAAGCGTCAACCTCAGATATTAAAAACATGACGGATAGACTACAAAGTGGCGCAGCAGAAGCCGTTCAAGCTATGGCTAGAGGAATGGATAAAGCAGATGAGAGTGTTCATGAAGTTCAGTTAGCTGGAGAAGATTTAAAAAATATTGTTCAGTACGTCAATACTATTGATGAAATGAACACTCAAATTGCTACAGCCACGGGACAACAAAGCTGTGTAACAGAAGAAGTGAATGCTAATGCGATTAAAATAAATGATCTTTATCAGAGTTCTAAAGAAGTAGCTTCAGAAATTATGCAGTTAAATGAACAGCTTTCTGTGGCTTCACTTCAACTAACAGAACGAATTAGCCAGTTTAAAGTGTCTTAATTTGAAAGAGTATTGCTAGGTGGTAATAAACACCTAGCAATCACCAACTTGAGTTACGATGAAAAAGCTTTGATTCTGCCCAAATCCTGAGTAGCCAAAAACTGTTCGAATGAATCTGCTAGTTTTTCTGTTTCAGCCAAAACCGTTTTCCAATACTTGATGCGAGTGGCTGCATCCATAGTTTCAAAGTCTTTTCTGTCAGGTATTTTTCCGTAGGGCAGTAAAGCAACAAATTCTGTCGATGGCACTAGCATAACGACATTATCGTAGTGTTCACTCATTACTTTACGACTCAGGTTTTTATCAAACCAACCCGCTTTAGGTTGATGATTGAAATGAGGGTAGAGTACCAACTTGTCATTATGATTTATCTCAAAATCAAAGTGGTAATCCACAATGCCGCCATCCCAATACTTTCCTTGTGGAGCACTAGGAATGTTGTTGATTCCTTCCATTACAAGAGGGATAGAACCAGAAGCCAATAAAGCCTGTTTTAAGTTTTCAGTGGTTAATTGCACATGCTGCGTATTAAAGTCATAGGGGTCATTGATTTCAAGTTGACTTTGAGGGTGATGGAATACAAAACGATCAAACTGGCTTTTAAGTAACTTTCTATCTATGCGATTGAGCATGTAGCTTTTTAACAAAGATGCAAGCTGTAACCCTTTTGAGTCTGATTGCATTAAGCCATTAGCTTTATTTACTAAAAAATGAGCCTTGAAAATAGGATTGTTAATGATCTCCTCAATGCCATTTTCACCTAGCATATAATCAAGTAACTCGATTGCTTTAGCTGACACTTCAGAAGCATCAACTTTACTCGAATAAACCGTTTCTGAATAAGATTCTGCCAGTCGCGTAATAGCGGCGACGGGATCATTCTGAGTGAAGCAAGCACTGCGAAATGCTCCTGCTGAGGAGCCGATCAAGTATAGCTCTTCAGTTCTGCCTTTAAAAAATTCACCGAATATGTATTTATCTAAGCCAAATAGGCTAAACCACTTAGGGCCGCCACTCGCGCCCAAAAAAGCACTAAATAGATCTTGATTAAAGCCATGTTGCTCAATGGCTTTTGATGCTGTCTTACCTGCAATAATATCTAACAAAGCTGTTCTCATTCGGTGTTTAAAGTGCACATGATAATGAACTATATCTTGTATTCCAAGCCGACCAGAATCTTAAAACAATACTTGATGTAGACGGCTAGGTGGCTATAATGATTTGGTTACACACAACCGATGATTTAATGGCAACTTGCGGTCGGTATATAAATCCAGCTAAAGCGTTATTTCATATTAATCCTCGCTGTTGCCTTGGTATCAAACTAAGGAAACTACCATGTCTCGATTCAATTCAAATGACAAAATCTGTTTACATTGCCGCTTCTACTCTCATCTTCTTGGTGTTGGTTTAGGGCTTCGTTGCACTCATCCTGCAACTTGGAGAAAGCCCCAAATGCCACCTTTGATCCCTGCTCGAACTCATAGTTGTGAGCGTTTTATCTATCGAGAAAAACAAATAAAGATAACTCAAGTTGAGTGATGAATCGCTGGCTTGATGTTTAAAAGGCACGTATATTGGTGCCTTTTATTATTAACTAGTACAGTTTTTTGCGGTAAAAGGGAATTAAGCGTGATTATAGAAGTAAATTCGACCCCCTCAAAAGAAGATTTAAAAACCATTAGCCAAGGTATTCAGTCTTTCAACCAACAACATATGTCTGATGACGTCGTGTTTGAACCTGATACTAAATTCGCTGTATTTGCGAGAGACGAAGAGGGTAATGTGCAAGGTGGTATCAGGGCAGTCGCATTCTGGGATTATTGCCTTATCGAACTGTTATGGCTTTCTGAAGCAACCAGAGGTCAAAGGGTTGGAAGCCGTTTAATGGAAGCCGCTGAAAACTTTGCCCGTGAAAAAGGCTTTACTCATATGCGCACAGAAACTTTGAGTTTTCAGGCACGCCCGTTTTATGAAAAATGTGGTTATCGTGTGTATGGGGAATTAGCAGATTACCCCAAGGGACACACTACTTACTGTTTGGTTAAAGACCTTTGATATGAGTATTGATAAGTAACTGTTTACCATACTATTACTCTATTTCTACTTATATAATTCATAAACTTATAAAATCATGTAATCAATAAGGAATAACAACAATGAAAAAATACATGATAGGTGCCGCAATAGTAGTGGCAGCATTTTCAACCTACACCCATGCAGGTTCTGCAATTCAGCCAACAGGTAAACCTGTCATTAAGCCTGCTCCATTAGTGAGTACTGCAACTCATGATGCTTTTTTTAATGAACTAAGGGCGCATTGTGGTAAGGCTTATGAAGGTAAGGTGACTGTAGATAACCAAGACAATGGTTCTTTTAGTGGCAAAAAGTTGATTATGCATGTGAGAAAGTGCAGTGATACTGAACTGCAAATTCCGTTTCATGTTGGCAATGATGCATCTCGAACTTGGATCATTACCAAAACGGGTTCAGGTTTGAGTCTTAAGCACGATCACAGAATGGCAAACGGTGAGTATGATGCTTCAACTATGTACGGTGGTCATACGATCGATGCTGGTTGGGGAAATGTTCAATCATTTCCAGCAGATCAATACTCAAAAGAGTTGTTTGTTAAGCACGGTATTCCTCAATCTAATAATAATATTTGGCAGATTTTCATCTATCCTGAAAAATACACTTATCGACTCATTCGACAAGGGCGTGAATTTAAAGTGGACTTTGACCTTACCAAGCCAATAACACCGCCAGCTGCGCCTTGGGGTTACAAAGACTAAAAAGCTTATGCAAGAATACGACATCATTGGAGATATCCACGGGCACGCGACTAAATTAGTTAATCTATTAACTAAAATGGGTTATGCCATGGTTGATGGTGCCTTTCAACATCCGATTCGTAAAGCCATATTTGTCGGTGACTATATCGACAGAGGCCCTGAAAATGCTGCAACGATTGAAATAGTCAAAGCTATGGTAGAACAGGGGAGTGCATTGGCAATTATGGGAAACCATGAATTCAACGCTATATGCTACGCCACTGCAAATCCTGATAAAAGCGGTGAATATCTTCGTAAACATAATGCGAAACATACCCTGCAACATCAAACATTTTTGAATGAGTTTCCACTGGGCAGTGAGCAACACAAAGAAGCATTAGATTGGTTTAAAACTCTCCCTGTATTTTTAGATCTTGGTGATATTCGTATCGCTCATGCTTGTTGGTTTCCCCCAAGCATTAATCATCTAAACAAACGGCTAAACGCTGACGGCACAATACCCGAAGCCATGTATGTTACGGCATCTGATACGGAACACCCCGATAATCACGCAATTGAAAATGTGATGAAAGCGGTGGAACAGGATTTACCAGATGGTGTTTACTTTAGAGATAAAGATGGCAATCCAAGACATCAAATTCGAATAAAGTGGTGGGGAGGTGTTGCTCCAACTTATAAAAATTTGGCTCTAACTGTACCTGAGGAGTACATGCACTTGTTGCCAGACTCTGAAATCCCTAACTCATTTATTTATCAAGATGATGTGCCAATCTTTTTTGGCCATTACTGGTTACAAGGTAAGCCTAAAATTCAATCTCCAAAGGCGGTTTGTGTTGATTACAGTGTAGCAAAAGGTGGGGATTTAGTGGCTTACCGCTGGAGTGGTGAAAAAAAATTAACGGATGATAATTTTGTGGAGAGTGGATAACTCCTTGGTGTTGAATTAAAGTTCCTCCAGTCGCATCAGTGTAGGAACCTTTCTAAACATCATGAATCACATTTTGGAATAATATTAGAGGACTTCTTTTTATCACTTTTAAAATCAGTAGGATCAAGTCCTTCCATAAACGTAAAAAATTTTTCGTTTGATTCAAGTTTTACAAACAAATCTATTTCCATATCGTCTGCATTGAATGCTTTGTTCATACAAACAGATTGTATTTTAATAGAAAACGAGCCTGCACCATCCTCATGGCTTTCTCTGTACTTTTTGATTATTTGTTGAGCTCGGTACATTGTCTCAGCGTCATTTTCATCAAGCTGTAAAAATGTAATTTTTCGATTATCTTCAACTTCGTCTTTCAATTCAGTAGGAGTAGGGTATGCGTTATTAACCTCAACCATAAACTTGTTGTCTAGGTTTAAACCATTAGCAGGTGCCTTGAAGCTAAAGTCCATGACTATATCCCCGTTTTTCACAGATAACCCGTGAGGTGAGCCAACAGCTATGATCAATTGCCGGGGGTCGATATCCAAAGGTTTCATGGACATCATTTTATACATAGTGGTTAGTGGTATATTTGTGCAGGCTGTAGAGAAAATGGTGGTTAAAATTATTAAACCCAAAAAAACTCTTTTCATTGAATCTCCTTATTATTGTAAGTCCTAAAGTTCAGAGAATATGAGCATTTTTTTTGGGTTTAGTTCAAAGTGTTGAAAAAGCAATTCAGTTAGTAATCCCGAATTTAATAAGTGTCGTCACTGCCTTTCATATCAACCAGTGTGCCTTTGGCCAAAGAAACCATTAATGCAGACAAACGCTCATGCATTATAACGGTATGTCTATTATTGGTTTCTGACATATATTGCCTTAATTGATTTCTAACCTCACAAACACCAGTTACATCAATAATAATATCAATTGCTTCGCCAAGCTTTAGAATATCGTTCATATTGGTTGTAGTTGGAATACCGTGCTCTTCCGCTAGTTTGATTCCTGGAGTGTCTGTTTTTAAGTCGGCAACAGCAACAATATGGACAAATTCAGCTGCAACGAGTTGTTGTAATAGTTCCGTCGCTGCTTGTCCAGCACCAATGATCCCGATAGAAAACCCTTTCATTTAAATATCCACGTTAGAGTACAAAATACGGAAAAGGAGTGTAATCAAATAAAAAAATCACGTTTTGATCTGGCTCAAGTATTATTATTAGATTTTCAATTCGATATTTAAGCAGTATTTGTCAAAACTCATCGAGTACATCAATAGCAATTCTGGTTCTTGGACTTATCAAGTTAAAAATATTCAACTTTTTCTAGGTACGCTTTGGTGATGAACTCAATCAGCATTTTAACTTTTGGGGCTTGATGTTTGGTAAAGGGATAAACGGCATAGACCCCCAGTGAACGTGCTTTATAATCAGTAAGTAATTCAACAAGATCACCGTTTTGCAAATCCTCATACACACAACATTTGGGAACATAGACAATGCCGTGTCCTGCAATTGCAGCCTTTTTAAGAGCTTGAGCATTATTGGCTGTAAAGTTGCCTTTAATATTAATGCACACTTCTTGGTTGTTTTTGGTAAAACGCCACTCACGAGCCCCTTTTGCTTGGTAGGTATAAGCCAAACAATTGTGTTTAACTAAATCTTGAGGAATTTGGGGAGTACCATGTTTTTGTTGGTAACTTGGAGCGCAGCACACAACCCAGTTTGATTGAATAATGGGTTTCGCTATCAGGCTGGAGTCTGTTAAAACGCCTGTACGTATGGCTAAGTCTTGTCCCTCTTGAATAAGGTCAACAAACTCATTTTCTAATCGCATATCAACGTTAAGGTTAGGGTGCTGCTGACAAAATTCCATTACAGTTTCTGCAAGTAATAACTCTCCTGAAATTGTTGGGACCGTCATTTTAATGGTACCGGTTAATTCTCCGCTAAAATCACTAACGGCACTAACTGCATCATTAACTTGCTTATCTATACCTTTCGCATGTTGATATAAGATTTCACCAGCTTCAGTTAAACGTAATGTTCGAGTGGTCCGGTAAAGTAACTGAACTTCTAAACTCTGTTCCAACTTTGCGATTCTTTTACTGAACGCTGCAGGAGAAATACCTGCAAGTTCAGAGGCTTTTTTAAACGATTTCGCATTGACGAGTAATGCAAACAGTGCCAATTCATTAGCATTTGCCATTCTATTATGTGCTTTTTGGAAATAATAAATTAATTGCATCACTATATATTAATAATGATTATGCGTATAGATTGACACGATTCGTGAGCAAGATCTCAAGACGTTAAAAACTTTGAGGTTGGCCTAAGAGATTAAGGTATTGTTATGAGCCAATTAAATAGTCAACACCTCCGCCATTATCCACAAAAGCCAAAACAGGTATATTTGTATGGAACCTGCCTTGTCGATACTCTCTTTCCTGATACTGGCATGGATGCGATTGAGTTTCTTGAGCACCAAGGCATTGAAGTTATCTTCCCTCAAGGACAGACTTGCTGTGGTCAACCAGCTTATAACTCTGGTTATCAAGATGAAGCAAAAGCGGTTGCACTTCAGCAGATAAAGCAATTTCCTTTGGATATTCCGATTGTTGTTATTTCTGGTTCGTGTGGCGGCATGATGCGCCACCATTATTTGGAGCTTTTGGGTGACGTTCCCGAAATCAAAGACTTTTGCGATCGCATTTTTGAATTTACGGAATTTCTTGTTCATTCACTGCATATCAGATTAGAAGATAAAGGTTCGCCAGAGCGTGTTGCGTTACATACATCTTGTGCAGCACGACGTGAAATGGGCGTACATATCACAGGTAATCAATTACTTGACCAACTAGATAATGTTGAAGTAATAAAACATGATTACGAGAGTGAATGTTGTGGATTTGGTGGTACGTTTGCTGTAAAGCATGTCGATATTTCAGCTGCAATGGTTGGAGATAAAACTAAGAATTTGCTTAATGCTGATGTTGTGCGCTATGTCAGTGCTGATCACGGTTGTATGATGAATATTAATGGCTCATTAGAGCATCAAAAGCAATCTCTCCGTGGTGAGCATATTGCAAGTTATTTACTGTCACGAACCAAGGCTCAAAGAGGTTCATAATGTTGAATATTCATGAGCAAGAAAGTAAGTACGCCGATTCAGCTCGAAAGTTTAGGCAAAACGTAGATCGAGATTTAGCGAATCCAGAGTTACGTAGTAATTTTCGTGGTGCTATGGATTATCTAATGGATAAGCGTAAGAGTGCTTTTCCAGAGCAAGATGAATTAGAAACTCTCAGACGACAAGCTCAACTTATCAAGCAACGTTGCTTACTCAAGTTGCCGCATTTGTTGGAGGAGTTGGAGCAAAATCTTACCAACAATGGTATTCACGTTCATTGGGCTGAAACACCAGCTCAAGCCAATGAAATCATTGCTCAGTTGATTGCCAGTAAAAAAGGTAAATCTGTTGTTAAAGGTAAGTCTATGGTGTCGGAAGAGACCGCTTTAAATGATTACCTCGAACAAAGAGACATTGAATGTCTTGAATCAGATATGGGAGAGTTCATTGTTCAATTAGCAAAAGAGCATCCTTCCCACATTATCATGCCTGCTATTCATCAAAACAAAAAGCAGGTAGCCGATCTATTTTCTGACAACATTGATGAATTCAAGCATACCACCGACGTTGACGCCTTAATTCAACAAGGGCGAAAAACCTTGCGTGAAAAGTTTTGCAATGCCGATGTCGGTATTTCAGGCGTGAACTTTGCGGTTGCAGAAACAGGCACACTTTGCCTTGTTGAAAATGAAGGTAATGGGCGCATGTGTACGACGGTGCCTGATTTGCACATTGCCATTACAGGAATTGAAAAAGTCGTTGAGCAAATGGCTGATGTACCTCCCTTGCTAAGCCTGCTGACCCGAAGTGCAACGGGACAAATCATTTCGACCTACTTCAATATGATTTCATCACCTCGTAAAAAAGGCGAGAAAGATGGGCCAGAAGAAGTACATCTTGTTCTGTTGGATAATGGTCGAAGCCAAGCTTTTGCTGATGATGAATTAAGACAAACCCTGCAATGCATTCGTTGCGGTGCATGTATGAACCATTGTCCTGTATACACCCGCATAGGTGGTCACGCTTATGGCACTGTTTATCCGGGGCCGATCGGAAAAATTGTTTCACCTCACATGCTCGGGTTGGAAGCCACCAGTAATTTACCAACGGCTTCAAGTTTATGCGGTGCTTGTGGCGAAGTGTGTCCTGTTAAAATTCCTATTCCTAAGTTACTGCTTAGACTCCGGAAGGAGAATGTCAAACCTAAATCACAGCAACCCGTGATTATGAAAGGTCAAGGCAGCGGTAGAACAACCATTGAAGCCAATATTTGGAAAGCATGGTCACTGGTTCACAAAGTACCGACATTATATCGATTCTCAATGTTTATGATAACGCGCTTTCGGTTCCTGATCCCCAACAAACTTGGTGGATGGACAAGTGTGAGAACGGCACCTAAACCAGCCGCGAAAACGTTACACGAAAGGTTAAGAGAAAGAGGGTAAGGGCATGGATACTAACACTGAATTACAACAACTTAGCAGTCAGTCAAAATCGAGCATTTTGGCAAAGTTAAAAGCACAAGTATCTGGAGCCGATTACAGTAAGTTACCCGTTGAAAAAACTTATGAATACCCAGAACTCAGCCATCAGCAACAATTGGAATTATTTACCAACAATCTAACTGCAAACCATGCTCAAGTCATAAATACCTCAAAAGAGAATATTGAGAAAATCGTTGTTGAGGAACTAAGTAAAAGAAACCTAAATCAACTTCTTATCGGCACCAATTCTGAATACAAAGACGGATTAAGTGCGCAAATAGAGGTGCAAGAGTACGATTTTAACATAGAGAAGCATAAGCCTTATTTATTCAATGAGGTTCCTGCATCATTAACGACATCACTGTGTTCAATAGCCCAAACAGGCACTATTGTACTTTGGCCAGATGAAAATGAGCCTCGCACTTTGTCTCTGGTGCCGCCAGTCCATTTTGTGGTTGTTGATGCTAAAAAGTTGTATTCCAGTTTTTCAGATGCCTTGATTAAACAAAAGTGGCAGCAAAACATGCCAACCAATATTGTGTTTATTTCGGGGCCATCAAAAACCGCAGATATTCAACAAACCTTAGCTTACGGCGCTCACGGCCCTAAAGAACTGATTGTCTTGTTAATAAACACCTGACCAATTTTTTCTTGTTTCTTTGTCTTACATCATGGGATTTGGATCACATTTTTGATTCAATCCCATTTTTAATTGCAGGAGGCAAGGTTATTAGATAATCGGAGTTGTACATGAACATAAATATCAAGCTGCAATTAGTCACCATCTTGCCGCTTATCGCAGCCCTGAGCGCGGTACTGATTGTCACTCAAGTCGAATACCAATCTCTTTCTGAGCAAACCACTAATGAATACCAGCGCAGTGTGATTAATCATCGTAAAGAAGAACTAAAAAATTATATTTCGCTTGCAGAAGGTGCAATTGCTCATATTTATCGAGACAAAAGCCTATCAAAAGAGCAAGCACAGAAAGCCGTTAAACAGATTTTAAATGATATGCGATTTGGTGAAGATGGATACTATTTTGCCTATAAACTTGATGGCACTAACCTTGTGCTTCCAAACCAACCGTGGCGTGTCGGCAAAAATTGGATGGATATGGAAGATCAAAATGGTGTCAAAATCATCAAGGGTTTGATAGAGCAAGCTAAACAAGGTGGTGGTTACATACAATATGTATTCAATCAACCCTCGAAAGGTGGCGAAGTCAGTAAAAAATTAGCTTATTCAACCTTTCTTGATGAATGGCAGTGGGTATTAGGCACAGGTGTCTACCTTGATGATATTGATCAAGAAGTAACGACCCTTAATACCAATATCAGTAAGCATATTGAAAGTACATCAATTTTCACGCTTGTCATCGGACTGATTTCAATTATTACCATCTTCATCACAGGCCTGTTTATTCGCTTTAGTGAGCGTAAATTGGCGAACAAAAAGCTTAGGCAGCTCAATGAGCGTATATTCCAAACTCAAGAAGAAGAGTGCAAACGGGTGTCGCGTGAGTTGCATGACGGTATTAGCCAAACCATCGCTGCAGCTAAATTTTCCTTAGAAACAGCATTATTAAAGCAGCAAAAACGAATGTCGGCAGAACAAGAATTAGAGCGTTCGATGGAGCTAATCAGCCAAATCATGGGAGATATTCGTAGTATCTCTCATCAGCTACATCCCGGTGTACTTGAAGATTATGGTCTGGGTGCAGCATTAGAAGAACTTGCTCGTGACTTTTCTAACCGTACGGGAATAGAAGTGAATGTGACTCGTTTATCGATCCGAAATATTCTTTCACCGAATGTAAAAACAACGCTTTACCGTATCGCACAAGAAGCATTAACCAATGTGGAAAAGCATGCCAACGCATCAAAAGTCACCCTGACATTAAAATTAACACCGGGCTGGCTAACGCTAACGATTGCCGACAATGGCAAAGGCTTTAACCATGCATGCTATGAAAATAGCGATAAAAACGAAAAACGCAGTGAGGGTATTGGCCTTAGAAATATGAAAGAGCGTTTGAGTTTTTATTACGGTGAGCTTCAAGTCAAATCAAAAGAAACTGGAACCAAGGTGATTGCAAAAATCCCACAAGATCAATTGAGATACGTGGCAAACAATGCAAGTGAAACACCATCAATAGGTGAGAACAATGTATAAAATTTTATTAGCTGATGATCATCCGCTCTTCCGTGAGGGATTACGAGCAAGGTTAAGTCTTGAAGAAGATTTAGAGATCAGCGCTGAAGCCGAGAATGGTAAGCAAGCATGGGAGCTATTAAATAAGGATGACTTTGATTTGGTGCTAATGGACATCAATATGCCAGAAATGGATGGCATGTATGTATTAGAGCTCATCAAAGAACAGAGTTTAGATTGCAAAGTGCTGATGCTAAGCATGCATGATGACAAAGAATATATTCTTGGTGCAATGCGTCACGGCGCAAACGGCTACATACTCAAAGATGTTCCCGGCAGTGAATTGATTGCAGCCATTAAGAAAGTGGTTTCAGGGAAATCTTACTTTAGCTCTGAAGTTACGGAGATTTTGTCCAATGAACTTTCGGGTGAACAAAAAGCTATTTTGACTCGTCGTGAACAACTGGTTTTGCGATTGATTTCTCAAGGGCTCAGTAATAAGCGCATTGCTCAAGAGTTGAATGTCAGTGTTAGAACAGTCGAAACCCATAAACGAAATATCAAACAAAAATTGGATATTGAAACGACCATTGGCTTGGTGAGATATGCGATTGATTATGGGCTTGATAAATAATGCTCAATAAAATCTGATGGTTACTCAGTATTGATTAAGGATGACTATAAGACAATTACGAATATTGTTCTATTTAGGAAGTCATTGATATGGCAACATCAGCCGCAAGTAATACTTTGGTACATGAAAGTTTATTAGCTTTATTAGTAAATATGAGTGGAAATAAGGTTTCTGGCATAGCTAATGTTTTAGAACCAAAAAATGGTAAAGCTTTATTAGTATTTGAATTGAATCCCGACTCTCATTTAACAGGCTTTCATGTTAGTGGGTCAGCTACTATTCAAAATGGTACAAACATTGATGGGCTACTATCCAAATTTCCAGCGATAAAAGGGCAAGATGAGCATAGAGAAATACCGCAATTATTGACTAGTTTAAAAGAATTATATCCAAAGTGGTGTAGTTTCTTTGTAATACTAACTTCAGATTTTTCGGGATTACAAACAATTAAGAAAAATAATATGGGTCAACAAGAAGACTGCTTTATAGCAGCATTGAACCTATGGTTAAATTTACCTAAAACAAAAAATATGAGTGACTTGGATAAACAGAATGCAATTAGAGGTGCTGCTCGTGAACAAGGTCACCACCATATTGCAAATAACTTTATTTGGCCTCAAGTTCCTTGTGATTAAAAGGCGACCTCAATTGAAGTTTTTGGTTTTGTTACGCCTAAACATTCCAAGCTCTATATCAATCTTAATCTTGCTCTGTAAGTTATCAGCACATACAGAGTAAAGATTACAACTTCAATCTACCTTCTAAATTCAATGTTAAACCTTCTTATCGAAAACATGAATCCTCATTCATGTTTCTGAACTTACATTCCTTGCAGAATCATAAAGTAAATAACTTAATTTATTGAGCACAAATATTATGGCAGCATCAGTAGCATCGACTGACCTGAGTTCATCTATAGTTCAAGGCACTGAAAGAGACGCATTATCGAAGCAAAAAATATTGGATGAAGACGGATATATTCAAGTTGCTATTGCCGTAAATCAAAACATATTCGAAGCTTATTGCGAGAAAAGAAAAGGTTCAATGCTGACAACTCAACTGGAACAATTCAAAAGTACCATTAGGGAATATAGCCTATTGGCTATCGATGGCGATACCTCTGCAGTCCAAAGTATCGCTATGCTGAATTGGCTCATCAGTCAACTTGTATCAGAACATGTCGATGATAACGTCAAACAATTGGTTTTGACTCGATTAAATACTGGATTTCACTCAAACCCAAACAACCCAAAGGGACTTGAGCAAGGCGTTGTTGTTTTAATGTACCACTTATTGGAACCAAAAGAGTTGGTTGAAGTGTTTTATCAGCAACAACTGACAATTATCGCAAAAGTTTTTATTGGTGAAACAAAAAGCCATTTAAGCGTCGAGCAGCTTACGTTATGGCTACAGCAAAATCTTGCTACCGAGCTTTGTTTCTTAGATAAGCTTTCAGAAGCTCCTGCAATAAATCGGTCTGTTTCACTATCTCCAGGTGATGCAGTACTATTAAAAAATATCGCGAAACTTATCTTCTCAGTTTCAACACAAACCATCATGCTCGAACAATTACAGCAACAAAATGCTGAAAAACTGAAGTGGAGAGAAGGAATGACTATCCAGTTTTCAGAGCCGACGCAATCTTGTGAATATGGGCAAGAAATTGCAGATGCTAGACATTTCTCAGCACCTAAGAGTAAAGGTTCTTTCATATTGTTGTCGTTTGTTAAAGATGAGCTGTTAGGAAGTCATCAGACTGCAGCTCCCATTTGTGGCTGTGTTAGTTGGGAAGTCGTTTGTCTAAATAATTTAATCTATTTACAACGTAATGGTGAGGCCTTAGATTTTTTCGGGCCTCAATTTATATCTAAAATTGCATGGACAAGCCTTAAACAAAAGGCGCAAGTAGATATTGCAAACCAAATGATTTGCAATACAGAAAATCCAAAGCAAGCTGAACAAACCTATCGCCTGCTAGTAGAAAACCAAGAGATAGCTGAAGAAGTTAAAAGAGCGATAAAAGTTACATTAATTCAAAAGCTGTGTTGGTGGCAAAAACTGCCTAAATTTAATGCAGAAATAAATGACATTTTAACATCACCTGATTGCTCTCAATCATTTATTGAAGCCGCCTTACTGAGTGAACTCGAACCACAAGTTTGCGCTCAATTAATTTCTGCCTCTATAACTAAAGGCACACCGTATTCGAATCATCCTGTGTTACAAAATGCAGCTGTTCTTCATCAACTCGAACAGGACATATTAGGGGAATTATTAACCGAAAAAGCAAAACAAAATTTGGTTGTAACCTCTATAGACACCAGCAACACTGTACTGCTAGAAAGACTCCTATCAATCACCAATGCACAGTTTCTCACTAAAGAAAATAATACACCTTTGCATCTTGCTGTGATGAAAGGTGACATAGACTGTGTCACAATTTTAATAAAAAGAGATGTATCAATACGTAGTAGTAATAATAAAGGTTTTATGCCCTTACATTTAGCCATTATTGATGCCCATGAAGACATTGCTGTGAAATTGATCAATTTCAACACCAAATCAGTGTCTTATGTTACCGTTGATGGTAAGGGCCTGTTACCAATGCATTTGGCTGTGATCTACGGCAGAATTCAAACATTAACTCATTTACTCCAATGTGGTGCGATCGAAAATACAAATGCAGTCACCAAGTCTGGCGAAGACATGGTTCACCTAGCCATCACTCACGAAAAATTGGACGCGCTCTCAGTGTTAATTGAGCATGGTGTTTCACTTGAAAACGTCGCTGAATCTTACTCACCGCAATATAGTTTTAGGGTGCAACGAACACCTATTCAACGAGCTGTGGAAAATGGCAAAGATGAGTGTTTCAAGCGGTTATGGACAGGCGGAGCAGTTAGACACTTTAAGAACTATTGCTTATCTGATTTGGCATTAGGAGGTTTAGTTAAGAAAGGTTCAGGCATGAAAGGAAAGGGTGCAGATATTATCAATACATTACTGGATAGTGAATTTATGACCGAATCTCAGGTGCTAGCAGCTGCTCTTAAAAGCAAAAATTCTGAAGTTGCAGAGATTATTCTTGAAAGAGTGGCTGATAAGGCAAGTTTAGCAACCACTATTGTTGAACAATCATCATTAATGGCACTTTCGATACATCATGGAATGCTGGAGTGTTCCAAGTCCATGGCAGAGGCTTCACCTGACGGTATCAACATGACTTACGATGAGGGAGGTATAGGGGGGAAAGCCTCTCCACTGTTCATTGCAGCATATTATGGAAATTATTCATTCATAAGCTGGATACTAAAAATGGGGGCTAGGAAATCAGACCGTTTTACTTATTCGGGAAACGATTCGAGGCTTACTTCAGGCAAAAGTTATACGGCACTAGGTTTAGCTGAGTCTCTGGGATTACAAAAAACTCAAGAAGCCTTAAAAGGTGAGTAACTTCATCCCACCCCTGTATGATGCTGAAACCACGATTGGCTTGGTTAGTAAAAACAAAACGATATTGATTTCTTTATACAGATTAAGTACGAAGCCAGCAAACGAGTGAGAATTAAATATAACTTATAAAAAAATGAGATTAATCAATTGATTAATCTCGTTTTATTATGCACTTCCACATCTAGAAATAATTGAAGTTTATGAGGGGCGATATATGGCAAGCATAATAAGTCAAACAGATATCTCAAATTTGATTGATTTTTGCTCCAAACAGCAAGAAGGCTTTATTACAGAAAATCTTACTGACGGCTCAAAATATTATCATATAAAAGGAACTGAAGTGGCAAGGTTTGTTGCACGTGGCTCTATTTATCATATCGGTAATAATGATCTATCGACTTCTTTGCTTGATCAATCAAGACAATTTCACAAACCAAGAAGTAAGCTATAACTCCCTCTTTGCGCTAAGGGCTAGTAATGTACTAGCCCTCAACCTCACTAAAAGTTAATTCCCATACACCACTGATGGCAACCACAATGCGACTTCAGGGAATAGAATTAATACCCCAAGACCTAACAGTTGCAGCAGAATAAATGGAATGACACCCTTATAGATATCCGTCAGTTTAATTTCTGGTGGACATACGCCTTTCAAGTAGAATAGGGCAAAACCTACTGGAGGTGTTAAGAATGACGTTTGCAGCGTTACCGCAATCAGCATAACAAACCAGACTAGGACAGGTTGATCCAATCCAGCGCCTTGAGCGATATTGAAGTCCAACTCTCCAATGACTGGAGCAAGCAGTGGCAATACAATCAAGGTGATTTCAATCCAATCCAACAAGAAACCTAGCAGGAATACGATCCCCAGAATAACCAACAGCACACCGTAAGGACCAAAAGGTAATCCTGTTAAAAAGCTCGTAATTAGCTCATCACCACCAAGCTCTCTAAGTACAAGCGAGAAAATGGTCGCGCCAATAAAAATCGCAAAAATATAAGCTGTCGTTTTAAATGAAGACATGAGGACTTCATGAAAAACTTTCAGGTTCAGCTTTTTATTCACCGCCGCCAATATGGTTGCACCTAATGCACCAACACCACTGGCTTCTGTTGGTGTTGCAATGCCCGCAAAAATTGAGCCTAACACCGCAACAATTAACACAATTGGTGGAAAGATGGCATTAAAGACTTCTTTAAGTACATGCCAATCAAAGGGCTTTCTATCCTCAGGAGCTGGCGCAACATCCGGCTTAAAGAACGACAAGCCAAGAATGTAAACCAAATAAACCGCACCCAGCATTAAGCCTGGGAAGACCGCCGCAGTGAACAAATCCCCGACTGACAAGGCCAGCTGATCGGCCATAATCACCAACATAATGCTTGGTGGGATTAAGATTCCTAAACAGCCAGCACTACAAACAATGCCTGTAGCAAAAGTTTTAGAATAGTTTTGGCGCATCATTGCAGGGATAGACAGCAAGCCAAGCAACACTACTGAAGCTCCGATAATGCCCGTTGATGCCGCAAGGATGATACCGATTAAGGTAACTGTGATACCTAAACCACCACGAACTCGGCCAAACAGTTGCTGCATCGCCATCATCATGCGTTCAGCAACGCCTGATTTATCCAGCATTAATCCCATGAAGATGAACATGGGCAGCGCCACCAGCACCCAGTTTTCCATTAATGAGAATATTCGAGAAACGCTGATCCCAAGTACATTCAAATCAAGGCCAGTAAAGGTATCCATGTAGATATCTGACCAATAACCAATAGCGCCAAATAAAATACCCACACCAGCCAGTACATAAGCAATCGGGATACCGGTAAACAAAAATGCAATGAATGTCAGAAACATTCCGATAACGAGGATTTCATTGAACTCCATGACTATGCCTCCTTCTCTGTAAGGGCAACAACGTTGCGGATCAAACGACTCGTAACCGCTAGCGTTAACATGATGAAACTGGCTGGGATCGCCGCTTTGATTAACCAACGAAAAGGTAAGCCAAGAGGAGAAGAAGAACGTTCAGACAGTGCAAACGAATCTGCAACGTATTCAAAACTATTGAAAAGAATGACAAAGAGGGTTGGAAACACAAAAAACAGCGTTCCAAAGATTTCCCACTTAATGACTGTCTTTGGCTTTAAGCGTGATGCTACTACATCAACACGTACTTGAGAGTTTGTTATCTCAGCATAAGCAAGGCCAAACATGATGCCGATCGCATACAAATGCCATTGGATTTCTTCGAAAACAATTAAGCCATTGTTAAAGCCGTAACGCATGATGACGTTACAAATAATGACAGCTATTAATAAGGCCGAAGACCAACAACATACCGCTGAAACTTTTAATACGACTTGTTCAAAAATATCAGCTAATTTGATGAATCCTGTACGAGCAGCACTGGGAGTATGGGAATTTGAATTAGTCATACATCCTCCTAATTCAATTTTGAGAGTGTACTGCTCTTTAAACATCAAAGAGCAGTGCAAGGGGTGATAAAGGGATTAAAGGTTAGGTTTGACTCGTGGTAAGAAAGCATTGGCTTCCCATAAGTCATAATCTTTACGGAATTGCTCAAGATCAGCGTAGATACGTTTGAACTCAGGATCAGCATTAGATTGCTCAGTAACGACTTCTTCCCACTTCGCTTTAAAGGTATCTAGCATTTCTGGTGACCAATACTTGTTGATCACGCCACTTTTCACGTTTTCTTTGATGACTGGAGATTGGATTGCTTCACCATAAGCTAATGCATCTAAGGTCGCAGACTTACAAATATGCTCAATCACAGATTGCTGGCGATCGCTCATCTTGTTCCATACTTTCTTATTGATGATCAGCTCCATCATGGTTGCTTGTTGGTGCCAACCCGGGAAGTAGTTGTATTTCAGCACCTTTTTCAGACCAATACGCTTATCAACAATTGGCATTGAGAATTCAGTCGCATCAATCACGCCTTTCTCAATCGCAGGGAAGATTTCACCACCAGGTAAACCTACAGTGCTCACACCTAGCTTTTCCATGACCAAAGCACCAAGCCCGAAGAAACGCATCTTAAGACCTTGAAGATCTTCTGGCTTGTTGATCTCTTTTTTGAACCAACCTGATGTCTCTGGTGGTAATACACCACAAATTTGCACTTTTACATTCAGGTTATTTTTGTCGTAAAGTTCTTGGTGTAACTTATTGCCGTTGCCTTGATAGAACCACGCTAAATACTCAGGGGCTTCAGGACCAAACGGTATTGCAGAAAATAAACGTGCAGCAGGGATTTTTCCACTCCAGTTTCCAGCCGTCGCAAAACCTGCTTGTACTTTACCTGTCGAAACAGCCCCTAAAATTTCCTTAGGGTTAACCAACTTGTTTGGCTCATAAATCTTCATTCGAAGTGAATTGCCACTCAAGGTTTTAATGTTATCGGCAACATATTTAATTGGAGAACCTAAGCCCGGCAATACCGTGTTGTAATACACAGGCGTTTTAAGCATGATTTTCTTTTCGGCTAATGCTGCCGTTGAAACACTCGCTGTTGCCAACGCAGTCATTATAAGTAATGGTAGCTTTTTCATAATAAAATCCTCTGAGCCTATGCGTTACAGTGTGTACTTATAAGAAAGTTGTAGATAATTTGAATCGGCTGATTCTGTTTTGTATTGGCCAACTTCAATACCAACCGTTGTTTTTGGGTTGATGCTTTTTAGAAGGTTAATAGCAATGTGAGAGCGGTCGGTTGACTTACCGTCTTTACCAATTTGATCATCAATTTTTAATGCGCCGTAATAAATGTTTGAGCGATAGCTGTCATTCCAGAAATGACGATAGGCAACGGTATAAGCTTGAACATCATAGATTTTTCCATCAATGTTTTTATCGGCAATGTTTGCAGCTGGGCCTGTATAACGTCCCGGACGTCCACCGTTGTATGAGAATCGGAAATCATCTTTACCAAAGGTTTTAATGCGACCACTGATGTTATAGGCAAATTGAGTGCCGTCAGCTTTACTAATATCACCGCCGTTATCTAGATTACGAACAAGACCCGCTACAGCGACTTGTCCCCAGTCACCCTTGAAGGTGTAACGAGCTACAGCGTCAGGAATTTTTTGGCTTGTGCCGTCTTGAGTAGACGGATTTTCTAGCGCAAGTTCAAGCCCACCTTTGGTGTATCGAACTTGAGTTTGACGAACGAAAACTTGAGCAACGTGTGCACCACCAAAATCTAATGCTTCTGCAATAGACACAAGTGGCATAAAGGTTGACCATGTTTGACCCACTAACCACTCTTTGTGTTGTACGTAGGCGTGGCGAAGCCTTAATGAATGACCACCAGTAACGGTTTCATTAGCACCTGTTGGTTGTTGGTCATCATAGAAGTCCCATTCCAACACAGCTTTAAAATCATCGTAGTTATACTTGATGTTAAACCGAGACTCACGAATATTGAGTCGAGTTTCATCGGTATCTTTTTTAACTGCATTGTTTGCGATCCAAAAGTCACGGTATGCTAAATCTCCGCTTACACTTCGAAGATCCGCTTTAAAATAACCGCCGAGGGATACTGACTGTTGGTCATTAATTTTTAGGGTATAGTCTGCAAAAGAAGAAGCCGAGAATAACGCCGACAACACTAAACCAGATCTTATTATTGTTTTCATATTGGTCACCTGTAGTTGTTGAAATCAGCCTTTAGGGTTCAAAAATTTTATTCAGGCTTATTTCGTTTCTTTACAGGCAATACAATAGAAAACTTCTTTACGAAGGATAATCCGCAAACACACGTATTTTTTCTACGTGTTTACACTTAGATTTGGGTGTAAGGAAGAAAAAAGGGGAGGTAGGGACAGTTTACAATTATAAGTATTGTCAGAACTCCCATTATCAAGCTAAAGAAAGTAACAGTTTACAACTACAATCAATTTCACTATCTTGCACCGATTCGTTTTCAATGGGACGCAGGTCCTCTATTGAAATACACATATGTTATCACTTTGAGACAAATATGAATCAACAACCTAATAATCCTCTGCACGGCATTAAGTTAGAGAGCTTACTAGTAAAACTTCACGATAAATATGGTTGGAGTGGGCTTGCTCAAAGGGTAAACATTAATTGCTTTAAAAGTGAACCTTCTATCAAGTCTTCCCTTAAATTTTTGCGTAAACAACAATGGGCGAGAGATAAAGTCGAGCAACTGTACATTGATACTTTTGGTTGTGAGGTAGCAAAGCCTAAATCTGAAACGCCGTTACCAGATTCTCCTTGGGCAAATAGCCTGATTAAGTAACCTGAGCTCTGCATAAGCAAACCTCTACAGCACTGATTTCTATATACAGAGCTCAGGTTAAGTAGGAAAGTAATCGTGAAATTGTTATTTCGCTAATTGATGGAGCATGACTGGTTCCATCTTGGCCAAGTTAACATATATACTCGTGATACTTGAAGATGCAACTTTCAGGGCTTTTTCAGCGTTGAATTATTCGAGGCGTGAAAGTGAAGAACTAGCGGGCTAATTTAAGCTTTCACAACAAAGAAGAATCAACGCTGAAAGCCCACACAGTGCGAGTTTAATTGCCATTTAGACTGTGTTACTTACCCTTGAAATAGAGCAACTATGACCGACATACAAAACTGTCGTTACTTTGTTTACTGCGGATAAGTGCCTTGTCTAAATGGCAATTAATTCTCGCTGAAATCCTGCATCTTCAGGTATCACGAGTATAACCAATATTGGATTAATTCGGTTGCTATCAGCTGATTTCAATTCAAAAATTATAATTGTTCCTGAAAAATGGTCATTTGCTTATTTTATTAAGTGTTATTAGACCCTTTAATTCTTTGCTACCTTTAATGAGGGATTACTTTAAAGGTATATGATGCAGGAAGCACAATCTGAGTGGGAAATATCTTTGTCGAAACTTGTTCAACAAACGATAGAGTTTGATGAACAAAAAGTGACCTCTGTTGAAATCGATACACACTACATCAATTTTTTTTATCAACAACCCGACCTTTCAATTTATGCCTATGTAGGCGAGTTATCTGATCCCAAAATAGCTATCTCGTTATTAAAGGCAAATTTTCTGTGGCGTTCAACTTTAGGAAGTACCCTTTCATTGCTTGATGATAACAGTATTGTACTAGGTAAGCCTTGCTTGATAAATGAGAAAGAAGAACTTGAACGGATCCTCAATGACTTTGTAATAGCGCTTAATTATTGGAAACAAGAGGTACTTAAAACTGAACTTATCCCTCAGCGAAATATACATTTGAAATAATGGATTATGTTAAAAGGAATTTCTGCTTCAACAGTCAGTCAAAATATCACCTCTTCATCGTCAGATGATGTAAGTTCAAGCTCTCGCCCTAAAGGTAGGATTACTCTTAAGAGAGGATTGGCTATTTCAGATGAAAGTGATGTGATCGACATTGAATTGCATGAACCAACCGAGTCGTTGCCTCCAACTTCATTAGCTGCAAGCGTTACCAGTGTACAAGTTGCTTCAGATAAAATCCCTGAAAAGTACTGTGTTCAGTGGTACGCCATTCCTGAAACGATTCGTCGAGTGATTTCTGATACTGAATTTGTTCAAAATCACAAGCAACCATTTACTCATGCAGAAGCAAAAAAGTTATTGGTTACAGCGGGTATGCTGGAAAGTTATTTCTCTACAGATGATGAGTTATCTGAGCATAAGTTACGCTTATTAAACAGAGTGGCTAACGCTTCGTTAGGAACCAATTATAAACGTGGGGATATCAAGCTAGCCACAAAACTTATTGACACTCTATTTTTTGAAGAACACATAAAGAAAAAAGATTATGAATTAGCCTACGATGCGCTAACGCAATTAGAAGAAAATTCTGAAAATATAAAGTTATATGCTTCTACATATAAATTACTTATGAGTATTTCTCAGCGTATTAAAGCCGATGATGTTGAGACTAAGAAAGAAGCTGCTTTTCAATTACAAGAGGTCGCCAAACAAATACAAGTAGAAGGACTTAAGCTTGTTCGTGAAAAGTTCAAACAAGATTTAAGACTACAGTTGGAAGATTTTAAGCAAAGTGGGGAAAGTAAAAGTTTTTCTGTAAATTTATCGATTGGCCCTGCATTATCACTGTTCGAACTAGACGCGGTATCTGCCAAAGTCTCTGTGTCATACGAATTTAGTATTACCGCAACCGATACGAAAAAAATATCTGTGGTGCACAAGGTAACAACCGGTGCGAGTTTAGCTGGCGGTGAACTTGTTTCTGCTCAAGGGAAAGCATTTTCAAGCGTCGGTTACGCTCAAGTATTCAAAAGTCTTGATGAGATGATTGATTACCATTCTAACGATTTAGTTTGTATCTTAGCTGGCCCTTTAAAAAAGAGCCTGCCTAATGTCGTTAAAGTGGCTCAGACCCGCCACATTAGTCGGCTAGAAGACAAAGTAAAGTCCCGAAACCATCAATTGCAAGAAAGCTTAAGAAGATCACTGGTGATAGCTAAAGGAGACAGCATTGATTTAGAAGACAATGGAAAAGATATGCCTTCCACAACATCCTTAACAAAGCTGGCGGGTATCTCGGGTTCAGCTGGAATTGATGTTAAATCAATGGTTTCTGCAACAATATCTGGTAAAGCAAAATTAAGAAGAACCACTTATTGCAAACGGTTAGGCTTACTCAGCCAATTAAACCAAGAACCTTCTAGACTTAATGCTCGTAATTGCAACTATTATACCTTTCAGTTAAGCGATCGAAGCATAAAACAAGGAGCAAGTGGATATCACTGGTTACGCCATAATGCTGTTGAAATGGATCAGAAGTTATCATGGCTCAAAAAGGGGAGAAAAAATCCGGAGGAATTGTCACGAGACCTACTTAATATGCGAAAACAAGTGAAAGAGTCGATGGCTTATCTGCATCAAGAATACTTGGCTTATATAGATACAGTTAATCGCTATGACAGTAGTAAATCAGACAAAAATAGATTAAGAAAAACCAAACATCTTTTTGAGAAAAATCGAGGAGCAAATGGTCGTGCAGAATACATAAGAGCAGTGATTTGCACGCATGTTTATTTGAAACAGTTATATCAATTGAGTTTTGCAAAAGGCACTGATATTGATTTGAAAGACAGTGAACTTCCATTTTGTTATTACCTCGCAGAAATGGAAGACAAACTGTCAGCGCCAGAAGTGTTCATTAAGCAAAAAGACATTGAAAAGTATTTAACGCTTTCTTCATCAGTTGAAGCATCTGCATTTGAAGTGTCTGCCGAAGTCGAGGTTGGCGTACCTGTTGCAGGGTTAACGATTGGCAACGTTGGGGTTACATACAGTCAAGTTTCTAATGACATAAACCCTGACAACGATGGTGAAGAGTTAGTTGTCTCAATGCAAACAACATTGCCTGTATCTGGAGCAGGGGCTAAAGTAGCTGCTGTTGTATCACAAGAAGCAGACGGTGCAAAACTTGCTGATTTTTCTAAAGTGCTCACTAAAATTGTTAAAAAGTTGAAACCGACAAAACTGGGCTCTGTATTGTCAGAGGCCAGCTTAGACTTAGGTGATGCTGTATTGCAGGTTCCCGTTGGAGTGACCTCATTGTCTGGTGCATCAGTAGAAATTGTGTTCGGCAAGGGTGAAGACGGAAAATTTCATATCGAATATATCAGGCTTTATCAAACCAAAGAGCGGGGCTTGAGCGGAGGTTTTTCCACCCATGGCGTTAATGTCGGTGCGTCAGTTTCAGCTTCTTCTACCCACCCAGTAGCAGAATGGATAGGCAATAACACCTTAGGTTATTGGCAAACGGTATATAATGGTTGTAGAACTTCGAAGCGCCGTGATGATTGGTTTGATTTTTTATATAAGAATCAGAATTCGTTAAAGAAGTTATTTACTAATCTACAAAATACAAAGTCCAATGCGTACCAAGAATTTATGGTTACGGCTAGCCAAATCAAATCAAAAAACATATCAGAAAAGCTATTGAAAGCGATAAACAGTTGGAATAAATCCCAATCCGATGAAGACTTTCAAGTCGCTGTTAAATTGTTTCAAAATTTTTTATTTGAACAGCATCAAATCTTTAAAGCAGATATGAAAAGTAGGTTGGTTCCGAGTTAATTAACTTTACAAATCTTCATTGAAAATATAAATGTCATTTGTGGTTAATGTAACCGAATATCTAATACTGGAAATATGGAAATAAATAAAATTTGGCGGTGAAGGTGGGAGTCGAACCCACGAATCGAAAAATACTTTTAGTGATCTATATAAATCAATAAGTTACGATTCTTTTCTCACTCGCTTTGTACTAAAAATCGTTTGGCTTTGTACCAAAGATTTGCACCAGCAGTTAAGGCTTTATTCTACCTATTTGATGCCCCACCCGCAATAAAAACTTATGTTCATCTCAAAAGTGAATTGAAGCAGCTAAAAGTCACAAAATCTTTATGCTTTTAGTTCTCGGATTCTTCTCTTGAAAATAACTCAATATATGACTGCAAAAAAGTTAGAGTGGTAACACTATTTCTACTTTACTACCTGTATAATCACTTTCTTTTACAAAGGAGGTCTTTGTGCTGAATGAATCAGATGTCAAAATTGGTGAACTGAAATTCGAATATTGGGGGTATCAACTTCACCCTATTACCGATGGAGATGGAAAGTTTATTCCTGATGCAATGATTGATATCGCCTCAGTAACCAACACTATTTCTATTGATGATATCGAGTTAGTGATTTCCTTTGAAAGTAAATTTCAAGGTGACAAGCAGGTATTTACGATTGATAAAGATGAGAGCTCAAGGCTACTATCAATGGTATATGACTTCTCAGACTCTGAAGCCTTGAATCAAGCTGCCCCTATTCTTAACGAAGCCAAAAAATTGGGGCTTTCAAAGATTAAATCCGACACCGATATCCAAGCATTAAGGCAAGTAATTCAGAACAACAAAGAGCTTGCCTATGACGAATACATTATGGGAATTAAAAAGGTAACACCATGATCAAATTTGCATCTAAAGATGAAATAAAAGCATTTCTCGATAACATACAGCCAATAATTGAAGATTCAAAAAATGGTCGTGCTGACTCACATTTCATTATGCTAGCAGATGAGTGCAATATGGTGCCTGTTTTCGACTGGATGACATGGGAACACCTAGAGCAATTTAGAGGGAATGGTGTTGAGTGGTCAAAAACAGCGGCACTTAATGATTGCTTATGTGCTTTTACAGCTCTAGTTCGTGGAGAGCGCTTTTGTAGTGGGACTATTACAGGCGCTTTACGGGATGGCACCATTGCAGCGTTGGTAAGCAGGATTGCAGATATTGTAGATGGGGAGTAGCGTTGAATTTTGAGCAGGAACTTGATTCGATAGAAAACCAATATGCCAATGGCTTTATTGATGTCGTGAACAACCCAAAGGCTAAGCAGTATGTTGATGCTGTAAATAAGATCATTTGGCAAGATTGGGATATTTGCGGTGTGAATGGCATTGAGGGTTGTCGAGATGAATATGACCGATACATCAACGACATTGCACAAGTCGCTATGAACTCTGAACAAGTTGTTATTAAGACCTATTTGCTTTGCATGGCTGAACATTATTTTTCAGGTGGTGTATTCGGGGGTGAACTCGATGCCGTATCTGAAAATGTTGCTAACAAGCTCACGCAACTAGCTGTAGACAAGAATATCAAGAAGGTCATTTTAGAGTTTGATATTAGAAGGTTGTTTGAAAAAGAAGGTGCTCAAAGCGTTCTTGTCGAAGGTAACGCCTTTACAGCAATCATAGATGGTATTCCGGCCTATGAATTGGTTTGTAGTGAACAAGGTTTTACACTCACATATCTATCTGATGAAGCAAGAAAAGGCGACAAAGTCACATTCAGTTCAATTTCAGAATTAAGTTTATATTTGGAAATGTAGTAAATGTACCAAGTAGATGTAGATAATAAATCCTTAACGAAATTAGATAATGCAACTTTCAGCGATTTAGGTTTAAAAGAACGCTTTGATATTCAAGAGTGGGTAAGTAAAACACCTGAAATTTTAGGTGAAGATTTACTTATTATTGCTAAAGAATATGAGCTGCCATCTCGTTCACGTTTGGACTTACTGGCCGTAGATAAACAAGCAAACATCGTTATCATTGAGCTGAAACGAGATAATTCTGGTAACGCTATGGCGATGCAAGGGATCAGTTATGCGTCCTACTTATCCAGCTTTACCAATGATGAAATCTTTAATATGTTCGCTGAATATGAAGGAATCAGTGACAGTGAAGCAGAACTAAAAGTTGAAGAATTTATCGATACAGAAATGGATAAACTGAACGAAAGTCAACGGATCATTCTTGCATCCAAAGAGTTTCACTCAGATGTGATTTCATCGGTACTTTGGTTAAGAGACTTCAGTATTGACGTACAGTGTGTCAAGTTGGAACCATTCACTGATACTCAAGATAATCTATTTCTTAACGCTAATAAGATCATACCGTTACCTGAAGCAGCCGATTACGTCAAAAGAAAAGAAACTAAGGCGAAAGAGAAAAGCTTAACGACAAAGCAAAGCTCATTCTCACTAGAAGTTTCAGATTATGATGATGAAAAATTAAAAAGTGAGCTTATAAAGTCCTTTACTCGTGACAGTGAGTTAACACCACGACTCCATGCTTTCATTTCTATCTTACTTGCTGAGGACAGAAGCTTTTCCCGGGAAGAAATTAAACAGTACCTTCATGAAAATGGTATTGGCGACAGCGTCGGTAAAGCTGGGAGCTATCTAAGTGGAATCTCCAAGTTCTTAACCAAGAAATCAACCCCACATTTACGTCAAGTTATTAGTTTTGGCGGCGGTGATGGCAGCGGTGCTCAAAAGAGTGATTATCAAATTGTCAGTGCTTATCGTGACTTGGTAGTTGAGGCGTTGGAGAACTCTACTTTGAATTAACTGTAACGACAAATTTCGACTAGGTTAATAAACCTGAGTTCTGGATAAGAAAATCGAAATTTTAGGGAACAAATAGCTCGTTCCAAGATCAGATCTTTCGACCAAGAAAGAATTATCCAAAAGGAACGAGCATGTCTGATAAGTTAGTTGAAACCTTCTGTGATGTCGATGATTTTTGTAAGCTTTTCATAGCCCAATGGCAAAAAACCTTGATTGAAAATGGGGACAAAAAACGTAAAAGAGCTTGCCGCTTATCACCTGCTGAAATAATGACGTTTATCATACACTTCCATCAATCTCATTATCGAGATTTCAAAAACTATTATCTCCACTATGTTTGCAAACATCTCAAAAGCTATTTCCCAAATTTATTAAGCTACACAAGGTTTTTAGGCGTGACTGAAAGCGTGCTTGTCCCCATGTGCAGTTACCTGACGGCAAGGCTTGGAAAGCCAACTGGGATTCAGTTTGTTGACTCAACAAAAATCGAAGTCTGCCATATCATCCGAGCCAAAAGAAATAAAGTTTTCAAAGACGTAGCAACGCATGGAAAAGGTACAATGGGCTGGTCATATGGTTTTAAGCTTCATTTGATAATCAATCATTTAGGGGAGATCCTTTCCCTTAAACTTACCAAAGGTAATGTTGATGACCGCCAACCAGTTACTGAAATGGCAGAGTCCATTTTTGGAAAGCTCTACGGTGACAAGGGCTACATTAGCAAAGCATTATCAGGTGAATTATTAGATAAAGGGGTTGAACTAATCACTACAGTTCGAAAAAACATGAAGAAAAAATTCTTGTCTCTATGGGATAGAGCCATGCTTAAGAAACGTTTTATTATCGAAACGGTGAATGACCAACTTAAAAACATCTCTTATATAGAACACTCCAGACACCGTAGTATGCATGGGTTTATGCTCAATCTATTAGGCGGACTGATTGCCTATTGCTTGAAACATGATAAGCCAACATTAGATTTAACTGCTGATGAGTTCAACTTACTTGAAAGTAATAATTTAATGCTGGCTTAACCAGATCTCAGGTTTATTAGGGAACATGGCGATAAAGCGATTAATTGCAGTACCGTAATCCATCAGTCTTACTTTGGCTTTATCTGGTTCTCTCAACTTCACAGCATCAGAGTATGATTTCCACAATTCTTTCATCGTAGTGCCTTCTTCGATAATTTCTTCTGATTCCTGTACGGTCTCAGCGTTAGCATCGAAACCATGTTTGGCTAATTGAATGTCAGATGTCTTCTTATATAAAGCAGCACGAGTCATATCCAGATAAGCAATAGCAAACTTGGTCAGTAGTTTTCTGTATTGAGAGCCATCTAGTGAAGGATCAAGTTGGTACTTATCAAGCGAGGGCTGAAAAAGCTCTTTCAACAAGCTTTCAAGTTGCTCGTACTTCTTGACTAAGCGTGGATTATCGTTTTTCAACGATTTGTCCGATTTCATATTTTCTAGATCATCAAGAAGCATCATTACAGGGTAGTTGTTCTCTTCAATGAGACCATCTCCTTGTATTAGATACGGATTAGCTGCATGTGGAGCAGAGCCTAACTTGATCGCTACCTGTCTACGCCATTCAAAAATAATGCAGTCGATGATCGAATCAGTCAGTTTGGATTCACTCTCTAACTTAATACGTGCAACTTTTATTTGAGAACGAAGTTCAGACATTACGCCGTTATAATTATATTTGGCTTCTTCTGGGTCTCTAGTTTTAAGCGAACGTTTGAGTTCACATTTACCGATTATGCCTCTGAGTGCGGCAGGAACACCCAATCGTGCATTGTAAACACCATTGGAATTTTTTACTGGAGAAGACATTCTTAATACCATAGCTTTGGACCTAGATTTTGTACCAAATTTCGGGGTTAAGCGGGTACAATTCGGTACGAAACCATGGTTAGAATTGTGAGGAAAGTCACTATTCCATTGGTTTATAACGAAAAAACCCCAGCATTTCTGCTAGGGTTTGAATTTGGCGGTGAAGGTGGGAGTCTGCTTTGTGATTTAATCTGTTGATTTATATAGATTTTAATGTTTTGTGGGAATCCAGTCATACACTGCGTCATACACAATAAGTTTTCTATTCCTAAAACGAATTACTTATTCTTTGATAAGTAATCTAGGCCTGCATCAGTGCGAGTGCAGTAGTTGTTTAGACAAAGCGCTACTGGTGTCAGGGAGTTTACTATATATTGATCAACTCCAATATTGCTGTAGGGAGTGACCTTTTATGGTCAATTCGAAAGTGTCACAGGTCTTACTTATACTCTTAACCTCAATTGTTCCTGCTCACGCAGCCTCACATAATGGCAAAAACATTGATGGAAGAAGGTTTAACTGCAATGCACAAATAGAAGTTAATCAACTGAAGAGGCCTCATACCCATTTTCTGGTTAATAAAAATGGTCGATGCCAGTTTGAAGGAAAAATCGTGCATTTGATTTTTCCTGCTTACCAAGGCTTTGATTTAGAAAAATTCGCTCAATTAAAGAAAAAAGAAGTCCAAAGTCCGTTTGCCGTTCATGTTACTGATATTCATCTCATTGTTTACAAATTCAAAGTAAACGTACAATGGCCAATGAATAATTTTAATATGGTAGACGGTATCTAGCTGAATCTTTAAGTGGACAATAAGGTATTAAAAAGCAGTCCTTATTGTCGCTTAATGCCAAAATCAACAAAGTCAGATTTTAAATCTGGAATTGATAATATGTGACACAATATCGCCCAGAGGTTTTGGCTTATCCGTTTCAGCGTCGACCTCACCAAAATTATCGTAACGGGCGAGCTTAAACCCAATGCCTGTTGCTGTTTTCACAATACAGTATTCTCCAAAAATTGCGATAACCCAAAGGTATTCATCACCACTTTCATCAATATTTTCCCAAATTTCAGCTTGATAAAGTTTGATGAGCCTCCAAAAGTTTTTCTCAAGCCCTTCCATCAAGAGTTCTTCTGAAGCAATGATTTCCGAAAGTTTGGTATCACAGAACATATCCACCTGCGGTATAAGCGTAACTTGTGTAACCAGAGATTCTAACGGCTTCTGTAAACGATTAGAAATGGTTTTTAGCAACCAATAAAACTGTAATTATATGTGTAACAGTAAAGTAACCTAGTTACAGTTTATCTTGGTGCAGATATCGTCTTGATGTTCATTCTTACGCAGACAATTTCTACACATAATCATACCGCATTGGCTCATTTTGATTCATTTTGGCTCATTTGAATCGAGAATAGCTCATTTGAAAATATATTTTATGACAAGTATTTACACATGATTTTACGTGTGTGATTTTGCCAGCATTAGTTTTGTATATCTGATGCTTTCAAGGACGTGAAGTGTCTTTCATAAACAGCTCTAGCCCTCATGTAGGGCATACGTTTGGAGTAGACAATGAAAGTAAATTCACTCAACACCACTGCTACTAATTCGATTCAATCAAGCAGATCTCGGGCGCTGGTCGCCCATCTTTTTTTGATTTCTATTTTGCTGCTAGCTCCAGAAGTTGCCTTTGCCGATCCCATTTCTGAAGGTGTAGATTGGGTGATGCAATTACTCACCAATGGTATTGCTCGTAGTGCCGCGATTATTGGGATTGCGATTTTGGGTTATCTAGCATGGTTTGGACGCATTACAGGTGAGACTTGCGGTAAGTATATTGCCGGAATCGTGCTGGTCTTTGGTGGTTCGACTATTGTTGACCTGATCATTTCTGCCGTGAAGTAGAGGAATGATAGTTATGTCTTCAACTGAATTTCGAGATCATTTGTTGGTCGCTGTTACTCGCCCGGCGATGAAATGGGGCGTGACTTTAGACGGCATTATCATTGTTGCTGCTGTTGTTACAGTACTGATGATAGCCACTAAAAACCCCTTTGCTTTATTACTGTATTTTCCCCTTCATGCACTGATGTATTCACTGTGTTTACGTGATCCTATGATGTTTCGCTTGCTCAAGTTATGGATGAATACCAAAGCCAAGTCAGTATGTTGGCATGATTTAGGATTCGCTAGTGCCAGTCCTGTTGCTAATACCCGCAACAAGGAGCTAATGTTATGAGTGCAATAGCCATCGAAAAGATCACTAAGAAGTGGCAACGAGAAAATTCCGTCGATGAGTTTATTCCTTACCAAACGCATGTGGATGAACACACCATCAAAACTCATAGCGGTGATTACTTACAGATTATCAAGCTGCAAGGTATGGCACATGAATCTGCTGATCCTGAGCAAGTCAATCTCTGGAAGGAGCAATTCAATTTGATGCTGCGAAATATCGCCAGCCCTCATGTGTGCTTATGGACGCATCTTATTCGTCGTGAATCCAAAATTGTTCCCAAAGGCGAGTTTAAAGCTAATTTTGATAAGCAGCTTAATCAGAAGTACATCGATAAGATCTGCCAGAGTCAGTTGATGGTGAATGAGATTTACCTAACCGTTATCTACCGTGATGCCAATGTGCCGCTTAAATCAAAGTTAAAGGTCAAGTCCCTCACTGTTGAACAGTTACTTGCCGAACAAAAGCAAGTGATATCAGTGTTAAATGACGTTGTTAGTACGGTTATATCATCATTGGAAAGCTATCAGCCTCAACGGTTAGGGATCTACACCAAGGACGTTATCAATAAAGGAAAAGTGAAAGTAAAAGGGAAAGTATTCTACAGTGAGCTATTAACACTTTTAGATTATCTCGTTAATGGTGAGTGGCAACCCAGAGCTATAACCACCAAAGATATCTCTGTTTCGTTGCCAAGAAACAGACCGTTATTTTCTGATAACACCTTTGCACTGAAAGGCATTACGCAAACCCGTTTGGGCGCGTGTTTAAGTATTAAGGAGTACCCTGAACACACCGAAGCGGGTTTGCTTAATGCACTTTTATCGGCACCCTTTGAGTTGGTGTTAACACAGAGCTTTCAGTTTCTCTCAAAGCCAGTGGCTACAGAAATTTTACTACGCCAACAAAAACGCCTGACAGCTACTGGTGACTTTGCCCATTCTCAAGTGGATGCCATTGATATTGGTCTTGATGATTTAACCGCTAGTCGCATGGTTTATGGTGAACATCATTTGGTGCTAACCGTATTGACTGACACGACAGAAGCCCTTGATAAGCATCTTTCAGCACTAAAATCTGAGCTAGCCGATCAAGCCATTATTCTCACCAGAGATGATTTATCGATTCAGTCAGCGTTCTACTCACAGCTTCCTGCAAATAGTCGCTTTCGTCCTCGTCCAGCCCGAATATCTTCTCGCAATTTCGCCGGATTTTGCGGTTTTCATAATTATCCATCTGGTCAATTGAACGGTAACCAATGGGGCAATGCCGTAACTGTGCTACAAACCGCTTCTGGTGCTCCCTATTACTTTAATTTCCATGAGTCTAATACGCATAGCCAAGTCCTTAAGGCTCATGAAAATCGTGAAACGGGTAAGGATGACAAGCTTAAGGATGAGCATCACGCTCTAGGTAATACCTTAATTATTGGTGCTTCTGGCTCTGGTAAAACGGTGCTGCAAGGCTTTTTGATTTCCCAAAGTAAAAAGTATGAGCCGACTCAAATTATCTTTGATAAAGACCGTGGTTTAGAGATTTACGTTCGTGCCACTCAAGGATTATATCTACCAATGCAAATGGGCAAACCTACAGGCTTTAATCCGTTTCAGCTTGAACCCACCACCGACAATATTCTGTTTATTACAGCCTTGATTTCCAAACTATGCGGTGGCGAACTACTGCACCAACATCAACAAGATTTGGCTGATGCAGTTAAAGGCGTAATGAGTTTACCTAAACCTCAGCGCCGCTTAAGTCGTTGTTTGGAATTTCTTGACCCCGTTGATCCACAAGGTTGTAGTTCAAGGCTACAAAAGTGGTGTTGTGGTGGTGAACTATCCTGGGTTTTAGATAATGAGGTTGATGAGCTATCTATTACCAACCAAACTTTGTTTGGCTTTGATGTCACTGAGTTTTTGGATATTAAAGAAATCCGCACACCCATTGTGATGTATCTGTTTTATCGTATAGAAAAGCTGATAGATGGTCGCAAGCTGCAAATCTTCATGGATGAATTTTGGAAGTTACTGGCTGATGAATACTTTGAAGATCTAGCCCAAAACAAGCAGAAAGTTATTCGTAAACAAAATGGCATTATGGTGTATGGCACTCAATCAGTTAGAGATGTTCTGAGTTCTCCCATTGCTCATACTTTAATTGAACAATGCGCCACTTTGATTTTGATGCCCAATCCTAAAGCTAGACGTGATGATTATATGGACGGTCTTCATCTTACCGAACGTGAATTTGAGCTTATCAGCACTGATCTACAACCTAACTCTCGTCAATTCATCATCAAGCAAGGTCATGAAAGTATCGTCGCTAAATTAGACTTAAATGGCTTTGATGATGAATTGGCGGTGATCTCTGGCACTACCGATAAAGTGAATTTGATGTATCGGATTGTAGAAACCGCTGGCAGCGCCCCCAAAGACTGGCTACCTGAGTACTTCAATGCTTTGCATGAACAACGAGGTGAAGCATGAAACGATTATTGCTGTTGATGACGTTATCACTGCCATTACCTTGTTTCGCTTTCCCAGTGATTGATATTGCTAACCTGCATCAAAAAATCATTGAAATACGTCACCTATTGGAAGAAATCGACACGCTAAAACAGCAACTCGATACCGCTAAACGTCAACTCAGTAGTATCAACGGTATTACTGGAATGAGTGATGCCATTGATTCTGTTTATGACGTAGCGGTTAAGGTCGACCCCAATCTCACGCTTAAACAACAAGGCTTACATAACAGCGAATGGCTCAAGCTTGGCGGTGACAGCGCAAGTTTGTTTGATGACATCAATCGCTACCGTGGACGTTGGTTAGGCCAAACCCAATTATCGCTACAAGAAACTCAAGTGAGATATGACCAACTGACTAGGCTTATCAACAAGATCACTCAAGCACCAAAACAAAAAGACATTCAAGATTTACAAGCCCGAATTCAAGCCGAAAACGCCATGCTTGCTAATGAGCAAGCCAAACTGCAACTACTGAAAACTCAAGCACAAGCCAGTGATGCGTTAGCACAGCAGCGCATCACCCAAATGGCCATTGAGTCGGCTGGCGAGTTACACCCGATTAATGTGAATTGGAATTAACCCACCACGGATGGCAGAACAACTCTTATCGTATGAGGACTCTGCATGAAACTTATCAATATCCTATTAATTTCAAGCCTGTTTTGTGTCATGACAGGCTGCTCAAAAATGAGTCATCACCATAGCCATCAAAGCCAAGCTCACGATGTGGCTTGGTTCAAAAAGCATCAGAAAATATTGATGCAAACCTTAACCCAATGCAGTAGCAATCCGGCTAAATTTCGAAAGCATCCAGAATGCATCAACGCTCAGCAAGCGGCGAATGACATTGTGGCAGGTGATCCCGTACCGCCACGTATCACCTTTGATCATCCCAAAGAGTGATTAGAATGGCGGCCACCAGTAATTTGTATCGCAGTATTTTCAGCTTAGTGGATCAAGCTTTGCACAATTATGTGCAACAAGGTTCTGCAAGGCTAATTCAATATCTGATCCCCGTATTTACCAGCATGATGATCTTATGGGTAGTGATTTGGGGTTATTCAACGATGTTTGGCCGCAGTCAGGAGCCATTACAAGAAGGCTTTTTTCGAATACTGCGCATTGGTTTCATTCTGACGCTTGGATTAAGCGTTGGTCATTACAATCAAACTGTAGTGCGTTTTTTAAGTGAAACACCGCAATTTTTGGCCGCCATTGTCTCTGGCACCAAAACCCAAAATGCCGCACAGCTGTTAGATCACCTTTACGGGCAAATTTTCATTCTTGCCGATAATGCGTGGCGACAAGGTGGGGTGATGAATGGCAACTTTGGTATGTACATTTTAGCCATGGCGTTACTGATCATTGGCAGCTGCCTCACCTTACTAGTCGCCTTCTTTATTTTGCTCAGCAAAGTCATGGTCAGTGTGTTGTTGGCCATCGGTCCGGCCTTCTTTGTTCTGCTTCTGTTTCAAGCGACTCAGCGATTCTTTGAAAGCTGGTTGGGAATGGTACTCAACTTTGGTTTTATCTTGCTACTAGGAGTGTCTTCTGGACAGCTGATGACTACGGTAGCCTCCAAGTATCTGTCACAAATCTCTCAAAATCACGCCACGTTAACCACTCTCAGTGACAGTTCAATGCTGTGTGTGGTGTTAGGGTTATGCATTTTAGTGATGAAGCAAATCCCGGCAATGGCTTCTGCTCTCGGTGGCGGTGTCGCAATTGCGGCTCATGGTGCAATTGCCAACAGCGTTAATGCGATGCGTCCGACTACGCTGCGTAATCAGTATCGCAATATCCGACGAGACATGAACTACACCGGGCAAGCGTTATCCATGCCCATGAAACCTGTGGGCGCAGGTTATCGAGCCTATCAACAACGCTTTAATAGCAACAGTATTTCGGGAGAGTCTGAACAATGAAAAGGCTGGTATCTGTGTGCTTGATATTATTTCTAACCCATTGCTCAAGTATGCCCAAACCACCACACTGCAAAGATGATGGTAAAGGCTTACAGCCAGTAAATACTCTGCCAGTAAAAGTGCTTCCGGTCGAGGTACGTCATGGCTGAGCTTGAGCAGCAACTTACCGATGAGCAACTACTTCAAAAATACTTTGCCGAAGCCAGAGGTTGGGACGCTGAGCTGAATGTCAAAATCAAACAATCGGAGCAACGTGCTTGGAAATGCTGTTTGTTATTGGCTCTACTTGCCATTCTTTTGGCTATCAGCTTAATTACCTTAATGCCGCTAAAATCCATCGAACCCTTTGTGATTCGAGTCGATAACAACACAGGTTTTGTGGATGTGGTATCGACTTTAAGTAGCAAAGGACAAGTCAAACAACAGGCTCAGGAAGTGCTAGATAAATATTTTTTAGCTCAATACCTGCGCCATCGAGAAGGCTACCAGTGGCAAACTCGCAGTTATGACCGAAAACTTATTGGCTTGATGTCTGATGAAAACGTTCAACAAGAGTACGGTTTACAAACCGATCCCAAATCCACTCCCAATGCGCCCATTAATCTTTATGGGCAATCAACGGAGCTATTTATCAAGGTTAATGCCATCAGCTTTATCGCTCACGATAAAAACAATGGGGAATCAACCACAACTGCGTTAGTGCGTTACAGCAAACAGCTCAAACAAATTGGTGAAGACCATCCTCTGACTCATTGGGTTGCTACCATCACATTCACTTACCGTAATGCGCCTATGTCGGTAGCCGACAGACAACTGAACCCGCTTGGTTTTCAGGTGCTGAGTTATCGCAATGATCAAGCCACGGGAGGGGATTAGGATGCAAGGTATCAGAATTTCTCTCTGGTCATCCCTGCGTAGGCAGGGATCTAGCGTCTTTTTATCTAAGATAACAAAGAAAAGTCACTGGATGCCTGCCTTTGCAGGCATGACGTTATCTTTATTGTCTTCTGTAACTCAAGCTCTTGAAACCCCTCATATGGGTCATTTTGATAAACGAGTTCGCCATATCAATTTCAATCCGCAGCAAGTGGTGAAATTGGTAGGTCATTATGGTTTTGCCACCGATATTGCTTTTGCCAACGGAGAAACCATCAAACAGATTGCAATGGGCGACAGTGCTGGATGGAGTGTGACTCCCGTCGATAATCACATCTTTATTAAACCTAAAGCTCAGCAGGCCATCACCAATATGACGGTGCTGACTAATCGCCATGTGTATCAGTTTGAGTTAAATACTTCGCAACTAAAAAACAGTAACCAAGCCACAAGCCGCAATATGATGTTTGTGATAGATTTTATCTATCCTGATGATCTTAAAGCCCAGTTACACCAACACAATCAACAGCAGCTACTTGATGATCAACTTAATAGTCACACCTCACCACAGGTGAACAACCAGAATTATTTCTATAAAGGTGATAAATCCTTATTGCCTGTAACGGTCTTTGATGATGGCCGCTTTACTTACCTCAAGTTTAATCCCAAACAAGACTTGCCTGCGATATATACCGTCAATAGTGATAACAGCGAGAGCTTGGTTAACAGCAATATCAATCCAGATTTTCCCAGCACCATAGTGATCAGGCGAATGGTCAGAAGGTTGGTACTACGACAAGGCCGATTAGTTCTGTGTTTGTTTAACCAATCTTTTGATGCTGAACAACCTGCGAGTTATCACAAAACGCAGATTCCACAAGTGAAGCGAATTGCTAAAAGGCGTGGAGGTTCGCATGGCTGAATCATCATCAAATCAAGTTGAAGAACTGTCATCTAATCCCGTTCCAGAGTTAGGTAATCGAGTGGAAAGTAGCTCATGGCTCACCAAAGCCGTTATGATTATCATTGCTGGCTTAATGATTGTGCTGTTAGTGGCGATTAATGGCGGTTTTAGCCATGCCCAATCAGACACAGACGCAACCCATCATCATTACACCATTGCTGATCATTTAGGTGCGCCACCTGAGCCTGATAAGCACTCAAACCCCACTAAAGCGACAACACCAACCGCAGATAAAAGCTCAATCATTCATACAGGGCAATTGGATGAACCTAACTCACCGCAGTTTGGTCACCTAGCTCGATTAAGCGGACATAAAAAAACACTCACGCCACAGCAGCGTAAACAGTTGGATGGTTTATTGGTACTGAATAACACCTCACACCAGTCGGTTCAAAGTAATACTCAGCAACAAGAATCATTACCTGATATAAACCAAACACAACCCAATAGTCATTCCCTTAATCAACAACTTCAAGCTACTAAAATCCAAGGCAGTATCGCCAGTCGAATCATCGACCCTAACTTGTTTATCACCAAAGGCGCATTTCTTGACTGCATCTTAGAAACCGCTATCAGCAGTGATGTGGCAGGCATGACCCGTTGCCAGTTAAGTCGAGATATCTACTCCACCAACGGCAAGGTACTACTACTCGAAAAAGGCAGTCATATTGTTGGTGAGTATCAAGCTGGATTAGAGCAAGGGCAGGCTCGAATATTTGTGTTGTGGGATCGCATTGAAACCCCAACGGGCGTGATCTTGGATTTAGCTTCACCGGGAACCGACAGTCTTGGTCGGAGTGGTCACAGTGGCTATGTTGATGGTCATTTTGGCCAGCGATTTGGCAGTGCCATGTTACTCAGTCTGGTCGGTGACATCGGTAAGTATTACGCCAATAAATCTAAGGGAAATAACAACAAAATCCAATTCGGAGACACTATCGGCGGCACCAAAGACTTAGCCTCCATTGCTTTGCAAGATTCGATTCATATCAAACCGACGCTATATAAAAACCAAGGGGAACACATCAATGTGTTTGTGGCCAGAGACTTAGATTTTAGGAGTGTCTATGACCTTAAACTTAGCCAGTGATAGAAACCCGACTCAAGAGCCTAGTCGTGAGCCTAAAACTGAGAACAAAATCGAAGCTTGTCGCTCTTTGGCATTGCTCGAACATTTGAAATTGCTGAATGCTTTCTTGATGCAGCCCAGTATTACCGAAATTGTGATTAATCAGCCTAAGCAAGTATTAACCGAATCCAACAAAGGCTGGAATAAACATAAATCCAATGCTATTTCATTGGAGTATTGTCAACGCTTAAGCAAATTGATTGCGACCTATTCAGGGCAAAATCTGGATGCCGCACACCCCATTTTATCAGCCACCTTGCCTCATGGTGAGCGAGTCCAAATCGCCATTCCACCTGTGACCTTAATCGGCAAAATTAGCCTGACTATTCGCAAACCATCGAGTGTGGTGTTCAGCTTGGATGATTATCAGAAACAAGGATATTTCAATGCTCAACATATCGAAGTGGATAGCAAGCATCAAAGCGAACAACAGCTGATTGAATTCAAACAACAAGGTGACATAGCTGCCTTTCTGAAACTGGCTATTCAGCTTAGAAAGAACATCATCGTCTCTGGTGCCACAGGCTCAGGTAAAACCACCTTTTTGCGGTCATTGCTGCAACAAGTTCCAGACTCAGAACGCCTAATATCCATAGAAAACGTTGACGAATTGCAGCTGTATAACACTCATACCAATACCGTCAGTCTGTTCTATTCAGCTGGAAATCAAGGCATCGCCAATATCACTCAAAAGCAACTATTAGAAGCAAGCCTTCGTATGAAGCCCGACAGGATGTTTGTCGCAGAACTCATTCGTGGTGATGAAGCCTTTTACTTTCTTCGCAATATCAATTCAGGGCATCCGGGTAGCATCACCACCATGCACGCTGGTAGCCCTAAGTTGGCATTAGAGCAGTTGATGTTACTGCTAAAAGAAAGCCAAGCAGGGTCGTCATTATCCAGAGAAGACATTAAACAACTTCTGCATCTTTGTGTGGATGTAATTGTGCAGTTGCAGGTAGCTAACGGCAGGCGCTTTGTCAGCGAAGTGTTCTTTAACCCAAAGGAGGTGAAAGCAGAATGAGCAAACGTGGCTGGATTATTTTATCAAGTATCATTAGCGTGTTAATCGCAAGCCTATGGTTCAGTGGTGTATTGTTCTTGTGGTTTGCCAACCTTAATGTCAAAGAATCCAGTCCGTTAACCATTTTCAAATACGCTTATTATTTTGGCCATCAACACATCACTCAGTTCTACCTCATTCTATCCGTTATCATCGGCTTTGCACCTGTTATCGGTTTTATTGCCAAGAAGCTCAAAACAAAAAAGCAGCCACTTTATGGTGATGCAAAATTTGCCGATACTAAACAAATCAAACAGGCAGGGCTACTGGCTAAGTCCGGCATTGTTGTGGGTAAAAAACGCTTTGGCTTGTCAGAGCAATATCTACAGTTTGCAGGCCAGCAGCATGTATTAATGTCTGCACCAACACGAAGTGGTAAAGGCGTAGGAGTGGTGATCCCTAATCTGCTCAGCTGGCAAGACTCTGTAGTAGTGTTAGATATCAAACAAGAAAACTGGCACATCAGCGCAGGCTTTCGTAACGGCCACGGCCAGCAATGTTTTTTGTTAAATCTTGCTCCAAGAAACTACCAAAGCCATCGCTGGAATCCACTGTATTACATTTCTAATGATCCAAGCTTTCGCATTAACGATATTCAGAAAATCGGCCAAATGCTGTTTCCCAATATCGATAACGAAGCCCCAGTATGGCAAGCCTCAGCTCGATCATTGTGGCTAGGCTTAGTCTTATATCTAATTGAATCACCGCCTTTGCAAGTAACCATGGGAGAAGTACTACGATTACTGACCCAAGGCGATGAATATCTGGCTCAACAATTAGAATTAAGACTGGATTCTAATGTCAGCTTATCCAGTCAATGCCTGTTAGCCCTTAAAGAATATCTCGATACACCAGAGCGTACTCGCGGCTCAGTGCGTAAAAGTTTCAGCTCGGCATTAGAGCTATTTTACAACCCTGTGATAGATGCGGTTACCGCAGCTAATGACTTTGATTTACGCCAAATACGCCAACAAAAAATGTCGATTTATGTGGGCGTCACCCCTGATGATTTAAGTCGCTTATCGCCACTCATTAATTTGTTCTTTCAACAACTGATTGACCTCAACACTAGAGAACTACCAGAGCAAAACCCACAGCTGAAATATCAAGTATTATTGCTACTCGATGAGTTTGCAGCCATTGGCAAAGTCAACATCTTAAGCAAAGGCATTAGCTATGTCGCAGGTTATGGATTACGGCTACTCACCATTATTCAATCTCCAGCCCAGCTGCGAGAAATCTACGGTCACGATGGCGCTGAAACCTTAATGGATAACCATGCGCTGCAAATTGTGTTTGCACCGAAAAATCCCAAAGTTGCGAGAGAGATCTCCGATAGCCTTGGCA
>NZ_JBWQOG010000010.1:0-167680 GCF_056591735.1 Parashewanella sp. 2210YD4-3 | reverse complement strand
TGATCACATTGCCAAACTCGTCTACTAAGGTTCCATCGGCACGTTTATAAACTTTACGGCCATTAAACATTAATGGTTTACCGTTTTTGCCTAGAACAATCTCTGCAGTGGGTGACGATATCTCCCCTATATCATCTTGAGATATTTTTAAGCCGCTTTCAGTAACAAACTTGTTATCATCCAAGTAAACATCATTACCATCTTTGTCTTTAACTGGAGT
Source organism: Parashewanella sp. 2210YD4-3 (assembly GCF_056591735.1). Classification (NCBI taxonomy): domain Bacteria; kingdom Pseudomonadati; phylum Pseudomonadota; class Gammaproteobacteria; order Alteromonadales; family Shewanellaceae; genus Parashewanella; species Parashewanella sp. 2210YD4-3. The sequence continues at coordinate 167,460 of NZ_JBWQOG010000010.1, read as the reverse complement.
GCCATCTTCATATACCAATTGACCATCAACATTTTGATATACTGGACGTCCGTTAACTGTCATTGGTTCACCAGATGGCAAGGTCGCTCTTTTTCTAGTAGAGAAAGAAGTATTTAAAGCCTGTCTCTCTCCAACCACAGACACGCCATCCACTGTCACTTTACGACCATCACCATCAACAATTTCACCATTTTCATTGAGCCTCAATGGGTTTCCATTCTCATCTATCAAAAGGCTACCATCAGAGGAAACTAGTCTTCCCTGATCATCAACGAATACTTCTTGTCCCTGATATAAAATAGGATTACCGCTTCCAGAAAGTACTTTCCCCAAACCTTTTGAAATACCTGTATTAATGGGTATTCCTTCAGTGTTGCGCAAAGGAGTTTTAATTAAATTTCCATGTTCATCTGAAAGCTTCCCGTCTTCTCCAACATAAATTTTATTACCACTTCCATCCAATATGGGGTTGCCTGAAGAATCAACTAAAACACCATCTTTAACAAAGGCGTCAGTTCCATTGAATGTTAACGCTCTGCCGTTTGCATCAGTTAATGGGCTCAGAATTGAAAGAGATTCACCAGCAGAGGTATTACGTGTATCAGAAAATAAAATGGGATCAGTGACAAGGTTCCCATCAACATCAACAAGGTTCCCATTATCGTCCAGCATGACAATAGAACCCTTTGCGTCAATTACTGGTTTTCCGTCCTCAGTAATCAATTTTCCAGTTAAGGGGTCGCGGTATACTTTTTTTCCATTAAAATAAACTGGCTTTCCATTCTTATCAGTCACCAACTCAATATTCGATTTAGCGGCAAGACTCTTACCTTTGCTTGTTATGAGCACACCGTCATTTGTAGATAAAACCCCTGACTGTTTAACCAATGCACCATCTAAATACACAAGGTGTCCATCAGAGTTTATATAAATCTCTTTTTGCAGAAGGTCTTTAACAATCACGTTGTCATATGTCTTGAGACCATAAGCATCCTTATTTTTAATAGAAACAAATCGACTTAGATCTTGGAAAACATCTTTTCCACTGAACTGGAGTGGTTTGCCTTTAACATCAGCTAGCATTCTGTCTGTGGATGTATAAATGTCTGATAGGGAAATCTGTTGAAGCTTATTGGATCTTGAAAGTAAGTGACCATATTTATCGTAAGCAACACCGATACTATTTTTCAATGAGCCAGAAAGGACAACCCCAGCATTTGCTGTTAACCTTCCATTATCCGAAATAGAAACGGTTTCCTTAGAGGCAGTTTTAACTTCTCCAATCTGTGAAATCAGAATATTGTTTACACCAACTTTAACGGTATATCCGTAGTGAACAATAGGTTTGTTAAAGCCATCAACTAAGTGCCCTTGGTCATCTTTAAAAATATCACTGTCACCAAATCTCTCAAAATTATTCAGCTGTTCAGTTAAGCGGCCATTATTATCAATCAATATACCGTCATAAGAGAATAGAATTCCATCCTTCAAGAACTTAGTTTTGAATTGGTCTGTAAGAATTCCTGTATCACGGAGGTAAACCCCTTTCTCCCCCCACTGGATACCTTCACTATATCGATTGATTAGCTGCTCTTGCTCATCATGGAAAACAAAATTTTCAGAATGAAATATGGGTCTAGAGTCAATCGTTGCAAGCTGAGATTCCTTAGTAACATATATATCTGAAGTTCCAACTTGAGACATGTTTCCAGGCCTATTTGCTAATTGGCCGTTTCCAAGATAAATGAGTCCATCTGAAGTAAGCAAACGACCATTCAATCTTATTGTTGAAGTTGAACTGTCATAGAAGGAACCATCATTTGACAGATAAACCTTATCGTCACTAGCGGTTAAAACTGGAGAACCTGTATTGGAGTATACAATTAGCCCTGAATCATCTGTTGATATCTCTTGATTATCCAATTTGATGGGGATGTCTTTATTATCTACCAATTTCCCATCTGTTCTAATATAGATATCTGAATAACCCACTTTTAAGGCATCAACCTTATCAACCCCTTTAAACCCAAGCCTTCTTAATTCTTCTATCATTGCGGCTTTAGCTGCATCATCAAAAGTACACCCACAATTAGCGATATCGGTTCCATTGTTTGAACTCCTATCATGATAAAGAATAGGTAGACTAGCCCCCTCACTGCTTTTTTTTGCAGCCTCATGAGCTTCTTTATTTACCTCATGGATGGACTTTTTGTACTCTTCCGACACTTTAGAATCTGCGTCTCTTTTTGCAGGATCAGAAACGACTGCAATATCAACCTTGTTAACCAGCTTCCCTTTATCCTTTTTCGAAAAAAATAGGAAAAGACAGACTATTACAGCAACAGACACCACACCAGAAACAAGTAAGAAACCTCTATTTTCAGGTGCAAATAATTTCATTTCAGGATCAAACTTAAACTTTGATAAATCAAAATCTTTCATTGAGAACATATTTACCCCTGCTTCTCTAAACTAACCTGAAACTCAATCCCATTATCATTAGTCAAAGTAATGAAGGGTAAAAATTGCATTTCATAAATCATGTATTTATTCGGACCTGCGTAAAAGCTTTTTGCTTGAGGGAATGTTGGAGCTAACTTTGTTTTAACGAAAACAGAATTTTCATTGCTTAGCCAAGCCACAACGTTGTGGTTGTTAGTTTTTAATTTTTGAAAACCATCAGGGGCAATATTAAAAAACAACTTTTTCATTAACTTGTCATTTCGGATAGCAACTTTTGATGACAGTTGAAAGTGTTTTTTAGCTAACGGACCATTATCTCCTATCTGCAGTATTGGCTGAGGGTGGTACTTTTGTTTTGTGTTCACAACCCTTACAGTTAGGGACGTCGATTTATCTGCCAAGAGTAATGTTAAATTTGTGGAACCGACTCTACGTTCTGACTTTAATCTAAATATATTTTTAAGCTTATGGGATTCAATGACTGATGAGGTCACAAGATTTTGGTTGCCCGTACTTACTAAGACTAGTGGCCAAGGCTCGCCAGTAGCATCTAGAACACTGACTAAGGTGTCATGACCAGGTGTTAAATAAATTACAGGGGAGTCTGCACTTGGGTCAGTAGACACAGAAATGATTTCTTTGACCATGTCTGCTGGCCTATTTTCATAGATCGCATCATTCTCATTTTTCTGTAACTCAAGAGCTTTCTTAAGAAATTCAGGAGACAACCCAAACCGCTCTAAAAGAATAGCTTCCTGTGCAATTTTCTTAAGATCTTCATCGGTAATTTGATTGATTACCGATTTATCATTTTTATCTAATGCCGCTGCCAATTGCGGGTCTAAAGAGCCCTCCTCTTGAGCCATTACATCTGACAGAACAAATACACTCAAAAAAACGAACCAACGGATTGCATTAAGTCTCATCACTTATCTACCTCCAAGCTCTGAGATTAAGAACCTCTTAATTTTTAAACCCTCGATACTATCTAAAGTTCGGATGACCTTAACCTCTACTTTTAATCTTGTTGGTTGAAATGACTCTTTACCTCCCCCAATAAACAGATCCACCTGAAATTCAGCATCATATTCAAAATGACTACCCTCAAGCCCCTTCCTTACAAATTTAGGAGCTGTTTTCAACTCTACCCACATTGTTAAGTTGTCTTGATCTATCAAGTCGATCCAACCGTTTTTGATTAACAGCTCTTGATAGGTTCCATAGCCTTTTCTTGTAAACAGCTTCTCTAGAGACGCGAGGTGATCTTCGTAGTCTGTAAATGATAAATGCAAGGCACGTTCTGTTGATTTACTAATAAATCGAGACACTCGCCCTAATGAATAAGGCTGTTCCACAGGTTCAATTTGAACAACCTTTCCATTTTCATCAGTTGTATAACTTAGTGTTATTGGAGGTCTGTTAGAAATAAAAGCTAATGCTGCAGCAAGTACCATAACGGCAATAATAATTATCACGCTTATTGATGAGAAAACTTTTACCACAAACCTCAGATGCTCGTTTTCATTAACTATTATGTCAGATGAAAACGGGGCTCCTGCCTCATATATTCTTTTCTTTGGTGAATGAGTATTCTTCATTGTATTTTTCCAATATCACTTATTTGAAGCCCATAAGGTGATACTGTGCGGTCAACCTCAATAAGCTTTACAAGATACGAAGTCGAGCTATGCTCATCCTTCCCTGAAAGGTTTTCTTCTCTAGAAAGTATTTTCACTCTAACGAACCAAGTCACCTTCCCATCAATGATGGTACGACCTGCGTTTGGTCTATTATCTGTAGCTGGCACCGAAACCAAATTAATGTACTCCGTAGATATTCTTTCGAAGGTTCCTGATTCGGCAAAGGACGTTAAAAATGCGTCCCAACCTTCGTAAGAAAACCTGTCAGAAATACTTCTGAGATGTTCTTGATAATCTCTGAACAAGTAAGTGTTAAGATCTACAACTGTATTAGTGGCAAAGTTGAAAACATGTTGAGCTGGCAATAGCTCATTTAAATTAGGCTGAATTCTTTTAACTTGGCCATCTGGACTGAATGCAACAGTATCGCCTAAATTAGGAGTGGTGCTTTTTATCACAACCGCTGAAGCTAAAGCCATTAGGACTACTGACAAGACTAAAATTCCATACAGCCTTTTTTTAATATCTTTCTTTAATTCAGCATTCTTTCTGCTTAAATCAAGAATATCTTCTTTGGAGTACGATGCAGGAGATTCCACTAGAGCAACCTAATCCTTTAAATCAACAAGCAATTGCTTTGTGTGGTTATCAAAAGCATCAATAACACTTTTGATGATTTCCAGATTCTGAAACGGTGTAAGTGAACTCATTGCGTGTGATTGTTCTGAATCAATGTGTACCACACCAGTCTCTTTATCTTGATTAAAGCTAAAGGTTGTAGCTAATGGAAAAATTGACGCTTCATTATGAGTGAAAATGAGTTGCGGCTCTTTATCCATGCTTAAGTCATCTGAATCAGCAAACTCAATCGCATTTAACGAATTAATAAGCCCGACATTTAGCGCAGCCTGCTCCTCATTTTTTAGTGACTTATACTCTTCTGAAAACAAGATAGTTGTATTCAGTTTCAGCTCACCACCAACTGAGCCAAGTTCATATAAGGCTTTTAATGTAATTTCTTGCTCTAATAACAAAATCAGTACCCTCAAACATTTTAAAGTGAATTAGACCTATCAAAAAAAGCCAAATCAAAGGAAAACTGACTATTTCTGAAAAAATAAGAAGGAAGTGAAAAATCTGATTATTTCGAAAAAAAAAGCGTGAATTCTCATTGGTGTTACTCGACCATATCGATAATTTTGATTCAGACTTTTTTGATATGCGATTAAATAATATTCCAGTTTTTAAGACTATTTGTGTAACAGCTCTCTTGTGTGTCTTTTATTTTCAGATGCATATTTACAATTTGGTTTCGATTAAAGCAGCCCCGAATTACCAAATTGGTAAAACATGGGATGATTCGGTATCACTTGAGAAAAAAGATCAGGTGGTAAAAGCCTATGCGCTAATAAAAAAATATTTAGGTGAAAAGGCTGTAATTAAACGTTTTCAATATGCACCATTCAATTTAATCAAAATAGACACTGTAATTAATGGTATTGAGCGTGATTTTTATATGCTTCCAGATGGACTTCACCTGATTGAAGGAACGCTATATTCGCCGTTTGCCTTACCACCAGCATTAAAAGAAAGCCACTCAAAAAAATTCAAAGCTCTTGCAAGTGCTAATAAAGACAAAGTTGCTCAACACAAAAAACTTGAAAGAGAGTTTAAAAACACGGTTTCAAGCGATGACGCAACTCAGCCAATACTTGAAACTAAAGTCGCACCAACCAAGCCGCAAAGCAAACTTAGGCTTCCTTCAAATAACTCTATCGTCAAGCAAAATGCTAAAAGAGAAATATTCGAAAGAACAAAAAAACTCGATTACATTGAAATAGGCAACAATAAGGCACCATTGGTTTATGTGTACTTTGACTTTAATTGCAGTGGATGTCAGAAAGCCAAAACTGAACTGCAAAAATATACTGACTCAGGAAAACTGCGTGTTCGTTACCTTCCCGTTGGAGTTATTACTGAAGAGTCTGCAGTTAAAGCATCATTAACCATGATCCCCGATGACAACGCTAACCGAAAAACACTATTTGATTTCTTCAATGACAAAGGAGCAGTAAAGACCCTTTTAGATCAAAAAGTCCCTGAAGAAAAATTTATACAAGGTCAGTCAAGAGTAAGAGAGGCAAACGCTGCATTTTTTGGTTTACCTAAAACCCTAACCCCTACATTTGTTTTCGAACACGAGGGAGTAATTCAAATTACAAACCCTGTATCGAGTAGAGCAATCGAACATCTAGTTACCCAACTAAATAAATGAGCCCTATAGGGCTCATTTATTTAACTTTTCAAACATGGATATCTCCACTCGTATAAATTCGAATTATTGAATATCTAGGGGTCAATATGAAATTTGTTGAAGCAGAACCTGATAAGGTTGTTATTAGGCAAAAAGATTGGCAACAAAATTACAATCTCCTTGCCGAAAGACTTTCAAATCTTGAGTTAGTCAAAAAAGGGACCGTTTCTCGAGCTCAAGCCAACAAGTGGCTTGAATGTGTTTGCAAAGTGCATCCGCTTGAGACTGCTAAAGCCTGCATTACGCAAGCTGGTGGAATTGGTGCTAAAGATTCAAGGGCATTACAAGCTCATGATAATGGCGAATACTACCCTCACCTAAAACCGTGGCAAATATACAAAAGTAAACAGCTAAAAGCTTTTCCTCTCGACTTTTCGGTAGGAAAGAATGAACAAAGGTTTATATTAAATGCTGTTAGAGAGCACTTCTTAGAGAAATCAAACTCCATTCGGTCTCTTGATGTTGAGAATGCTATGGCTGGCTCTAACAATGGGTTTATGCGCTCAAGGCCTGCCCTTTATGCAATCAATAACGAAACTGGAACTGAATCGATTGTTGATATTCATATTAATAGAGGGCAAATAATTACTGAATCAGACGTACAAAGGCTTCATTACCATCAAATGGTAGCGACCTATAACAGCCGCTCTCCTGAAAACAGATATCAAATCAATGTCCAAATTAAGCCTCAATTTCTAGATAGCTTAAAGGTTATGGCTTCAATTGGCCCTGAAAGCGAAAAAGCGGCAACCGTCATGCTCAAAGAGGCCTTTAACAATAACTCTGACTTAGTCAAATTAGACACCAATAGCATTGCCCTAAATAACCATGTCTTTGCTCCTCTTTGTGAATTAGTTGTTAGTCACTGGGAACAGATTAAAAAAGGGGTTGAATTGGAGTTCAGAGAAGAAGATCAACATATCCAATTCCCAGAGCAACATCGAGAAGAGTTTATCGAGCACAGTAAAGCATACTTGGTTGCACACAAATTAAAGTCTGTCGCTGAAGAAAATCTCAAGAATGCGAAAGAAAAATTCGAAGCGTTCTCTATTGAAACAGGGGTAGAGGAAAATATGTCTTCCCCATATGAGGGAGCTGTATTAAGAGAATACAAAAATATTGATTACCCGTTGATTCATGATCTTTTGATTCACAACCATAACGTTGACCCTGCATCCCTAAGAGATCCTAAAGTTAATACCGATGTATTAGTCGATATGGTCGAGAAAAGTAAAAGAAACAACACCACCCTCTCCCCTCACGAAATTGAAGGCGCTATCAACCTTGGTGCCATTTCAAAGGAAAAAATCAAGCTAGCTTGCGAGCAGTACCAAATCAACGTGAATGATTTCAAGAGCTGCGAAATAAGAGCTTATAAGTCGGGGCAATCTTCAGGTCCTGTTCATGATGCCATCCAACAGATTGATAAAGAGATTGAAGCTCGCTCTGAGACATTAATTAAAGATTTAAACAACGCTGAATTTTTAGATAAGCCAAACCTCATGAATAACATGAAAAATTCAGGTGTTTCCTTGGCGATGGAATTCTAAATTTAGGAAAGTAATGATGAATAATAAAAAACACGATTATGCATTAATCAAGGTTATTGGCTACAACAGCAGTAAGAATTACTTATACGGCTACCTTCAGCCCGAAGGTCAAAAAATCACAGTTGCCGTTAATTCTAATACTAAAAATAACTTCATTAATTACATGAAAGATGTAGATGATAAAAGGCACACTCCTCAAGGTAGTATCGTAGCTCTTTATAATCTTGAACCAAAGAAAGGAAATTCTTTTTATACCGCAGCTTGGGGTACAACTGTAAGCAAGGATAGTGATAATGAGTCTGTAATTGTCAGTCCGTTAACTATCTCCCCAGTTATTAGTAAAGAGAATGGTAAAACACTAGTGTTAGCCAGAGTTCTTGATGAGCAAGCCTTTTCTGTCGCAAACCCTGAAAATATTTATAAAGCCGCTGAACATGCTCTTAATCAAGGCACTCCAAACGGTCTAAATGGGCAACGGGGCTTTTTAATCAGAACAGGTCAAAAAGGCAGTGAAAATGTATTTTCTAGTAGCTTTAAAGGCGGCTCAACCCCCCAAGAGACCATTACTAAGCATCTCAACGCAGAGCCTATTCCAGGATTCAATAAGAATCCGCTTTTATATGCCATTTCTGAAGCAGAGAAAAATATTAAACCAGGAAATGGGTTTATCGAAATCGTTGCATTTACAGATGCAATTGTAAATAACTATGGCAACCCACAAAATGACCATAGCCTTGCAGCAAAAAAGAACTTCAAGACAATTGACCAGAATAACAACTCAGTACCTAGTTTTGCTAATGCGGCTATTGTTCTTGAGTCTCTCCCAAAGCAAAATCAATACTCTCAAATCAAAAAAATTGTTCCACTACCTGCTGCAAAAATCGTAAATAATCGCCATGGTCTTGTAGGTCGTTTTTCAAAAACAGCCCCTGACAGCATTCCTTATATCATTGATACAACACCTGTTCCAATAGTCGATCATAGTGATTCTCGGCCAGTAACGATTCAACCGCACAAAGCTTCGGGTTCAAGTAAATATACTTCTATCAGAGTATCGATAAAGCCTGAATTAGATGCTCAACTTTCAGAAAGAGTAATGGCAGCTGGTACTTCCAAGCCATTAAAAAAAGAAAACCACTATTTCTTTACTATTAAAGATCATAGTGACAATGACACCATCACGCTAAAAGGGATTATTGAGTCTAATCTTTCCGATCTAGCTGGGACTCCTGCGTTATTTAAAACAACAGGTACATATCAGGGACAAAACCATATCTTTATTATGGGGCGTACTAATGAGCCTGAGTTTAAAAAGGGGTTAACAGACCTTGCAAATAACTATGAAGGCAAACTATTAGAAAATGGAATTTGCGTACTCCCTAAACAGTATGAGATTCAAGCGTCGAATCACATAGCCGCTCTAACATCTAGATCTTCCGAGGTTGCACCAGAGCAATCACATTTCGAAGAACAACTAAAAGGTATAAATAAAAAATTACCGTCGAAATCCACAAAGTATTCTGACAAGCCATCCTATTCTGAATGGCTTCAACAGCGATTCTTGGGTGACGCAGAAAGAATAGCGGAAACATTTGAGTCACGGATAAGAGAAATTGCAGATGATGCTGGCATAAATTGGGATGAGAGTAAGCGAAATGTATTTTTCCCAAGCCTAGACGGTGCTGAAACGATCATAAAAGGCACTGCTAATGTAAAAATGCACAACAAAGCACACAATGGCTCTGGTGCTATTTTATGTCATTTTTCATCAGCTAAGAATAAACACGGGGAAGATGTCTATGGCTTAATCATATCATTTAACAACTTAGCTAAAGACAGAGATAACCCAACTCATAAATTTGCATCGTCTCAGCACACTTATGAGCTATATGAGTCCGAGGTATGGCAAAGCAATACATATAAAGCTCCAAAACAACCAACGAAAGAAGAATTAGAAGCTAAGAGAATCGAAGCAGAAAAGACGAACCTTTTAAAAAGAGCTGAAAATGCAGAGAACGCTGAAAAGCAAAGAGTCAAAGCATTTCATGATTTCTCTGCTCTAGCCCCACTAAACCAGCCTCACAAGCAACTTGAGAACAAAAAGCTCACTGAAGTAGCTGCGATATTGAACCTTAAGCAAACATACCATAAAGCTCATCCAAATAACTTAGCTTTTGCATACGAGCTATATGACATTAACAATCGTTTTGTGGGCTACCAGTCTGTATTCGAAGAAAAAGTTACCTTTTCAGAAAAATCTAAACCGACCAATAAGCGAAATAGCTATGGCTTGATAAAACTAGATGCTTTTACTGGTAGTCCAGTTGGTGCTCATAGAGCATTAGGCACTATTGAAGCTGATAAACCAGATACTATTTACTACTCAGAAAGCTGGGGAAATGCTGGATCTATATTTAATGCCACCAATAAACCATCTGTAATTTGTTTAGATGCGAACAACATGAACCATGTGATTGGGCTCTATAAGCAAAAATACCCAAACCATAAACATGTTCACATTGCTGATAACGATATGTACAACCCACTCAAAGGCAACCCTGGTGTTCTATCTGCATTAGATAGCGCCTTTAATCATGGTGTTGAGTATGTAATCCCTAAAGTCACTCAGATTGAAAATTATGCCAGTAAGAAACCAACCGATGTAAGTGATATATTCGTAGAGCTTGGCGCAGTTCATCTCCAGTCACAGCTAGAATCTACAACCCAATTACAAACTAAAGGGAAGTACACCTATTTAACTGACAACGGACAAGACGTAGAAGTAGAAATTCCAGCTGATATTAATGCCGACCTCTCGTATTACTTTTCAGTAATTCAATACTGCGCTGACCGCGATTTAGAGACTAGGCTGGCACAATTAATTAAATTTGTAGATCAGTCTTCTTTCAATTTCGAAGGGCTAAATCTAGAAAATATTATTAAAAGAACACTTCAAAATAGAGAAGCTATTTGGAAGCAAGCAAAGCCTGAGTATGCATTATCAATTTTACCTTCAGATATAACTAGCGAACTGTTAACACATTTAAGTAATTCAAACGTCCGTCTTCCTACACGTACCATTATTGAAGCACCTAAGGCCAGTAAGGGTAGTTCACAGCCAGATTCAAAATGGCCTGTAACAGTAAAAATGGGGGAATCACTAAATCGCCCAGGCAAACGAGTGGTTAGGATTGATTATCAATCAGAAGAGCAAGCACAGATCATTCTAAACAAACTGAAAATTAACGACATAACGCATGTGCATAATTCTCAGGAAAAGTTTTTCCATGCTCCATACAAATACATCAATATTATTAAAAGCCATCTATCGGCTTTAACTGGCGATCCTCAACTATACGTTGGTCCATCAATCAAAAAGGATGGGAAGCTTGTTATCAGAGGAGACTTTAACAATGAATCATTTGCTAAAAAATTCAACAAATACTCTGAGCTTATGTGGGTCGAATTCTCTGAAGCAGAGAAAGGGTACGTCATTAACAGCAACAGTGACTATGTATTCCTAAAAGAAATTTTTAGTGAACAATTCAAGCCCCAGAATCCGAATTCAAGCCAAATTAAGCTCATTGAACACAGCGAGGTCGGGGAGCTAGAAAACACACTTGAAAATATTGCTAACACCTTAGATATCTCTAAGCGTGAGATATCAGTTCATCAAGTCCACTTAAAAACGCACAATGCACCATTAGCTAAAATTGATAGCCCACTTATTGCTGCATTGTACGCAAAAAGTAAACTTGAGCTTTCAGAAGATAATGAATTTTCATCCTTACCGATCGAAACTAAAATATGGTCAACCTTAATACAGTTGCATTCAAATGTTTACTCGATCGAGACATCAAACCCTACATTATTCGACAAGCACTTTGAAGATATCACACAGGCAAGAAACATCCTTGGCTCACTTTTTGAGTATGACGCAAAAAAGTTCAAAGAGGAGCAAGCTCAACAGCTAGAAAGAATCTCGGCACAAAAAGCTGAGCAAGCTCAATCAAACGAAGTAAGCGCTCTTGCCAATATTTTCAAAGAAGTAACCGAACGCACTCTTGAAAATACAGAGGCTGAAGTAGAAAAAGTATTAGATCAGGTTGTTGATGATTCTGAAATCGAAGTCAAACAAGCTGCTCTACCCCTTCTTGAATCAGAACTTGTTCCAACTGAAATTGAAGAGCCAGAAGGCGTTTTATTAACAGCTCAAGAGCTTAGAATTCAAAGCCTTCACGACCATATTAGCATATATGCAAACGAAGGATTTACTGCAGCTGAATACCAAGAAAAAATCAAAGAACCTGGCAGCCCTTATTACTTTTCGGACAAGGGCTATAACCACGAGCTTATGGTGGCCGATGTTTCTTACATTAAGAAAAACTCAACTGAATTTAGTCAATATGAAGGAGTAAATAAATCAAATGACAAATTAAATTTAGCACTTCTGTTCATCGCAGTAGAACGTTTTGCTAAACAAGAGCGCCTTTCCCAGCTGGGGGAATTCATTAATGCCTTACTCGATGATGAAAAAACAATTCATAGAGCTCTAGGATACTTGAAAAAACCTGAGTACAAGGGTGTTAAAAATCCTTATTACAGTGAATTTGATAAAGATTATGATCATGACCTTATTAAAGATGACCTGCTTGATCTTGAAGGTATTGGCAATAAGGATATATCAACCTTTGCTGGTTATTATCGTCATTTAGATGAAGTAAGAAAAAATAATCCACTAGAAAGTGTTCCAACTGATTTGGTGGATGACACTATTAATCAAGTTATAAAACTTAATGAAAATACAATTAGAAGCGTTGACCTTGTAAACAGTGACTCTAGTGGAATCTATCTGCTTTCTGACTTTGAAAATGAAAACCTGAAAGGCACGTCTGTTCTTGCAAAATATATCGAAGTGGCTGATTCCCCTGACCCGCTTGAAAATGTAAATATTCACAATATTAAGCAAGAGATCTATGGTGAAAACCTACTTAGACACTTTATCGTTGAAATTGACGACCAAGTGATAAATGTTGTATCTCACATCAACACTCAAACTCTGCAGAAAGTAAGCTCGCAACACAGTACTCAATTTTTTGCCACAACTGCATTCAACCATAAGGCTAAAGCATATAAGCCTGAAGTCATTGAGCATCGTGACATTGAGCAAGAGAATAAAGACAACGCTAATCAAGATACACTAATCGAAACGGCCTCTAGTTTTGTACCAGAGGTTATTGAAGGTGAGTTGATAAAACCTCCTTTCGATATACTAAAAGAGCTTGCAAAAGAAGCCGCAAAAAATGAAATGATTTATCAAGATTTTTATCAAGAAGTCTTTAAAACCGAAGGAATATACTTTGATAAAAATCCGTATGTTATTGACGGGGAGTTAAACAAGAAATCCGTACTTTCAGATCTTAATGAAAACGGGTATCAGACCCCCAAAGCATTCTATGAATCAATATACCAGCTATACCTAGAAGCTAATGGACAACAAGCAGGTCAGCGAGATTCAACCCTTATTCCACCAGCGATAGAATCAAATGTTCCTCTGCGGCATCAATTTGAATCACTAGAAGCATTGCTTGATAACAACTTCTTTAACATGGTTGATGCAAACGTGATTAAAGACACCACATTTAAAAGGTGGCTAATGAGTAGTGATGTACTCCCAATTCATCCTATTCTCGCGGAAGATATTTTTACAATAAACCCTCGACATTTAACTGAAAAATACAGCAATGATGCAATTAAGTTATTAGCTGATATTCACGATATACCATCAAATGATGGTGTAACTATTGATGAATTAGCAGAAAGCGTAAAACTCCAACACGTTGCGCTTTCAGACCTTGCCTCTCTAGGGAAAGAAGGCTTTGAAGAACTCGATTATGAGAACAGACTTGCTATTATTTCAGATATAAATATTCCAGCACTTTCAAATGGAAAGCTTCAGAGTAGAGCCGTTTTTGACCGACTAGTTGAAGTTCAGGAAGTATCTGAATTGCGACTTGCTGAATATTCATACATTGGAATGGCAATTAAACTTGAAAAGGATCAAGGAGAGTTACCTAACTTTGTAAAAAACCAAGTAGCCTCATTGCTTGCTTCAGAAAACCAATACTCGTCTTTAATTGCACACCGCATAAAGAGCATCGAAAACCAAAAAATCCTTAATAGAGTTGAACTAACACAATCTCATTTAAGCCAACTTTCAGAAGCAGAGCGAAATGAGTTAAACACAGCTGAGTTACCAAGCCCATTATCTGATTTTGCGGTAAACATGCCAAGCTATGAAGATCTAAAGCTTGATTACTCTTTCCTATACCAGTTACCTAGCAGAGAAACAGAGCTACCACAGTATATTTCAACATGGGTGCCATTTGGTCAGAACCTTGTAGCAACACTTGATGCGATTAATATCGAAGATTTACTGCAAAACGATATCCAGCCAATCAATGAAAAATCAATGACGGAAGCTCTTCAGTACGTCACCGAATTTATAGACAAAAACGGCTTTATTACATTCACAAACACTGATGGAAGCATTGGCGTTATTAACGCTAAAAAATCTAGAAGAGCCAGTTCGTATGAAATAATTATCTCCAATGCAGGAAAACAGCAGAATGAAGCTCTAAGCGCTGCTTCTATTGAACAGTCACTTAAAAAAATCACTGATAAATACCCCCTCAGTGATTTGAGTTTCCATGCATGGGCTTCTGATGAATTAATAGATAAGTTAAATCCACGGCACAACGCTGATTTAAAAGCAGTTGAAATGATGTCTGCTTCAATTATTTCTGGTGGTTCGGAATCAGAAGCATTTGCAGATGAAGTGATCTCATTGGCAAATGATGAAAATCTGAGTGTTGAATCAAAAGAAAGTGATAACACTCTTCTTGCTATTAACGTATTGGAAGACTTAGACAAGTCACTTAAAGCAAATCTTCTATCGGAACTAAACCAGCTAAGCGTTGACAATACAAGCTCAAAATTAGTGAAACTACTAGACGAAGCACACGCGAGAATAGTCACTGCACAACCTACCTCGACAGAATACAAGGCAATTGTCGAGCCAGCAGAGCAAAGTACGGCCATGGAAATTGATGAACTCGTGGCAGAACTTGCTAATGATGATGTTGATGGGTTCATTAAGAGATATGGACTTTCGGAAGTTGTTGATGTAACAAATTATTCAAACAAAGAAGCATCTGAATCATCGCAACTTCAAAACACCAAACTAGAAGTTGATATCGATGCAACTGTAGAAGCTGGTGATATTGTTACCGCAGAATTTAATAAGAAGCCTGTATTCGGTTTTGTCCAGAAAAACCAAGAAGGTCAGCTGCAGCTTATAAAATACCGTTTCCAGAATACGCTTGATGAAGGCAATGAGGAGATGTTTAAATCAGCCAAGCATGAGGGAACAATCAGTGCTCATTTTAAATCTGATCTAAGTGATAGCGAAAACCCTTGGGTTCCAGTATATGGCCTTTCTTATTCTGAATATAAAGCAGCTGTTAGCGAATCAGGCTTAACCCATAACGATGAGATTAATGAAATTATGGATAATCTCCATAATTTGGATAGCTTATCCCATCAACAAAAGAAAAAACTCGCAGCCATCATGGGAGTGACAACAGAAGGAACTGATTCAGAGTTACTAGATAAGATTGAAAATCGATTTAAAATATTAGATTCAGTCAAAGTTCCAGAAAGCTTAAGAACTGACGAAGAAAAAGAGCAGATTCAATCCACAATTTCTGAAAATAACCTTAAAGACGAAACAGAAATCAATGAGCTAAATGCGGATAATTTTGAAAGAATGGTATCAATTGCTTATAGCGATGCCTTGGCTATAGGTGAAAGCCATGGCTATAACAATATAGTTCTAAATCACGATGAGAATATTAGTGAAAAAATTCTGCTTTCAGAGCTGAGCTTTGTTTCTAAAGTCAACCCACTAATACTCATTGAAAAGCTAGAGAAAAGCCAAGAATTAAAAGAAAATAAAGCAAATACAGAAGAGCACCAAACTCTAGATCTATTCGATACAATCAAAGCTGAAATTGAGCTTGGGGAAAAAGTCTTTAACAAAGAACAATCTGTTTACTTCATTGATGATGGCGAAGTCTTATATGGAAAACTAGAACAAGATGTTCACGAAAGTGACGATGCAGTCATGGTATCCATAGCTCATGAAGGTGTTTTTGAAACCATCATGATAGACCCGTCTTCATTGAATGGAAATGTAGAAACCATTCGCTCTGAAGTAAACAGACTTCACTACGATTACCTGCAATTTGGTCAATCACTTCTTTCAGAACCGCTAACTGCAGATGATATCACTCAGGAAGAAGAGGTCGATTCAGAGCAACTGTTAGCAGCACAGGTAGTAGCAAACCGTTTTAATAAACGTTTTGAAGAAGCTAATTTCCTTTTGAATATTCCTGAAGGCTATCAAGCGTATTTCAGAAACGGTAAATTTGGTTTTTCTTCAACCAATCCTGAATTAGAAAAAGCTCAATATAACGATGTTGAAGACAAAGCATCATTCAATGATTTAAACACACAAATACTAATAGCTAAGCGCTCCATTGCAAAAGAGAAGCGAAATGATGAAAACAAAACTAAATCCATACGGAGTGATGTATCAGAGCCACTTGAAGGAACATTGCCCTCACCTACTGAAACAATTGATTCAGAACAACACTCTGGAGCAAAAAACAGTGGAGATGCAAAAGTCACTTCAAAACAAGATCAATCTGTTAACCAAGCAAATGGAAGCAACGCTAACGCAACAGAAGCCATTTCAGGACAACTTAGCTCAGATACAGACAGTGAAAATAGAAGCGGAAGCCCAAGCAAAAGCGGCATTATTTCCAAAACCAGAGAGTCAGGAATAAAGAAACATACTGGCTATCATTTGACTGAAAATGATAAGGCTGAGCTATCTAAAGCTAAAACCCCGACCGAAAGTTATGAAGATAACCTAGCTGCTATTCGATTAGTTAAAGAGCTTGAGCTTGAAAACCGCAGTGCGACTCCTGAAGAAAAGTCTGTCTTAGTCAAATATAGAGGATGGGGTGGACTTGCTGAGATTTTAGATCCATCAAGATACACGCACCTTGAGAGAAGGAATACTCTTAAAGAAATAATGACTGATGCTGAGTACGCTTCAGCGCAAACGTCTACTTTATCCGCATTCTATACCCCGCCTATTTTGGCTGAAAATATGTGGTCGATTTTAGATAGGTTTGGGATAAAAAATGGCATCGGAATGGACCCTGCTTTTGGTACTGGTATGTTTGCTAATACCTTACCACCGACTATGGCAGATGGAATTACTTTGACTGGTACTGAAATTGATCCATTAACGGCATCCATTGCAAGAGCTATTCAAGGTGGCAGCGTAACCACCAAAGGATTCGAAGAAATTGCAATCCCAGAAAACTATTTCGATTTTAGTATGACAAATGTTCCATTCGGTGACTTCAGAGTTAACGATAAAAAGCATAAGGATTTCTCCAAGTATAGAATCCATGACTTCTTTTTCTTAAAGGCTCTAAACAAAGTCAAAGCAGGAGGGATTGTTGCCTTTATTACTTCATCAGGAACACTTGATAAGAAAAATTCAAAGGTTCGTGAAAAGCTTTCAGAAGTTGCCGATTTAGTGGGAGCTGTTCGACTCCCAACTAACACCTTTGCCGATCTAGCAAAAACTGAGGTCAATACTGATGTAATATTTTTGCAAAAGCGTCTTCCAAACACCGAGCCTTCTAACACCAATTGGCTTGAAACCTCTGAAAAAGAAATGAAAGGCGAATACAGCGGCATTTCAACAGCAGATGTGAGAATCAACCAATACTTCATTGATAACCCACAAATGGTCATTGGAGAGATGAAGTTTGTCCGAAATCATCAAGGGTTAACCTATAAAACGAAATTTGAAGGTGACTTTGAACTTGCACTTAAAGAGGTGATATCTCATTTACCTGAAAACATTTACTTCGAACATGAAGAAACTCTGAAGGCTATCGCTCCTGAAAAGGAACCCAAAGAGCTTTCTTCTGAAGACACATGGGGGCAGAAGTTAGGTTCCTATCAATTAGATAGTGATGGTGATGTAGCTATTGTTCTTGAAGAGTTCGAATTAAATGCTGAAGGAGAAGCAGTATCTAAACAAATTCTTCAAAAGGTAGATAGAAAGCCTAAAGAACTTGAAAGAATCAAGGGGCTAATTAAGTTAAGAAATGTAACAAGAGACCATCTTGAGCTAATGCTTACTTCTGATTCAAATTCAGAATACACAGCCTCAAACGAACAACTTAACTCTGAGTATGACCAATTTGTAAAAAAATATGGTTTTACTAACGGAAGAGACAACAAACGATTATTCAAGGCTGACCCAGATTCAGCTCTTGTTCTTGCGTTAGAGAACTGGGATAAAAATGAGAAGACGGCTTATAAAGCGGATATCTTTACGACTAGAACAATTCACCCAAAAGTAGAAATTACAAACGTTGATAACTTTGAGGACGCTGTATTAATCTCACTATCAGAGAGAGGAGAAGTTATTCCAGAATATGTTGAGCAATTAACCTCAAGTGACTGGAAAGAAATCATAGCTGAACTCGGTGATAAGATATTTCACAATCCTCAAACCCAGCAATGGGAACACGCTAGCACCTACCTTTCAGGAAATGTTAGAGAAAAATTGCAGACTGCAGAAGACTTTGCAACCCATGATAAGCAATATGATCTAAACGTTGCCAAACTCAACGATGTTATACCTGAAACCATTCCATATTATGAAATTGGTGTAAAGCTTGGCTCTAATTGGCTAAGAGCTTCCGATATTGCTCAGTTTTCGAAAATGATCATCACTGGCAATGATGAGCCCCTTACGCCTAATGAATTGAAAAACACATATAAAGTAATGAAAGTTGCTGGCTCTTGGGAAGTAAGCATTTCAGCCTCAATTTCAGCACAAAATATGGGGCGAACCCAAAAAGACTACGGGACCGATGAATGGCCAGCAGCAAGACTTATCGAAGCTATTTGTAATGATCGCTCAATAAAAGTAACGGTTACAGATCCAGAAACTAAAAAATCTATCGTTTTAAAGGATAAAACTAACGAAGCACAAGCAAAAGCAGAACTACTAAAGGAAGAGTTCAAGCAGTGGATATGGTCAAATGACCAACGTAAAGACACGCTTGAGCAAAGATATAACAAAATCAATAACTCATATGTAGAAGCAAGCTACAACGGCTCTAAGATTGAATTTAAAGGGCTTTCTCCGATGCTAAAAGGTAAGCCTTTTGCTCCAAGGGAAAAACAACTTAACGCTGTAATGAGATATCTTGTAGATGGTAGAGCACTGTTCTTACATGACGTTGGCGTAGGAAAGAGTTTTAGTATTCTTGGTTCGATTATGAAAGGGAAGGAGATAGGCAAGCACAACAAACCATTGCTAACAGTTCCAAATGCGGTTTTCCCACAAATGCAGAACCTAGCGCTATCACATTTTCCTAATGCGAAAGTGCTCATGGTAGACGCAAAAGAGCTTAACAAAGAAAACCGCGAGATTACATTATCAAAAGTTGCTACAAATAATTGGGATATGGTCATCATGCCTCACTCAATTACCAAGAAATTGGATGTGCCAGCCGACTTCAAATTAAAGATAGTTGAAGATCAACTTGATGATGTGAGATACACGATTAATCAGCTTTCTAACGATGACTATCATAAAGGACTCAGAATTAAAGGGCTGGAGAAAAAGCTTCAAAATGAAAAGAAAAAAATCGAAGAGCAAATCGAGTCAGCCAACAATTACGACACTGTAAATATTGCTGAGATGGGGATAGATGCTTTATTTGTGGATGAAGCTGATGAGTTTGTTAACCTCGATAAACTTTCAAATATGAATCACGTTTCAGGAATTAACGTATCTGAATCAAAGCTAGCTCGCTCTATGCTTTATTTAACTAAATACCTCCATGAAAAGAATAACAATCAGGGCATAGTCTTAGCCACGGGCACTGACATTAGAAATAACATTGCTGATCAATATACTTTGATGCGTTACCTATGCCCTGACCTTTTGGAAAACCAAGATATCAACATGTTTGATGATTTCATTGGAACATTTGGTGAGATTCAAACGAAATTTGAGATTGCTCCAGAAGGCTCAGGTTTTATCGAAAGAACACGATTGAGTAAGTTCGTAAACTTACCCGAGCTAGCTATGCTCTACAGACAGGTTGCTGATATTGTAAATGCAGATATGGCAGGTATTGAACGACCAAAAATTAATGAAGAACGTATCTTTGCTCCACAATGCGAATACCTTCAAACCTATATGGGTGTATTGGCACAACGAGCTCAAAACTATCGAAATGGAACGGACTCAAATTCAAACGATAATCTATTAGCAATTGCAAATGACGGTCGCAAAGCTGCCATCGATATGCGATTTGTTGATCCTATGATCCCTGATTTTGAAAACAGCAAAACAAACCTCTGTGTAAAAGAAGTTTTAGA
Organism: Parashewanella sp. 2210YD4-3; assembly: GCF_056591735.1. Classification (NCBI taxonomy): domain Bacteria; kingdom Pseudomonadati; phylum Pseudomonadota; class Gammaproteobacteria; order Alteromonadales; family Shewanellaceae; genus Parashewanella; species Parashewanella sp. 2210YD4-3. Next base: position 146,941 of record NZ_JBWQOG010000010.1, on the reverse strand, counting down.
GACCTATAACAAAAATGTAGATCTCAATCCTGCCCAAATAATCTTTTCAGATTTTGGGGTTCCAAATAACGAAGGTAGATTTGACTTATACAACGATATTAAAGATAAATTAATTCAAGGCGGCATCTCTGAAGAAAAAGTTATTTTTGCTAGGGATTTCAAGAGTGATGCTCAAAAGCAAGACTTACAAGATAGAATGAATTCTGGTGATATTGCAGTTGCTATTGGCACCACTGAAAATATGGGTGTTGGTAAAAACGTCCAAGAAAGACTTGCAGCTATTCACGATCTTAGTATTCCATGGCGTGTTCGTGATCTAGAGCAACGTGGCGGAAGAATTGAAAGATTTGGCAACATCTTCACTGAAGCTACACGCTACAAATACACAACTGAAGATAGCTTTGACTTGTTTATCTGGCAGAAACTCAAGCAGAAAGCATTATTTGCAGCTCAGACCAAAATCAACCCTCGTGATGCTGCGAGAGAGTTTGATGAAGAGATTGAGCCTAGTTATTCTGAAATTATGGCAATCGCTACGGGAAATCCGTTAATTCAAGAAGCCATTGAGCTGGAAGCTCGCGTTGAACAACTGGAGCTACTATCTCGTAGTCATGAGCGCTCTAAGAACGATCTTAAGACCGATATTAAGTTTTTCGAAAGTAAATTGAAAGGCTACAGTGATGACCATACCAGAATAACTAATATGGTAGAGAAAATCGGTGACTTTAAAGTTTCTATTCTTGGGCAGCCGATAGATAAAATGAACGCAGAAGCTACAGCTAAGGTAATAAACAGCCAAATCAATAAAGCTAAAAAAGCTAAAACTGGCCAAAAGGCTTTTGAAATTGGCTCAACCCAAAATGGTAAGCTAATCGTTGATACTGCGTACCCTGGCACCAAAAAACACGTTTTGCTTTTAAAAACCGAAAATCAAGAAATTGCCTTGCAAACTTCTCACAATGTAAGAGGGTTACTTGAGCAAATCCCAACAATACCAGCCTTGTATCAGACAGAGCTAAATAAGCTTGATGGATATATGGAATTTGAAAGAAACAGAATTGACTCTCTTCAGGGAACGTCTATTGGGGATTTCCCTCATAAACAAGAGTTAATTGATGGAAAGTTGAGATTAAAAGAGGTGGAAGCAATTATTGCTGAAGAAAGTTCAAATGAAGAGCAAAATCAAGCAAATCCTATTCAAGAATGGGAACTAATGTTAGATGACCTCCATACCACTGGAAGCAGCGATACACTTCAGAAAAACTTACTCAAAGAGCTGAAACAGCTCAATGAAAGCAAAGCAGAAATTATTGAACCAGTAATGTAAGTCAGGGGAAATGATGAAGGAGGAGGCGTTAAAACCTCCTCTTTTTTCTTACACTTAAAAGCCATTCAATTATCTGACTATTTTAAAAAAATCTAATTGCATCGAATTCATAGTAATTTAGATAATTACATTTTTCATATTTGAAGATGTAGCAAAGTGTCAGAACATTCAACACCTTTAATAATAACACCATCGGTCAACATGCAAACCTGCCCTTCATGCAGTGAGTTTCTTGATATCAAGCCAATGTTTTCTGACAAAGAAACAACTTGCAATGAATGCGGATATTCAGAACCTGCAGGTTCCGCCCAATTTACGACCTTCTTAAGTCAGGTGATCAGCAACTTTTTGAAAATATCAGGCGTGATTAATATCGGTCTGAACGGTGAAAAAATAGAGTTGCTATCTCAGGCTATGGATGGAACCTTTTTACTGCCAGCTGTTTTAATCAATGCAAAACTAAACTGTTCATCCATCAGCAATGTTGTTTCTGATTTTCCTTTGAAGCTGGTAGAAGACAATGATGCTTTCTATGGGCGAAGAGTAATCACCACATCATCAACCATATCGAACCCAGCTATGTGCCTAGCACCTTTGGTCCACACTTTAGATTTAGCATGGGTTGAGTCGCTTAAAAATCCAGAAAATAAAAACACAAAAACTCTAGATATATCTCATCTCCAACCTATTAGTGGAACTAATCATAACGGCTTGCTTGCGTATGCAGATGACTTTACTGACGCTCTTCATAAAACATCAGATATTGAGGGGCAAATAAATGTCTAATGCAGCACTGGAAGCTCTACAAAAAAATGGCATCAACCCTATCGAAGTAAAACAAACTATTTTATTAAATGGATTGAAAACAACCACACCAATTATTGCCACAGTAGTAAAGAAAACAGGGAAAAATATAAGTACGGATACAGGGGAACTCTTAGCCAAGATAAATACACTTCAGAATCACATTCTGAAAGAACTAGTTAACAAAGGTCATATTATTTCTGAAGCACATTACATCTCTGTAAATAGGGTTTCTATAGAAATCATATGCCAGCTTTACTTGAATGATGTTGAAATCGATTATCCAGAGATCACAGAGTTCGCAATTGAATTAATGACTTTCGATGATATTTATAGTGAAACAATGACACAAGAGTTAACTGATAATGAACAATCTAATCAGTTTATTGCCACATCACTACTCTCATCAACTATCACAAAGCAACTAGTTAGTCGCAATACAGACCCAGACATTGCCGTTGATCTGTTGCAAGAGGTTGTTGAGCTTGTTGATATCAAGCTCGATGAACTTCATAACGATTTTATTGAATACGGCCAAGAACCACTAATTAGAAAGATATTAATCGAACAAGCAGCTTTGATTCTTGATGCGACTTTAACTAACTACAAGGCCCAAGAAGTCGATGTCGAAACAGTCATTCAGAGATTCAAAAACTACTATGACTGTCACGTTGAAGCAATAACCATTGCAGCGAAAATGAAGAGCGAATGACATGCTTACATTAGTTGAAAGAATGTATCAGAAGAAATATGAAAAGGCTGGTTATGATTTATATCAGCTTGATATCGGTGTTTCCAATCCTAACGGAGAAATCATCCCGCAAAAAATTGAAATCTATGCTCCTGACGAAGCTAAGGCCATGGAGATTGGAAAAAGAATTCAATATCGCTTAACCAATAAGAAATTAAACGATGAGAATTCATTGATGGATTGGGGGTTCGACTGGAGGGATATCAAGCAAAATAAACTAGGGTTAATTCTTCCGTGGAAGAATATTGTAGTAAAGCGCTCGATGCAACGAGCTACAAGCTTGCCTATTTCGTTATTTACTAGTTCGCTAAAAGACCTATGCAATTCGTTGGTTCGAAAAAACACTTTCAAAAAAACCGACATGGATCGCAACAGCATCAATAAACAAATCAAAATAGCTACTTATTACCAAATAATAGCTTTAATTCTTTTTATGCTCGGCCTTTATTTTGTGTTTCTTTTGATTAGTTCAGATACCAAGCCGTTGAACCTAATTCTAAGCTCCGCATTCCTGTTTTTGTATTCATGCTTAACGTTTGCACAAGCTTTAATCCTTAAAAAAAACTTGATTTCATGGAGGGAGACACTGGATGAATGATGATTCTCAGGCAAACTTCAGCTCAGCAATTTTCACAATGTGTGTGTTTGCGTGTCTACTGTATGGTCTCTGGTACTGGCAAAGCCCATACATAATTAATTTTTTTAAGTTGCTTTCTATTTTCTTAATCGAACACGCTTACAATATTTATGTCTCTATGCCAGAAAACCAATTCAGAACTTACTTCTTCAACTGGTTTATCTGCGATGCAGGAATTATGGAAAGCAAAGCCAAAGTAATCTCTAACATTAATGGGCTTTCGCTAAAATCTTTCTCTAGCCTAAGCATTACGCTGGAAGTTACAGGTATGTTTTTAAGATTGCCCATTATTGTTTTGGGCATTTTTTCTTTAAAGCATATTTACAATATTAGTAAGCCTACAAGGATGAAAAGAACCTTTGATATTTTAGCATTGGCGAAACTGAGCGTAGGAAATGCTCCGCAAATTCGCCCCGCCATTATCAATAAGCTAACAGAAAAAGAATTAACTACTGGCCCCATGAGGCAGGAAGAGTCCCCTTTTCGTTACGCTGTATTGAACCATGCAATGTATGCTGAAATTGATGGGGTGGATTACTTAGTGCAATTTGGCAAGAAACTGAAGCTGAATAAAAACAAACGTATTTTAACCATTAAGGATAAAATCGATGAAGATGATGGTATTGGGTATGTCCATAAAAAATGCAAAATTGATTTATCAAAAATACGAAAGCTATTTGTTCAACAAATTACACATTTAGGGCTCTGGAACGGCTCTAGTGAACTCCCGCCATATGTAAAAGCTCTATACGCAGTATTTCTTGCAATTAATGGTGAAGGGGCACAGGCAAAGGATGATGCTTACAAACTTCTCAAACAATTTAATCTCACTTTTAAAAATACCAAAAATCGTAAAAAGAACCTTTCATTTGACTCAACAGGTGTTGATGAGGTTATTGAAAAATATGAAAGCCTGATACGCGCTCAAAATGTGATAAACCGTCACGCCTATGTTGTAACTGTACTAATGGGACTTTACGAAAGAGGAACTAAGAGAAAGACAAAACTCCCATCTAACTTATTTCTGTGGCTAAAAGAAGTCGATAGGAAGCTATGGTACGCACTTAATCAAAATCTATCCCCTGCTGCATGGACAGAAGCTGGTGGACCTAGGTGTCTATTGCTTGCTGAAGCTAAGGCTAATTGCCCTATTGTATACCCGTATACAGACACAGCTATTGAAGGCTATCTGAACTACATAAACTATGAAGGCTGGCTAAAAGAGCAGCCAAAAGATGTTAAAGATATTAACCCACATGAGTGTGAATAAATTATAAATGACCCAGTTCAAAACGCCTGAGAAAGATCTGCAGGTAAAAAACCATAAGAGATTCGTTGATCATCGAACAGAATTAGTAAAAGTCTGGGATGCATCAAGTAACGCTTCTGTAGGGATAGTGATTATTCCCTCATTAGTAATATTTGCTTACCTGCTTCCAGCTTACTTCATTTTAGCTTTGATTTTTATTCCATTTCTTACATTAAGAATAAGCTCAAATAAAGATAATAAAGTCCTTCCAATTAAGCTTCCAGCTGGCCTTGGAAATATTATCGACTTTAACGCACCGTTCCCAGGTAGGAAAAAATATAACAAAGCCCAAGGAACGGTCATGCTAGGAAACACGAGAATCGGCTCTCGTGAACTATGGCAGGCTGGTGGGGATTTGCTGACGCATGCTTTAGTCATAGGTACGACAGGCGCGGGTAAGTCAGAAACGTTAGTTTCACTCATTGGAGCAACAACATTTTGTTTGGGAGGCGGTGCTTTTTACCTCGACCCCAAAGCTGGAAATACGCTATTAGGTCAATTTGCCGCTCTTTGTGCTATTTTCGGAAGAATTGATGATTTAAGGGTTCTAAATTACAAAAATGGTGGAGTAACAATCCATGCTAACCATTACAGAAAAAAGTCAAATTCCTTCAATCCAATGGCACTTGGTACGGATAAAAACATATTCCAAGTACTAGGATCACTCATTCCTTCTGATGCTGGACAAAACCAAAGTTTCCTTAACTCTGCAATTGAACTAATGAAAGCTACATTACCAGCACTATGTGAGCTTAGAGACAGAGGATACATTGAATTAACACCAGGGCTGATTGCTGATTACATGAACATCGGCAAATTGGCTGACTTACTCTACAACGAAGTCGATAATGTCTTTGTTCCCGATAATGATACTGGGCACCATATTACAGTTAAGATATCCAAGAAGTCTCTCAAGCCACTGCAAATGTATTTTGACAACTTGCAATACGACCGTGGCAAGCCTGCTTCTGAGCAATCTGAGTCAATAAAGAGAAGTTTTGGATATGCCAAAAGCTACTATGGCGAACCCCTTTCAAACCTTGCAGCTAATTACGGCCATATTTATGATCATAAGCTACCTGAGATTAGTATGGAGGACGTTCTATTTTCCAATAGAATTTGCTTGTCCATGCTACCAGCAATGGAAAACCCACCAGTGGAACAAAAGAATCTGGGTAAAATTGCTTTAGCTACCGTTAAACAAACCATGTCTTTAGCTCTTGGCGCTGAAACAGAAGGTACATACGAAGCGGTTTTTGAAGATTTACCAATAGATAAAAAAGTTCCTTTCATGGTAGTGGCTGATGAATATGCTGAGGTAGCGGTTGATGGTTTTGCAGTAGCCGCTACACAAGGCCGAAGTTTGGGAGTATCGGTCACATTTGGAAGTCAAGATCTACCAGGTATTATTCGCGCAAATAAAGATGAAGCTGGAATGATTTTTGCGAACACCCTCAATAAATACCTCATGAGAACCCAAGACGGTGAAGTCACATGGAATCGTTTTAAAGAACTTGCAGCGACAATAACAGTGGCCGAAGGTAGCAGCATGAAGGGGCAAGGACTTCTAGCCAACTACAAAAACGATTTAACTGCATCGATTAAGGAAGTGGACGCTATTCACTTCAATGACATTGTTAGCCAAATGGAAGGTGAGGCACATTTCTTTGAAAGAGGGAATATTCATCGGATCAATACCTTTTATCACAACATGCCTGAGAGCTTATTAAAGATTAACCCAAGGTATAATCGCCTACTACCTATCTTAGCCCCTTCATCAGAGGTTCTGAAGGTCATAAACAGAAATATTACAGCATCAGCATCTTTAGAAAAACTCTCCCAAGAAGAGATCTACACAAGTCAGCTCCCACCCTCTTATGAAGAACAAAAGGAGCTAGTGAAAACTCATGGTGGACTATTTTCAAATCTCATTGAAAAGCTGTCAAATCAAGAGCAGGAAAGGCTAGAAGAAAATGCCCCTCAATTACCCCCAACACTCGAAAATGAATCTAAAAAGGGGTCAACTGAAGATACTACAGCACCTTCAACAAACGAACAGGAGTCGGATAATCCCATTATCAGCCTTGACCTTTCTAATGTTAGAAATGAGCTTTCGCCCCAAAAGTCCACAGCTATTGAAAAGCAGAGTGTATCTGAAGAGAATTCATCAATATCAGAAAGTGAGCTTTTGGCTCAAACCTTTATGTCAGGTGAAAATCACTGGCTAATGGAAAGCAGAAATTCCAATGAAGCTTCTCTATCCGAAAATCTATCAACCAAGCTAGATAGAATAAATAAAGCGATCACTGTTAATAGCCCTGCGTCCAGAATAAATTCAAGCGAAATCGAGTCGGACATACAAAAGATGAGTGATGAGCTCAGCTATACATCTCAACCTGAGGTCCAGATTTTACCAGAAGATATGCAACTAAAATGGGATAAAGCTAAAGAACTATTAGACGATTTTTAAGATCTGCTGTTGCTGACACCAATTGCTTGACTCAGCGACATCTGCAGATGTATTAGTTGTACTAGTATGCAGTACTAGTATGCATTAGTTCAGACAAGATGTGACACCTCGATTGGAGCTACAACTAATACAACTTTGTCGTTTTCAGGATTTCCTGAAAGCGACAAAATTAATTAATCTTCGTTTACCCAGACCTCATCAAACCAATCTTCCACGAGCCCTTGAACTCGAGCAACCACTTGAGAATTAGATGGCTCAATATGCGGTTGACTTGGTACATCAAGCTCAAATACATCTAATTTATAAAGTTCTTTCATCAAAGGAATTGTTTTAGCCTTGCGCGACTTATATTGATGTTTATCAAATGGGAACCCCATTACCTCAACAAGCAGGCGACTAGCTGGTTCAGAAGTATCTTTAAAGTCTGATTTTTGCTTTAGCATAAAATCGGGATGAACAACTATATCCCCAAAAGCACATGGGATAAGAGGTTTTTCCCAAGCATACAGCTTACTGTTGCGGCACATATCAGTCATAATCTCAGCAAAGCATCGCTCGTAATGGCTATCAACCAAAATGGGAATAGCTTTAGAAAAAATTGGATGCGACCAAAATTGATACACGATAGGTTTATTGCTTTCCTGTGTCCGTGTCACGATCATCACCCCCAATCGATCACCACCTGTATTTGGATAATGGATTGATGTTTTGAACACCTCAGGAAGTGAATATTCAATTCCACCACTTTTTATAGACACCAGCTCTTCTTTTTGATGGACATGCTCATCAAACGTAAAAAAAACAATTTTCGAAGGCCTTTCATCGCCTTGCCAGTTTCTGATATCACGATACGTTGCATCTAATGAATCAATACCTACTTCAATTAAAGCGCTAAGAGCATTTTCTCTATCAGCACTAATTTCACCAGCTGGCCATTTTATGATATCTAAATGAACAAAACCTTCATTAGCCTTTTTGAGCGATATTTTATTTAAATGTGACTCTTCAAGTAGATGACGAATTAAATTATCCAAGGAATCATGGAGCTTCGAGATACGTTTCGTTCGCGAAGAGCTTGTTCTATTTGCTGCTCTATTGTTTGGTTCCGCACTCCCATCTGCGTACCCTTCTACGAGCTGGAATGATGTAGGTTTCGTTTTTTTTCCATCGTTAAGCGAAGCATCTTCGTCAGTGCCGCTATTACCTTTTTCGGTATACAATGGACAGCTTTTGTTATGAGGTGGAGATTCAGGTTTGTTAACTAATGTAAAACCAATACCTTGTTGCCCTCTATTACGCAGTTTGCGAACAAACATTTCTACAATCTTGTTTTGAGTCGAGCAACTCTCGCAAATAGCTCTATTATCGTGTCTTTCTCTTATGCTTTGAAGTAAATTTTGTCCCTCACTAGAAGAGCGATTTACTTTCGATAGGAGCCGCTCTGAATTAGAATTTTTATAAATTCTGTACGCCACTAAAAACCTCCGTTGTGATATAAATTATCTCTTTGAACTTAGTATTCGTTTACATTAAGTGACTCGGATTTGTTGATAAAGGTGATGATTTGGAATCAGACATATCGTTACCGAAACAAAAAACTTTCGACAATATTTCTTTGATCTTATCGATAAATGCTCTTACCGATTCAGCAAAGTTATTCTTATTCAAGTCTTCAAAACCTTTCATAAATCTCTTTGATAATTCTTCTAGCCTTTTCTTTGACTCATCAGATAAGGTATCGACAGAGTTTTGAAGCCTACCTTTTGAATGTTCAAGTCTTTCAACACCTCCACTAGTCAAGTTCTCTACTACATCATGAAGAGCATTCAGATAATTTTTTTCTGATTTATATTCACTGTGTGCTTTCATTGACATCTTTGCAGGTAATAACTGCCCAGATAATGCCTCTCTACTAGTATTCAGTGGAGATGGCATCTCTTGGTTTCTTGCACTCCCTTTATTAGGTTTGAATGCTTCAGAACTTAAGTCCATGGAACTGATGCCATCTTTAAACTTACCCCATGCTCCTTCAGCGAACTTATACGCTAGCGGTACTGATAAGCCCATAGAAGCAGCAAGCCCCATAGTCTCCTTTGCGAGGTATGACAATATGCTAATACTGTCTTCTTCTAGATGTTCTGAACTAGAGGCAGCTTTGTTCTGAGATTGATTTTTTAGACCTTCTGATAACCTAATATCATCAATTAGTTTTTCCAGCTGCAATGATATTTGCTGAGCCTTTAGAGTATCTTCAGAAGACAAAAACTCCCGACAGAGCATAGATTCTTTTATATCTTCAATCATTGTTTCTAGATTAGCTTTACCATAGGCTAAGTATTCTGAATCGATATCGTTTGTATTGATTAGCCTTCCAATGTTCAGCAATGAATTCTGTAAGTTATCTGACTTCTCTCCAATAAAGGGCCCACTCCCTTGAGCCTCTGCGTAGTGAGCAATAGCCAAACGAATTTGTTCTACAAATAGTTTATTTCCACTCATAAGTTAAACCTCCATAGAAGGAGAAGCTTGTTCTTTTGAAAACTTCTGAGTGAATTGCTTGACCATTTGGGTAATGAGCTTAGTAAGAGCCTCTATTGAATTTTTAAGATCAGGCATTGATAGCTTTTCAGCATTTTCCTGTAACTGCTTATTTGTATGGTTCAGTTGTTCACCATGTTTTTTCATGGCATTTTTCAAATGTAATTTATGAGCTGCAGAATCGACAGTTGATAGCTCTAAACCTTTTTCAAGTTTTTCTACAAGCTTTGTTGAATTTTGAAAATCAGAAATCTTTTGGTTAATTTGTTCTTTGTATTTCTCAGCCGATTCAGGTGAATTTGTCATTTTAACTAACTCACCAGCTAATATTTGACTACGATTCATTGCTTCATCTAGTGTTTTAAAGTTTTTTTCTAAGCTCTTGGCACTATGACTTTCTATTGATGGCGCAACAGACTCGCCCTTAATCGTGTTTTTTAAGAACTTAGCGAGAGAGCCGAACATTGTTCTATGTTGAACAGTCCTATGTATGTTTTGCTGTGATGCGTTTTGTTCTGTATTTTTAGATTTTTCAGGATTGGTAAATTGAGTTTTCAAAGGTTCACTATACTCATGGGCAAGCGTCTCTTTCTCATTTTCTCCAATAGAAGAAAAGCCATCCTGCTTTGCTGTTGGATCATCAAACGAAGCGGAATTTAATATTTCCTGCTCAAAATTGATCGAGTTGCTGTCTGGCTCTGGCTCTGGCTCTGGCTCTGCATCGATTGTAACTTCATTTTGAGCGGTCTTTTCTACATTCACTTCTACTGAGTCATCAATAAAGTCATTAACTTTTTCAGAAAAGGCATCATGCTCTGTACCCTTAGCTTCTAAAGGTGTTCTTGAGATTAAATCTTCGTCATTTTCTAAATCAAGCTGATGATTTTGTGCATTTGCACTGAAGTCTGAGTTTGAAGATAGAGGGTCAAATTCACCAGTCTGTTCTACCGCTAGATGCTGTTCACTTTCTTGAAATGGTTGATATGAGAAATCATCTTGATAGGCCTCTAAAGGGACATCTTCAGTGAATTGTTCAGGTTCTACGGGTTGTATTTCTTCAATATCGATGACTTTATTATCAGAAGCTGGTATTTCATTTTCTTCTTCAATTGGAGCTACTGGTTGATTTTTTTCTACCGAGCTCTGTTCTAAATTCGAATCAAGAATCGTCTCTGGACCCACACCATCTTTCTCAATTTCTGAGGACTGCTCAGCATTAAACAACTTCTGAATTGATTGAAAATAAACAATACCTTGAGGTGCTTGGTTTACTGTTGGTTCATTGAAATGAGCATCTAAGTCTGGCAATAAATCTATTGCTTCCTTTAGCATATCATTAAGGTCATTTTTAGCTTCTTGTAGCTCTTCTTCATTTGAACTACTTTCTAACTCGGCAATCTTCTTTTGCTGCTCGATTATTTCCTTGGCAATTAATTTACCAGCTTTGGTCGTCATATTTTCAAAATTCAAATGCTGAATCATCACTAGGTCCATTTGAACCATTGGTGATAGGCCTTTTTCTTGTTCTGCCATACTGTTTTCCCTCAATAACTATTTAGTTAATGTATATTCTTGTAACCAAATAGAATTTAATTTCTTCAAAAATGTGCCCTGTAGGGTTCAAGTTTTTATGCTACAAAGCTAATAAAAGAGCTTTCGCGCCTTTAAGTTTTCGAAGTTCATTCAACATCATATTTCTTTGCGCAAGCTGTAAATTATGAATAACAAGCAAGGTCTCATTATGAGACAGTTTGATTTGAGTTTGCTCATCAACCCTTAAAAGTAATTCTTTGTAATTATCAAACAAGGTTTTTGCTAACGTAGGGGCATCTGAACCAGAAAGATTCTTTATCGCATCCGAACTTTCTGGAAACTTAGTATCATCCGCGATGAACTGCCCCAGTATCGCTAATGGTATTTCCTTTTTTGACTGATTGACTTTTGAAAGAATGTTATCCGAGCTATTTACCTGATTTAAATTAGACATAAGGAATAAAATCTTCTGATATTCCTTTGCTTTTTCTACTTCTAATTCAGGATTTATAAACGGATTATTGGCAGCAATATCTAGCTCCTTTAATAGACCTGATATTTGGTTAGATTCCTGATTTGATATAGTTGAAAGAAGTGCCGTTTGCGCAACGGAGTTTTCGATAAGCTGTTCTTGCTTATCAATTATTGTCTGGGTAATTTCTACTGAACTAGCAACTCTATTATTAATGAAAACAATCCCACTAACTTCTTCTAATTGTGAGTTTTTTCTGACCTGTTCAACAATAGATAATTCTTTTTTGATACGAGAAAAACTATCTATTAAATGATCTGCAATCTTTTCTTGCTCGAGAGCGAATCTTTCAATTGCAAATGTTACCTTTTTAGAAAGGCCATCCCATGCTCTTAAGCGTGATTGTGAATTTAAAGTTTCTTCTGAATAAATCGATGACAAGGCATTCATTGAATCTTCTGATAAAGAAACAATTTTTCCATTGTTTTTAGTTAGGGAGGACATCAGTGAAGAGTGGGAGCTAGCAAAATTAGCAGACATCTCCAACGAAGCTACACCTGTACACATAGTGTCACAAAACGGCATACAAGGCTGCCAAGCATGGGCTTCTTCGATGCTGTTCATTTTCCAAAAAATTAAACTAAAAACCAGAAGAGTAATGAGTAGCAGATAACGCATTTCTGTCCCTTTTAATTTGCATCAATTCATTCAAAAGCGAGTTGGATACAGCTTGGGTATACACCACTTCTTCCTTGAGCTTTCGAGTAGGTGCCGTTTTTATTTCACCACTCAAGTCTTCATATGTGTTCATTTGCATAACACCTTGGATCAAGTTAAATGTATCAGTTGAGTTATTTTCTAAAGACACTGAATTTAATAACGCGTTGATTGCAAGCTTTGTTTTGATTTGTTGCAGTCGTTTTTTATCGCTGTGTTTGCTATAAAGCGCTGAGAGCTTTAAAGACAAACCATCCCATTCATCACTCGCTAGCTTATTTTTAGTTAACAATAAACCAATGTTGTTTAACTTAACTTCGCTATCAGAATCTTGATCATTAACAAACAAGCTAGTCAGTTCATCACTTGTTAATGGAAGCCGTTTATCATCCAAAACAACAGCTAAACGTTTTTTTCTTTCTTGATTTGATAGAAATTTCACCCTTTCAGGCAAATTCAAAACTAATTGTTGGCCTTTTAGGGTTTTTGAATTTACACCATATTCCAAAGATGTTCTAAACCTCTGGTTAGCTAGTAATGATTGGTTTATGAGTGATTTATAACTTGATATGAGGTGCTGGTTATTTTTTTCAGCCGTTATGCCTCTTTGCTCAAGACTTCCTGATATTTTGTAAGAAAGCCCATTCAAAGCTCTCATATATGCTAAGTGAGTATTGGTTTTTTCATTCGCATAATTTGTCAGCACATCGACATAGGTTGTATTTAGCTCAGCCCATTTTTTAGAATTATTCGCCAAACTAGACTGTAGCTCTGCTTCAGACTTAGAAACATTCATTCCTAACTCAATAGCCGCCTTACCAAAACACGCTGAATCACAAGGAATCATCCCCGTAACAGGAGTCCCTGGGCACAATCCCCACATATTTCCGAATGATTGAGAACTAAACATAATTGCAGCAGCGGCTAATAACCTTAATTTCATTTATTGCACCTCTCGCAATTTTGAAATGGCCAGCAATTTAGTCTCCATACGCTCTTGCTTTATTATTTCAGATAAAAGCATATTGCTGGTGTTCATTTGATATATTTGCTCTCGCAATAAACCTGCTTCAGTTCTTGTTTTGATATCCAAAAACCAATCATCACTGACTAAACGCCCCATGGTTTCTGCTTCATAGAACTGCTCAAAACTAATATTTCCGTTTGCATCTGGCTTGATTTGAAAATATGACTTAAGCCATGAAGGATCGGTTGGTATAACTGCAGCTTTATTTGAGAGGTAATCAGCTAAAACACTATGTATAACTTGAGAAGATATGTTGCTCTTTAATCTTTGAACTTCCATTTTGGCGGCTAGTGGATCTTGCTTGATTTTATCCTTAGAAATAGCCCCCTTAGGGTTACTTTCAACTAGGAGCTGCAATAGAATTTGGGCTTTATTAACCTCATCGTTTGTCAATAGCCTATTATTTATTAATGGCGTTGATTTCCATATAGCATCATCTTTCATCAATAGTTCAGATTCAAATTGGCTTGAATTTCTATGCCCTGCAGAAGAAAGCCACTTACTCATATTTGAAATCTGCAGCTCGTTCAGTGCTTTCTTGTTCCCAATACCTTCTGCTAGATATTTAGCTCGAGCTGAGTTGATATCTCCAGAAATGGTCTGGGATAGAGGGCCAAAGGTTTTATCACTCTCTATTCGGTTATTTACCAAAGCTCCATCTTTATGAATTTGCTGGATAGAACTTACTACATGGTCGGTTATTCTGGTTGATTCTTCTGATTGGCGCTCAAGCATGAACGTAATTCTATGTGCAACACCAGATAAAGCTGTTAACTCTTGTTGGCTATTTAGCTTTAGCAATGATTGAATTGTTGTACCTGCAGTATCTACACTTGATGAAACGGCCTCGATAGCGGTCCCATTAGATTCTACTACCGACTTCGTACCACTTATTGCAGATGTCATAGAATTTGAAGCGGCCTGAAGCGCAGCTTTAGCGCATTCATCACAAGATGAGTACACGAAGCCTGAAGAAAAAATTAATGGAAGGCAAATAACCAGTTTAGAAAAAGTTAACTTACTCATTTTTTCTTACTTCCTTCATCTTTATTATCGCCACCAAATAATTTATTAATATCGAGCATTCCTTCAAGCTTCTTCTCCAAAACATTCCTTTGCTTACTTGTAGTCCCTTTATCTCCCACTCTTTCATTAAGTTCCTGAACATTTCGAGACACGCTGTACTTACTAACTCGAACATCTTTTAAGATCCCTTCAGTAACATCGGAGGCAACAGCATTGCTATCAATCGTCACGTCTGTTTTAAATATATTGCTGGGGCTCTCTCCAATACCAGAACCCTGATCAACTCCAATTTTTCCTAGTCCATAAGGAAGCTCAAGGCTTGCATTTAGCTTTTCAGTCGCTTTATTTGAAAAATCTGAAGCCGCATTGCAAGCCATGTTATAAAGCTGATCTTTTAAAGACGCATATATACCAGCAAGTATGTCTGCGGGGTCAACAATCAGCGCATCTAAACTCAATCCTCTTAAATTTCCTAAGCAGCCACTTTCAACGACTTTTTGTGGATTTGAAGTCATGGTGTCATAAAGCTCTTTACTGGATTTATTGATATCAACCATGATTTTTTCAATTTGTTTTTGCTGAAGGTCTAATACCTCTTGGCCTGAAATACCCCCACCTTGATTTTCAGCAGCATAAATTGGGGAAGAGATGAGAAATAAACTTAAAATTAGTGCCTTAGTACGCATAACCTGACTCCTTTCCTGTTTTATTTATTGCCTTCTCAAGCTTAACGACAAAATTGTCATCAACTATTGCCGTTAGAAAGTTGCTGGCATTTAATTGGGCTAACCTATCAATGAATACCTGAGCATGCCTTGTATCTGTAATACCTTCCGCTTTAAGTGAAATAGCTAAATCTAGTAACTGTTGAGGAAGGTTTTCATTTGATTTTTTTAAAGAGTCTAAGAGGTAAAAAGCCGAACTCGTGGGAAGAAAAAACATTACCCAAAGCAAAGGATCTAGGCGTTTAGTAACTCCTTCTACTTCAGGTTGAGTTAAGTTCAAAAACTTGCTCTCTAAAAAATCAGTTAGAGGAAGTTCATTTTCATGTGCATGCACCCAACGCTCGACACTTTCCATGCTGGAAAAAATTGCATTTAAACCAGGGATTTGTTGAGCAAAATCAATGATCTTATTTTTGGATAAATCTACATGTTCAGACATTTTTCAAAATACTCAGCTTTTTCTTGTAACTGCATCTGCAGGCAAACAAAATTAATTAATCATTTTCAAGCATGTGCTTAATGAAACAACCAAAAAGTAACTATTTATGAAAAAAGTCACTTATTTTTCGATAATTGCCATTTTATTTATTACAACATTCATGACATTAGGCGCTGAAGCAAGTGAGAGCGGAGATTCAGCTGTAGACACTGAAGTTGAAATAGCAGAGAAAGATATATTATTTGAAAACTTACAGTCTCTTATTGGTCAGTCAGCAAATATTATTGTAGGAGGAGATGCTCCCGAAGAGCCTGATCATATAATAGCTGTATTATCAAAAACATTTAATAACAGCATACTTACTATTGCTATAGTATTAATGATCATCAAAGGGGTATGGTGGCTTGCCACTCTAAACCCAGATAAAGCAAAAGAACAAACTGTAAATTTTGGAAGCGCTCCTATAGCAGCTTTTCTTTCAGTTATCGTCCTAATGCCTCTTGATAACGGGTATTCGATACTTCAACATGTAGTAATAAAGGCTGCTGGTTATGGTATTTCTGCTAGCAACAAAATGACAAATGAAGCCGCAAAGTTTCTAGAGAAACGTGGAGGGTACAGTGTATCTCCAGCTTCATTAAACATAGAAAAAAGCATTGCTGCTATGTTACAAATGGAAGTATGCGCGGCATTGTATGAACAACAATATGCAACTCCAATTGTTAACAACACCACTATAGACAAGAACGTAGACTGGGCTAACAGTGAGGACTATTTTATCCTTAAGTATGATGGTCTATATAATAGTGTATCAGCACTTGCTTTTAATGCGACAGTTTCAGGCGCAATCCCAAAAGCAATCCCCCTTCCTGATTCTGTCTGTGGCTCTCAAAGATTCGACTTTGGTGACTTTGATGATTCATACAGTGACAAAGCAGCAATATTAGCTTTCAGGGATCAGTTTTATAAAGATTATAAAAACGCAAACACCAGCGTAAAATTATTAGCAGCTAAGTTAGTTGACTACTTTACGACACCAAATAGCGTATCAGAGCCTAATTCCCCCCCTATATATCCAACCACTTTACCTAGCTTTGCATATGCCGAACTTAAGATAATTGCTACTTCATTCAGAAATAATTACAACCAAAATTTGGAGACATTAGTTGAAAAGTTTAAACCTCAAAATCAAACTAGCAATTCTGAAGTGAATGGTGCTCTTGCAAATGATAATCTCAAAAAGTACGGAACCGTATACTTAGGAGCGTACTTTTTAGAGTTTAGCAAAAGAAATAGTATAGTAACTGAAATCACATCTATATCTGAATCAGTTTCTTATCCTGACGCAGCACTGCTTAGAACTTATGTTCATAATGAAACAACCAAAACCGTAGGTGATAATGTTGCGTTACTACTGAAAAACTTTAGATCTGACATTCAAGCAGACAAATTGCATATCAGTCCTTCTGAAATGGGAAAAGATGAATATATTGCCAGTATTCCTGAGAGAGTCGAAAAGATAGTTAACGAAAAAAGTGAGTTTGAAGCAGTTAATGATTCATACTTTCTGTCCACTTTCTTTTTCGATGAATTATATGAAAGCACAGATCCCATTCAAGGTATTGTTAATATGGGGCACGATTTCATTCTCTTTGGTGAAATTACATATCTCACAATCAGTGCAATTCAATTGGGCACTACAATCGTAATGGATATAGCTGATCTTGCAAGCTCGGGAGGAAAAGTTCTTGGAGGACCATTTGGCTTGGTAGCGTACTTAACTTCTGAGCCTCCCAAAAAAAGAGCTGAATATTTAGTTAAATTCCTAGAATTGATGAAAACAATGACTATACCGTTGATCATTTTCGGAATTTTACTAGCCTTTTGGCTCCCGTTCATACCGTTAATTCACTGGATTGGTGGCATTGTTGGTTTTTTTATTATATTTATGCAGGCACTTATTCTAACTCCTTTATTGGCATTATCACATTTATTATCTGGAGAGACGGGTTTTCTGAATTCAAAAAACAATCATGGGTACATGATGATCCTTCAACTAATCACATACCCCCCTTTAATGGTAATATCTTTCTTTGTTGCGTATTTCATTCTTACTATCAGTGCCAAACTCGTTCAACTATTATTTTTACCTTATGTAAATATGATGTTATATGGCCATTTTGCTGGCGTAGCAACATTCATTGTAGTTCTTTCGTTATTTTTCATAATCAACATATCCCTCTTTAATCGATGCTTTTCTCTTATAACGACAATCCCAGAAAAAGCAGGCAAATTCATTGGAGGTGGAGAAGAAATGCTAGGTGACAATGGTCAACAGGATATGAAAGGTGGCTTTGTAGCGTTTTCTGGAAAACTTGAAAACTCTACTGAGAAAGCACAAAAAATATTTGGAGCAGCCGCAGATGACAAGCCTTCTCCCCGTCAGCCAAATGTAAAAAACAACAATAAATTCAATACATAATTGAACCTTAGCCGTAAGATATTGAATACTTACATCAAAGAGAAAAGGCAGCTGTAAAGCTGCCTTTTTTGCAAGTTAGTTTTGAAAAAAGAAATCGAAAATGCTTTGAAGGGGTTTTAAGTATAGATTTTTAAATATGTTTGGGACTTCAGCCACAAACCAATAATAAAACCTCCAAACTTCATCACTAGGTAAAAATATTTCTATAAAATATGCCGCTATTGGAGCTGAAATCTGGATAATCACACCAGCAGCTGAAATAAAGAGCGCAAATACCAGAGAAAGTTTACCAATAAAGCTATTGAATACAGGCTTCACTACTAAGAAATGCCAAGATAAAGCCAAAGGAAGGGTATGTATCAAACACCATGACAGGAGCATGATTGATATCTCAAGCCCGACAAATGAAAGCAGCCCTCCTCCAGACAAGAGATCACATGCCACACTTACTTCTTGTTGAATGCACTTTTCAGCGATATAAACTTTTAATCCCACTGTTCACCGTCCAATAGCTCTTAGTTTGGGACAGAATACCATAGACAAAACATCATTCAGAAAAGTTACACAGAAGATAAGCAGTTGAAATATAACGGATTACGCAAAGTCCAATTCTTTGCGTAATGCCTGTATGCTTAAAAAACTTCTACTTCTAGTTAATTTTTTATTTGGATAGGAATAAGCTGTCCATCGACAATCATGTAACCTTTATCCAATGATTGCTGCGTTTTATAAATGAAGTACTTATCCCCCTCGGAGCTTTTTACGGCAACGGGGGCATTGGGGTCAGGAGCCTTGTAATGTTCATCTTCACTGATCTGAACCATTTTATGCTGCCAATCAACAACGAACTTATATCCATAGCGACTTCCAACACGCGCTAACACTTCAAGCCACGGTTCATTCTTGGAAGTGTATGTGATTTGTTTCAACGCTGTAAGTCGCTCGTCTACATATGCAGACCAGCCATCGGGAATCACACCACCAATAGCATATTTCATCTCAACATCATCCGCAAAGTTAGAAATTTTTCTTACTATGCTTCTATTGCCAATCTCAAATACTATTCCTTGAAGATCATCTGTTAAAAGGCGATATCCATTAGGGGCAATTAATCCCCCCTTAACCACTTCTTTTTTTTCAGGTTTCTTCAATCCTTGATAATCTATGTAAAATGAAGCCTCTGCAGTAGTTGAACATAAGCCAAAGAAAATACCTGCAAGTAAAATATTTATTTTCATCCCATCAATCCTTTCAATTCAATAGCTCCTGACCCACTATCCTTTGCTACTATTGAGGGCTTAGGCTTAGGTTCATGAGCACTAGAGTCTTTTATTCGTGCTTGCCTTGCTGATTGAGCCTCATCCCTACTCAGTGAGCTAGCAGGAGAAACATGATTAACATGAAGCTCTGAATAAAATAGCTGTTTCCCTAGTAAAAAAAGCCCTCTTAAGTAAAGCTCTTTTCTCTTCGGAGTTTCTATTCCCACCTTACAACAAACCAAATAAAGAGGATCGCTTTCAGGAAGATTACGCTGGCATCTAAACTGTACTTGCTCAAAGTCATCTGAGTAAGACAAAGGAAATCGGTTATTCAACTCTTCAACAGTAATACTTGGCTCACTCAACTTTGCCAGCATAATCCAACGTCGAACCATCTCTGGGCGTAAGGCTCTTTCATATTCAAACAGAGACTCATATGCTGAATTATCTTCACTCAATGACAAATCAAGAGGAAAATTAAATCTATGCATACTATTAATTCTGTGACTTTTGAGGATGAACGTAAGTCATAAACTTAAGCATCCCGCGTACATTGGCAAATTGCGGTTCTTCAGGAATAACAACAAACCCCTCTTCATAACCGTCTAGGTTAAGAAGCTGATCTTTTAGTGCTTCAGCACCACCTCCAACAAAAATAATATGGTCAGCAGTATCTAAAACAAGTTCATTAATAAATGTGCTAAGCCTACGAGCAACGAACTGTTTAGCTTTATCAACCTCTGAAGTGCAGTCTATTACTTTCCCTCTGAGAGTAAATTTATTTGTCCTTATAGCCTCATCAAGCATATCTTCGCGGATAAATTCTTCATCAATACCACAGCTAGAAGAAAGTAGACTTCTTAATTTCCTGAAGACATCTAAAATCCCAATTCGCTTTGTACCAGATGCATCTATGTTTATTTGGTTTCTTGCGGTAATTGAAGAGATATCGGTAGTGCCACCACCAACATCAACGACTACAACCCCATAAGTAACATTATTTCGTTTTTGTCCGCTATCATCCAAAAACCAATCTACATACGCTGCTAAAGATTCAGCATAAACAAGATGCTCATCAATAATTGCTTCCTTCCCGTCTACAGGCTTCGCTAGAGGTTTCAAAGAATTTTTGACTTTATTTATTACTTCATCATTCATGGATGCTTCTGAGGTAAAGTATTGTCTCAGAGGAAGACCAGTTGAAAGCCTCACATCCTTGCCACCTAACCCACTAGTAATTAGTGAGTTGGAAATTAAAACGTTGTTCAACTCTGAATAGGCATACGAAGTGTCGCGCATCTTTTCAGGGTCAGGGACATCACTTCCAACGGTGTAAAACGTGTCATTGATTTCATACACCCCAGAAGAACCAGAACCTCCAATTGAAACATTCAGCCGTCCAATCTGAGCTCTAGAAGGTTGAGAAGCCGTTTTGATTTTTTTATTTCCATCAGCATCGATTATCCATCCAGCGACCTTGTGATACGCATAACCATTATCATTGGCCAAATCATAGGTCTTCACACCTTTGGGGAAATAAAGCTCTTCTCCGTCTCCTAGAAGCATAGAAGTAGCAAGCGAATCTGTATTTTGTAAATCAATCATGTATTAATCTCCTTCTTCTGCGCTTAGACATACCGACTGTTCTTCGTCTTCCCGCAAAAAATGTTTTTATCTTTTTTAATGAAACTGAAACTGTAAATCCCTGGTAACTAAACAAAATGAAAAGACACAAAACCCCTACAGCTGAATAAAACGTATACATATTCGGAAATATTGCACATGGTAAAAATGCTAAAAGCGCTCTTGCATCAACCTCGATAAGTTTTAAATCAATTTGCGTGTTGTGATGTGAAGCCCACCAGTTTGTCAACGAAAAGTCTTTAATTCCTTCTTTCTCTTTCAACTCGAAACATCCTCATATTGAGAGCCAAATTCATTCAGTATGTTTTTAGAGTATTGATACTCCTCCTCATGGAAAATTTTGCGAGCAAATAAAGAATCTAATTCGGTTGCAAACCATGAAAGGTCTTCTTTTTGTAACGATAATGAGAGGTGAGTAAGGCAAATCTCTAAAGATAAGAAGCCTTCTGCAAACTTTTGTTGAATATCGTGCTTCAAAGAGCATTTATTTTTTTCTAAATACTCTCCAAGTATTAAGCTCAAGCTATTTTTATTGGCTATAGCCGCCAATAGCTTAATTCTCAATGGGGAATCAATTATCAGAACTTCTTGAATGGGAATTCGGCCACCTCGTCGAGATTTGACTAGAAGCTGAAATATGACTGCTTTTGTAGTTCTGGCTAATAACTGTAGCTTGTCATACTTTTCATCACCTTCAAACTTACCAGCAAACCTTTCTAGCGCATCTGTCGCACCATCTGTATGACCTGTAGCGAAAACTAAGTGGCCTGTCTCAGCCGCTTCTAATCCACCACTAATTGATGGCCTATCTCTCATTTCACCCATCAAAATGATATCTGGTGCTTGACGCATATTATTCTCAACGGCAGCACTGAATGACTCAATATTAATGCCAACTTCAGACTGAAATACACTAGAAAGCCGATTAGGGATGTTTATTAAGTCATATTCAATCGGTTGTTCTGTCGTAAGAATGTTTTTCCTGCTTGTTTGAGCAATATGCTGAATTAAGGAGGAGTTTAGAGTAGTTTTACCACTTCCAGTTGGTCCTGTAGTCAGAATCATTCCAGACTGATATTTACAAACACCAACTATTGCCTCAGGAACATCTAACTCCTCAATAGTTGGTGGAGTCCCTTTGGTCACACGCATTGTAATTCTGATCCCTTCTGTAGGATCTGTAGTTCCATTACCTGCTGCAACATTGACACGAAAACGAAGGATCTCATCTTTACCAAACATAAATGAATATACAAAATCTATTTTTTGGCCTGTTCTTAATTCAGTATCAGCCGAATCCCTGTATATCTCAGATAATATTGTTACGATGCTACTTCTATCTATTGCCCTTCTAGTGGTGAAAAATATTTCACCATCATGTTTAATTGCTAATGGTTCTCCTGTTTGAACAATAACGTCGTTAGCTCCAATAGTAAGTGCAGCCCATTGCAAATAGGTATGGAAATCCTCTAAATCAAAACCGAGTGGTGCAATACCATCCCATTCATAGATCAATTCCTGAGTGTTAATGGCCATTAGAGTGCTCCCGAATAAATACAGGCTGCCATTCATCTATCTTTTTAAAGGTTGAATCCAGAGTAATGCGGTATTTAACATCCTTCAGGTTAATAGTCTTTCCTGAATCCAATAACAATACAGGCGTTTCATTTCTTGTTAGCACAGGTAAAGTGACAATATTCTGGGCTAACAGATATCGATATTGATATAATCCAGCAATGTCGGAATGAAGGTGATTCAGGTCATTCTCAAATATCTGATCTGCATTAATAACCCCTTTGTTGAAACCTTTCATAAACTCTGAATCCCAAACTTTCACTTCATCGCTATTTTTGGGGTGAGCCTGTTTTATTGGATCATCAGGGTATTCTATCGTCCTGACTAAATAATCTCGCCATGTTGGAACTTGAGATACAATTTTAGGGGGAGTGTTAAGCGTATATGACATATTCACAGAACGAGCCTCTTTATTGCTATTTTTAAGGTATATTCGTTCTGCTTCTATTGCTGAAGGCATAAGCATTTGACCATCAACTATAAATTTAGAAAAGTTAAATACTTTATTTAAAGTAAACGACTCTGAAGCTAATAGTTTTTGAATTTCATTCATGCGGTAGTGAGCACCAATCTGAACGCCCCATGAATACGCTTCTGTAGATATAGCCTTATATCTCAATTCTAAAGCTTTCTCGTCTGCAGATTTTTGAGAGCTTCTAGAGTTGATAGAATGAGAAGCATTCAGCAGCTCCCGTATATTACTTGGGAGTTCTCCAGCTGTTTCTGCATTCGAATCAGAAATAAAACCTATAAATGTAACAAGCAATAGGTGTTTCAAATTAAATTGGGGCATATTCAACTTGTAATAACCTTTCTTTCATTTTCAGAGTCACCTTTACGCGTTTCCCAGCTTGATTTGCTGCGTCAGCCAAAGTATCTATTAACTTTTTATTCTTAGTATCAACATAAACAACGATGCTATTTGATGGAGGAATGTTGATATATCGCGGTGGTTTCAATCCCGCCAATTCAGAAATCTTTTCTAACAAGGGCTCTATGGGGCCACTCCAGTTATCACCCAATCCATAGTATTTGTTTAAAGAAGGCAGGAAATACATATCATAAGAGTCGGGACGTTGTACCCCAGCATCTTTATATCGAGCAGCTTCAATTTCATATAGCTTACGCTCATAAGATGCAATTTCTTTGCTGATTCTAGCCAAGTGCTCAATTGCTGGATCTGATTTACTAATCACAACCGATGGAGGAGTGCTGGAACACCCAACAATAAACAAAGCTGTAAAAGCAGCGAGGCCTGTTTTTGATTTGCACATCTATCAACCCTAATTCCTATGATTCGCTAAAAACCCAACTAGACACACTTACCGCAAAAAACACCATGAGATACCGAATTCGACATCAGCGCACAATAAGGCAAAATGTGTTACATAAAAAAACATCTAAAATTCAATAGTTCAAATGAAAACATTTGATTTATGCAACAACAATAAAAAACTGATTATTTGCAAAAAAACTATAAATAGGAGAAGCAAATCATTTGTTAAGCTTCGCTACAATATGAGGTATTGAGGTTGGGCTAGGTGAAATTAGAAAGAACCAGAACTTTGCAAACAGAACAATCATATATTGATAGAGCAAAACTGAATTTAGAGCGTTACTCAAAAAGTAGTAAAATGAATCCTGAAGATGACCATGAACGGTTCATAGCATGGCTGGTCAAGTCAACAGAAGGAAAAAGCTTCTCTAATTGGAGGCAAATAAAAGCTAGCCTTATTTTCTATTTTAAACAGATCCAGCAAACAAAATTAGCAGTAAAAATCAATGAACTTGATCATGCTCATACTGAGAGTAAAAGTGTCCTGAAAGCGACATCTTCACAGAAAAAAAAATCAGTGACCGATCAAGAACTCAAAGAAATAACACGGTACTTAAACGGTAAAACAGATATTGAAACATCTTCCAAATGGAATAATCCTTTAATAACCTATCTGCATGCAACCGTTGCCGTGGGACTTCGCCCTTGCGAGTGGGCTCAATCAGAACTGTTTCATAAAAAAATTGAAGATATCCCTCTTTCACCGCCTATTTTGAAAGTCAAAAATGCCAAAGCTACAAATGGACGTTCATTTGCTGAGTACAGGTATATAGGGCTCTCTCAGCTTAGTGAGCTGCAACTCTACATGATTGAATTTGCACTTAGAAATGCAAGGTTTCCAACCGATACAAGTGGGAATGCAATTAGCTTTAAAAAATACATGAATTATGTTCAACAGCGTTTATACCATGTATACAAGCTACTCTATCCAAAGAAGAAAAATAGAGTAACTCTATATAGCTGTAGACACCAGCTCATAGCAAACCTCAAACGTTCTGGATACCCTCTAGAAGAAATTGCCTGCGTTGTAGGACATGGCAATGATGTTACAGCTTCGGAACATTATGGTCGTAAAAAGTATGGGTATGATTCAAAGGGAGCATTACCTTTAGCTAACCCTGATGATATAAAAAAAATCAGAAAGTTATTTCACAAGAAAATTGCTCGTAATAGTAGCTCTCCCGTAAATCAGTTGCAGAGAGAGCAAGGAGAAGGATAGGAGTGATCTTTCTACAATACATTGTACATATATACGAATGTGCTTCTATTCGTATTTGAGTTCCCCAAATAGACCTATAACCAAGTCATCATCCAAAATTTCATATGGAAGCTCTAAATACTCTTTACAATGTCTTGGTAAAGCTTTGCCATCATGAGGCGCATTTTTAGTATGCCCCTTAACGAAGGTCCCGTCCTCTTTAATGTACGGTAATACGACAATACGCCCGTGGTTTTTTGATAAGATGGTTCCTTTTTTCCAAATAGTGTTCTTTGAACTTTCTGATTCAGATGAGCCCACCTCTTTCACTATCCAACCAATACTATCATTTTCTTCAAACCAGAATACAAAACCTGATGCCACTACAACCTTTTGCCCTCTTTGCTCAGCTTCATCAAGTATCCTTTTAACACTGGCTAATTGAAGCAACTCATTCGCTCTCGGTAGCAGATGCCTTCTAATCTTAGATTTGGTCTTCCCCCAATGTTCGGCTCCACTATAGCCATAGGCAGCTGCAATCCTTTCTCTATAAAACACCTTGGCTGAATGCTTGGTATGCTTGACTTTTGTTGACCAATCACACTTATCAGATCTCAATAAACTTATTCCATATTTTTTTAATCGTACTAACTTTATATATGGAGTTTCATTTAAGATTTCCATTAAAGCATCAATGGAATTTTCGCAGCCATTTGGTAAAATAATCTCACTAGCTAAAGGACATTTGGATTCTTTATGCATACGGATACCCTCCGCAAGCATAAGCTGCTCTTCACTCAATAGCCGACTCTGCCTAGTTACTTCTTTTTCTACTTTTAAAAGCAAAGACTCTGTTCTAGTGCTAGAAATGTTCAGTTGGGAAAAACCTTTTGATAACTCAGCATTTCTTTTTCTGGCCACATCTGTAGCTGAAAGATATGTTTTATAAACATCAGCCTTGATTTGCTTTTCTTCAGATTCGATGAATGCTTCGTACCATTTCAAAGAACCATCTTCACAAAGTTTGAGTTCATGCATATGCCAAACACAACCCTCATACCATGGTTGAGGCCATACTGCTAAAGTAGTTAATGAAAATCCAGGCATCTGTTCTAATTGCATATTCATCCTTAACAATTAAATGTCTTGATTGCTAATATTACATCGCTAATCTTTCCGCTCTTATCTGAGCCAAAACATTAACAGACTCAGCTTGTAGCTGTTCAATTGAGGATTCAAAGTCATAATATTCCGCATAACAAACAGGAAAATCCCTATCGTGAAAGCTTTTGCACCAAGTGACCTCATGCAAACCATACTTTTCAATATATGGCGTTATAACTTCAGTGCAGTTCAATTGCAGAAGCATCAAAGTTAGCTTCTCTAGCATCATAGGGGAAAAGAAATTTTCGTTGATATAGCGCTTCAATTCAGACTCAGCCATTCTCCCAACACTGACCACATGCTCTTCAACTACCCTGTTATAAATTTCCATATATTTTATTTCAGAATAACATTCAAGCAACGCTGTTACTTCAGCAATTTGCTCTCTCGTTAAGAAACTAAGGATCTTCTCTCTTAATACAGCCCTTTTTTCATGATCTCGAATGATTTCCTCGTAGCTAGGTTTACATACTATGATTCGATGTTTATGCACAGGATCTTTGTAATCAGATTTGTATTTGTCCAACTCTTTGTATTTAAAATACACATTAAAAATTATGCCAATAGCCTCAACATTTAGGTGATTCGGTTCATTAGTCAATTTTAGGCAATGATTTAGGTAGCCATTACACTTGATTGCAGAAATCGCTCTACTATAAGAACTCGATGATAGTTCGAACTTTTTCATCACATCTATTTTGGCTTGTTTGGCAATTGGGTTTCCCTTTTTATCTTCATACCCTGCCAGAATCAGAGATATGGACTGCAAATCAAAATAAGAAAGCTGATTTGGAGTATCAACCCAAGAATACTCATACTTCATGCTCTGAATGATCCGCTCTTGAAAATCAAAAAGCTTAAAAAGGAAATTAAATCTGAGCTCAAGAATTTTAATGTTGATAAGTGGAGTTTCAGCCAAATGGACTTTACTGTCATTCCCTGCAGGGTATCTAAACGTTTGTCCAGTAGGGTCAATATCAGCTATGTTCAGTATAGGTTGATTCAATAATGATATGATTCTTTTAAATCGTGAATCTATAATGGGAGCATACTCAACTATCAAACTCCATATAGTAAACAAATTGTGTGTGGACGCTTCATCAATTGTAGGAAAAGGAGCTAGCTTTCCCTTCAATTGTGGTGCTTTCTTTAACTTTTCATCTCTATATTTTTTTAGCTTAACCGTTCTTTTAGTCGATATCTCACCGAGGTCTTTCCACCATTTCTTTAACCATAACTCTACAGCATGCCTCATATTGAAACAGATTGGATAAACTAAAAAATCAGGGGCTGTTGAATATCCTGAAGACCCTTTTGCAGACTTAATCAATTCAAGAGCAGCGCTTGAAAACCCCAGGGCATAATCTGAATTTGAGCGAGCCTCTCCTTTAGGGGCAAAACTACCATTAAAGCCAACCGTAGCATTCAAATTAATTGTTTTACCTCCTGAAAAGGTATTGTTTTCAAAACGTGGACTGTTCATTTCCTTCTATTCCATTACAACTCGTTATATACACAATACCCTATCGTAAACTTTCACAGCTCTTCTTTATACCTCAAACATTATGAGCACCTTATTGATAGAAGTAGTTTGCAATATAGTTTCCATGGTATTGGATTTACATATCCAGCCATCACTCAGAACTTCTTTGCCATACTCTCAAAATGAAGTCGAACCAAGCAAAGTATTATTTATTACATTCTTTGACGCCCAAAAAAGCATTAATGCTCTTTCGTGCAAAGGATGGAACTCAATAGCACAGATAAGTGCAATACGGTACAAAAGGCGTATACGGAAGCAAGTAAAGCCCTAAAGAGTATATAACTAAATATCAATCGCAAACATCAAAGGAACATCTCTATATTTTAAAAGGCTTCCCATATTCGTTTAAGTAAATCGAACTACCTACAAGCTTGAGTAAATTATTTTGGGAACCTGAAAATACAAAGCCCAGAGGCATCAAATATTGACATCCCAAGCCGTGTTACATATTGCCTACGCTGTCTGTTTTTTAGCTGTTTGTAACGGTTGTTACTTGTTGCGGTGTAACAAGGGGAATAACTAAAAGTGAAAGCGTAATACTTGTAAGTAAATTAGTCACAATTAAGCGATAGCATATTGTGGCTAATGGGCCTCTAAAAAGAGGCTTTCCTCAAGTCGAAGTTAAGAAAACAGTGCTCTACTGCCAGACGGAAACAACGCTTGTCGAATAGTAGCTATGCTGCTGTCACAGTAACGTGCTGATACATGTTTTCTAATATCACAGCTGCTGAATCCATTCTTTCTCAACTGCGCTAAAAGGCTCGAATCATCAGACTCAACCAAAACATCATCACCTTTTCTAAATACAATGACTTCCTCATTTAAAACTAAAACCTGTCCTCTGTTAGTCTTAATAGTGGCATTAATAGACGGAGCGAAAGTAGCTGCAGCAATATAAGAAGAATCCAAAGCTTCCTTACGAATCTGCCATCCTGAATGGGCATGCCCTTCCGAGAGGTATACTCCTGCTCCAAAAGAATATGTTTCTCTGTGCTCAGCACTTTTTCCGCTATTAGCTAAAAATTTCGTTTTTTCGAAATTTGCAGCCGCTTTTCTAAATTCAGGAAATAAGTTTCGGGTATGCTTTGAAAAGCCAATCACGACTCTCTCTGCAACTTCGTGACCATGGTAATCAGAGCGCATGTCCGATTTATTGACTCTTCTCTCTGCTATCAAAATCGCTTTAGCCCAGGTTGGTTTGCACTCTGCTAAAGAATTTCTGAACGATCTATCAATGGATGAGTACAAGTTAGAAATGATCTTCTGAGTGTTAAAAACGTGACGGTGGTTGAAAGGATCAGACTTAACAACCCCTATAACTTGATTGATTGATAAATGAGGAAAATAGCTAGAAGTTCTACAATATCGCTTCTCGGCTTTGGTTAAAGACCATCTAGAAAGATCATCAATGAACGATAGCAAGGTGTAATGATCAACTTCCGAGCTAACGATAAATCCATAGAAAAATCCACCTATATCAACTACAGGTTTTCCGATAACTTCATCATAAGTCTCTGTCTCAGTTTTGGGGTAAACGGCTTCAGACATCATGCAGCCTATCAAAGGTGTTAACTTATTAGTGGGTGATATGTCATCCATAATCGATTCACAAAGTGAGTAGATGTATTTTCTCTGTTCTTCCTTTTTAATGCCCTTATAAAGAGTTTCAGTTGGTTCTTCACCTAGAGAGAAAAAAGAAGTATTTGGTCTTGCTAACAATTCATAAAGATGGCTTCCAACATCTTCAGCTGAACCACAGCCAACTTGCTCAGCAAAATGAGCTAAATGAGAAATCGTTGAGTTTGAAAGTGTGTTCATGGGCACCCCTGCTAATGAAATCAGGGGTAAACATATCAACTCGATAAAAAAAAGAAGGGAAATTGCTGACAGCCCAAAAAATATGAAGCTTATCAAACTTAACGATAGTTAAGATTGTTAAGCGTAACCAACCACAAAGAGTGATTGGTTGTTGCAAGAGTTAATCTCGCTTTAAGAATGTTCCATAAGAAAATATATACTGCGGATTAGCAACCTCTAAAACACTCTCCTTCCCAGTACCTCTATCCTTTAACCTTAAGGCCGTGATATGGCGCTCACTGTTCTCAACCAATTTAAGTGTTGGTAACTTCGATTCATCAACGTACCCGATAGCTATATCTCTTTCATAGCAGCAGATAACAGCCTTACCACTCTCATTCAAAGTGAAACCCACAGTCCAAACCGAATCTATAATTCTATTAACCGCAAATTGAGTAGCCATAATTAAGCCCTTGTATTGTTTCGATGCGTTTATAGTACCTATCAGTGGGGGTAACTCAGATTAATTGCTCGTATTCCAACCCATCATGAACCAATGCGGGGAAACCCCGCATTAACAACTTAAGCAGCCTTAAAATAAACGTCTCTAGAGAAATCATTCCTCAACAGGCTAGCAACAGAATAACCAACGGCCACAAACAAAGGGTAAATCACACTGTTTCCTAGAATTTGATGTGCAACTGTAGCTGATAAACCATCCACCAGCGTTTCTGGAATGCCTTTCACTCTCGCATGCTCTTTGGGAGTAAATAGCCTGCTAAGGTCTGGGTTTACTGGATGAGCAATTCGAGGCTCTGTACTTCTGGCTTTAGCATACCCAGCACCAATAACCCCACATGACTCAGAGCTACGATCAAGAATTTGCATCCTGAAACCTTTTCCATTAGCAATATCGCGCTCTTCCTTCTCTTTTAAATATTTCACCTCTTTCCAAAGCTCGCTCTCGCTCGGTATGTCGTCAAGAATATCAGTAATGCTTTCAACGTCCTTTTCAAAGCGTCTCATAGAAGATTCGAACTGCTCTAGAACTGAAACATCTAACCCTTTACTAACAGCAATACAAACCATCCTCTCTCTTTTCTCGAATGATCCAAAGTCACTACCATTAAAAACATTGGTGTAAAGGTTATAACCTAGGCTACCTAAAACAGATTTAATAACAGCAAACGAAGCCGTTGTAAGGTAATT
This sequence comes from Parashewanella sp. 2210YD4-3, assembly GCF_056591735.1. Lineage (NCBI taxonomy): Bacteria > Pseudomonadati > Pseudomonadota > Gammaproteobacteria > Alteromonadales > Shewanellaceae > Parashewanella > Parashewanella sp. 2210YD4-3. The sequence goes on along the minus strand of NZ_JBWQOG010000010.1, from coordinate 115,959 downwards.
CTTCACATTTTCAATAATACAGATAGCAGGGTTACAGGCTCGAACAATGGATAGGTAATGAAAGAAACACGCACCAGCTGATTCATGCTCTTCAGCATGGCATATCTTATTCTTAGCTTTGCCAGCTAGTGATGCACCAGTACAAGGAATTCCACCAGCTAGAATAGAAACCTGTGGAATATTATTTAGCTGAACATCTGCAACATCTGAACATATGAATGCTGTTTTTTCGTTAAACATGTGGCTGTTATTCTTAATACTGCTATTGAGATATCTTTCATCAATTTCAACTACAAAAGAGGTATCAATATTAAGACCTGCGTTGGAGATTCCTTCATGAAGTGCTCTATCCATTACTCCACCACCATGAAAGCAACTACCTAGAGAAAGCGGCTCACCTGATTTAATTGATTCTATAAACCTTTCTTCACGCTCTTTCACTTTTTTATCATGAGCATGAGCCTGAATAACAATTAGCCCAGATTTAATAGCAATCCTTAGTTTTTGGCTCTCATCAAATAGCTCGGCTAACTTTAATGTTTGAATATCAAGAACTGGTACTTGTTTCCCGTTTTTCTTTTTTGACGAAATCTTGTGAGTACCATTCTCACATAAACGAATTACCAGCCTGTCCTCTAACCATACACGCTCACACTGCTGACCATGCTCTTCAATATTCACCTGTGCTAACAAGGCATCATCTATATACACTCTCGGTGTACCTTTGTTAGAACCAATTTTCCTGTTAATTAAAGAAGCCATTTTATTTCCCTCACCTTCAAGATAAAGAAAACATACCAAGCCCAGATACATGAGCATTTTTATTACGCATAAAAAAACCCAGCAATACAACTGGGTTACGAGTAAAAGGTAAAGCTTAAAAAAGGAATGAAGACCAAACCAACTTATAGTTGATCTATTTGATTTTTAAGTTCATCGTTTTCAGCTTCAAGCTGTTCGATTCTTTTGAGTGCTATTTCAGCCAAATCTTTAATGGCTATTTTACAACTGACTCTTTCACCCTCTTCATTAACAAAGCTAGAATTCAAGTTCGTTAGACCAGCTTTTGTTTCGTCCGTATTAGCGAGCCCAGCTAAAAACATTGTTAAATTCTGTTCATTAATCATAATAACCACCTACTTCAAGATTCTGATAAACGTTATTCATTTCCTGCATTGATCCATGCTGCCACCAGCATCGAGAATCGATACATCTATGTTTGAATTCAGAACATACCTATATATGCAAACGGTTCATTTTTATTGCACATAAAAAAGCCCAGTCAAAAATCTGGGCTATAGCGGTGAATGTAATGACGATACCTTTAGCCTAAAGCCATTTTTTGCAACTTTTGTCGAGCTGCTGGGTATGTGTGATGACTTATCTTTCTGGTATACATCCCTCGGATGAATTTAATGTCACTTTGTTTAGTCGCTTTTCTCAGTGCCAGCAAAACAACCGCACCATAGCTATTATATGGAAATTTATGGCCATTAATTTTGTTCTGTATAGAGTCAGCATAAGACAACAAGAAAAGATACACCTCAAAGTCATGTTCGCTAAGCCCCTTGATAGTTTCAATATCGATTTGCTGAACATATCGAACTAGTTCAGGCTTCTTCAGTATCAATTCAGTAGGCTTCAGATAATTAACCATCATTGATCTTCGCTGCTCCTTAGTTAAACCTGAAAGGGCTTTATCCATTTCATCATCTGTTATTTCCATATGAGTCAACCACACTTCAATATGGTGATCATGAGTTCCGAATTCAGCCGCCAAGGTTTTTATGTTATGTCTTTTAATGTTCATGATATGCCTCAAATGTTTTTTAAGCCGAAATAGGAGTGTTGTTAAATTCGAATGACTCTACCCTGAAAGGCTTGTAATGCCACCAGCTAGAACCTTCATTCATATTTTTTAGAGTAAGTACGTGATGAACCATGCATTTCAGATCTGGCAAGCTATTTAAGTGATGGCAGTATCGAGTTTCATTAAAGTTAACTCTTGCAATAAAACCACGGTGAGTATCGAGTTGCTGATATTCAGTTTCTGAGAATGAATAACCTGCAAACCCTAAGTTATTTAAACTAATACATAGAGGTTGTGTTTTCGCATCAAGAAGGTGTTTAACGAGCTCAGCAAACTCACTGCCATTTGTTGCAATCGAGCCTCGGGACATACCACTATTAAATGATTTCTTTAAATACGGTAAAGCATCATTTAAAAGCTCGTACTCCGAACCCACGAATAAAAAGCCCCAGCTAGGATCGCTAGGATATACATTACTATCATGAGTCTTAGCTAAAACGATGACACCTGTATCTAGTGGCAAGAGGCCACTCGCTTGAATTGGTTCAGGAAGAGGAACGGAAAACACCTTTATATCTGTATAAATTGTAGAACTCATAGGAAACCTAACTACATGGTTGGTGCCCCGAAATAACGGGGCGATAGAATGGTTAATTAAACTGAAGCCGCTGCGAGCGAATGGCCTTGATCTATAAGATTTATTAACCATTTTCTTAGAAACGAATTATTATCTTTTTTTATAGATGGGTAGTAATTATTCGCATCTTGATAGCTACGGTAATAGCGAGGGGGGATGCTCATTTCAAAAGTGAGGGCTTCAGCTATTTTTCTGTCAAAATGCACCACTATTACTTGTTCAGGATCTTTGCATAGATCGCCATTTTGCTTGTAGTAATGAACCAACGACACAGCAACGCTATTACCTTCACTTAAGTAAGTAGGAATGTTGTTATGCATAGGGATTACTTCAACTTTAAGATCCATATAGCCATCTGACTTATAAGATCCCTCAACAATAGCCCCCTCTTTAATGATCCCTAATTTCAGCAGACGTTCAAAATTCATTTGTTCAGCGCTTCTGCGTGGCTTTCTAAGTTTTATCATGCTTGCCTCTGCAATAGTGGTTGGAAGTGAGGCAAACATACATATCTCACCACCAGCTGCAGCAAAACTCCATCACCACCCATTTCTCCAATCACTAAGAAACAACTCTTTTTCAGCGATAGCTGAAAATAAAAGCCATGCCACATGGAAATCAGAAAAAGAAAAGCCCTAACAATAAGTAGGGCAATTGATTAGCATAGTGCAGAGAGGAGAATCCATATATCGGGGCAGATTTATTTGCTCAACGTCTCAACTCCCGAATAAGAGGCCTTTTTTCCAATCTCTTATATCTTGCAACTCATCAGCGAGTGCTTTTGATGCCTTATCTTTAAGTGAATTCAACATCATAGAGTATCGTGTTATATGTTTAGATATCTCCCTAGTAATGGCTCTGTGCATTGGCACCTCTATTGACTGACCTATTATCTCAGCACCTATTTCTACAGTGAAAGCAGAGAGATCAAATCCATCCACAAAACCCATTAGTTTCATCAAGGCTCCGTTATCAGGCATTAGATATTTTTCATTGTGATAGATATACAGGCTATCCTTAGCTTGACGGTTTTGGCTCTTAGTGATTGCTGGGGTAATTACATCCCCCTTACTGGCTGTTCTTATTCTCCCTGTTTCAATTCCTTTTTTTACTGAGCTTGTATGAGATACATCACGAAATAAATGTAAGTTTACATCAATTACATCTCTCCATGCATGCGTGGTTCTGCTAACTGCATCTGGAAAAGTAAACTCAGTAGGCAGAACACTAGCAAACATAAAATATCGCTCACGATTTGACATACCGTTATAGTCCTTCGCACTCATAACTTTCTCATGGACGTTGTACCCAAGACGCTCTAAAGCTTCTCTAAACAGTTTTGCTTCTACACTGCTATGAAAAGGCTTTACATTTTCCACCAGCAAGCATGGACTACCAACCTTCTTTATCGTATCAATAACAGACAAAAACATATCTCTTGTACTGCTTAAATCAGCAATTGATTGTTTTCGCGCTTTATGCGTTTTTAAGCAACTAAAGTCATCACACTGAATTGATATTTGAAGAAGATTGGGGCGCTCTGATATAAGATCAGAAACAGCATCTACATTAAACTCATAGATATCCTCATTGAATATTGCTTTAGTGTGCTTGCTATTTATTGCCGCACACAATGCACCTGTATCTGTTTTGTCGTTATGGATCACAACGTTGTTACCAGTTGCTTTGCATAGGCTCTTTTTAAAATCACGCTTCTCTGGTGGGCGATAATCAAGTGTATAAAGATTTCTGAATCCATCAGCTTCAAGTGCAGATACATCAACACCTGAGCTGCATATAGAAAACGAAGTAAAGGGCGAGTTTGTATTAAACTGCTTTAACACTCTTCTTCTGTATGAATTATTGATACTTTGCTGAGCCATTATATTGTAGCTATGCTTTGGGATTCCGTTTCTATTGTCATCTCCTAGATACGCACACAAACCACCAGCTTTCGCTTCTATTTTATAACCTAGCCTTCTTAGCTGCAGTTGAAACAGAGTACATTCCTGAGACTCTGAAAATCCGTCCTCAGCTGATATATCAATTTGATTGAAGGCCTTTTGCTTAATAATTTCAAGCGCGTCTAAAATTGGCGTATAAACTCCGTCATTATTTGGAGAACCTAATGATATAGAAGCGGCAGCTCCTTTGCTGGTGGCTAAATCTTTGTGACTTTGCACTGGCCTGAACTCAATCACACCTTTTTTAAAGATAACGTGAACATGAGAAGCATCCCCTAGAGTTTCATCTATAAGCTTTTGATTGCGCATGTCAAAAACGGGTTCAACCCCTTTTCTATTGGCATAGGTTCTTGATGAGATTTTTCTTACCTGAGTATCACCAATTGAAGCAGGCCTAACTTTAAATCCGTTCAACTCTAGAGGCTCTACTACAACCTTTACACCTTCCCCCATTCCTACTACAGAAAGAAGCTTCGAGGAAACCACTACCTTTCTCTTGTCGCTATTGGCACCAACACGCATAACCTTCAGCTTTTTTGTGAAACCTTCAAGCTTTTGCAAAGCAAGATTAATGGATGGAACGAGTTTGGATTTTTTGAATTCAATCATGTTAACCCCTATTTATTTCAATAGGGGCAACATATCTAAATGATAAAAATAGGCAGGAAAGTTGCGTTTAACTGGAGAGCATTAATTCTTTTGAATTACTTCTTGATTTAAAGCGTTTCCGCGTAGATCTTTTCGAGAAACTCCTCAACAAATGTCAAAGTAACATCTATATATTCCCGCTCAATTTTTATAAACATATGGCTGCGAAGTGAAAGGTTGTTACTATTCTTTACGATATTTTTAAGAGCAGAGGTATTTCTGGCGGTTTCTATATTACCTTCGCTATGTACAATGCAATTTCTAACTTTATTCAACTCAGTTAAAGGTTGCCATTCAGCGTTTAATTTATCGAATTTCACATTAGCTAGTTTTTCTAGATATTTTTTGGCACGAACAATCCCTTCGCCTTTCATATCATCCAACTCAACAGGGTAGCCCTCATGCCTGCATAGGTGTTTGCACAATGAATTTAGTGAGTTCTCTAGAAATGAATATATGGAGACAACGGTTGACCTTCGGTAGAGATCAATGTGGATATCTTCAATTTCAAAATACCCATCTGAAAAATATTCATTTACTTCTATAATATCCTCTTCACTTAGCCCCTCAATTGATTCACTATATGCCTTCTCGATTGTTTTAATATCATCATTGAACTTTGATTCTAACTCTTTTGAATAACACCTGAATTGCTCTAGAGCATTCCTCGTTTGGTGGGTAATCGCATATGAAAAAATCTTACCACTCATCACTTTTACGTCTTCCTTGCATTTCAACAGCATTTACTCCTATTAATTTGAATGTATATAACACCCAACCGAGCTAACAAAAGGTTGTAAGCTAGAGTTTAAAGCTCAGCGGTGAAGGCATGCAAGGAGATAATTAACAATAACTACGCCCCCTTAAAGGCGCGAGCATTGTAAATTTCTGAGTGAGTTTCGATTAGCTTTAGCTTCTTTATGTCAGAGTGAAGAGGATTAACAACCAAGATACTCTCAAGCCCACCAGTGACAGCGGAGCTTGGAACTTCAAGAGCCAGTGATTTACCAGCAACTAGAAATGCAGAGCCTATGTTTTGTGTGGACATTGGATAAGGAAAATCTGACCAATCTGAATCTAATTCAGAGACATGAACCTTCTCAATATCAACATCACCAACTATTTCATACACACACATCACACTACCTTTTGGCAGCAATCGTGGTGTTGGAATATAGTTAGCAAGCTCTAACATTGCCACGGATGGAGACAGTGCAAAATATAGAACTGGCGAGCCCTTTAGGTTCCATCTCGCACCATCACGAAAACTTGCACCTTGGCCGTTGTAGTTCTCAGCAAAAGCGATATTTGTAACCCGATAGAGTCGCATCAAGAAAACTCCATCCATTTGATTTTGTTCAATACATCTTTCACCATCTTGCGCCCAATGAAAGATGATAATAAAGATTGAGGTTTCTGGTTATTTAACGCAGGAATAGAAGTAGATAAGAACTCTTCCACCAGCTCAATATCATCGTAAACCTCTAAGCCAAGCGAGTACACTGATAATATATCCAGTATCTCTTCACTTTGATGCCTTGAAAGATGTTTACGCCCATACAAACGACTTAAATTACTAGACTTAACAGAAAGCGCCTCGCAAACCGCTTCCCTCTGCTTTGGGAATCTATTAACTGTATTCCTAACCACTCCACCAGAAACACCGCTTATCGCAAGCTCGAACATTTTCTGAGGATTAGAGAAGATAACCGACTCAATACCTACATTTTCAAACAGTGTGTTATTCATAGCGATATCCATTAATTATCCTCCCTTAATGATACACCATATTGACGAGCAAACAACATCATAAAGATGAATTCATATTTTCTACATATTCAAACCTTATGATTTTCGCACGACCTATTCGCTTAAACCTTTTTTGGTTAGGAGTATAATTTGAATACGATGAAGACTTTTTGTTTCTGAAACCTAAATCTACGGATTCACCGTTATCCATATGTGCAAGCAAAGTGTATTTATGCTCCATCGCATCTAAAATGGGTTGAGCGTCAAGTACACCCGATTGAACTCCAAATAGTTTTGCTACTCTCTTAAACTTTTGGCTATGCCCATGCTTTAAGCCAATTGCTAGGTGAGCAAGCTCATGTCGGATTGTAGATCTAAGCTTTCTGGTCGCTGTGGTGCCAACAAAGCAATCATTAATTCGAACAACGCCTTCAGGCGTAGCCCATCCCCATGCACTTTTGCTCTTACACAATTCTAAAGTAGATGGTTGATGCACCCATTTTTCAAGTGGATATGTTTGTCTAACTGATTGAATAGCTGAATCAAATTCAGCCTTAATTATTGCTTCGGTAATCATAAAGCCTCCCAAAAAGAATGAATTAAACATACACACTTAAGAGAAGGATTCAGAAAAGTTACAGTGTTCCCAATCACATAGCTGGATGAGCTGAATTGCGTTAGCAATTTAGGGAAGATGAGTGATTTTATGGTTTGGGGTTGACCCGCTCATCGAGAGCAGGCCATACATGCGACAGGGGCTTCAGTTATATCAAAGTCATCCACCAGCTCTTCCAAAGAAGGCTTTTCGTATTTTGTAACACTTAGGATACGTCCATATTCTTTTTCATGTTTCAGTTTTTCGATAGAGTTAATGGCTTGCTTACTAATTGTTGGGTCAAAATGATGAACATTTTGCTTTTCACCTTCAGTAAGAAGTATTCTCTCAGCTACTGCCACTGTCTTACGAATAGCGAATAACGGAGTGCGGTCGTTTTGCCAGGTAAACACACCTGTCGGGGCTGGTGGAATTTCATTTTCAAAATCATCAACTTCTATTTCAAAGATGTAAACCTGACGTTCACCAGATAGCTTTTCTTCGCTTTGCGAATACAACTCTTTGGTCTGAAGTCTATGCAACCAAAAATGCTTCAAGGCTTTTTTAATGCCTCCCATCGATGTGGAATAGGTAATTAACTTTTCAAAAAACACCATTGGTTGAGCAAGGAACCCATAAGAATTTGACTCGTAGTGGTATTCCACAGCAACATACAAACGCTTGCTGTCACTTGCCCCAAATAAGTCATCGATGCCGCTTACCAGTTTGTTCTTACCACGTTCAGACTCGAATCCGAATGCTTTATATCCCAAATCAGATGGTCTGTAGTAATTAACCCAGTTACGACCTACGTTTAAAATTTCTGGGATTGATTTTGGTAGTGCTTTGTAAATGTTCAAAGTGGATGCTGGTACGTCTTCTGTATTCCCTGCTCTTTCCAGATCAACTGGAGAAGTCTTCCAAGCTGAGACGATCTCGCTTCTTCGAGAAAAAATGCAAATTTTGCAGCCGCTTCTCGACTTGTCGAGGTAGTATCTTGGGATTCCCTGAATCTTTTCTACTATCATGTTTACGTCAGACTTCTTAATACCTAGAGCCTGTAACGGGTATGAAGATGCGATGTGCTCTTCTTTCCAGTCGATACCTTCTCTCTGGGGTTCATCAGCTCTAAGCCCTACAAACTGAATGAAAACAGAGTCTTCCCCAAACTTCTCTTTCAAAGCATTAAAGAATTTTTTGATAGGTAGAGTTTTCAACGTCTGAGTGCAAGAACGATGAAGCTGGCTAGGCAGAAAGTTACCATGACGCTCAACGCCTTCTAGCAGCCCATATTTTGGCTTAATTCTTAGTATGTTTCGGCCTGTGATTTTTTCGAATAGCTCTAGAGCTTCCTCAGTGCCTTCCGCTTCGATACCTGTATCGCAATGAACAAAACACAAAGGAGCGGAAGGATATAACGCAATCAAAGTATAAGCCGTTGCAAAGCTATCCAAACCACCACTAAGAGGCACAATTAAAAAGTTCTTCTTTCCTTCGATTTTTGGCAGTTCAAACTTACCCGTTACATAAGTAGAGACCGATTCTTTAATGAGTTTTAAGTTGTTCATTTTCATCACACCGTTTTGTATTCTTGCTTGATGAGATAAACATATAATCTGGGGTTTAATTTGCAGAAAAGTTAAGGGGTTAACCCCAATCAATAAGTAAAAAATAAGCCGCAAGGCTATAAAAAAAAGCCCCTTTCGGGGCTTTGGGTGGGTCATGGTTGGGTTGGGAAAAGGAGCTGGTTAAGCAGCTTTTTGTTTGGCTCTGATTGCTTTAGCCTCAGCCAAGATAGCACCTAGCTCAGAGAATTTCATAGCCTTTGATTTAATAGTGATTTTCTTTTCAAATGCAAGTACAATTTGTTCCGCGCTCATATTGAATTACCTTCTAGATTTAATTTGAATGCCTTGCCCACTGAGACCTGCTAGTTAAAGTGGGCAAGTTAGTTCCCTTTGAACTAATGTAAACATACCCTTCTGAAAGCATCCTTCAGATTAATTACGCCTTCCAAGGTACTTATTCATTGGCTAGATGTATTTTTTTAAGATCATCGCTTCGAATTGGCTGACTTCATCGGCATCTTGAAGAAACATTTCTATATCACCATTCAAACAGGTTGCAGATAGGTGTTTCTTAACCCACGCGAAACCACTTAGATCATTACCGTAATTCAAACTTTGGAATGCCCGTTCTTTAGCCTCATCCATAGAATCAGCATTAATCAAAACTTTGGAATCTACTTCTTGGCCATCGATAATGGATAAAATCTTTACTAAAAAGTATCGGCTGCTTGCAGGCTCCTTTAGCCCATCCACCAGCTCAGAAATCAGATACTCAATTCTTGATGCTCTTGAATCAATGACTTCAAAAATATTGTTGGGAGATGAATGCTGATATCGCTCATTAGAGTTATGGCACAAAAAAGCATCTTGCTCAGCTTCAGAAAGCTCTAGGAAGTTAATTGGAAGCTCTTCGTTTAAACATGCGCCAGAAGCGGCTTGAAGAATTAAAGCTTTTTGCGGTTCAGTGAATGTGTTCATTTCCACACCTCAATATTCATAAAAGATGGGGAAAACGTAGCGGAAACCGCAACAAATGCAGCGAAATTACGACATCATTCCAATTAATAGTAAAAACATAGAAAAAGGCGATAGCCTTTTTTGAAAGGCCTAAGGCCATGGTGAAAGGACTTAAAAACCCCTAATATAGACATTGGCACCGTACAGCACCACTTCTTTGCATTTCAAGTCTTTATCGAGTAACTCACCAGATTCTCGAACAAAAAACCATTCTTTTAAATAAGGACTGTACGTTACACAAGTGAATGAGTCATCGGGTGTAAAAACCCCGTCAAAACAATCCTCAAAGCAACCCCTCACGTAAGCGTGAACGTTTCTAGATTTTTGCTTTAACACGCGCTGGCGACTTGCCTCGGACACTTTAAAAACGGCATCCTGTAGCACAAGTATTTTCCCATAACCGCTCACCTTTCCTTTATCTTCACCCTTACGTTGTTTGCATGAATAAAATTCAGGTTTGTTAAGGTTTCGATACGAATCGACTTCTTGACCACGAGTAGTAAACCTTTCTACCTGTTTCCCATTAGAGTTAATAACAGAAACAAGCTTTTCTTCTTGAAGTAAGCTCGTACCTGTAATGTATTCGGTTACTGGCTTTACTACAGTCTCTACACATTGATAATCAAACATGTCTGCTTGTGATAAATACATATTCACTCCTATGACTAAGCTGCGTTAGATTTATGACAATGCCAACCAGCGTCCACGAGCCGACCAATGCGACACATTTGACTCTGACGCTTTTCATTTTTCTTTTTCGCTGGAGAGCCGAAGCATTTAGCAATAGCTTTTATCGCTCTCATAGCATCAGCATATGAGTTTAGAACCATAGTCCCATCAGCAAGCGTTCTGTTGTATCGAGCAAATTTATTCGCTTGTTTTAACCAGTAGTTCAATACAGCCTTTTTTTGGGAGGAATCTTCTTGGTTTTGCCAGTGGTTGATGTATTCAATGATTTCGTCAAGTTGGTGATTCATGCTAAGTCTCCCTTGTTGGTATAAATAAAACATACCAGGATGAGCATGTGGGGCATTGAAATTGCGGAGGATGAGCGGGGATCGGATACATCCCCATTAAATAGATAGAAAAGCTTTTTCTTTATCTGGGGCTTGTTGTAATGGTATTAATGCCTTTCAGTATTTTCTCAAACTCAACGATTAAACTATAAATACCAACCCGATCACCATTGGCTGTCATTCTCGCAATTGCAGCTACAAAACAGCGGCCAATAGACTCAACTGAATGATTACTCAAACCAATACTAACGAGTTCACAACTGTTGAAAAAGTTAAGCTGGTGGGATAATTCCATCTCTGCACTATTCAGCTGAACTAATTCATGAAGAAAAGCCGCAACACCTACCCTGCTTTGTTGCCTTGCTAGGTGTGACAAGCACACATAACGTTTAGCTAGCTCACAAGCTTGGAGCATTTTTAAAGCTTCTTCAGCTTTCCCTGATGCTAAGAGTATTACAAGACTATGGGAAACACTTAAAGCAGATTGATTAGGCATAACATTTTCCATTTTCACCTCCTACTATCTAGATAATTTGAACATATCAATAGAGAAGATAAATTCAGATAAATTAACGTGTTAGTCTTTTGCAAAATATCTGCGCTTTCAACAGCTATAAGTATGTTTTAGCTCATATGACCTATTCATCGAATTCATAACAAAGGAAGTAGAAAATGACAGAACAACTAAAAGAATGGTTAACATCTTTAGCAAAACGCCAGAACTCGAAGGCCATTGAGATACTCGAACTTATCCATCAGATTGAATCTGAATCAGCGCAGTGCAAACAGACACTCGAATTAGTTACATCTCAAGACCGTTACAGATGTATTTCTGTATCAACCTCCCACCTTGATGAGGCATCGCGCAAAGCTTTAACGGCTTTAGCTAACACATCACATATGATTTTTCAGCGGGATACTGGATGGTTTGTGAAACTGTATGATGAGCTAGAATACAACACCGATTTACCAGAGCAAGAGGTGAGCGGTCTAAGTGAATTCCCTTTACAGCTTAAAGAAATATTTGCAGCTGCTCTTAGTGCGGATTACCGAATGATTGAGTTTGATTCTGATGGTGAAGTCTATCAATCCTTTGCTAAATATGACATCTAACGTCTTTTTTAGGTAAAAATAAAGGTAGCTATTTGAGGCTACCTTTTTTTCATTTCTACGACCCCTTAAGACCAATCCAAGATTGCTCTCCTCAAGCCTTTACCTACTATCAATACCCTGTTGTCTTACTTGCTAAGCAACATTTATGGCCAAAAACGCCAGAGGAATAATTAACTACTCCCTCCGACTTCTTGTGCTGGCTCCAAAACCTCTTCATCTCAACCAGTAAATATGTCGCATCAACATGCTTACCACAAACCTCACAATTTCCATATCGTTCACTGCCAAATTTAAGCTTAGTCAGTCGATAAGCAAATCCAGAGGCAAGCTTCAGTTTGGTAGAGTATTTACCAGCATTATCTTTGATCATTTCCTTTAGGTGGTGCTCAGCCTCTTCATATGTCTCAAAATCGTCTCCAAGCTCCTCGCCAGACTCTACATCTTGAATAATGAACCAAGCAGTTGAACTATGGTGGTTAATTCTTTTCTTTACCGTAAGCTCGTAAGTGTTCATAGCCATAATTGGTCCTTTTATTATTGAGAGATACAGCTCATTAGTTTTTGATGAGTTGTTTTGAATGAGGTAAATGTAAAAAGTGAGGCGTCTCGCTCTATAAATGCGTTGATGGCTTGCTCTTGTGCATCGAGTAGCGAAGACTCCATATTCAAAACATCATTCTGAGAGCTGGTACTTTGAATGTTACTTGACGCTGAGCGTAGATCAGCATTTAACAAATCAAATAAAGTACTTCCTAATTCATGTTTTTGCGCTTGCTCGAACGGATTCAAATCAAGACCTTTTTTTACGGTTTCATCATTTACAGATTCCTGAGGATTATTTGACTCTACACTCTTTATATTTGGTTCAGAATCTAAGCTGGTGGTCACGGCAATAATTGCTTCGTTATAAGTGTCGTATGAATGAAACTCTTCATAAACTCCACAAACGGCTTTATAGGTCACAAACTTACACTGACTAAAGCCAATTCGCTTTGTGTAGTGAGTTGGCGCAATGACAACCTTAGTCAGCTTACATCTTACGGTTTGAACATCTCTTATGACCCAGCCCTCATTTATACTCACTTGAACAACATTCTTATCAAGCTGAAGGTCAAAACGTGAACCTGAGTGTGTGTTTGATTCAATTGCTTTTTTAGCGCGTCCACCTGTCGAGTAGAGACCTCCACCTTTTTTAGTGAAATCGCTTTTAGGCAAGTGATCTAAAATCAAATCACACGTCTCAAACCTTTTTTGAAAATCAATTTCTGACATTACATTTTGGTTAACACTTGGCATAAAACGCCCCTCCCTTAATCGATTGAATATCAACATAAGAGTTAAATAAAAGTGTTCAGAAATATTGCAGGCAGAAAAAGAAAGCCCCATAGCGGGGCCGATATTAAAAACTCTAAATGAATCTTATTTTAAGAAGATGAATCCCCCACTCGGCTCTCAAGTTTGGCTCCCTCAAGCGATATAACATGAGTAGGATCTTCTTGGTTTATATCCCCATAAACCACCACCCTTAACTCTCCATCATAAACTTCAAAGTAAACAGGGGTTCCGTTTTGGTCTTGGCTGCAATGATCACCATAACTTTCAAAATGAAGTGCAATACCTTGGTCTTGGCAACTACCCTCAACAACTTTTCCCTTAACTTGATTGCTAACGCTAAAGCTCAACGTTGCATCTTCTATTGAGGTATTGATTGGCGGCTTGTCACAAGCTTTAAATTCACTCCAACAGGTTTTCCCTTCATGAAATATAAGAATGTATTGACCTGCAAGCTCATCGTTTAGCATATCTTCTTCAGAGACATTAAGCATTTCAGCAAGAGATTCACAGACATCATCATCAAGGGAAGAAGCATCCAAAATAAACTCGTTAGATATATCATTTCTTTTGAAGACATCGAAATAATGTTCTATCTCTCGAAAAGCTTGAACGGTCACTTCAAGCACTAAACCATTAAACTCAGATATGTTTCTATTACTCATAACCACCTCTACAATACAATGAGCAGTTAAAGTAAAAGAGGCATAGGAAAAAAGCAGAAAAGTTGAAATAGTCCCAACCATACGCTTAACAGATTGAATTACTGCGATAGCAGTGATGAGAGATGTTAGCGCCTGTATGCAACCAAAAACACTAGGCACAAAAAAACCTCCAAATGGAGGTTCTTTAAGCAAAGTTAGATATTACTCGTGATTAGCTTTATTGGCGACAAAGAAAAACATTCCAATCAGAGCAAACGAACCTAGGGCAACGCAGCCTGTCCAAATCCACATATCCATCATATTGTCTCCCTCTAACTTTCTTTTTCTATTGTTGAGATTAGCACAATTACGCCACCAGCGACAATAAGCACAAAACCCAAAAAGCCGATTGTTACTGTATTGGCAATGTCTGACATTGCTTCGGCTCGTTTAAACATAATACCGATACCACTAAATAAAACTAGCGCAATCCCGATTGTTCTCAGAGCATCAGCGAGATACTTTGCAAGAGCTTCTACCTTTTGCTTCATGAATCGCCCTTATCGCTGTCTGGAAACGTGATATTTGCGTCAGCGATGTCACCCATAAGCGCATCAAGCTCTTTTGATCCTTCACCAAGTGCAAAGCTTGCGTATGTTTCTACATCCTTAACACTGTTTCGCCATTGCTGGGTGTCATTAAAATGCTCAAGTAGACCATGCTTTTTCATAATAGGTAGTAAAGCTTTTTCACAAACTTCCTGTACCTCTTTTTTGCGAGCATATTTAAGCATGTCTTGGAAGCATTCTTCAGGTAAAGCTTCCACTGTACCTATGCAAGTGTAAGGGGCTGGATACATAACGGTTTTATGACCGTCCATAATCCCCTTAAAATCCTTATGAGTGTGTTTCCAGATCAAATCAATATCTGCTTGAGTGCGTTTAGAATTGTCTTTAGAGTCTGTCATTTAGGAGTCCTTTTCGTTGTTCCCGTTGATTTAGTGAAAACATAACGAAAAGAGAAATCCGAGCAGATTTATTAAGCCTTCATTCCATAAAATAAAACAACATATTCAATGCATTAGCATTGAATGAGCAAATAGTTATTCCAACAGATAATAAATACCCTCAACTACTAACATTATGAAATTTTATTTATTAGACTTAAAGCATGTGAAGCGCATTTTCGCGGAACAAGGACCTTTAGCAAGTCCGCAAAGCCATGACCAATGGCACCAAAAAATAAAACATAACATGTATAAAAAAAATGAATCTAACAACTCAGCGAGTTTCGGTAATTGGATTGAAAGAGTAACTAAAATAATTGCAAACCTGACCCTTTTAATTGCGTCTTTAACTTTGTTAATAAAAAAGTCACGTTTGTTCGGATTGGAAATTTACGAATTAATTCTTTTTTCTGAGAATTTTGTTGCTCTCCCCTTTTAAGCTAAACCTCTTTGGACAAGGCTTGCCTTAGCAAGCCTTCTTTTACCAACAAATGTCTGTCGTTGCATCGACTGGAGAATCTGAAAGCGAGACTACAGCATTAAAGCTCGAAGAAGCCTCTGATGATGAGATAAAATCGACACTTTCTTTCTGAAGCAGCTCTTTTCTATTTTCGATGTTGCTTTGGTTCAAAAAATTCAGCTGCAGTTCAAGCATAGTCCAATCGTGACCTGTGTTATTAATAACATCTAACTCTGCACTACAAACTTGGCCAACCATTTCATTCCATTGCTTTGTATTCTTAGAGGCCAGATTGATTAATTGCTTTCTCAGCGTGATATCAACATTAAATGCTTTTCGAATCTTTGGTGACATCAATGACTTAATACCGTCAATATCAGTAAATAGATATTTCACCGATTCGATAAACCCATTATGCGTATGGAATTCAACTTTATTATTCAAAGTATCAAATCCAGTTTGCCCCACACTCAAAAGAAATGAAGTGAATCGACTTCGATATAGACTATAGTTAACCCTTTCCTTCACATT
Source organism: Parashewanella sp. 2210YD4-3 (assembly GCF_056591735.1). Taxonomy (NCBI): domain Bacteria; kingdom Pseudomonadati; phylum Pseudomonadota; class Gammaproteobacteria; order Alteromonadales; family Shewanellaceae; genus Parashewanella; species Parashewanella sp. 2210YD4-3. The sequence continues at coordinate 99,869 of NZ_JBWQOG010000010.1, read as the reverse complement.
CTCAAAGGCATTTTCCATCGAACTCAAAACATACCCGTATTTATCAGTAGAGTAGTCCTTAAATGCTATTTTAAGCTCTTTACGTCGAGAATTACGCATAGCTCTAACTAAAAGCAATTTATTAGCTTTCTTTGACCTAAAGGCGCTCATAAGCATTAGCTTACTTAAGCGGACTGTTCCATGAGAGCCTAACGCCTCTTGCACCTTTACAGGTAATACCTTGGTTTGTGTATATTCGGCTAATTGAGCATCATTGAAAAAGAATAGTCCCAGAGAATGGAAGTATGAGGTTCTTCGTAAAATGCTCATCAAGTTTTGCTTAGCATTAGGCTTCAATGAAACAATACCGTATCTCATAAATGTTTCTAAGGTTCCCATACCAGGGTATCTATAGATGCTTTTCTTCTGCAGTTTGCTGGTGGACACCCACTCATCATGAGATTTCAAAGCTCTTTCATAGCCATCAAATTGAATCCAGTTATCCAAAGAATAACCATCGATGTAATAGCCACCAGCGATTTCAGTATTTACATCTAAAATTGGTGTTAAGGTATATCCATTATCAGGGAAAGGGATCTCTACATCCTGAAGTAGTGACTTCTCAAGACTTGGCACCACACTCCTTGCACCAAACGATGGAGAATCAAGCGAGGTTCTTCCGCGCTCAACAACAATCTTTTTCCCATTAACTGATCTCGATTTAACAATTCTTCTCTTACTGAACTGTTTTCGTATTTGTTTCTTAGATGGAGAGTCTGAGAATCGAGAGTATAGAACCTCAGTTCTTAGGCCTCTCACTGGTACAGTATCAGTAGATTTTAAACCAACGAGTTTATGCTGCTCATCTTCAGGCAAATAGAACTTTGCTAACTTAACAGGAACCTTCGCAAAATTATCCACTTTAGTTATATCACAGCCAGTAATGTATTCTTCGTCATGAAAATTAAATCCAGGTTGGTAAAAATGCTGCTCAATACCGTACTCAGGAATTGCCATCACAGCGTCTGGTATATTACTAACTACAGCACTATTAACATCAACTTCAGGATAAGGAATACGAAGCCCCATCTGCTCATATTTTTTAGATACTTTCGCAATACGAGAATTAAGAGTTTGATAAGCACCAGAACCGTATGCTTCTTCTTCAACATCACTTTTGAATTGCTGCATATTATTCCAATGGAACAACGCTCGGTACGGTGGAATGCGAATTCCATCACGAGCATGAATCAATGAGATGAAAATACACTGCTCAAAACTAAGTGGCTTAACAAGGGGCTTAGTTGCGTATTTCCTATAAGCATTTCCAAGAACCTCTTTATCTTCTGAGGATAAAAAGTGATCGGTCATAATATCTTTATAACCAGCATCATCCATTTCATTACCGTATTTGACTTTGATGGCAAACTCTTCTGCTCTCAACTCCTCATCAATCGTTACTTGGCAAAGAAGCAGAATCAATTTATCTAGTGCCTTACCTGATAAGACATTTGGTTGCAGAGCGATTCCACCAGTCAACGAGTCAATAGCTCTTCCCTGCCAAGATCTATATGAAATATCTTCGCTAATATAAGACATGTAGTTACGACACTTTAAAATATTGCCACTGATCACTTGATTTCTGATGAGCGAGTTCATGGCTTCTCCACTGCTATCAGTTTTTACCTTTAAGCAAAGGGTGCAGCCTGTGCGACTACTGGCACCGCAACCACCAGCTTTATTCGACTCACCTTTTACCTTCTTAGAAGACGTAGGACAGGATGAATCAGTAGCGTCTCTGTAAACAATATCTAATAACCTATGATTTTCTGTATAACTTGGAATTGGCTCGAAAGCTTCACTGGGAGAAACGATTGGATTACTTCCTGCCCTTCTGATAATCATCCAGACATGATCTGCAGTCATGTTGCAAATTGGGGTCAGAACCTTTGACTCATTGCTTTCACTGTTTCGAGCAATTAAATCTTCAGCAGTTAAAGTGTCATTATTGGTTTTCTTAAGGCTACGAGCTCGCGCATGAGATTCCGAAATTCGACTACCTAATAGCGTCACTGTCTCAGAGCCATACTCGGCTTCTAACGCTCTTTCGATTATCGATGCATTATCAACTTTTAGAATCACACTACAATCTGAACTGGTTCTTCCTGTCGAGAATAACTTCATGCCAGAGAGATATAAACTAGCCCAACTTTTGGATAATTCAGGTGTAGCAACTCTAATATCCATTTTGAAACCAAACAAAGAGCCAAAAGCATTTAGCTCTTCAATCTGACTTCTTACTAGAAACTCCAACATATGAGGCTCAAGGCCAGTATCTATGGTGGTTACAATAAATGGTGAGTCTTTAGGTATTTTCTGCTCTTCAATGAGCTCTCTATGAGCCTGCAGCGCAGCGAGAAGAAGCACTGTACTATCTTTGCCGAATGATACTGCAGAAATAGTTGTATAATGCTGTTTAACAGTCTTTATTTCTGAAACAGCATTATAAAACAAGTCATAAGCTTCTTTTTCCGTGTCTTGATTAATATCAATCGCACTAGAATTTGAAAATTGAATAACATTATTTGTACTTTCAATAAAAGAAAGTGGAATGTTTAACGCTGCGTTCATTTACCTGACCCATCATGTTGCCTTCTGAATCAGATAATAAAACACCCCCTCAACCTCTTCAGATTTTTTAAGAAACCAATCATTTACTACACATATATGTTTTATGCGTGATTTAGATCTTTTTTCTCTTGTAGCAACTATGCAGTCCTGCCCGACTTTTACCTGTTCATGGATAAACCTTCTGATTGGTAGTGATAGCTCTGGACAAAATATGCTGGTGGCATCTAAAGTAGGAATATTCATAGTTATCACCCTTCACCATCAGCTTGCTCAGCTTCTTCTTTCTCTTGGAGTTTTTTGGCTTCCCGAGCAATTCTCCGCTGCTCAGCTTTTGCCATTAATACCTCATCCTCTACAAGCTCAAGCTCTTCAGGTAACTCAATTCCCATAGAAGAAAGAATCATAGATGCTGTTGCTTTTTGATTAAAAGCCTTATCAGCAAACACTCCCCTGTAATCCCTACATCTGCCAATCCAATCATCATTTTCTTTTGATAAGTCTAATTTGTGCCACTTATCCAAGATTGACCAGTCGGCTTTCTGAGCTCCTGAATTAATAAAATATAAAGCAACAACTTTTCCAACAATACCTAGTGATTTTAAAAACACACTAGTACCAATAATTGTCGATTCTCTTGTATTAATAGCCAAAGTTGATTGAGCCAAAGCATCATGAAGTTGTGGGTGATTAGCTACTACATGAATAAATTTATGAATGAAGCCTTTCCAATAGGTTTGCTTAGCTTCATCCATTTTCTTTTCAAAACTACTTTTCGTGGTTCCTGTAACCAATTGAACAAATGCCACCAGCTGATTCAAAGTCCAAAGCATATTCGAAGTTGAAGAAGCTGATACAGAAGCTTGATGAAAATCCACTCTGCTTTTCAATAATTCATTCTCTGCTATTAACGCTCTAGTGAATTTGTTGATGCTGACTCTTGAGTCCATTGCTACACAAACGGATTTGTTTGGTTGGGTTTGAAGCATGTTAGTGTCGGCAAATACTTGATTATCTCTTTCTACACCTTCAGATTTAACAAACTTAATATCAAGGGAATAAGTATCAAGATTAGGTCTTTTATTTAAAGCTGATTTAATGCCTGACAATCGCCCTTGCCCATCAGTTAGATATCTAAATGCATCTGCAGGTAAAGAAAGTTTGAATACGTTTGAATTTGGTAAAGCCTGCTCTACAGAGAAGTGCTCACATATTGCTATGACTTCAGGAAAAATGAAATCATCATTATCTAAGATGTATTTAGAAATAGAGTTAGTTCTAGAAGACTTTAGTTCACGTTGAATTCGTAGTGCGCCTGAACCAGAATCAGATGTTGGTACTATGTCAAAAGAGTCAGCTAAAGCTTTAAAACCAATTTTGCCAGTATAAGTAGTTCTATTCCCTTCTTTACCAGCTATAACAAAAATGGAGATATCAGAGTCACTTTTAAGTTTAGAGTATAGGTCTGATAATTCATTAGGTATTGAGGTAACTAAGTTCATTTGCGAATTCCTTTGTTAATTTGCAAATGAACATACAAGTAATGTCTTTCTAATTCAGAATTGTTGCAGCGTGTCTTTTAGCTTTTAAAAAATTCAAAGAATCTTGTTAACCTATAGATCTATTTAATAAATATAAAAGATCTATATCTATTGATCTATATAACTATGATAGACTGTGGGTAAGTCAAAAAGCTCCTTAATATCAGCTGGTTGCAGCACTATTAAAAGGTGCTAGATTACAATTAAACGTTGTTTGGGATCATATAGCCGTTTTAAGGGATCAAAAGATCGTTTTAAGAGATCAAATACCCGTCCTTGGAGATCGTTTAAAAAGCCTATCGAGATCATATAGATGTTTTAAAGTGACATTTATATAGCCCAACTTATCCACAGCTTAAATTGTAACCATTCGAAACTTTGAATTGTTATTGGGCGACTAAAAAACCATCTCAAGGATCGTTTATCTGTTCAAAAGTAGCTTATATTTGGCTAAAAGAGATCATTTATTCGTTATTTTTCATTTGGGCGTGAGATTAATCCATCAACCCATCAAATTAGGGATCATCATTTTAGCCCTGAAGTTGCAAGTAATTGTTGTTTAGGTGACAAGTATTTGTTGCCATTAATACCCTTCTTGCGTACTCCCATCCTTCAATTGATCAATTCTTTCAAAGAATACATCGAGATCGTCATCATCTATTTCATTCACAGGCTTTGCATTTGCTGCTTCATGTCTTTCAATTAAAGCTGAGTAAATTTCTTCGGCCTTACCTTCTCTGCCTAATTTAATGTACGCTGCGGCCAAAAATTCAAGCTCATTATCGTCAAGCTGCTTACCAAGAACCCATCTCTTATTTTCCAATTCTTTAATAGTAGATCTGGCTGAAGCTTTATCTAGCTGTATTTCTTTATCTATCCATCTATAGTTAAACTTGATAGCGACAATGCTTCGACCTTTCTTGATTGGAATGAAACCTTTATTTCCGTCTTCATCTGTTAATAGCAAGATTTCATCTTTACACTGTTCTTGTAGAATTTTTAGAGGCTCTATAATACAGCGCTTAACAAATACAGACGGCTTCTCTAAAGATTTCTTGCCAGGCTTAATCTTTCCACGTTCATCAGTGACCCCTAACATAGCTTTCAGGTCATCAATTGAAAAGTTGTTGTTCTTAAACCTAAAGTCATTTGTTTTGAATCTGCTGAGCATTTCATAAATACGTTTAGAATACGAATGAGATATCTTAAAAAATGTTTTGGAGTTAATAAGTGCAAACCCTTTCACATAACCTATATATTCCATGCTTAAAGCATCGTTTGGAATCATGGTTAGCTTTGCATTTTTATAAGATATTTCTTTAAATAGAGGTAAAAACCTGAATTCTTCAGTGTCTCGGTATACCACACCAATCGTTTTTGTTGCTAGCCTGTCAGCCACGGGTGTGAGCGTTGCACTAAGATGTCTTGATTCAATACCTAACCAATCGCTTAAATCAGCTGCTTTGAACTCGTATACAGGAACCTTATTGTTATCCCATTGCTTGGGTTCCATGTGAGCAACCATAATATTAAATAGATTCTGTTCGTGTGGGGTTAAATCCTGTTTTGCGAATACTAGTCTATTACCTTTTTTAATGTTACTAGGTAACTTTCCGTCACCCTTTAGCTTAACTTTTTTTTGCTCAAGAGCTGGAAGTGAATTTGAGTGTTCGCTCATAAAAATTCCTTTAATATCTCACTAGAGATCATTTTCTTTAGAACATCAATTTATCCTTATTATAGTGACAGAAACTTGTTGTACAAAGCTAAATTTATGTCACTTTGGTTTTTCTATTAAATTTCAAATAAATCAATTGGTTGTGTTGAGTATGAATGAGTGTTCTTTTTTCGTTGTTACACAAACTTGGCTTTTTGTGTGCCCTCCTCATGGAAAGAGAACAAATTTATGATCCTTATATCAAACTACTAATTGTATCTAAGTGACATTATTTTGTTGTTGGTTAATTGTGTGAAGAACGCCCTATGTATGGGTAAAGTAAGATTAAAACAATTAGTTACTGGCAAGAAAATAATAGCAGCAGAAATTAGAGATCAAAATTTTGTTGTTTTAGTGAGTTCTGTACGTAAAAGGATCATTATCTTGTTGTTGAGGTACACCTTATGATGGTGACGAAAAACTACAAGGTATTGAAAAATAAAAGGATTGGTATTCGTAGATGTTATTTAAAAAAGGTTGGAGGCGGTAAGGATCATTTATTTAGCCTCCTAAAGTGGTTGGTTTAAGCTTGGTACGTTGTAAAAAGCAGTAAAAACAATTGGTTACGATCTAATTGTTTCTTTTTGATTGTATGGTGACATTTATTTGTTGTTCGACCATGTTTGTAAGTTGTTGATTTTAAAGCATTAATAATCTTGGTTACTTTTTATTGTTGTCTACGAGCTAAATGTATGTCACTTAAAAAGTTTGATAGCAAAGTAGCCATAAAGCTATGGAACATCAAATATAGAAATAGCTCTCCAGTTAGCTCCGCACTATCAAATTTCAAAAAGCTGTTATTCTATTGCAATCATTACAGATGAAAATCCTATTCAGCCAAGAAACGTAAAGCCTTGGTCTATTACTTCTTCCCGTAACAGTAAAGTTTTCATTTGCAAGACGGTTATACACCTTAATTTGGAATATCAAAGGAAAACCTGATTATTTTTAAAAAAAGTTTGAAAATGCTATTTACAAGCTTGAAACACCAGTGAGAGTAATGGCTTTATAAAAAGTATATAAATAAATGAAGTACGAAGAAGGGATAAATTATTAACAACAAAATTGTTACTTATGGTTATAACTTTGTGGTGATTTCACCGTGAAATTTAAAAGTGTTAGTCATATAAAACAATAAGATAGAACTGAAATGTTTTGGGGGAAAATGTCGCTTTCAGGAAATTCTGAAAACGACAATAAGAAAGCTGGCGATAGCCAGATTTTGAGAGCAACTTATTTTTCTTCTTCGGCTAGAACCTCTTTAATCTTCTCTTCAATGGTATCAAGCTGAGTTTTTGTTAGCCGAGTAAATTCAAACTTTGTAATTCTGTCATTATCTATTCTGATAGCCCTTTTCTTTGTTTTTGCATCAAAGGTAAATATAGGGCTCTTTACAGGACCACTCTTCTTAGGCTTCTTAGACTTCTTTAATTTGCTAAACGATTCACTGTATAGCTCTATAACAGTGTCTTTTACTACATCGGTCTTTTCGTCTTTAGGGTTATCAAAATCCTGTAATGCAGTTGATATAAATTCGCTGCAATCAATATCAAAGGACTCAAGGCATTCAGATATATTGGCAAGTAAATTATAGTCACTGACCATTAAGTCGTTAACATCTGGTATTGCTGAAAGGAATTCTGATTTTATAGATGCAGCTTTATCCGCTCTTGATACCTTACTTGGGGAAATGTCCATGATTTCTGCAATTTCTTTCCCCTTAAAACCAGCTTTTTTATATTCCTTCACTTCAAAGCCTAAGTCTCTTAGGTTGTGCTCTTTGGCTGTTTGGACATCACGAGCCAATTGCTTTGCATCAGCTAAGCTAATCTCTTCTTCTGCGAACAAACCCTTTAAAGGGCGCTGCTCACATATCGCAGCCATTCTTCTACGTTGACCATCTAAGACGTTCGCTCCCTCACCTGAATCAAATCCAATAACAGGTGAAAACTGATTGTGCTTGATAGTCTTACGAATATCTAAAACAGACTCTGGAGTAACACTTTTAGGGTCTCGACCGTTTATACTAAACTCAACATAAGTTTCTTCTTCTACTTTATCAGCAGGTATTACACGCCAATTGAACTTGACTACTTTACCCGACTTCAATGTAAAAGTTTGAGAGAACTCGCTAGCGTTAACGTTAGAGCTTGAAGTTACCAGTTCGCTAGAGCTGCCCAAAGCATGCTCTAAAGCAGCATCACTCATACCAAGAATAGGCTTGTTCTTTGCGTCACGTCTTTTAGCCATTTTGGATCTCCCAGTTTTCTAGTAGTAGACGTTCAAATTCTAAAACCATATGCATTACATCGTCTTGCAACTTCTTTAAAGTCTTAGATTTGGTAGAAGCTTCAGAGGGCGATATATCATAAATAGTCGAGTACATAGAGGCCGCATTGATTACAGCCTCACTTTCGGGGAATGGAGTAAAAAACATATCTCTACCACATGCAATCCGAACTTCTTGAGCTATTTTAGCTTGCGTCTGTGAACTGGCTTTAAAAATGGTCTGTAACACCTTTATTTGCTTATAGCCACTATGGTTAAACCCTGCCAACAGTCGATACATTCTTGCTAAGAATCTAAAGTATTTAGCAGAAGAATCTCTATCGTTTTCACTGGCTTTAAATGGAATTAATAGGTTATCTGCTGAATAATGAGCTGCAAGGGTTGCTGCTGAAAACTTAGGGGGCGTATCAATGAGAATTAGATCAAAATCATCTTTTACCGCATCAATAATTGGATTTAAGTCTTTATACGCTAGATATACTTCTTTGTTCTCATTTGCCTTTAAGCGCATGTTTTCAACATAAATGTCGTATTCATCATCGGTTTCACGAGCACACATAACTTTTAAATTTTTGGCATTTGTTTCATAAGTAGCAGATTTACACAAATCAACGAATGTTTCTCCATCCTCTAACTCATAGTTCTTCATTAGAAGATCACCAACAGAAAGCTCATCATCTGTAAATCGAGGCTTTAGTTGCATGGTGGTAGTACCTTGAGGGTCTAAGTCAATAATGAGAACTCTGTACCCTGCCTGTAATTGGTAAACCAAGCCTGAACCTAATGTGACTGTAGTACTTGTCTTACCACACCCTCCCTTTAAGGAACTCACGCACCAGACTTGAGCATCTTTATCTGGATGCCTTTTGAAAAATGGCTCATAACCAAGGTGATCTCTAACGGCATTAATATCATTAAAATCAATGCACCACTTATTTCCATCTTTGTAGTCAATGCTAAGAGTTTCTAGAATAGTGTTCATCTTACGAGAGTGTAAATCACCGCATGCAACTAACGCTTCTGCTTGATTATATGTTCTGATGTACTTTCCACTTGGGCTATCCTCCAAGTTCACCTGCTTATTTTGATTAATGATATTTGAAAGAGATGAAGCTAGGTAGTTAAGCTTTTCTAGCGTTTCTTGTGAACCCTGCATTATGAATTTCCTATATTTCCCAATTGGTTTAAATGGTATCAGGTAATGTGAATAACTCAAGTTCAATTCAATAAAAAAGTGGTGATTCACTAAAAAAGCGTTGAAAGGTGCTTTTTGTGTGTATTTTGTTCTGTTGGTTTGATGCTTGAAGTTGATAAGGAAAGGTATGCAGGTTTGGAAGTGTGGTGTCGAAAAAGTAAGCGACAGACTATAAGAGTAATAGCAATAAGTTCGTGTCGCTCCCAGTCGTTCTTGAAAGCGACATTGCATTTATTTTTTACGCATTTTTCGTGTTGCGTATATGACAAAGCACACTATCCATACAGTAATGAAGCCATATAAAAAAACAGTTGTAATAAGATCCCAGTTTTGGCGAATGAACTTTACAACCACGAACAAGCCTATAAAAATTAAAACCACCAGCACTCGTTGCATTATGAATCCCTTTTATTCTTTGCTATGGGTCTAATATATCGGTTTTAAAAAAACATGCAGAAATATTTTATTGTCAGTGATAAACCAGAGTTTCAGGGTTATGACTGATCAATTGTTCAACCCCTTTCAAACTTGGAAACTCACTCTCCAATTCATATAGAGTCGAAAAGCTTTTCTCAAAATAAGCGCCTGTCCTGATGTTTATGACTGACTTTTTTACTCCTGAGCTGACAACCCACTTTTTGTCGCGAATTTTCTTGAGGGTTAGTCGCTTTTCATTTACTGGGATGAGAAACGTTTCGTTATATTGTTCTATTTGCACTTTTACATTTTCGATGATAAAGGATAAGGGAATATATCAAATTTAGAGATTCATAACTCGTGCTAGACAATTCAAGCACTAGAACTGTTTACTGAAAAAACAGTTACATCATTTTCCCAAGAAAAATGTTGCGTAACATTATGATTGTAAATGGTTTTGTTGTACTATTTCACGGTGAAATCACCATGATTTCATCCATCTCATGTAGAAATAAGGAAGTTTTAGGCGATATGAACGTCGACAAAAAGGGTTTGAGTTTCGACAAGCTTTTTAGCCATGCAATTAGCGAAGTAGAACTTAAGCAAAAAAGTGTTTTTTTATGTGAAAGCAAAACTAGATTAGCTCACCGCATAGTAAATCATGTTACATCTAATGAAGAAGGTATTATATCTGAGTCCATGAAAGTAGATACTCAGATGCGTTTCACCTGTTTTGAAATAGCTCAAATTGCCTCAGTATCCATAGGCATAATTCTGGCTAAAAAAACGTGGGAATGCGTAAAAGAGAGCGTTGTTCTAAATGAGCATAAAGAAAGCGTTTACATTATAGATAAAATACTCAATCAAGAACATCAAATGAAGCACTCTGATGCACAAAAGTTGGCATCCAATATTACAGGCATTAACTTTGATCACATTGCTCACAATCCATTTTACTTGATGGCTCAATTTAAAGTTTTGGATTTGATGAAAAGTATCTTTGCAAAAGAGTATGAGGATGATATTTGGAAGAGAATCCCTGGCTTGCTAGTGAGTTCAAAAATGAAGAGACTTCAGAAAGAAACTGCTCTGAAATATTATCTCAATTCAATAAATAATGAATATGAGGTTGGTATAGGGGCGTTATAGTCCCTATACAACACTATATTCCTAGACATCTCGGCTTACCAAAAAAGTATCCTTGAAAATAACTAAAGCATGGTTTTTGTATAAAGCTTACTTTGCTGTATGACTCTACCTTTTCGGCTATAAATTGAATTTTAGGGAATCTGTTTATAAGCAAATCCCCCACCCTTTCAAGCTCATTTTTTTCGTTTTCTAACAAATCTAGTTTTACATAGCTGATATAAGGAAGGAATGGTTCCCACTCTGTTGAGTAGATGAAATCATCAAGTGCAATTTGGAAGCCTCTCTGATGAAGCTCTATACATTTGAACAAAACATCTCTTGTTGGGGGAACTGACTCTAGAATTTCAATAACGAATAAATCAGGACAAAGATTTGAAGCATAATTTAGCAACAAGCTCGTTTTATCAAAATTAATAAAGAGCTTTTGGCAATTGAAATTCTCCAGGACATGTGGATTGGATAAAAGTTTATTAATCAGTTTTTGTGTTGCCCTCCCCTCCTCTTCAATTGGAGGGAAAGAGTTGTTAACTGAATCTCTATATAAAAGTTCGTACCCAAACACTTTAAATGCTGAATTATAGATTGGTTGAACAAACACTCTGGTCGTTGATGCATCTATAATAGCGAGAGCATCTTCTGGCTCTTCGAGAGCTACTGCGTTTATCATCTATTTTGAGCCTTCTTCAGAAGTGGATGGCTCTAAAACTGCGGATAGAGATTCAAACTCTGAAATGATCAACGCTGCAAGCTCCTCAAGAGTTTCTGCGCGAATAACTTTAGATTTTGATACAAATAAGTCGTCGTGCTGATAGTCTAATTTGACTTCACCAGAATCAGAAGAATACTTTTCGCTAAAGCGTTGAAGGTTGTTTTTTAATGAGCCCTTTTTCAAAAGAAAGGTGAATACTTCTTCAGAGACCACTTTGCTTTCTACTGTTTCCTTGAATAACTGGTCATCTTTAGAGAGTAAATGTAACTCTTCTTCTGTTATGGCTATGCCACCATCTCCTAAGACTCTTTCGACTATGATTAAATCATTATTGCTTTTTAATACTTCAACATCGTTCTTTGAGAGCATTAACACGCCATCGCTGTTTCTTAAAAACCTTACTCCATCAATAGTGACATAATCTTCAGTAACCTTGTTACTAGAACATCCAGCAAGAAAACATGCAGATAGTAAAAAATTGATCGCTAGCTTTTTCAAAATAAGTCTTCCATTGTTGTAAGCAAAAGAAGACTTATATAGTTATTACTTAGAACAGTCATCGAAAAACTGACTATTTTGGAAATGACTTGAGCAACAGTAAGTGAAGGGAGTTTAATCGCTTGTTGGGTGTGTCTGTATTGGTTTCCCTTCCGCGTTTAGATGGTTACAAAGAGTAAAATTGGCAGATGCTAAGAAGCTTCCCATTTCTTTTCTATAAGAAATATTAAGGTTTTTAATTGCGCGGGTGATACCAACATAAAAAAGCCTTCTTTCATCCTCTATATGCATAGCTAAATCATTCTTGCTATTGATCACCGATGTTTTTAATGGTGAAGGTATCGAGCCTTCACTCGCATCTACGATCCAAACAGTATCAAACTCAAGCCCTTTGGAAGAATGAAGTGTGGCTAATGTCACTACATTTCTGTCAAGCTCATCAGATTGATTGGAATTGGACTCAAGAAGCTTATGAACACGTTCTATTTTTTCCTTAAGCGTATCCCCTTTCATTCTTTGGATGATTAAGTCAGAGGTAATGTGAATGGCTTTAATCGTCCCTTTATTTTTTATAGATTGAGTAATAACGGACACGAACTCTTTTAATATTTCAAATGGTTTCCCCTTACTGTTCTGCCAAAAGCTTATTTTTTGGTTTAATGAATTGGTAACTTGTGAAGTGGATGAGTCAACTAAGGACCAGTCTAGCTGTTCAATTCTAGTAATTTTGGTTTGTTTTATTTGAGATGCCAGTATATCAAGTGCTTCTTCTGATTCACCAAAAGCAGCGAGGGAATCAGGTAGCTCATACAAATTTTTATCAAGTATATAGATTGAAAGTAGTTTGATATAAGCAACAACAAAAGGATTGTTAAAGAGTTGATGTTTGCCGCCAAGCCTTTGATATGGTACATCCATATTTAAAAGCTCTTCTTCAATATCGGATAATAGCCGATTGTTCCTAGTCAAGATTGCTGTATTTTTGGGTTTGGAATGAAAGTGCTTTAATAGATCTTCAATGATGTCATGATGCCTATAAATTGTTATTGTGCCATCTTTGAGTGAGTGTTCAGAATTAAACTCCTTTGCTACACGGTGCTCATTGTACTCGATGACTGACTTGGCAAATTGTAATATGTTAGGAGCACATCTAAAGCAAGTATCCAGAGTGTATTTTGACGCGCCTAGCTCTTTCTCAAGCCTAACGAAGTTTGTGTACCCCTGCCCCCCTGAAAATCTATATATTGATTGGTCATCATCACCAATTCCAATGATGGTTGAATTACCGATTACAGCATGTTGTTTTAGCCATTCAAACTGAATAGATCCCGTATCTTGAAATTCATCAACAATAATATGAGAAAAAGGAAATGGGCTAACATGGCCAGAAGATATGTCTTCTACCATTTTTCTTCCAAGCAGCTTTAAATCAAATGTCGGGGTGGTCTTCGACTCTAAGATTTGAAGAAAAAGCGTGAATACCTTTTCATGGATTTCAGATTCGAAGATAGGATTCGGTATCGATATATAAAAATCGATGATGTCAGAAATGTCGTTAAGCTCTAGTGTCCCGATTTCATTAGCTATTCGAATTAACACTAGTTGGTATTTTGCGCCAATGAGCAGTTTAAAAGAGCCCCTTTTGCTTTTATAGACCTGTCGCGCCATGTTAACTATGCAAGAGTCAATAGTGGCTATTTTTAACCTTGGTAAACTCTGAGCATCAATGTGTTTGGAGAGCCGTTCTTTCATCTCCGCTGCAGCAGATCTTGTAAAAGTAACAAGTAGAATAGAATTGCTTTTGGAGGATAGGAGGTTGTGTACCAGTGAAACAATCGTGTGCGTCTTACCTGAACCAGGTAGGGCACACACATAACTAGGAGTTTTGGTAATTAAAGAAACTTCGAGTTGTTTTGAAGTAAGCTTGCTCATTTATCATTGGAATCTGCAAAAAGATAAAACTAACAAAGCTTAGACACAGCAACATTAAAAAAGTGACTATTTACAATTTTTATTAATATCCATATAGGCCTTAATCGTTTATTAAGGCATGTAGAAATCAAGTTCTTCATTAATTGGAACCCAGCCTAAATCAGCAGCAGGCTTTGTTGGGGTTTTGGTGAAAACGAAGTCCTCTAAATCTTTTTGAATATTAATAGGGGAATTTAGACTATTTACAAATATCATTGGAGTTGCGTTGTGATAAAAAGTCCACCTATTAGAACCTGCAGCCTTGTACCTTAAGACGGGTGTAACAGGAGAATAAGGAATCCTCTTGATGTGTGATACATTCTTGCGCTCAAGCTCTTCCAGTTTTTCTATTGTTTTGGCAACCTTTGTGTCCCACGTTTTAATATCTGCATGCATTGGGGGCATTAAAATAGAAGAACGCGCCTTCGTTATTGCTTTTTCAACAGAATATTTCTCATACCGTCTTCTACTGTTCCAGCCTAACGCTATGTCTGTTATCTCTCCAGCTGTTACATTTAGCTTTCGAGTTAACTGGTTGGTGTTAATCATAGCATCACACTCATAGAGGGCTGGGTTTGAAATGATCTGACTTCCATTTTTAGTCATAACCCTTGTAGGTTTGGAGTGCATCATGAAAAATTCTTCTATCTTCAATTTGCTAAGGTTTACGTTATCTATTAACGAACCTATTTCATAGTTTTCAAATCTATCTGGGGCTATCGCGATATAGCCTGGATAGATAAGCGTTTCTCTTACGTTGGATGGGTTATTAGAATGAATGATAAAAAGTGAGTTTACTATTTGCTCAACAGTTCGCTTCAAGCTGACATATCTATCTCTTTCTTGTTTATCTACACCATAAACTTTACATTCGCTAATTACCCCAGGCTTCATAAGCATCTCTTTTAAATCTAAAGAAGATTGAGCTAGCGTTTTTAATCGAGAAGATAACTCTTCCTTTAATGAAGTATCTACCATGATCACCTCTGAAATCGATTTATGCCACAACGTAGCATAATTAGAGGACCCATTCAGAAAGTTTCTGAACAAAAGGCAACTATTCGCTGCAATACAGCAGCGTAATTTTTCTGAAACCAAGTCAGGAATATGGATAGTAGAGGCATTCAAAAACAAAAATCTAAGGCCTGCAAATGTTTCAAATTCAGAATGAAGAAGTAAATATTGATAGATACATACTAAATGGAGGAGTGGTAATAACACCAAACAACAGGACCGCGCAGGCCCTTAGAGCGCAAATTCGGAAGTACAAAAAGTATCAGCATAATTTAAAGCAGAATATCATTCCTTTATCTGAATGGATTATTAATTCATACAAAGAGCTACAACTAAGAAATATTTCACCTTTCAACAAAAATGCAATTATTGATGACACTTGCCATTTGTCATACTGGGTACGGGCAATCTATACGGATAAGAGCTTGGAGCAATTTGCTAACCCAGCAGAATTGCTGGGTGAAGCTATTGATGCGGATAAAATCATGGAAAAATGGATGTTAAATGATTTGGAAGCCGACAGTTTTGTCTCAAATCGATTTTTGCACTGGAAGAAGAAAGTTGCTTTAGATATGAATAGAGTGGGTTGCGTGTCTCTTTACTCTGCACTCAAACAACTTATAGCAGCAATCAATAATGGTTTGATGCAACTTGAAATTGATATCGCAGTATATGCTTTCGATGAAGTACCGCCTCTCTATGAGGCCTTGTTCAAAGCTATTAGTAAGTTCTCAAATTTAAAAACTTTCGAGCCGATTGAAAGACAAGCTGATTGGAAAAAAATAGGTGCAAATACTGAAGACGAACAAATCACGTTAGCGGCTAAGTGGGCTGGCCAGATTCTTAAAGCAAATGACAGAGCTTCAATTGCAATAGTTTGTCCAAATTTAAGAGAGAAAAGAAACAAAATAGTGAAGCTATTGAACAAGGTATTCGAGCCACAGTCAGTGCTATTAACTGAACCAGCGTATGCCGCGCCTTACAATATATCGCTTGGTCAACAAATAGATTCAATCCCTTTAATTTCGAGAGCGTTATTTTATTTAACGGCAGGTGATAAATCCTTTACTCCAACTCAAGTGCAACACTTTCTAAACGATCCCTACATTGCGTCTTGTAAATCAATATTAAGTGATAGAAGGCGTTTTGCGTTCAAGATTAGAGATTCAAGAGCGTACAAAAAAACATTATTGGATATTGCAATGAATGCATATTGTCCTTCTGAGTTAAAACAGAAAATATCGTCATTTGTCAAAGAAATGAGCGCTGAAGGTCTATTCCTAGTGCCGTCATCCTGGGCAGAGTTGTTCAATCGGGCATTAGGAATGATTGGCTGGGGCGATGGAATTAAAGTAGACCTTGAAACTAAGCAAGCACTTAAAGAGTGGCATAATGTTTTGAATGAACTGTCAAGAATGGATCTTCACTGCAATGAAATCAGTAAAGAGGTCGCTCTTCAAATTTTAGTAAACCTTTGTTCGTACACATACAACAGCTGTAACTCAAGTGAATCTCCAATTAGTATCTTAGGAACATTAGAGGCTGCTGGTCTAAATTATGACTATATATGGGTGTTAGATTGCAATGACAAGGTATTCCCCCCAGCAGCTAAACTAAATCAGTGTTTACCGCAACAAACACAAATTGAAAATAAAACACCGCATTCATCAGGGGAGCGGGAGTTTGAGTTTAATCAGCGTTTATTTAATCGATATGCTTCTTCTTGCTCGGTATTAATCTCAAGTTATCTAGAAAAGAATGAATACGGAGAAATGAAACCAGCTCCAATCATTGAAAATGTACTATGTATTTCAGAAACAGATAAGGGCTTCGAACATACAAGCTTTGATTATAGGTTGATCAATCAAAATAAAAATAAGCCAAGTAAATCAAATGACTTTATCTCTGAACTTGTACCAACTAATAGCAGACTCAATGGAGGAGTCTCTATTATTGACAACATGGCTATTTGCCCCATGAAGGCTGTGTACGAAAACAGGTTTAAAGTAAAGCAAAAGGCACAAGCTGCATTTGGTGCTTTATCCCATATAGAGAGAAATAACTTAAAGAAAAGCGTCTTAGAAGCCGTTTGGAAACATATATCAACTTATCGAACAGAACATGATTTAGAGTCTGATTATGTTGCTTTATGTAGCTTGAGTGAGCAAGCAATAGGTAAGCTTGTGGAAGAATCTGTTCTCGATGCGTGGATTTGGATTGATAGAGAAGATATTCCTTATTCAGGTAAAGAATCAGAGAGAGAGCTTGTATCAAAAGCGGTGTTTGAATTACTAAAGCTAGAAAAAGAAAGAAGTCCATTTAATGTAGTTGCACTTGAACATAGTCGAACAGTTCAGATTGATGGCTTAGATATCAATGTAAAAATAGATCGAATTGATGAGGTTATTTCTGAAAATAACAGGAAAGAGCTTGTAATAGATTATAAAAATAGTGAGTATCCGATTTCAAAAATCTTTTCACAGCACATAAAGAGTAAGCTTGCACTCGGCTTATCAATCGAAGGGATTGAAGGTGCGGCTTATATCTGCACAGATAAAAGCAAACCAAAAATTGAAGGTATTGGAAGAGGGGTTGAAGGTGTTATTGACTCTGAGAGTCATAAACTTAGAAACGCCCCTAAAGGCCTAGAACAAATCAAACAGTCAATACGCGGCAACGCAACAGAATTAATTGCAAGGTATACCGCAGGAGAGCTGCTCTATACACCTTCAGTTGATGGATGTAAGTACTGCTCGGTTAGAAATACGTGTCAATTTGCTGCTACATAACAAAAAGTTGAATTGAAATATGCCAACACTGACAAGAAAAAGAATAATCATCAGCCTAGGGGTAGGCCTAGTAGTAGGGGCGCTAATCTTTGTCGCCTACGAGTACCAAAAACCAAGAATAATAGACTATGACAAAACATCTCCAATGATGATTTTTAAAAACAAAGATAAACTGTGGCAAGTCACTACATATGATGGCGATCCTGTGACTACGCTTATGACTCGAATTCACCCCGTATTTAGTCAAGAATACAGAAATGTTTATTTGAATTATCGGTCACAATTTGTTTTTTCTGATGGAACAGCCATAACGGTTGAAGAGCAACCGATTTATTGGAATAGGGCAGGGGATATAGTGACCATTGATTACACCAAGATCAATGAATCATACATTTTCTGGGTTGGGGATAAAGAAATGCAGAGTGATACCGCGATAACCCTTGCAGGACTGAAGAAGCAAGTACTATCAGAAATTCTCAAATCTAAAGAGTTAGATCGAAAAAGAATGCTTCAAAAAGCAAACAGTAGGAGTGAATGGCTTGATTAACAAAATAAAGAGATTCCTGTTCAGCAACATAAATAAAGAGGAAAACTCTATTTACGAGCAATATCCATATTTAAGCACTTGCATAATTGATACATTCTTTTCGACCTTAGAGGAGGGTGCTTCGGTTTCTACTTTAGCTGGAAATGTAGTTGTTCTACCTGAAATGAAAGAGTCAGGAAAAGTAATTGAGACTTGTACGCCACTATTTATTTATAACGGCCTAGTAGCTGAGGACTTTCCATCCCA
The DNA here is from genome assembly GCF_056591735.1 of Parashewanella sp. 2210YD4-3. NCBI lineage: Bacteria > Pseudomonadati > Pseudomonadota > Gammaproteobacteria > Alteromonadales > Shewanellaceae > Parashewanella > Parashewanella sp. 2210YD4-3. The sequence continues at coordinate 81,180 of NZ_JBWQOG010000010.1, read as the reverse complement.
TACAAAAATATGCTCTTTGGCAACTGAACTTGAACTGAGCTTGGCTGAGAATAAGCAAAATGAGTGGGTCGTATTCTTAATAAACTGGGCAAAAAGCGGTAAACCATTTAAGACAGAAGATGTAATTCTGGAAGCGCTGCAGCAAGGAACGCAAATGCAAGTTGCTAGAAATCAGTTTGAAGAAGTGGTTTCAAAGAAAATTGTCCACATACAAAGCATTTTAAAGAAGAACAAGAAAGGAGTGTTTTGCTGGATGAAGAATCGAAAGGATAATATGAGCAGCTCTTCAGTTAGATAGAGCTGCAATTAAAATGGAGTTAAACAATGCAAGAAATAATTTCGAGATTTATGGGTTTGCTACTTGACGAAAATCGAACAGACTTTCTCCAATCATCAGATTTTTGCTCTGTACGTAATGGCTTAATTTGACCAGATTCTCTGATATTGACGAGCTGCTTTTCTGGCGTCCAATCTTTTACTTTTTCGTGTATCGTAATTTCTGGGTGTCTAGGTTTACACCACCAAAAACCTCTTTTACACTGAAACATTGTTTTTATATGGGACGGTAATTCAAAAGCTTTTCCATCAACTGTGACGTAAACCTTTTCATTATTTTGTTCTGACATTATAACCCCGTAATCAATAAGCCACGCATAATAGCTGGCAAAAAGTTGCTGGGGAGCTTAAGAGTTCGTGCTTGGTACAAGACTCGTAACAACTCCATGGGCAGCATAGTCGAGTTTATGCGAGCCCTCCATGTATTTCTTTCGAACTAAACTACTCAAAACAGAACTCTACTGTGAAGCTTTTTCAAAAAATGGGCCCTACAGGGATCATTTTTTATTGTAAAGAGAGTTCAAGCGGTTGAACTGTATTGAATTAGTGTAATTATCCCACTGTAAAACGTGTAAATATACCCTGCTAAAAGGAGGGGCAGCGTTCAAACAATCGTCAATTAGAGCGAGATTGATGCTGCAGGCAATCAAACTTGACGTTATTGGGATTATTCTTCTGATAGAGATCTTATCGAACTGTTTGAGTTTACAAAGTAGCAAGTCTCTAGCCTATGGTAAAAAAAGAGTCGTAGACGGAAGGGGTCAGAAGATTCTAGGTTTATGTAACACTCTTCAAGAAGTTGCTTTACTTCATCCTCTGAAATTGAAAGTCTGCCAGCAATGTATTGCTCATTACAGCCAAAACAAAAATAAAAAAGTGCTTTCAGCTGCTGGTGAGATAGCTTTGGAAACACCAGTAGCATATTATTTGTTAATCCATTTAAAATCGAAACTGAATTTGTTAAGTCAATACTACTAGTTCTTAAGGTCAAACTTATAAATCTTAGAAGTTCAATTCTTGTATTATATAAGAGCCGAAGCTCTTTACTGTCAGGCATGGATAGCTTTTGTTTGCAAGCTGCGATATGTTCTTTGGCTGTGGCTTTAGAAATTCCCAAAATATTTGCGATATCGGTAGAATGAAACCCAATTGACCAATAACTTAAAACTTCAACTTGCCTGACTGTTAACTCCCTGAACACAAGTGCTTTGTACGATAGGTTTACATCATAATTTTCACAGTAATTTATACTGACGTTAAATCCACTTTCTAAGTTAACGCTATTAACCAAATTTATTAAATCTGATAATATCAATTGAGCCATACATTCCTCCTATATGGATGTTAGGCCTGTCGTGAGAGGTGTCGCATACCTCTCACGGCAGATATACACTTAAGTTATTGAAGATGCTGTTATTGTTCAAACTGCTTTGTTATTTGCGCTAGATTGTTCAGCTCTGTTGCAAATAAATTCGATGGCCGTGACTCGCCTAGATGCTTTAACTGGAAACCATTTCAGGTCTATATCTGTATTTTGATTTATTAATTCCACGGCTGGTAAAAGAATGTCGTCTTTAAATTTGTCCCACCTTTCATACTTACCACTCAAAGCGCTTTTGATTTTTAGCTCGTCAATATTAAAAACCAACTTCATAAAGCTGGTGGGTTGGATAGAAATTTGTTGTTCGAATTCGTGGGATATCCAGTAGTACAAGCAAAACGCTAATCTGGAATTTAGCTTGGAAAGATCAAAAAGCCTCAGACCGTTCATAGTGTTAGCAAAACCTTTTATAACCTTGATAATATCTTCGGATAAATAAGTGCTGAATTTGTCGTGTTCATCGATGCTCGAACAAATCTTTGAAACTATTGATAGTTCTTCAGATTTCCATTCAGGATCATTAAAAAATATTTTTATCGGTTTATGCTGAATATTGGTTACGAGTGTATGCAACGAAAACGGAACGTTAGGGTGCTCAGATGAAAACCCTGAGTTAGTACATCTAATTAATCTTGATGGACGCAAAGAGTTGCTGGTCTTTTTTAAAAGGTAGTTAAGAGCTACTAGCTCTTCATATGAATATGTGAAACAGCCTTCCAAAATGGCATGAACGTATAAGATATTACGCATTTAACTCCCCTTTAAAAATAAATTATAGGGGAGTTTATCAGAGTTTGTTTTTAAATCAATTTAGAGCGACTTTATGAGCAGAGTTCAGCTTGCAATCAATCTGTCTGCCTTTTCGGGAATTACATTTATTCAGCTTATGTTTTGGTTGTGATGTAGAAGGTTGTTACTTTGAATTGGAAATACTTTTAATAGCTTAGCGTCAATAATTTCTTTCAATTGACTGTAAAAGAAAAACATTGAAGCAGATGCGCCTAATACCGACACAGGTAGCATGACGAATCCAAAGATAGCTGTGTATAAGATAGAAAGAAATGCAGCGATTGAAAATAATACAAATAGAGTGCAAGTGATGGAAAAGGAAGAGGCGAGGTGGACTCTTCCTTTGTATGATATTTCGAAGGGAGTTTTGTCTAACATTTATTTACTTCCTAAATCTGATAGAAAAATGAGTGACTTAGGGTTGTAATGCTATCGGGGCGTAAATTCCATCTAAAACTGATTATTTTTAAAATAATAGGAACAATCAACTGTAAAAGGTTCACTACTCTCGTAAGAATTGCGCAATCTATATTGCAAACAATTACAAGAAAAATGCGTAGATCATGATCGCTGCAGCTAAAAAATATTTGACTGACTGTGGATAATTACCAAGTAAAAAATCAGATAAACCACCGCATAGAGCTGAAGCTGAAAAAATGAATAGTATCCTTTCTGTGAGTCCACTATGGTTAAAGAAGGCCACTTGAATTAAATTACCAACTCCAATTACCAACGAAATAGCCATCAAAACCTGAAAAATGAACGAGTATAGATACCTAGCCTCCCCATAAAGCTTGTAATATCCTAGCTTCGTGAACCATAGATGTTTCTTGATACCAGATTCTATGAATAATTGTTCTACATAATCTCTTTTGTTACTCATTGTCTGAAAGTCCTGATATTCGGTATTCCTTTCCCAACTTATAAAGATACTTATTAAATGTATCTCGATTATCGGTATTGAATACCATTGAAGTGTTGACGTTTTGGGATATTTCCGCTGCTATTTGTGCTGATGCAAGAATGTTTGCCTCGTAGATAAATCTACTTGCGTACTTGTTATCGTAATAGCAGGTAGAGTTGACTTTACTTGTGTAGTTGCATGCTTTTTGTTCCCACACTTTATCTTTGGGTACATGAACCACTAACAGTTGCTTAGCTCGAGTTATGCCTACATAAAACAGCCTTCTCTCTACTTCAAGTAGATCTGAAGAGTTTCGAGAGTCAATATGTGGTAATACAGATTCTTGGCAATATGCAACAACTACAAATTTCCAACCTAGCCCCTTGCTTTTATGAAGGGTAGTCAATTCGATCCTATCTGGATGGTCATTATTATTAACTGTATTAAATATGGCTGAAGCATGACTTGAGCATACGGCTAACTCTTCACTAGATAGCATTATGTCAATCATGGCATTGAATTTAGCCAAGGCGTATATGGGGCGCTTCCAGTTCTTTCTTTTGATTTCTACATCTACCCTAGATTCATTGACCAGTCGCTCCAATAGGTATCTTGCCTCGGTGTTTCTTGACTTAACTGTTTTGCTGAGCGCAGTAAGACGTTTATTTAATACAGTCTTAAGATCAGGCTTTATTTTAAGCTTTTTGGCTGAGGCTATCGCTAAATCAAATTTCAATTCCGAAACTAACACTGCAATATTGGAAACCACTGACTCTTTAAGGCCCCAAACAAAAGACGTTAGAAAAACATTGATAGAAACCGTTACATTTTTATTATGTAATTCTGGCTCATCTTGAAGAGAATAGTTTAGTAACGTTATACATGCTCTTATGAATCTAGCCTCGTCACAGTGCAGAACACTACTGTTCAGCTTAGAAATAAAGTAGGGGTGATTATTCCGTAGTAGCGCAATTTCAATTTCATCCGTTCTAGCGTAATTTCTAAATAATAGGGCAATATCACGGTAATTGCCTTTTTCAATCCAATTGGCAATCTCTCTCATCAAATCTGATTGCTCAAAATCAAAGTCTTCTGTGGGGTAATGAGCGATAGATACTTGGGTTTGATTAGTTGAACTATGTGATATGCAAAGCTTATCTATGCGATTTTTATTTTGAGATATTACGTTATTGGCCATTAATGAAACGAATGGACCATATCTAAAGGTATAGGTGAGTGAGTACAGAGTGACATTCGGAAAGTCTTGATCAATTTGAGAGATAATGAAATCGGGCTTTGAACCGATAAATTGATAAATTGATTGATCATCATCACCAACAACATTAATGAACGCCTTAGAGCCTGCTATAAGCCTTAATAGTCTGTATGTTAATGGGTTAGCATCTTGGAACTCATCAACTAGAACTATACTGTGCTTATTACTGACTGCATGAAATGCATCTTTATCAGCATTAGTGATACATATTAGGTCGTATATCAAATCAATGAAAAATTGAATATTCTGTTGCGTTCTTAACTCTTCAGAAGAATAAAATAAATCAATGTAGAAGCGTTTTTGATATGGGTAATTAAAGTTATTGAACACCACATCAGGTGGTAGAAGTGTTGTTTTGACTAAATCAACGAACGATATAAAGTCTATCAAAGCATCATTTGAACGGAAGTTTAATATTGACTGAAGATGCTCAGGAACCGCTTCTTGATAAATAGTTCTGTAAAAGGCCTTTAGATCTTTGTCATTACTCACTAATGTCTTTTCTTCCATAAAGCCTTGTTTTGCCAGTTGGAAGCAAAGTTTCTTTGCGTAACTATGAAAGGTTCTAACCTCAGGAAGGTGGAAAAAATTCAGCTCATTCATATCACCTTTAAAATTCTTAACCGCAGAATCGTTAAACATGATCACTACGATTTGATCAGCACTCACTCTAGAGTTTAATAGCTTTTCGATTCGCTGTACCAAGACAGTGCTTTTACCGCTACCAGGAACTGCAACAACTTTTAAGTTTTGATCCTTTGGAGCGTTTACAATCATAGCTTGCTCTGCAGTAAGCTTTTTACCCATAAAGTGAATATATTCAAAAAAAAAATTAGGTTACAGAAAGTACGCTTGGTAAATTCCCCAATCAATAGAAAACTGATTATTTCAGCATTTGAAGTGACGAAGCATAATTTCTGGAGCAAGTATGGATTTTGAAATATTTCATTTGAAGGAGGGCGACACATCAATAAGCTCTCTAATAGACAAACAAAGAAGAGCATATCGAAAACCAGACGAATCAATATTGTTACATTACTGTCTGAATCAAGCTCATGTCGAAGAGTGCCGCTCTAAACAAAGCAAATCAATTGAGGAGCACTACTTAGAAAAGCGAAATGTAACCCAACAAATAATCGATGCAGGTGGCTATGTTAAAGTTGCGGATGTAACTGCTGACAACATGATAGAAGCGTACATAAAAACCAATAATATCAACCAACGCTGGTTCATTGTTCCAGAAAAGGGCGTTAAGCCTTTAGGAAAAACAATCCGTTCAACACAATCATATGATTTGATGAGATGGCAACAAAAAGACTATTTAGTTTTACCTCTTGGATATTTGGATATTGATACTGGTGAGTTTTTCGAGATAAAAAGATAATAAAAACAGTGGTGTAATAAATCTGAACACTAGTTCATGTCCTGATATGTTTTCCTCAGTCAAAGATGGTTATCCTGAGGAAGGCAATGTTAGTCGATGCAACAGAAAGAATGAAGGCGCTGGATATCAGCCATAAGCTAATTAAAGCTCCTGCAGGTTCTGGTAAAACTGGACTGCTAACAAATTATTTTTTGAAGTTATTAAGCGTGGTTGAGCACCCTAGACAAATTCAAGCGATGACTTTTACTAACGCTGCCGCTCAAGAAATGAAGCATAGAATCATTGGCTCTATAACGAAAGTGAAAAACCAAGAACATCCTTGCAGCGCTCATGAAATCGAAAATTACGAACTTGCTTCTGCAGCACTAAAAAACAGTGAATTAAGAGGTTGGAACATCGAGTCTAACCCGTCGTTATTGCAAATCAGCACGATCGATTCATTTTGTCGTCAGCTTTTAGCGGATAACGCTAGACCAAATAGTGATTACATTATCTCGAGAGAGGTGAGCAATGATCCCTATCAACTCTATGAGTCAGCAGCAAAAGAAACGCTTAGTTACATTGAACATGATGAATTTGGCCAACAAATAAAGCAGCTCTTATTTCATTTCAATAATGACAGCGCAAAAGTAGTAAAACTGATTAGCGAGATGCTTGAATTACGCGAGCGTTGGATTCCACTTTTATTTGAAAACCGCCACAAGAGCCGTGAAACCCTAGAAAAAGCAAGACAAGAGTTCATCAATACTGTTTTGGAAGAGGATTTTCATCAGGTGACAAGCTTTGAAACAGAGCTTATTGAAAGCCTTTCTCAGCTGAATATAGATTCCGAATGCGTAACTGACTTCTGTAAAAATGGGTTTCAACTGGAACTAACCGAAAGCCAAGAGCTAATTGACTCACTATCAAGCGTTTTTCTTACTAAAGCTGGGGCTGCAAAAAAAAGATTTTCAAAAAAAGACGGCATCAGAGAAGGGTTCTCTAAAGAAGCAAAAAGTGAGTTGAGTCAGAGCCTGACATCACTTGCCCAAGCATTAGAGGGACCGCTACAAAAGTTATCCCAAGCTCCTTGTTATAAGTATTCAGAAGCAGAGTGGAAATTATTAGCTAACTTGTTTGATGTTTTACCTTTGGCAATAGCAAATTTGAAATTAGAGTTTAAAGCATGCAAGGCCGTTGATTTCACTGAAATTGCAATGTCTGCACTTTACTCAGTGGATTCCGAAAATGGAGAGTCTACAGAATCTACGATATTCAAAGCAATGAGTCTAAAACACATTCTCATCGATGAATTTCAAGATGTGAATAATGTTCAGATGAATATTGTCAAACATCTCGTTGAGCACTGGGGAAAAGATAAAGATAAAAGCCTATTTTTAGTCGGAGATGCTATGCAGTCACTCTACGGCTTTCGAGGAAGTGATGTAACCCAGTTCATGCAAGCAGAACAAGGTGTTGGAGACTTAGAAATTGATTTGCTCGAGTTAAAAACTAACTTCCGTTCATCTCAAGGTATAGTGAATTGGGTTAATAATGTGTTTAATAAAACCTTCCCATCAAATGAAAACCTAACTTTAGGCGCTCCTTCGTACAGCAAGTCATCAGCCGCTACAAAAGCTGCAGCCAGCCTTGAAAAACCTGTCGAAATTCATGGTTTCATCGATGATAAGAATGGATTGGAAGAAGCTAGGTTTGTGGTTGAACAAGCACAAAAAATTCAGGGTATGGAAGATGGTTGCAGCATTGGTATTTTGGGGCAGACAAGAAACGCATTAAAACCCGTTTTAGAAGCTATTGAAGCTAATAAAATTGGCGGTACTAATGAAGTTAAATTGAAAAAAATAAAAAAGCTTCCATATGTAATTCCCTTAACATCACTAGCAAGAATTCTTATTGATGATTTTGATATGGCCGCATGGATTAGTGTGTTAAATGGTCCACTTGTTGGGCTCTCGCTCGATGACATTGAAAAAATATTTGGAAGCCCCAAAATACGCGATCCATACAATCACATAACCAACAATATTAATGGTTTTGATTTAGATGAAGATGAGCTTAGCAGGCTTGAAAGCTTCATGAGCTTTATGCTCATTGCGATGGAAAAGAGATATTCAGAAACATTAGACAAGATTCTAGAGGGGCTATGGATTGCATTAAGCGGAGACTCCCTAACAGAAACAGCAGCATGCCTAAGCAATATTGGCACAGTGATTGAGCTATTTAACGGTAAAACACTTTTTGACATCGATATTGACTGGTTAGACCGACAACTCGAAAACTTATATGCGATGCCAGCTATCGGCTCTAGCGATACCCAGCATACAAACATAAATGTAATGACCATTCATCAGGCGAAAGGGTTAGAGTTTGATTACGTCTTTATCGTAGGGTCAACGCGCAAGAGCATGATTTCAAAGTCTCCTCTAGCAGCCTGGGATAAACTGCCAAATAGCAATACATCTGTTTTAGGTTGCAGTGACGAACTTGGAGTAAAGCTCAAAGATAAGAGCTTTTATAAGTTTATCGGAAGACATAAGCGCAACAAGGAAGCGGAAGAATTAAAGAGAGTGGCTTATGTAGCCATTACAAGAGCCGTTAAAAAAGTATTTATCACTGGAAGTATGTCTGAAAGAGAAGGGCAGTTAAAGCCTCCAACAGCATCTACTTTGCTAGGTGTAATATTTAGTGGGGTTGAAACACCAATTACTACTCACTATTGCAATACTACTGTTGCCTCCACTTCTTTGATAACCCCTGAATTGATAGTCATCAACAGAGATTTAGATGAAAAATTTCCAGAGGTGCATACGCTTTCTAAATATAGAGGTGAGCAATCAATTACAAAAATTAGCAGCGCAACGAACTGGGTACTTAAGACAAATAAAATAGAGCATATGGTTCTGAATGACATAAAAACAGAAATGCTTCAATGGGAGGCTAGGACATACTCAGAAAAAGACATAAAACAGTATTCATTGGTCATTTTCAATTTACTCAAGCAGAACGGAATAGAAAAAAAATCATTGCTAAAGAGTACGTTAAAGGTAAGGGATTGCTTGATGAAAGAGCTGGTTATCAATGAAGATGGCCCTGTTATTGGCACTGCAAATCCCCTGAAAAATCCTCTCAAGGTGATAGGTTATTAGATGAATATGAACTTTTTATGGGGTCTTGCTTTATTGGCCCTTCTTTCACTGATTATGGCAAAAATGATTAGAACATCTGTATTAATCGCGATTCTTGTCGGATTGCCACTCGTTTTGATCTTTGTCGGTATTTTAATAATTACATTTAAAGGAGCGATGTAAGCAATGGCTTATTATCAAGGAAATCATCATTTCAGCATTATAGGTGCAGCTAAAGAACAGCAGGGTTTTGGGCTTTATTTTAAGAATTTCATGCAGGATGCATTTTATCCTCAGCCTATTGGGACGCTTTCAACCAGCAACTCCCCCTTTTACGCCTACGTTGAAGACTGCCCAAGTAAAACAATATCTATAGATGGGAAGTTGGTAGAGTTAAGCTGTGCTCAACAAGGCTTCATTGCCACATATCGATTTGCGGTTTTTAAGGACCATAAAGAAATGTTGGAATCACTAGAAAGTGGGGTTAATCAAGTTTTAACTAGTGAACAGCGTGATCTTCTACTGCCAAAGGTAAAAGACCTGCTTTTTGACCTTAGAGCATACTTAAGAGCCCAATATTAATGAAATTCAGTCACTAACCACTTTTTTACGAAATATTCAGATTATTAAAGCTGCTAATTAATTGTTGTGTTACGTTTCAGCAATTGAGAGTGGTCGTAGGTATTATCATGCAAAAAATAGAAAACCAGTTGTTCCTTAAACATATTCAAGACGTAATTGAAAATAATGAATTTTATGACTTGATTATCAATGTTCAATCTAAAAAATCAGAAGATATTGAAACGTTAAAAGGGCAGCTGTTGGTTACACCAGTAATCGGCTCAATTTTTGTTTCTACGGACGCACAAATGGTCAATCTTTTCCAGTTAGTTGATGAAGCCAGAAAAATTATTGATGAAAGCAAAAAAGCATTAGTGTTGAACGCTTCAAACCTGAATGGCTTTTCACTTTTGGAATGCTTCATAACTAATGGCGTTGCCAATAAAAACAAACCATCAAAAGAGATCGTCTCTGGTGCAGATATAAAACTCATTAATTCGGAGGGCTATTTTGGGGACGTTCTTTAAGACAAGTATGTTGTTTGCTTCTATCTTGTTTAGTTCAAGTAGTTTGGGGCGAAATGTCTGCTTGGGTCATGAGCAGCTTCTCCAAGGTGGGGGTGCATCTGTAATTTGCCATAAAGAATTAAACACTACATTTGGATATGACAAAAAATCCAAAAGAGTGTTATGGGCTATCTATGATGCACCCCAAAAAAATGAAAAGCTGAAAGCTATTAATACAGGCAGATATCTTAAATCTAAATACATCAACAGTGATGTGCAGTTTGCAGCAAATGATTATCCATATGAACTGGATAAAGCAACACTTGTTCCTCCAATATCAATCATGTCAAATCAAGCGCAATCAGACTTGGCATTCAGCATGATTAATATTTTTCCTCTAGACAGGAATGCTTGGCGAGGTAATTTTGGCGATCTTACTTGGAAGTTAACAGTGTGGGAGAGGTCTCTATTTCTCAAGAGAGGGGGCATCAAAATTATTACTGGGCTTGTTTGGAATAAAAATGAAGGTCAGGAACCTCAAGAGCCAACTCAGCTCTATAAAGTATATTATGACCCGTACACCTCTCTGTCACTGGCATATTTGATTCCAACCAAAAAAAATTTAGATGATGATATTGATAAGTACATCACATCAATTAGCTGTATCGAATCTATGTCTGGAAGAAAGTTCTTTTTAAACCTGCCTGATGACTTGCGTAATAAAGTTGTCACAGCGAAAGCAAGAAATAAGGATGTTTGGTCAAGACCTGTAACTAATAGCAAGGAGGCTTTATGCGAGTAGCTCTTTTCTTATTGTTCATTCCTTTTTTTTCAACGGCTTCAGAAGGTCTTTTTTACAAGACAATAAGAGCTGAAAACGTAAAAGTAATTTCTCCAGGCAAGTTAGAAATTAGAACAACGTTTAATGGCTCTACCGAATTAGGAAGGCTTACTTTTATATTGGATCTTGTTGACTTCGGTGGCAATAGCAGTGCCGCTTGCAAAACAAGTAAAGATAATAAGGTAAGAAGTGAATGCGACAGATTATCGAAGTTTGTTGAAGATAAACCTGTCGAATTTAAATTAAATGAAAGCACACCTGAAGGTGAGTTTGTTGGTGAAGTGTATGTAGATGGAATAAATCTGCAAAACTTTATGATTCGTGAAGGATGGTACAGGTTCAATTATCGAAATTCACGTTCAAAGTATTTAGTAATTATTCAGCAAAAAGCAAAGTGCTTGAACAAAGGAATTTGGAAAACGGAATCTCTTAAAAGAGATATCGAATGCAATACTTAAGGAGATAGAAGTGGAATATTACAAAGCATTATTATTAGCGTTCTTAGCACAAGAAAATCAGTTCAACCTTGATGATGTAAAAGAGTTTGCCTCTCAGTTCAATGTCACTTTCGATGACGTTAGAGGCTATCGAAGCCAACTGAATGCTAATAAGCCAATCATGATGGCTATGCTTATGGGCAAAAAAATTGAAGAGGACCCTGAGTTAAAAGTTGGGTCAGAAATGCTAGGTTTTATTAGCCAAACAAAAGCCGATATACAAACAAATTCAATAAAATTTATTCTCCAATAAGATGTCAACAGATAGCAGGAAGGGCTTTGAAGAATCTCCAGAGCCAACTGAAAAGCATGTAAATAATTACCTTCAGCTTTTAGGTAAGTCCATTAGGTTATTTCGTAAAAATCAACCATTGAGCAGTTGTAGAGATCTTGCAGGTTTCTTGACACATAAGATTTCTCCCTACTTTGGAAAAAAACTTTCACGAAGAACATTATCTAGGGCTGAGGCAGGAGATCACAAGATCTCACTTGGCTATATTGCAGCCATTATTCATGAAATGGACTTATGGCCAGAAATCATTGAAGTAGTAAGTGAGCAAAAGAATATCGATGCGCAATATGTTGCATTGGTTATTCAGGAGTTAAAAAGAAAGGAAGCGCATCAACGGGAACTTCAGTCAAAGCAAAAAGCTGCAGAAGATGAACGATTGAAGAAGATGAGACAAGAGCTTTTCAGGGAGGTAAAAAAGCGTGCTCAGTGAAACAATTGAAGTAACTCGATGGGATAATGAAACACAAGGTTTTGTTGCTGTTGGAAATTTAGTCAAGATAGTACTTGAGGAAAGAGAATTCCCCATTATAGGGTTTCAATACGAAGATGATTATTTACAAAAGCATCCAAATTTGGCACCAGAGGGCATTGAGTCATTTAATTGCCAAAGTATTGTAATGGGCAGCACTAGGAATAATGATTTTTTACCCACGTATTTTAAGCAGTTCTTGCCTAATGAAAGCACGAAAAATCTAATTACTAACACCAATAGAGAAACGCTTTCTTTAGATTCTTTTGATCTTTTAAAGTATGTCACCTCATTTAGGAGTAGCTTTAAAGCTATTCAGTTTGATCATGATGAACAACATCAATTCAATCTAGCTCCTTCAGTTGAACAAGCCTGTGATTACTTGCTTAAATGCCATGATGGGTGTTTGAACATGAAAGATAATCAAGTCTTAAGTTCATTCTACAATACAGATCAAAAAGCGTTTGTTGTGAATGCTATGGTGCCGATAGATGATGAGCTCCATCATTGCAAAATGCAATTGCACAACGATGACTCTGAAGTGAAGAAGCTAAAAGTAATTCGAGAAATCCTTACCTTGTCGGGAATTGAAGCGCCTGCATTGTTCGCAGCAGAATTAGATGGCAAGAGCTTCTCAGGGCAAATTACAGGGGAGGTTACGCACTCTCTTTCAAAAGAGTGGAGCCAAATGTTCAACGAAGTACCGCTTGCCTGTCTATTGGAGGGTAGTGGAAAGACAACCTCCTATGAAAACGATACATTTTCTAAAATTGCACAAGTGGTTACTGAGCGTTGTTCTAATGTTACAACGGACGAAATACTAAAAATCGCACTACTGTCTAGCTTACTTCTTCAAAAGCATCTAAATACGCACAATATTATGCTTAGAGAAATCGTGCCTGGTAAATGGAAATTGGCACCATTGAGCGTTGCCGCCCCTCAACCAGAACCCAATGTTTTGCCAAATATAGCAATTAGTGATTCCCATTCCACATATCAAGCTGTTTATTTTGATGAAAACTTTTCTCAGTCGCTCAGTCAGTCTTTTGGCCTACCTATAGATAAAGTGAACGGCTTAATTGAAGAGCTAGGGCAAAACATTAATCGGTATGGGAGCTTAGCCAAGAAGCATGGGTTGGACCACAAGGATGTTGAACAGGAATTAGGTATTATCGACAAAAGTAATATCCATCAATATATGCAAACAATTAATTCAGGCTTATCGGCAAATAGTGATAAGGATCTTAGTCCAGAATGAAGCGAGTATTAGTTATGTTCTGTTTTGCATTATCAGCAAATGCGACTGCGGGAGATTTGGAGCAGGAAATTGAGGCCGCACATAAAATTCTCAAGCAGCGTAAAGAAAAGCAAGCGAACTATCACAGGGCTCTAAAAGAACTTGGTTTGAAAGCAAAACAGCTTGAAAAGATAAGCATCAAACCTTCAACCAATGAAGTTACATTTAAACAAAAGCCACTTCAGTGTAGAGAAAGAAATTTCCGTTGGAAAACATCTTTTAAAAGAAGGGATATTAAGGATTGTGAGTTTAAATACAACATACGTGATCCCAATCAAATAGGTGGTTTCTACTCAGCAATTGAAAAATTAAAACGTACTGGGTGGGACGTAATAGAGAGTAAACATCATAAGCAATTAAGATTGTCTGACAAAGTGATTTGGAACTATGAACATTACAGATTTGCTAGAAATAACAAGGAACAAGCTAGATGAAAAAAGCGCTGATCATTAGTACGGTATTATTCAGTTTGGTGTCAATTATTACTGGGGTTTTAGTCACTCTATATATAAAAAAATCAGTGTCTGATGATATTCAAGAAATGCTTGTAAAAGTTGAGCCTTCAATTGAAAAAAGATTGCTAAATAAAATTAGGAATCTTAGGCCTGAATCATATCAAGAGGCACTCATTCAGAGTAATAGACTTCTGGTACACGTAAAGTTCTTAGCTGATAAATTTTATAATGGTGATATCTTTGCGCAAGAGCTGTCCTTATATGCAGACAATGCTTATGAAGCCATGATGGAAAATGCAATTAACAATGAGTTTTATACGGCTTTAGCGAATGCAAATATTAGTTCTTCTCTGATTAAGTACTTTTACATTGATCAAGATACAGGAAGCAGAGTTTTCAGTAGCGATGCTCAGCGTGATGGAGCATTGATTAGAAATAAGTATTTTATGGATATTCCACAAGGCTCTGTATTTGCGAGTGTAATTGAGCAAGTTCCTACCTCATATCTTTATATGGTAAACGACCTAGTTCCATACCCAAAGTGTGAGGAAGACAATGAGCCTGTAGTTGTCTATGGTGAGCTTTATCCTGCGGACTCTATTGTCTATGGCGTAACGATGTCTAACGAAAACCTAGGTTGGCGCATTGGGTTTGAGGGATTGCACCCGATGTCTGAAACCGCTTTGAAAAATAGAGTGATTGTTACAACAGCGTGTCGCACTCCAAAAGAACCGAGTTAGTTAAGGTTGTTCTTATATCAAAACACAATACCGCCATCTGGCGGTATTTTTTTGGGTGAAAGTCAATCGGTAAGACCATTCAAGCCTTTGAAGTGTTTTGGGTGTGTATCCCAAAATTGAATCCAGTTAAATTCTCGTTAACTTGAAATAATTCATAAGGCATTACTTGGCAACTTCACTTTTTAGTCGAAATAAGGCTTCAAACAAATATATAGAGCAGCTCTCCCATGGCATCGATAGGATGAACTTTCCTGTTGAGTACCAATTAGAGTTTATTGATCTGCTTGAGTCATTTGGCAGCTTAAAAAGACAAGATGCTTTGAAGCGATTACAAGAAGTCTATTTAAGTGAATATGGACCGAGCAATATTCGTATAAAAGTTTGTAAAGACCTCATTTCTTATTCAGAACGAGGCCGCTGGGAGTTAGGGTTGGAAAAGTGGTTTGCTGATGATTTGCTTTTTATGTATCGAGCTTCAGTTTATGTGAAAGACAGAAAAGGGATCATTAAAAAGCTGGCGGCTGCCTTAAAAGAAGAGAGAAGTTTGTTTAGGGAAAACTTCGTGTTTGGTTTGATACCACCGTTAATTGTTAACAGCATCCTCTTGGGTGCTATCCTCCTATTTTACATCGTTATTTTCCCTATGATGTCGGAAATACTCGATATCGAAAACACCTACGAGACAGCCCCAATTGCAGTGAAATATATTGGTGACTTCTTCACCTCCATTTATTTTATTTATTCCCTAGCTGGCGGAGTGGCTTTAAGAGCCATTTATATCCAAAAAAGAAACAACTGGGTTGGTTTAGGGCGGGATAAATGGAGCCAAAAATTTCCTTTGAACATGTTTCGCTCTTTTCAGGCGGCTAAGTTGCTTTATGTAATTTCGATGATGAAATCAAGTGATATGAAGCTGCTTGATATTTTGAAAGAAATTCAAAAATGGGTGGACCCTTACCTCGAATATCACGTTAAAAAAATGGTAAAGGGAATATCTCACGGTAAAGACAAAAAATCCTATTTTGGATTAGGTCTATTTTCTGAAAAGCAACAGATTCGAATTCGAGCTCAATTGGAGTTCGGTGGAGGCGATTACTCAAAAGCGCTTAAAGCTGCAGCTGAGAACGCTAATCAAGATGCAGCATTTCTTATAAAGAAGTATGCAAAAAGAGTTGGATTATTTCTCTGGGCAATTGCACTTGCTCTGGGATTGCTAACTTTGAAGTCAATGTCATCACTTATGTTGATGATAGATATTTAATAATAGAAGGTACTGAAATGAAAAAATATAGCAGCTTAAGCAATAAAAAAAATAAGGGTTTCACGCTTATTGAACTCGGAGTAGTTATTGCTATTGGGGCTTTGATTATTCTTTATGTGATGAGTGACATCGTTGCACCTGGTCAAGGTAAAGCTAAGGTTGGCACAGCGAACGCTACAGTAGGTCAATTGGTAGTAGGTGCAGGTGACTGGGTTTCAGGAAGAAGCAATGGCTATACAGGTGTTACTGTGCAGCTACTATCCAATGATTTATATGTTAAATCTGAACTTGGAGATGGAACAGACCAAAATCCGTGGGGAGGAGATTATGTAGTAGCGGCTGGTACAGACCCATACGATTTAGTTATTCGAGTAACGGGTGTGCCTGCAGAAGCATGTAACAGACTTGCGGCCAAATCACCACAGGCTACCTGTGCGAGTGGAACAGTTTCATACCTAATCGAAGCTACTTAATCTGAAAAGGTAATATTTATGCTCTCCCTAAAGAAGCAAAGAGGTTTCAACCTTATGGTTGTCGCACTTGGGCTTGCAGTAATTACACTTTTTATTGCAAGTGAAATGAGTGCTCATGAGGCAAGGGAGAGTAAAAAGCGAGCTAAGGACTTTCATCAAAGAACCTATAAGTACATTAAAGCGCTCAATTACTACAGAAAGGTGAATTGTACTGCAGTTGGTACTGTCGCTATTAATGACCTCTACCCTGAATATGTAGGGGAGCCATGGGATAACTTATATGGTTCCAATGCAAAGTTTCAAATCTCTACTGTCAATAGACTCATTATATATTCAGTCACAGTTACATTTACCGACAAGCAGATAGCAGACAGGATGAAAGCAAGATTCATCAACAATATGTTGATTGAAGATGGTGCTAACGACAGGGAAGTAATTTTTTCTCAGGCAGAGCAATTGAGCTCTGCAACATTCAGAAATAGTTATGACCGTTCAAGGATTCTTTCTAGCAATCCTTCGAGTTGTTAGTGGTGTAAGGAAAGCAAGTATAGAAGAGATTTTATGAAGAGAAATAAATCGAAACTTACTACAGCTATATTGTTATCGCTTGGAATAGGATTAGCCACAACCTCGGTTGTGGCTAATGACTTTTCATCGGGTGCAATTGAAGCTAAATTTGATAAAGCTGATATAGCCGTAACTCAAATGCATGACATTCGAGCGGCCATATTTATGTTTTTTGATGAGCAAGGAGCATTCCCTGCCAATATGGGAGCGCTAACCGATCCAGCAAGAAAATACTACGCTGGGTTAAGCAATTCCCCTTTTGGTGCTTCGTATACAGGTCAAATTTCTGCTGATGGTCGATTCTTTGAGATATCTATCAATTTCCCTTCGGAAGAAATTGCTAAGTATGTAGCAGAGAGAGTCAACACAGATCCTGCGGGGACTAATGTTGTTTTAGCTGTTGGTACTCCAGCATCTCATACTCTCTGGGTTAATAGCTTGAGTCGAACTAGAGATCCAAGCAGACCCGAACTAAATGAGATGGAGACAGACCTTTCATTGGGTTGGAATGATCTCAATAAAATTGATGTTGCGAATGCTAATACGATCAATATTGCAAATATCGCAACGGCAGGCCAGCTTGTTGCACTAAACTCTACAACCACTTTAGATTTTACGGCAACAGGGACATCCACCCTAAACAATGCCAATGTAACAAATCAGTTAACAGCCAAAAAAGCTAACATAGCTGATGTGGAAGTGAGCGGTAGTACTAAAGTTAATACCTTTGAAGCTGCAGGCGCGACAAGGCTAAAGAGTACATTAACCGTTGATGGTGCTACTGAGTTTAAGGAAATTGCTACCTTTCTTAAAAAAGCAACCTTCAATTCAGATGCAAGCATAAAAGGTTCTCTTGATGTTGCGGGTAGTATCACTGCTCCGAAAGTAATTAGCGCTGAAGGAGAGTTCGAAACTGTTAAAGTAAAAGGCTCTGTTACAACCAAAAACCTTACTGTTTCAGGCAAATCAAAGCTAGGCGATGTTGAAGCCAAGAAAATTGAATCTGAATCAATCAGTGGCCAACAACTTAATATAGATGGGAAGTCAACGCTAGGCACACTTGAGGTTACTGGTAATACACAGTTAAACACTTTGAGTGTGGCAGGGTTAACCACTATTGACGGTTCGGCTGTTTTCAACGGAACAGTGTTGACTACCCTAGGCCTACAAGTTGGTGATGCGAACACTGGAATCATGAAATCATCTAATGATGACAGAGTGAGGATCAATAATAGAGCTGGTTATCTTGATATTGGGACGACAAAATCTGGGCTGGTAGAGTTCACTACTGATGCTTCGGGTTATGCTTTCGATAAAAAGGTTTCCGCTAAAGATCTATTTCAAGTCAAAGGGAGCGATAGCGAGATTAGACTTGAAGCCTCAGGGCAAAATCCGTCCTTTGTCTTGTCTGGCCGTAATGGTATAGCTCATATAGCTTTATCTGCTCCAGATAGACTCGTGATTTCTCAAGCCAACTTGGAGCTGAAGAAGAACCTTATAACAAGAGGTTCAATTGAGGCTGATGGTAGAATCTATGCTGATGCTGGTTTACACGTAAGAGGTGATTGGGTTCGTGTAGACGGTAACAATGGACTTTACTTTCAGTCCCATGGCGGTGGTTGGCATATGACTGACTCCACATGGCTACGAGCGTATAACAGCAAGAATATTTATACTGGCGGAGTTATACGTGGTGATGGTGGTATCCAAGTCGATGGAAAGTGGATCGCATCATCTGATGGTTCGACACTTTACGAAAACGGCGTGGCTCTATCAAGTAGATACTTAGGTCGTTACTCTAAGGCCAGCGATGCCGATAGGCTCGATGGCATTAACAGTACACAATTCGCTAGACGTGATACGAGCAACAACTTTGGTGGCTACCAGACTTTCAATAATTACATTAGAGCTAATGGTGGTGTGATCGTTGACGGGAAATGGGTCATATCATCGAATGGCGCAACGCTTTATGAAAATGGTGTTGCGCTTTCAAGCAAGTATCTCGGTCGTCATAGCAGAGCTGTTGATTCGTCTAAGCTAGGCGGTATTGTTGCTTCAAGGTATGCACGAACAGACATTGATGAAACATTCGATAGAACTGTGACAGCTCAAGACTTTAGGCTTAAATCTAGCTATGGTGGACGAAGAAGCCTTAAAGATGCGCTACAGTGGATACAAAGTTGCGAATCAAAAAATGTTGTTGTTTGTCAGGATAATCGAAATAACGGTCAATCTCTTTGGAGCGGAAACTCTCAATATGTTTCAAATCGCTGGGGTAGAGGTCAATACAGGCTTGATATTTCTCTTGGTTATGGAAACTTGGCAACGTCAGTACTTGTAAACGTTGATGGTTCGTCTAGAAAGCAATTGACAGGTATTCCTGTGCCGACAAGCTATAAAGGGAACTACCATATTGAATACTCTGGCTGGAGCGGTGGTCAATTTAGAGTTTACCAGCATGGAGCAAATGGAAATCCTAGGATCATACGAATATCTAAAATTTAGCCTTAGATAATAAAAAACCGCCTTCGGGCGGTTTTTTATTCAATGCATTAAGCGAGCGTTGAGCTAAATACTATGAAAGAAGCTTTCTTCTTAGTCCAACTAAAATCAAAGCTATCAGTCCAAAACCAAGACTGCCACCCGATTTTTTAGTTTCTTCTGGCTGTGGCTTAGGCTCTGGTTGAGGTTGAACTATTTTAGTTATCTTTAGAGGAATACTAAGTGCGTCATTTAAAACTAATGAACTTTCAATTGATTCTGTCACATCTTTAGAATTTTCATTGAATGCAACAGTTATGCTGCAATCTGCACCACTTGCAAATGTACCCTCACAAGTTGAGTTTGTGATATTAAATAATCCTGAGTCATCTTTTAAAGATGGTGTAAAAGTCACATCAGAAGTCGTTAAATTCTGAACAGGTATAACCCACTGCTTTGACTCTGTGGTTACATTTTCGAATTCAATTCCTTTTTTACCAATGGTATTCACTGAGTTGATTTTGGTTTTAAACCATTCGATATGGTACGCACTTCCTGAGCCATGAGTATTATTACTTCCTCCACCAGACACCCAAGATACAACCTTGCCTTTTATGTGTATAGGGGAACCAGAATCACCTTTATCTGTATTGGAATTTTTCTCATTTTTTAAAAAATTTTCAGAATCAAACCTAATATAATTTACTTCGGTTAAACCATCATCACTCCAGTGTGCCGTTACGTCATAGTTCATTTCTGTATCACGTATAACACTCGGAGATGGATCATCTTTCGTTTTGCCCCAACCATAGATATTGGTTATATACTTTTCAATTGATTCGGGGTTTTTCGTATCAACATCATCAGTGAGCTTTTTAGTGTTTATAACGGCTGCACTATTCGATAAGAAAGGTTTCTCTAATGTTAAAATTGCTAAATCACCATGAAATGACGCAGTTTCTGCATTTTGGTTGTCCTTGGCTGCCTGCTCTTTTACCCAAAGATTATTTGGTGAATCCTTGTAGATATAATCAGGGCTAACCTCGATACCGACAACCTTAATGTCTTGAGACTTAAAACGGTCACGATTCCCAACTTTTACAGTAACATTCGCTTTTGCAGCATCAAGAGTCACAATGCTATGGTCATTTGGATCTGAAGTGATTAGAGTTTTATCAAACTCACCACCAGCAGGTTGTAGACAGTGAGCAGCAGTGATTACATATTTACCAGCAACCAACTGACCGCCACAATACGCACCGTAGCCGTTAACGATATTTACAACATAATCTAACTGTTCGTTGTATTTTTCTTCAGAGACTTCAACTGAGTTGTGTCCAGCTGATACAGTGGAAGAAAGCAGAGCAAGAGATGTAGCAAGAACGATTTTATTGAACTTCATAGGTATTTCCTTTTATTGTTTACCCGTTTAATTAAGGTAAACATAACCCTCTGTAAGAATCCCTCAGAAAAATTACAGCCATATATTAACGTCTTGTGAAATTTAATGATTCAATCTGAGAAATCAATAAAAAAAAGGAAATATGTAAAAATATTGCGATAATCCACTATCCATTACATAAAAAACATATTTTCATCGACACTGAATTTTTCTGTAGTATAGAAGTCTAAGTAAATATGTAATATCTTTGTCTAAATAACAAAAAGAGCTAAGTATTGGATTTTATATGAGTGATGTATTCGAAAAAATTCTTGAAACAAGCCGTAACTTTGAAATACATGCAGCAGTCAATATTAAAAATGAACAAGTAAATATTACCTGTGATGCATCAGAAGATTTTAAAAAGTTACCCTCAACAGAAGCAAATACATTGTACGGGTTAATGGCTAGTTATTTGGAAATGGATGATATACAGGAACCCTTAAAGTGTGAATTTAATGAAGATGTCACTGGTTCTGTAACATTAAAGCTGAATTACGATAGTGATTCAGGTTGGAAACTTACCGTTGAACCTAGTGAAAGTATTGCTGATTCAGCCTTCAAACCAAGAATTCTATCTCTTATTGTGAAAAAGCTAGAAGAACTTGAAAACCAATAGGCCATCAAAGCCGAAGATATACTGCAACTATACAGAAAGATAAAGCAGCATATTTAAGAGTGACTCGCTAGGTGAGACTAACAGGCTGATACAATAATTATTATAAAATAGTATGTGTATCAGCCCAGCAAGCTGCAGCTCAGGGTTGCATTCCAACCTCTTAATCTACATCTAAATAATCGCGCCAATCACGACAATCTTTTGATAGGTAATAGCTAATGATATTACTTGTGTCTAATTGGATAGCCGATTTAGACAAGAATCGATGATTGAGTGTGTTAAACAACTCTCTTTCATCGAGAAGGCTTTCATCTAGATTCAACTGTGCAATGATAGACTTGCGCTTATGCATTAACCTAGGCCCATTAAATTTTTCGATAAAGAAAAACAGTGCCCATATTTGAGTGCTGAGCTGTAAATTCTTAAAAAAGCGATCAAAGTAGTCACAGCCATCTACCTTTAATTGACTTTTCCCAGATGCTAGCAGCAGATACCAGGCAAAAATATCATGATATTCTTTAAGTCTTTGATCTAAGAGCTGTGTGTTAACCCAGTCCTCATATTCAGCTCTATTTAGTTTGCTCAGCGGTAAATGCAGAACATCATATAGCTTTTTAGCTGAAGTAATGTCTTCGATTACGTTTATGCTTTGCATATTAGCTATTGACCAATTTTCACAGAGTTTATCAAGTCTATTCGCCCTTGTTCCTTATTGATGCTGTACGCATTTATCTGAGGAATTAGGTGTTCTTCTTCACTAGATACATATAAGGTGTCATTCGCAAATGCCATTCGGTATGTCTTACAGTCAATGATGCGCTGCAATTTGTTTTTGAGAATTACCTGAACGCCTTCATTTTGACAGGCAAATGCCAATTTCTTTTTTACAACATCAATATTAAAGTAAGGAACAATAGGAAGCTGCATATCTTGCAATTGGAGAGTTTGGAGATCAAGTCTCAATACGAAGCCGTTTCGAGAGCATATATAAATGATATCTTCTTTATAAGGGTTTATTTTAAGGTCTGTAAAAATCACCCTTGCGAGGTTGTACTCAGGAAGAGAGAGGTTATGCCATTTATTATTGTTAGGCTTAACGTAAATACCGTTATCAGCACATACAATGAACTCACCCTTATATCCTATTTGGCAAAGCGTTATGTTCTCAGTTAGTGTTAGCTCTAAGTTACTATGCTGGCCGTTATACGTCCATACTTCACCATCTGCATAACAGACCAAAAGCCCCTGACTTTTACTAAAAGAAAGAGAGTTAATTGGAACGTTACGCCATTTTGCACTTATCCATTCGTCATCAGAAAATTGAATTTCACAGTCACTAGGATATGTTTCGTTTAAATCTGCTTGAGGAAAGATTAGATTGCTGTCATAAGTCTTTATATGAATAACACCGAATTCATCACCAACGACAATAGCATCATCGGCAACTGTCATATTCGTAAATTGAAAATTCGCCACAATCTGACGGCTTAGAGAAGTTAACTCAAAATTTAACAAAGAAATGTTGGAACCAAGCCCTTGGTCAGCTTGAGTTCTTGAGTCAGTCTGAATAAGAAGCCCATCTAAATTAGGGGCTCCTGTCATTTTGGTAATCGATTTTTCCAGCATTTTATAATCTCATTACTGTTTGACCTTAATAAGGTTTTCTTCTGCGATTGAACCTCTAGCGATTCGATTGCTCATCTTTGCATTTAGATCGACTCCAAGGCTTTGATAGTGCAATCTAGTACCCTGAATAATAGCTTTAGCAGCAAGTTTCGCTTTTTCACTTTTTTCGGGGCCAGATAAGTTGTCCATGCCATTGTCGCCTGCTGCAGTAGGAGGGCGTTTCATATCACTAGCTTCGAACATTTTGACTAACAGATTTTCCTTGTGATCGAGCCATTCGTTCAATGTTGCAAAACGTTCTCCACCTTCCTCATTTTTTAGTGATTTGGCGAAATTTCTATCCCCATCTGTCAACATTTTATGTTCAGTACCAGACTTTTGAGCGTCATCGACATAGATACATAAAGCGTTGGCTTCAGTGTAATCACCAAAACAATCGGCAATTGCAACAGATGAGCGGCTTTGCCCTGATTTTCTGTATTCACCAAAAAAGCATGAATGAGGAATTAAATGTTCTCGTTGAACACCTTTAGGGATGGGTTTGAGTTTATTGTATGGGGCTAAAGTGATGCCATAATTTTCCAAGTATTTTGCACATTTCTCAACAGTATTGAATTCAGGGACTTCGCCAGAAGCAGTGTGTATGGCTCCTTTATCAAAGCACTCTAAGGCTTTTTCTTGCTTTTTTTCATCCAGCTTACTAATAGACTCTAATGCTTTTTCATAAGCAATAATTGGATCTTGTTTTATAAGGTGATCCCCAAGCTGGTGGACCAATATCTCTCCTTTTTTGTTGGAGTAAATATTGATTTTGGGATCTTCGTTAATTAGCTCGTAACTCTCGTTATTGATCTGATTGACTCTTTCTGCAAAGGTGGATCGCTGGAAGTTATCAATAAAAAAAATGGAAGAATGGTAAAGCTCTTTAATGAGTTGGTTATAATTGTTCCTTGTTTCTTGGTACGTAGGATCATCCATAAAGAATGTTCCTTTACCAGAGTGTCTCGATTCGATTTCATTTAATTCAGTCGATAAATCAGTTTTCATCTGATGAAGCAAACTTAATAGTCTTATTCGTATATGTCTTGGTAAGCGGCTCCATAATGCACTATTCAGTAATGAGAGTATTTCTGCAATTGGAATACTCCCTGTTTCAATTCTATCAATGAGTTGTTTGAACCTTTCTTGCTCAGCTTTAGAGCCAACTGTTCGAATATAGCTTAAAATCCCTGACAAAACCTAACGACTCTCCTTCTTCACAACACCTGACTGAATATCAGATGAATTTTCTGTTTCGTACATTTCATCTTCGTTTGACCAAAATGCTTTTTCATCGATAGATTGAGCAAAGGATTTGCTTATCAGTTCATTTGCCAACTTAGAATGGTTTTGATGACCTGAACCAATGAGTTCTGTCATTAGGTTTAATGCATTGGAAAAGCCTGGGGAACAAAGGGTGGGTTCTTCTTTCCTTAATACATCTATAATCTGCATACCAAGTGAAGTAAGAGTAATATCGCCATTTAATATTGAGATCAAATCAGCATCAACGAGGTCGTTAATGTTTTTAGAGAAATTAGAAGGTCTGCCTATGCCGTATAGTTGCATATCTTTAAGCAAGTCACTCAAGCTGTAATCTATCTCATCTTCTGGTGTATAGAAATCCATCTCAAAACGGCCTTCATTCAGTGCCTTTATATCCTCATCAGTGATTGGAGTTTCGTTTTCATGAGGTTTTAATAGATCTGGAAAGTGAATAGTATCACCAGAAAAGGTAACTGATTTAAAGAGCACTTCTAACTGGTTATCCGCATTGGATAAATGTACAGTGTGATTGAATTGGTTAGCCTTGATGTCAGCTTCCTTCTCAATCTGCTCGATAATCTTTAGAATTTGTTGCAGACTATTTCCATTCGGAACCTTTTGCAGATAGCGTAGTAGCTCACTGTACTCTGAGGAATTAACATCGAGCAAAATTGATATATCTTCATGAGCGCTATTTTTGTTCATAAAATTGCCCCTCATATAAAGCCTGTAGCAAGTTAATAGTATCTTGAGGAATCATTTTATGACGCTCCCAAGCATATCGGATAACATTTAGTGTCGATGCACAGGGGGGCTCATAGATTAGGTTTTCTCTTTGTTCGTTTTTAAATTTCCACGAATCAATTTTTGCCTTGTAACTATTTTTTTTACTCTTTTCAAGGCGCTTTTTAATATGCTCAGCCCCCTTAGTTACAGAGCCTTGAAACGTTTTTCCGTTTACTTGAATATTGACGTAGACACTTTGTTGATGACGAATTAGAGCTTGATTTAAAAGAGATAAGATACCAGCCTTTACTCGGCCAATTTTTTTGCCCACAGACTTAAAATGTTTATCATTGCTTGGTGCAATAATCCCTTTATTAAGCAGTTCATCTAAATTAGATGAATTATGAGCCAGTGAATTTCTAACTACATCACTAAAGCGCTGAGCAATATAAAAATCAATAATATCTCTTATGGCCTCAGCATTGACCCTAGCACTATCGTAGACGGCCAGTTCCTTTTGATTTCGAGGAAAGTTGTCTATGGTCTTAATGATCGTGGCTTTATCAAGACTACTAAGTCTTACGTGTCTTATTTTTGGAGCCAATGAAGGTTTTATTAACGTCAGTTGTTTGGCTAGGTGCCAGCCAATGAACTCTCCAGCATTGTCTTCATCAGTGGCAATTATGACCGTCTCCATACCTTCAGCTCTACTTGCTAGTTCATGGATTAATTCATGACTATCATCCTGAATTTCGTATCTTGGAACTACTTTTTGGTTATATAAATCCAAAGATGAAACTTGCTCATAAGTACGCCCCTTACATGCAACTACTTCAAAATAACTGCTAAGGTGATTCTGGACCGTCTCACATTTACCAGGAGCTTCGATAATTACAAGGTGTTTTGGAAAAAGCTTCACACCGTTCTTTTGAATCAACGCTCCTGTTTGCGCTACATAACCCATGTCATCTTGATTATCTTTGCTTGCTGTATTCATCTTATATTCATCAGGACATATGAAAGCAATGAAGTGCTGCTTGGCTCTAGATAGTGCAACGTTTAGTAGGTAGGGCTGCTCATCAAAAAATGAATCTCCAACATCTTTACCTGTTTTTACAGAGCTAAAAATAATAATTGGCTTTTCCGCACCTTGTAGCGCGTTTACCGTTCCAGCTGTAAGTTGCTCCATATCTTCAGGGGTTATTTCAAACTCACCCTCTAAAGGTTTGCTATTGAGCAACCCCTTTAACTCATCTTTGATCAACTTAGGTTGATGTTTGAATGGAGAAACGATCCCAACGATATCGTATATGCGTGGTGACTTACCTTTACTGTTATGGAATCGGTATATCTCTGGCCAATGATTATAGATAAAGCTAGCAATTTTCTTCGCCTCATCAATATTTACTCTTGAACCATCAATTTGTTTTCCTGATTTTTTGCTTTCTACCCAAGATAACGGAGGGAAAAGTTCATTTGTTTTATATAGATGTGGTGAAATGAAGAGCTTTCCTTCATATACCATTTGATTACAAACTTCGATGATCTTCTCTTGGCAACGGTAATGCCCGCGTAATAAAAGTCCTTTGCCTTGATAAGAAAATTGAGATGCTTTTCGTAGCAAATGAAGCAGTGAGCCAGAGCT
Organism: Parashewanella sp. 2210YD4-3; assembly: GCF_056591735.1. Classification (NCBI taxonomy): domain Bacteria; kingdom Pseudomonadati; phylum Pseudomonadota; class Gammaproteobacteria; order Alteromonadales; family Shewanellaceae; genus Parashewanella; species Parashewanella sp. 2210YD4-3. The sequence goes on along the minus strand of NZ_JBWQOG010000010.1, from coordinate 54,183 downwards.
TGTCAGTAAACCTTCTTTTTTAAAACGAGCATAGCTTTTATCATCAAACCCGTTTTGATTGAAAATGTCCTTTTCTGCTGCAGGCGTAAGGTTCTTTACTACTGGTTGTAGTTGCAGGACATCGCCAACGGCGACAACTTTTTTAGCTAAGGCTAAAATGGGTAACCCTTTCGCAGTTGCAGCTTGCCCAGTTTCATCAATAATCAGTAAATCAACTTTGCCTAAAAGGTATTCTTGTATACCAGAAATACTATCTTTATATATTCTAAATAGGGTAGGGCTGAAGTCTAACGTGGAAACTAAGCAAGGCGTGAGCATACACATTCTGCGTAATGCTTTTTCTAAATTCTCTGGGGTGGCTGTTAGTAGAATCTCTTTCTCACAGTCGATTAAGTATTTACCTTCCCAATATCGAGCCGCAATGTGAAAAAGTTCTACGCGAATTGTGACGTCAAGAAATCGATCTATCAATATTTGCTGGCACTGTTCAACCAAACTCAGAGGATCAATCTCTTGAGTATCTCTCAGTGTTTCCCTAGCAACTTCATCAATAACTGATCGCTTGTTAGACTCAGAACTAAGCAGTTTAAGAAGGCTATGATAAATAGAGGTCACTTCATTTCTATTTTGAGAAAGGAAGTTTTTATTAAAAAACTGGTCAAGTGCAGGCTGGCTATCTTTAATACTGTTAAGTGCGTTTACATAAGTATCTAGTTGGCCTGAAATTTCTTTTAGATAACTCTGCAATTTCTCCGTGACCTGATGCACGTTATCAAAAGAGGGTAAGTTATTAGCTGAAGCGTAATTATTGGCATTATCTAGGTAGACCTTTTTTAAAGAGTCTATCTTCGTAAAATCAGTTAACTCCTTTTGGTCTTTTCCTTGCCAAGAAAAAATGGATGTACCTTTCTTCTCGGTTGTTGCGATCATGCTCCCTTCAATTAGGTTATTCTCTGATAGCTCTTTAAACCTTGTGGATGATGGTAAATACGTGCCGTAATTACAAAGATGAGGCAACCATCTTTTATAATGAATCAACTCTTTAGAGCTACCTGTATAGGCAACATTTGGAAATGCACTGATAACGTTTGTAACCGACTGATTTGTGTCACCTACGGCTAAAATTATCGGACAAGGCTCATCATTTATGGCAGCCTTGACATATTGATTAGCAATAACGGCTTTCATCATTGCTGTTTTGCCTGAGCCTGGAGGTCCATTTACTGCCAGAATATTTCCATCAGCTAATTCATCAATATACACATTTGCCATGCGTTGAGTGTTATCTAATGCAAATAAATCACGAGATTTTTTTGGGTGAAGCCTATCTTCTTCAGCATCACCGTTTTCGTCCATATGGCCCAATAAATAACTAGGATTACTGGAAACTTTAAGGTGTAGGCTATCAGTTTCAATCAATTGTGTTTTAAAGCGGTCATTAAAAGCATCGATTGCACTATGAAGCGGGGAGGGGGAATTATCATCATTTACTAAAGCCAAGAACTTATATAGAGATCTAAGGAATACCGCGCCTGACAGATTCTGTTTGTATAGCCTTGCCCCAAACTCATAAACATTACTTTGATGAGATTGATTCCTGTTGAAGTATTCAGCAAATGGATATTCTGCACATTTTTCAAAAAGAGAAAGGGCTGAGTGATACCAAACTTTCCAATCATCTGTTATTAAAGCGGGTGTGTCACTGGTAATTTCCTCATACTTTTTATGGTCACAGACGCCAAACGTGCGCTTTGTCCCATTTTTGTCAATCACATCATCTGCTAATTTAGGTTGAACAGACAAGTTGGGCTTTAATCTAATAGCTGTCTCATTAATCTGCTCCCAAATAAATGGTAACCATATACAATCGACAAAATAGCCATTAATTTTGAAGCCGAGACTTAAAATATAATCATGGTCTTTATTTAGTGAAACTGAATCAGGTATTTCAATACATCCATGAGTGGAAATCCTTTCATCTAATTCTAATGAAAAGCCAATATATTCGTTGGCCTTCTCACTAGAGGCTTCCATCAGTAGGCGGTTGAACAGTATTAATTCTTCTTTCATATTTTTGCTACAGTTAAAAATTTTTTAATAGAATAACCTTTGGCAAAAGGTTTAAGTAAAACTTCGAATTGGAAAGCGCCAGGCTGATTTAGGGTGCTTTGAATGTACTCAGGAATAACCTTATGACTACATGTGACTTCAAGTTGTTTGTTTTCTTTGGAGGAGAACGTGTATTTTTTCCCGTTCTTTTCAGTAATGCGTTCTAAGTACAATACCTCTTTAAAAAAGGGGGCTTGTTCAACCTGAGACTCCATCTCTAGTGATTGAATAACGTAACGATTTTCGTTGTCTGAAAATCTTACAGTGCCTATAGCAAGTGCATTTTGTTTTACATTTTTGATTTGGAGTTCGTCACATAGGTTTTTTGACGCTGAAACAGCAGCACTGAAATATGGTTTAACAGGAACTTTAAAAACTAAAGCACCATCATAAAATTTTGACTCTCTTTCTCGTTGATCTGATTGGAGGTAGTAAGAAGCATGCATCAACTTCCAGTCGTAAAACGCTTTCATAGGTATACGAACGTTCTGATTTAACTTTGGAAGTGTGGTAGAAATTGAGATAATCCGCCATTCATCTTTGAAGTATTCAGAGTCATCGAAACTCTCAAAAGGTTTTTCAAGGACGACTTCTAATTCGAAGCCCGTTGAAAATTCTGCAATCCCCAAATTAATCAGCTCGATTTCTGGTACTTTAAATTCGATACCTGTTCGCAATTCCTTAAAATAAGAATAATACCGAGTATCAACCAGCTCTCTTCCTAGATAAGCTACCTTTCCTTTGAATGGACTGGGCATGGCATTTGAAAAGTTCAGCTGTATCTCGTAGCTATCATATTCACCTTTTAATTTAACTAGTCCGATTGGAAGGTTAATTTTAGTGGATACTTTTGGTCGGAACTGAATGCTATTTACAGTGTCGAATTCGATATGATGCTGAAATTCAATAGTTTGTTTGGGACTAGATTTGTGACTCACTTTAATCGAGCCTGTATAGATATCCACAGTATCTTTTTTATTCCTCCCCTTTATGATTGAAGTTGCAACATCTTGATATTCAGTATCCATTATTGGCTTGGTTAATTCGAAATAGCGCTTGTGACCATTATCAACACTTTTGAGCATGCAAAGCAGTTTTGCACCTGAATCTGCTCTAAAGATGTTAAGTTTTTTTATATGAACTGAGCATTCGTAAATGATAGGGCTTTTTATTGTTGAGAATTCGAATACGTGCAATTCGAGTTTAGGTTTATCTTCTTTCTGAGTTTTGGCCTCTTGACCAATATAATAAAGCAAGTATGAATCTAACTCTTTGAGCTTTGGTTCAGTAATTTCACTAATCTCAAAGGTGGAATTGTAGTTGTTATACTTAACTGAGCATGAGAACCCCGACTTTAGCCTTCTTATTGAACGATTTGATAAAAAGTAGGGTTTAATAACAAAAGGGATATCACCTGCATCAGAAGAGCCTGTGGCTCTAATTTCATCTCCATCGTTGCTTAAAACTTTACAATTGATTAGTTTTATATCTTCGAATGAGGGGGATAAGTATAAGTTAAGGTATTTACCACTTTGTTTAAGCGTTATTTTGAGGGAGGAGGCATGCTTTAGGTTTGATGGTTCAGCTCCAAAGTGCATTTTATCCCATGTTACTAAATGATGGCCACTCTCTAGACGTAGATATAGTTTCTCTTTTTCAATCTTTGAAATTGTGACCGTGTAGGGTTTTTCCAGCTCCATTTCTGAAGGAAAAACAAAATTCAGAAATTTACCTGCACTTCCCTCAAAAAACTTTCCTTGGTATGAAAATCTTTGTTCGTATATAAAGTGCCACTTATGATCATCAACTGTCCTACTAGAAAGTTTAAGTACGCAGCTTTTTCCTTCGCTCTTTAATTTAAACTCATAAAACGATCGACCTTTTCCAACGTAATTGAACACTCAGCTATCAAATCCAAAATTCATTATTTACTAAATTTTATCTGAAACAGATAGTTACACGCAAGAAGCGCTCAGTAGAATATCGGACTAATCATAACGCGGTTTGATGATTTAAGATCTAGGCCGAATATTATTAGATAGAGGGAAGCCAATGAATGATTCACCAGCCACTCAACCAGATACCCCAAGACATCTTATATCTTGTTTTTTATACTGTGAGAGTTCGGCTTCGAATTGAAAAAACATAACTTGCCCCTATATCTGTTTAAATCTAACAAAGAAGGAACTGAAAATGTATCAATTAGGGGATGTTCTTGCCATTCAATACACTGGGTTTATCCACTACGGCATTTACGTGGGAGATAATATGGTGATTCACAACTCTAAGTTGTTTAAAAAGGTCACTCAGTCACCATTAATCGAATTTCAAGATAATCGAGAAATTACTATAAGCAAAATAAAAGCACAAAATCCATTTGTAGCCGTTCAGAATGCAAAAAAATATTTAGGCTTACCTTATAGCTTACTTTCTGATAATTGTGAGCACTTTGTACGAACTGCTTGTGGATTGGTAACTGAAAGCACTCAAGTGCAAAAGTATTTGATTTCAGCAATTGGCACTGGAGCCATGCTAAAAGCGGATAGTTCGATTATTAAAGCCGCTGGTGGGGGAGCTGCGTTTGGTGCGATGTTAACACCTACAGAAGAAAGCCCTGTGCTCAATGCGGCAATCTTTTCATGCCTTGCGGCTGGAATAGCTTACTTGGCTTCTGACTCATAAGCCGAAAGCATCTTACTGGTAAAACTATGTCCAAAAAGCCTCTTTACTTCGAGGCTTTGAATGCTTAATTATTTAGGCTGGGTCGTCTAGTTGTGACCTATCATCTTTAACAAAAGGCTTAAACTCCTTATGAGTTACCTCGTTCTTTTCTAAACTATTTTTCGCAGTCCATTGCGTATGATTTACTAAAAAGTCTCGATTCTTCTTTGATTTTGATTTTCCAACTAACTCAAGATGATAGTCCAATTCATGGTCTTGGCTGAAATTTACAACTTTCCATTCTTTCACTGTTGATATCTCCATTACGGTATGCAGTATTGCATTACTGATATGTGTCCTATTAATTGGGGTTCAAGGGCATGATGTTCTGATCTACTGGATATGCCCCTATTAAGAGGTAATAACTTAATTGGAGAACGAAATGACAAGGAAAGGATATTCTAAAGAATTTAAGCTTGGTGCAATTAATTTGGTGTTTGAGTAAAACAATATCTGTTCAGCAGCTGCGAAGAGTCTTGATTTGACTCCAAGTGCCATTGACAATATGAAGTGGAAAAGAGTTAGCTCAAATTTTTAAAATAATTATGATGTGCATCAATTTGTTTTAGTAACGCTGTTAATGAGTTAAGTGATATTGTGTTTCTTTTATTTCAATAATTATGCCACTACATGGAGCAGCTAATGTGGTCAGATAAAGAATCAAACATTGATTTTCTAAATTTCAATGAAACCGCAGAATCAATCAAAGATCTCATTACTGAAAGAGAGTTAATGCCTATTAGTGTAGGTATTTTTGGTAATTGGGGGGCTGGGAAATCAACAGTCTTAGAGTTAACAAAAAAGTCACTCGACGCTGATGGGGAGAAAGAGTATTTACAAATTCACTTTGATGCTTGGACTTTTGAAGGGTTTGATGATGCAAAAGCTGCCTTATTAGAGACAATCGCTTCAGAACTTATGAAAGAAGCTGATGGTGATAAGACACTAATTGAAAAAGCAAAAGAATTTTCAAAGCGTGTAGACAAAATTAGATTGTTAGGAATGTTAGCTGAAGGCGGTGCCACATTATCTGGGGTCCCTATGTTCGGGCTTGGGCAGAAGGTGCTTACTTGGTTTGGGGATGATGATGAATCTGAGGTTGAAGTCGAAGAAGGCTTTGACTTAGCTGATGTTAAAGGTGCAGTTGATGAAGCTACTAAGCTTGCTAAAAAAAGTAAAGGAATATTAAAACCAAAGAAAAAGTTGTCACCACCAACAGAAATACGCAAATTTAGAAGCGCATACTCTTCGCTTTTAGAGAGCTTTAACAAACCCCTAATAGTATATGTGGACAATTTAGATAGATGCTCTCCAATTAATGCAATCTCCACATTAGAAGCTATAAGACTGTTTCTTTTCCTACCAAACACCGCTTTTGTCATTGCGGCAGATGAAGATATGATCCGTCTAGCTGTCCCTCACTTTCATAAAGGAGCTTCCCAAAGGCATCAGACTGATTATTTGGATAAATTAATACAAATTCCAGTTCATGTACCAAAGCCTGGTGTTGCAGAAGTAAGAGCCTATTTGATGATGTTAATCGCATCAGATATAAAAGTAGAAAAAGCTGAACTAGAGAAGATTAGATTAAAACTAGAAGAATCCTTAAGATTATCATGGCAGCAAGATCAAATTACAGTCGATGATTTGTTAGATGGCTGCAGTATCGAAGATGTTGATGAATTGCGAGGTGAGTTTAAGGTTGCAGAACAATTAGCTCCTATTTTGGCTGAATCTTCAAATATTAATGGTAATCCAAGGATCGTAAAACGATTGCTTAACCAAGTTCGGATGAGGTTAAAAACTGCCAAACGCCGTGGAATGCATTTAGATGAAAAAACAATAACGAAATTAGTTATTTTTGAGCGGTGCATGGGTACCCAAGCAACTAACAAACTCTACGAACTTATTGATAAGGAAAGTGGCTTGCCTGAAATTATAGCAGATATGGAAAATGCTGATGAAGAGTTTGATATTAAGAAGATGCCTGAAGAGTGGAAGCATGATGTAGATTTTCTTGATAAGTGGTCAAAACTTAAACCTTCTTTTTCTCATCAGAACCTTACCGCAGCAGCTTACTTAAGTAGACAAAGTATCCCTATGGGAGCTATCAATTCTGTCATGTCTGGTGCTGCACAAAAGCTTTTAGATGGTTTATCCAAACAGAAAAATAGACTAAGTGAAGCTAATTCTAAGTTAATAGAGTTAACTTCTCCAGAAGAATATTTATCAGTGATGGATGGGCTTATTGAGAAGTTTAAGCTAGTAGAGGATTGGGGGAAAATGCCAGAAGGGTTTTACGGGGCAAGAATGCTTGCTCTAGAAGATGGCAAATGCAAGTCAGTCTTTCTAGCATATTTGAATTCTGTTCCGAATAAAGTTTGGAAAAAACCAATTATTAAAGAATTAGAGGGAGCTAAGTAGTGGGAACATCTGCATCTTCAACGGGACCAAACAATCAAAGTCCATTAGTTCCACCTTGGGCAGAGCATGGAGAGCCTTTTAAGTTTGGTTCTGCTGATGGTGGAGAGGTAGGCCAAGACCCATCGGGTGTCGATGGTCAGGGGGATAGTGGTGAAGGTCAAGATTCAAATAACGATTCTAATCAAGAAATAGATAACAGCAAAGTTCAAGAACAGATCTCTGGAATTATAAATACCGCTGCTCTTCCAAATCGCTTAGCAGGAGCAAGAGCAACTTTTGGTGAATATGCTCGCAGTGGAGGTGGAAGTTCTAACTTGAAAAGCTCGCTTCGAAAGTATGCTAAAGGTTCAGGTGGTGGTTCAGGAACAAGCAGGCGATTGAGTAGCGGCATTACTGCTGGAACAGGCCTCTATAGATTGATGAGCGGTGACAGCGTAACGGTTAACAATAATACGCTGTCATTGTCTGATTTGCATGGTTTATCTACGGATCAGGTTATTGATCGAGTCACAGAACATTTAACGCCAGAAAATGGTGATGCTGATGCCGTTAGAATTGCATTAGATTATGCACTGGCTGAAGCAATGCCCGATGAAGATGATTTTGATGCAAATGTCATAAATGAAGATGTGATGCATGAAGCACTCTCTTGTTATTTAACTGATTTGATATTTCAAGATATTGTCACAGGAATGGGAAGGGCATGGTTTTACACTGAGCATGCGAGTAAACATCACCGTATGGAAGAAGAATTGAGAGAGTTAGTTAAGGTTGTTACCCAACAACAGGTAGAAAGTCTGATACACGGTAATGCGGGGAACATAACTAAAGACAATATCACTCAGTTACAGATTGATGCGATTACGCAAACTGTTGAAGTTTGGGAGAGCTATAATGACTAATTTTTATTTTCATAATGACCCATCAGAACTTCCAGCTTATTCAGAAGATTGGCACCCAGTTCAGATCTATAACACCCATGAATATGACAAAGCAAAATACAGCAAAGCCTCGAGAACCTTGTTAGATAAAATTCGCGCCTTGGGGACTCCAATAAATGCCGATGCTATAGATCTTGTGACTATTGCCACTGCTGTAACTGCAGCAGATACCTTAGCTTTACGAGATAAGGCTGCAGATGCTTGGTCAAGGCAAATGCATCTTTACGTCCCCGTAAAGCATGTGCAATTGTGGAGCACGTTGTCTGATCGACTAATTTCAATTTTGAACTTTCTTACAGGTGATCAATGGAAGTTCACTTTCTTTGAATCTTCAATGGAACTGCCTAAACCGATATCTAGTGATAATGCGAAAGAAAGGTGTAATTCGCTAAAAGGGTTGAATTCTGTTTGCTTATTTTCTGGAGGGCTAGATAGTGCAGTCGGTGCTATAGATATCCTTAATGGCCAGTCTCAATATAAGCCTTTACTAGTAAGTCATACATATAAAGGTGACGGGGCTAAGCAGGAAGAAATTAAGTTGTTGTTAAAAAGAGGTTTTGGAGAACTTCCTTATAGCATATACCCAAGTCTGATGGATGGGTTAAAAGGAAAAACTGATATTTCAATGCGAGGTAGAAGCTTTAACTTTTTATCGATGGCAGTGCTAGGAATTGTCGCACTACGTAATGTTAATAATGATCCGAGTATTTCAACAATTATAGTTCCTGAAAATGGATACATATCAATTAATCCTCCACTGACGAGGCGCAGAATTGGCAGTCATAGTACAAGAACAACCCACCCTTACTTTTTAAGTCGATTAGAAGATCTTTTAAATGATGCTGGTTTCCATGTGAAATTTGTCAATCCATATCAGTTTAAAACTAAAGGTGAAATGCTGGCAGAGTGTAAGGATCAGAATGCCATACAAAAAGCTGTTCCGCTCAGTGTTTCTTGTAGTCACTGGCATAGAAGGAATATTCAATGTGGGCATTGTGTTCCCTGTTTAATAAGGCGTGCATCTGTTCATTATGCAAAATTCAGTCAGGATGCGGCTTATGAGGATCAAAACCTTAAGTCTGTTTTGAAAGAGTTTAAAACTCGAGATGATCTGCAATCAGTTCAAACTGCGATTATTCGGCTAAATAAAACAAAAGATTACCGAGCTTGGTTACGACAGAGCGGAACATTACCGCAAGATGCTGATGTCAGAAAAAAGCTTGAATCAACGATCATGCGAGGCTTGGCTGAAGTGGAAACCTTTCTTAAGGAGACAAATATACAATGATGGATCTGCACTGTCATGTTGATCTCTACTCTGAGCATGATGTTATTCTTAAAGATATTGAGAGCTGCGGATTTTACGTGTTATCAGTAACAACAGTACCTTCTGCATATAAAGGTACTGTTGCTCTAACTAACGCTCTAAATAACTGTCGAACGGCTTTGGGTCTTCACCCTCAGCTTGCACATCAACGTCATAATGAGTTGCCTTTGTTCGATATATTGTGCAATGAGACAAGGTATATTGGTGAGATCGGACTAGATGGTTCTAGAGGCTATGCTGAGCATTTGGAGGTTCAACTTGTAGTGCTTGAACATATTCTAAATAAATGCAGTGAGTTTAATGATAAAATTTTAACAATTCATAGCTTAAATGCTGTCGACAAAGTCTTAGAGCTATTATCTGTATATCCGAATTCTGGTAAGCCAGTACTTCATTGGTTTTTGGCAACTAAAAAACAGGTCGATAAGGCGATTGGACTCGGATGTTATTTCTCTGTTGGACCAGCCATGATTCACTCGAATAGGGCAAAGAAAGTTATATCTTGGTTACCAAAAGAAAGAGTTTTATTGGAGACTGATGGTCCATTCGCAAAAGTTGGTGGAAAAATTCAGTATCCTTCCAATGTTATTGAGGTTATGAATTATTTAGCAACTAATTGGAAGGTATCAAATGACAGTGTTTCTAATCAGCTAAGAAGTAACCTTAGAAGGCTGTTAACCAATAGCTGAGCTTAAATTTTTTTCGTTTTCGTCTTTGGCTTAGGCAATAACTCTCGCGCTTCCGATAATGAAAGAGGATGCCCGAGCATTTGTTCAGTGATCAACATCTTTGCATAAAACATTCGACCAGGTGAGCACCTAAAAAAGCACACATTGCCAGCTTTAGAGAGCGTTACTGTGCATTCGCCTGATATATCTTCGTCAAACCTTAATGATTTGTTGTTCGCATCACCATGAAATTTTGACTCGTACTTCAGAGGCTTATTGTTGGCAATAAGATAAAACAAAGCATATAGATCTTGCTCTGACAGCTGCAACGTTGTTTTTTCATCCCAGTTTGGGGTTCTGTTGGCTATCGGTGCAATTTCAACGTTGATTGTTGAGAACTTAGAACGAGATATAACTGCTTGAAAATTGATAGCGTATTTATCATTGTAAAAAGTATACTTTTTACCAAATGACGCTTTCTCCTTCTCCATATGCTTATCCTTATATCTTTATAACAGTTAAGTTAAAATTTTGGCTCTGAAAGTTGATAGTTTTCATCGACATCAAACTTAAATTCAAACTCAGGATTTGCGTTGAGAATTTTAATGCCATCGGTCGCTGATTTAAGTTGTTTATGTTCATTCATCGAGTAGAGGGTAACAATACCAGCTTCATCTTTGAAGTAGCCTAAACATAGATAAGCTTCTTGTTCTGATTCCTTATCTCCACCAGCAACAATACCTTGCAATTGATCTACATGGCCTTCATTAAAAACCTTACACAATATCAGATCGATTTTTTGGTCATCACTAACTAAAACGTTATCAATAAAACCTGCAATCTCAAAAAAGTTTGAGTTAAGCGCTTGGAGCTTCATCGAAGAAACCTTTTCTTTAGCACTCGACATAATCTGGGAGAACTGCAGTTCCTTAGAAAGAGGATGGCCGTCAAACAAAATAGCCTTTGTCGTATCGATAACGGTTGGCTCGCAAACGGCAAATAGGTTTGTTTCCCCAACTAACAATTGAAGGCGCTGGTCTTTAATCACAAATTCATTCAGTTTCATTTGATATCCAAATGGTAAAAAACATGAACTGCAATTTATAGGAAGTTAGGCAAACTGCAATAAAATTCTGAGTATTTAGCCTCTTAAATATAGCTACATACAACACGGGTTTAGGTTAGGTATATACCGCCTGCTGGCGGCACTACTTTTCTGATTTTCTTAATGGGGAGCTGGAACTATAAAAGCCTTAATTAAAAACCAAACTAAAAATAATACATCTACTCTGGATAGGCAAAGACTGGGCCCTAGCTGCCGAAGGCAGCAGAAAAAAAGAAAAAATAGAAAAAAAGAAAGTAAGTAAAGGTCAAATCAGAGAGACGATAGTGGGGGCGAAGAGACGTTGGCTTTTGATTTTTTCGTCCCAGTTGTATGTAGCTATATTTTATTTGGTGTTAGTTCAGCTTTCTCGCTGGTGGGTAGGTTTTCGATGCCGACGTTACCTTTTTAATGCTGGTGATGGCAACCAATATTTGGCTTTTTCAGTTAGATGGTGAAAACATAATGGCCGCTTAGGGCGTTCAACCTTTTTAAGTTATTTGCATTTCAAACCTCTTGCGGTTACAATTGTAACCAGTTGGCAAGTTTGCTAACTAGGTTGGTCGTTTGCATCAACCTTGTTCTTTTAAAATGTGAGGCAGGAGGTATCGCCTATCGATAAGGCTCATCATCCGCATAAAGAGATAAACGCAGCTATTGAACTGGCGATTCAAAAGGGTTGGGTTTATACGAAATCTAAAAGAGGTCATCCTTTTGGAAGATTGAAGTGCACAAGTGAAGAAAAATGCCACCAAATGTCAGTTTGGAGTACACCCAAAAACCCGATTAATCACGCAAGACAGATTATTCGGTATGTAAATAAGTGCGCTAAATAGACTTAAAGGTCGTCACACTGACGACCTTTCTTGCCACACATAAAAGACAAAGTAAGGAATAAGACATGAAAACCTATAACTTTAGTATTGTGGTTGGTGGTGTCAGTATCTTAAATGATGATGATATGGCCATTGCATCAGATCTTCTTTTTGAAGCAGGCTGTGATGATGGAATCGTAATGACATGCAATACCACACTTTATATCGATTTTGACAGAGAAGCTGAACACTACGAAGCTGCTGTTTCATCAGCAATTAAAAATATTGAATCAGTGAATGGCTACAAATGCCTTTCCGTTGACGCAGGTGATACCGTCAATTTAACTGATGCGGCAGAGCTTTCAGGAGTAAGTAAAATGAATTTATCGCGCTACAGCAAAGGAGAGCGTGGTGCCATTGATTTTCCACACCCTATTGAACGTGTGGATAGTACAAGACCTTTATGGTCTTGGGGAGATATAGCTGAATGGCTAGAAAACAGAGGATTAATTGATAGCGAAGTCGTGTCAATCGCAAAAATTACTCATTCAATGAATGTTGCGTTATCAATAAGAAATGCCAATAAAGCAAAGGAAGTAAACAAATACCTTAGTCTTTTCGATAACAATAATAAAATGGTATTAACCATGTAATAAAACCTCAAGTCCTCACTGACTTTAGCCGCCCGAACAGCGGCTTTTTTTTATTAGCTCACTATTTATTTGAAATTAAACTCTGTTCAGTCATTCCAGTTCCGTTTTGAACCTAAATTTAAAAATTTGCTCTATTTTAAGAACGTCCTTCCCCAAATGTGATAATTTCAATGTAAACAAACTGAGAAGGAACTCGTCTATGCTGTCAAAAATGACTAAGAAACAAGAAACGTTTTCAAATATTATCTACATAATATTTACTATTGTTCTCTGCTTATACATTTGGTTTAGAGGTGCAGAATTAGGAACACCTGAATCACATCGAGCCACAACGATTGCTGCTGCCTATCTCTTATGTCACGCTTATCGCCTTATGGGGAGAAAGTTCACCTACAAAACAATTACAAGCCTGATGGCGATGTTTGCCATATTTCTGAGTGCTATTATTAAAGTTGCGGAGCTATCATGAAAATTGCTAACAAGGCCGATATTCGTAAAATCAAAAAAGCTGCGGCTCTGCTGCAGTCCGCGTTTGAGTGTGAAGACAAGCTAAAGCACAAAGAACTTGAAGATGCTTATGCTAGGTATTTCGGTTTCGAGTCATTTGATGATCTTAAACTGAAGGCAACTTCAAATTTAGATTGTGATTCAGCTATTTTTGAACTGGCAAAACATGATCACGTTTCAAGACATAGCATCAGTAAACAGCTAGCTGAAGAGTGGTGTGAGTTTTCAGAGTGTTTTGGTCATGAAATCTATGAAAGTCCATTTTCTAATTTTTCCAGCATAGCCTTGCTAGGCACTCTGGCCAAAAAAACTCTACAGTGTGTTTACCGAGAAGGAATAAACACAAATCGAGCATATAAGGTTCTCCTTGATACAAACACTAACAATGCAATACTGCAAGAAACCCTATTCGGAGAACTTAAAGCGACCTATTTTAGTGGTGAATTTAATCCATTACAGTCTGCCATTTATCAATGTGAAGATATTCGTTTAGCTAATTTTGACATACTACAGAAAAACTTTGAGAGTCTTGGAACACTCGCATTAAGTCTCAACTGGTTGATTACGAATAGCTCCTTAGAGGCAGTTGTAGAGTCAATAGATAGTGGAATAAGCTTGATAGAATCTCTTCTTACCGCGAAAGATGGAAGTGTATATCGATTGGATGTGAAGCACTATTACCTTCAACCGTTATCTGTCCGCTGCTTTATTGAAACGAGTATCCAGCTGATCCTAAATCACCCACAAGTCTTACTAATTAGATCTGACTTTGAATCCAGGATTCTGAAAATTCTGCAGCAAAAGAAATTGAAAGATATCAAGCTTTGTTCATCCATTTATCTAACTGGGTACTTCAACGAAGATAGTTTGAAGACACTTAGTGAATTATTTCCAGACAATCCCCTTGTTGAGACTGTCAACGAGTTATAAACCCATATGTAGAAGAGGCATTATAAAAGGCAATGATTAAATCAAGATACGTTACTCGAGACCAAAATGAAGCTGGTGGGGTGCTTATTTTGCACTGCTCAACTGCAGAACTTTCAAATTTATCTGTTGACCAATATATTCTAGGTTCTGGTGATGATGAGCATGAAGGAAGCTTTTCTTTCAAATTGAAGCTTACCGACAAAGACGGTGTATTTATTATTGAGTGGGATAGTTCCGAATCAAATCATAGATACGATCTTCTAAAAGGGCTACAAAGAGAACTTCTCTCTGTTGGAGATTACTTTGAAAGAGTATCGGGTAAAGACGGTACTGAATGGGATTATCAAATAATGGAAATCACAGCTTGATTGATAGGATTTGGTCAGGATAATCTGGCCACTCTAGGGTAGATTGAAACATGATTGTATTTTAAAAGTAAGTCAGAAAACACGAACGAAAATGAGCCCTGACGTTGCAGCTAATATGAAATAGCTGCATACAAAAACTCTCTTTGGAAAGTGTCCTGATTTGCTTGACCAGAACACTCTTGAGCATCTATACAATGCAGGTTTGAAGCCGCCCCCCTGTAGTTAAGGCGATGAAGATAGCAAGAAAAAACGGGCGCTCTAAGTCAGAAAAATGCTAGATTGTTAGCTATTCAAAATTATTGGGGCCTAGTAAAGCTCCTTCCTATTCGACCAATCCCCCCATGAAAGTATTCGTTAATGATATAACTTCGAATCTAGACATCTATAGAAAAACAAAAATCGCAGTGTATAAATAAATTAAAAAAGTGTCAGCAAGGGTTAAGCATACAATTAGCTATTTGTTTTATCATCGATGTCGTAAATATACTAATAGAACTGCACCATGAAGGAATTCAAAGCAACACAGCTCTCAGATGATGATTTGGCAACAATCCAGAATATCTGCTGCTATAGTCCTGAGCGTGACAAGTCATGGGGGAATCTCATTGAAACCTTGGCTCGCATAAGGGTAGTTACACCATCGGAAAGGGTATGTGTAATCACTAGTAATAATCTAGGTTTGGAAAAAACATTTTTAAATCAATATGAGCTTGCCAACCCCATTCAGACTGAAGGAGCAGAAATAATACAGCCGATGTTACGACTTAAATTCATAGATGAAAAAAACATTAATGCTTGTTTGGCTGACTTGTTATTACAAATGGAAGATAAGATAGAACCTATATATACAAGCAAAAGCAAAATTTATACGACTGTGTTATGCCATCAATTTATTAAAAGAGCACAAGAAAGGAAGGTTGAAATTCTGACATTGGAATTTTCTAGGCATACGTTTATCTTCGCAAGTGACATATTCGTAGATCGGCTGATTAATTTACTACACTACCTAACAGAAGAACTTGCCATAATATTCATCATTTCATGTTCCACTGCGATTCTGGACTCTACTAATTCAATTAAGCATTATTCTGCTAGGGCGCATCATTTACACAGCCTAGGTGAAACTATTGAAAAAACTATCAGAGGGAATTTACATCACTTTAACGAATACTCCTCGTCAAAAGAGTTGCCAGAAGAGTACGACCGATATATCCGAACGATGGAAGAGTCAACCATGGATGAAAAATATCGCCTGAATCAATACAGGCATTACGCTCTATTTGAGCTGCTCCGCATCGGATATGGTAGCTGCTATTTCGTTCAAGAAATTTTAGCCTTTAGCTATATTTTAGCCAGAAATGAAGGAACAGAAATTAAACCAAATCATGTAAATCGAGCGTATCAGATTTTATATGACTCTGAAGATGAAATGCTGCTTTCGGATTGAATGCAGCATAAAAGATGGATAACGTCTTTTCATAAAGGAAAAGGCAAAGTAACTGACTGATCTTTAGCAATCTTTATAATTGGTCCTTAAGCATTTAAATAACTGCTCTTTGCTATATTTAATTTGCAGTGGGGTTAACCTCTTTTCAAGTGGTGTAATAAAATCTTGAGCTATTGAATACTTGTTGAACAAGGCAAGACTCAACCACTTATGAGCTTCAGTTTCATTTCTGGGAACGGCTATTCCATATTGATGCATTAACCCTAAATTAAACTGTGCAACAGCCACTCCTTGCATCGCAGCCTTGCTATACCATTTGAATGCGATCTTATAATTTGGCGAAACACCTCTTCCTTTTTCATACATAAAACCAATATTATATTGCGCTGTAGAGTCCCCCAGTTCGGCTGACCTCAAATATAAATCATGTTCTTTTCTTAAATTTACAGGGACACCCAGGCCTTTACCATAGGCATTACCTAGATTGTTCAGTGCAGCTGGAAAGTTCTGCTCAGCGGATTTGGTATACCACTTATGCATTAAGTCATAATTTTTTGCTACACCTTGCCCTGTTTGGTACATGTATCCAATATGGTATTGTGCTTCCGCACTGTTCTTTTCTGCTGCTTTACTGTACCACTCAAATGCTGCTTTAGCGTTTCTAGTTATACCAATTCCTTGAAAATAGATTTCTCCAAGTGCGTTTTGTGCTTGTGTATAATTTTGAGCAGCTGCTTTGGTAAACCACTTTATCGCAGCTTTAGCGTTTAAAGGTACATCTTCACCTTTAATATAAACGATCCCCAATCCATACTGAGCTTCGTCATATCCATGTTCCGCTGATTTCTCCAACCATTTTTGAGCTAATACTTTGTCTTTTGGTACTCCTAGACCAAAAAAATGAATGAGACCAATGCGGTATTCCGCTTCTGCAGAACCAAGTTCTGCAGCTTCACTAAACAAAGTAAGCGATGATTTATAAAGCTGTAATTCAAAGGCCTTTTTCCCCAAATCAAGAGGTACAGCACCCATATTGGAAGGATTGGAAAAAGCGAAACCACAGGTGAGTAGATATATTAATAGTCCAATTACAAGTCGTTGCATTATTATTACTCCATTGCTCAATGCATTGTATTAGGTGCAATATTCTAATTTGACAAACTTGAATTAACTACAAGAAATACCTTCTGCAATAGAAAAACTCAAATAACCCTACAAACGTTTACCCCATAAAATAGAACGTGCTGCTTCATTCCTAGGTTTTCACCTGTATATAAAACGCCTTATGTTTATTAAAAATCTCCAATAGAATTTCCCAAATAATCAGTATTTGATTTCAAAGCCCATTTCTCCTCAATAAAATAACCTCTGAACACTAGACTTATGGATATTTAAATGAAAAAGCTAATTTTGAGCGCTGCCTTGCTAACTGCAGTTGGTGGAGGAGCTTATTACAAGCGGCATGAAATCAACTTAATGTTAATGGTTAATAACCACCAGCAGGCAGCACATCAATTTTGGTTCAGTCAAAAAGCAAACTTGGATGAAAAGGGTGCTTCTCATCTCCCCCTAAGCAAGAGTGTTAAAAATTTTGAATATCAAATAGGGGATGCAACAAAAGAAGAAAATGGGAAATATTACTTCAATACAACATTGTACATTAATAATTCAGTGTCGCTCCCACTCTATACCGTTGTGGAGTCTTTAGAGGGGGATTGGGTTGTAAATATGTCTGAAACGTTTCTAACGGTAAATCAGGCCGCCCTTAAACGAGCATCAGATTACTATGCATCCAGTCTTAATGCTTACAATCAATACATTTCTTCTAACGGTCGAACTAATGCAAATTACGAGCAGTTAACCAAAGAAGAGAAAGCGGCAGTTGATCAACAAATAGATGACTTGCTTGAAGAAAACTTCAAAGAAGCCAAGTCCTCATTCAAAGCCACCATGTTGAAAACAATGTAATAAGCCTGAATATTCAAGCTTGCAATAAATCTGCAGCCATTATTACCACATGTATTCTGACACCATCTTTGGTTACTTAGGTGGATTTATTTATGGCTAGGTTAAAAACCCTCTGGTTTGGCACTGATACTTTTGGGCGAAGTGTTGAGGTTGCTGAAAGTGTCGAAGGGAAGTACTTTTCGAGAAGCTACGAATATAACGGGTATGGCAAAGTATGGACAAAGTGGGAAAAGTATTCACCCACATTTGAAACATCCACTCAAAATGCCTATACAGGAGAGACAATGCAACACAACGACAATCCTGTCATGACCTGGGGATTCAATCGATTAAGTAAATGCACCGAAGATTTACCTCGCTACAGATTACCCAATGCGGCTTAGTGCCGCTATTTTTGCTTCAAGGAGGGATGATGACTTATTTAAGAGTGGTGCTAAGTTGGACACTAACTTTCCTAATGCCAAAGGGTTTTGGCAAAAACACTTCCATATTACTTTTACTTTACTCAATATTAGTGCTTTTGCCGATAATGAGCGCTTTAAATCATCTTTTTGGAATGAGTCAGGCAACCGAAGCCAAAGTCAGCATTTTTAGTTTAAGAAATCACTGGCTAAAGACTCACCACCAGCTCATTGATATTGGTCTTTCCCATCACCAGCTTACTCCTTATGCATCAATTTCATTTTTAAAAGAACTTCAAAAAACTGGGATGTATTTAGCATGCCTTCAAACTCATGACATGAAGGCAAATTGGAAGTACAAAACTATTTCAGTTGTTGGTAGTGCAACATTCCTTGCGCCTGGAGATGGACTGGGTCCTATTTATCGATTTAATAAGATTTCAATCCCTCTTGAGAGCATATATCGATATTACGGAACTCATGACTTTGAGTACATTTATTCAAAGGTTTTAACTAAGGATTCCGATTTTTCGACTCCCATCCACCCAAGCAAATGGGGAAAGTTTGAATTACCAACCAAAGAAAAAGCCAGTAAAGACCTAAAAGATGTAGTTACGGGGGATTATCGGTTTTACTCAGGCTATCAACCTTACTACTTTGAGCTTGATAACAGTAAAAGTAAGAAAAATACACTATGCGAAGACGTTCACTATAGCAACGTAGGTTCAAGAATTGGTGCTTCACACGCATATAGACTGTATTCGTATGAAGAAATGACCAATAGCATGCGCCAGTTCAAGTATAAAGGAAACTTTCAAACACTTGCTGAATACAAAAAAGATCAAAATATGAAGCTTTTTCAACGAAATATACGGAAATCTGTGGATGCATATTTAGACATGAGGGGAATTGGTGGAATTTAGTTTATATAAAGGGTGAGGCTGCTCGATGAAAAGTACCTTGCAACTGCTTCAAATTTAATAGGATAAACTCCTAACACACTAATAAAGGAAGGTTTTTCTTTGAAAGAGTAGGGTAGGCTTACCAAAGTAAATAAGTCTATACAGCTTATAAATAAAACTAACAAAATAATGGGATTAGATATGGATAAAATCAGTGAATTTGAGCAAGCTTTGACTCATGATCCAAGCACCTCATATTGGCTCAAAGAACAATTTCAGGTAACAAAAGAAAGAGATCCAGTTGATGCTCTACAAGACGCTGAAAGCCTTGTCATAGCATTAAAGGCCAGAATTAATCTAATAGAACAATCTGCGTTAAAAGCATCAGCACTGAATGATTCAGATGGCCACAAATCTAAGAGTAAATATCACCAACTATTTCCCTTAACGTAGAAGCTCTGAATTACACAGGAATCTTAGTCTGCAAAAGGAATTTAAAATGCATGAATCTCAAAAAGAAAGGGCTCTTAATTTTGTTGATAAGCTTTCTTTTAGTGATGCTTACTTCAAAATTTTGCTCGAATTAGCATGTATATCTTGTTCTACTGAAATATATAATAAAACGTTTGGAGTGCCTACTCGATCTAACTGGCTCGAAAAAGAAACAAATTCTTATTGGCTCAATTGGGACTTTGGAAGGGAGCTTGTTACGTTGTTAGTCGAATATTGTCGTCCTCGTAATGTAGATGCAAGTACAAGTAATTTCTGGAAATTGTTAGATGGCCATTACCAACAAAGTTATTTTGAGCAATATGAGTTTGAGAGAGAAATTGAAATAACACCTAATGATTTCGAATCTTTATGTAAAGCAATCACCAATAATAATACAGTTTTCATTGGAAACTTTGAGCTCTCTCCCAAGTGTGTTGAGGATGCTACGGGTCATTACGGTGAAGATGTTTGTTGGAGAAAATGGCATCTTAAAAAGAATAAAAAGGTATTAAATGAGCTGCATACAGATAGTTATTCTCTTGCTGAAAAGGTTTTTTACTTGGTGAATGGTAGAAACTCTTTCGATTCAGAAAGTGGTAAAGCAGCAAAAAAACTTGAGTTCTATTGTAAGTCAATTTACGACCGATAGTGACTAATAGACGATTACTTAAATAGGGAAATAAAAACGTTATGAGAAAAGAGACATTAGCAATAGCTCTTACCATTGTTTTTTCAAGTGCAACAATGGCTCACGGAGGGCGTACAAACTCTCAGGGATGCCATAACGACCGTAGCAATGGAACTTATCATTGTCACAATTCAAACTCTAGTTCTTCAGCTAAAAGTCATAAGCAGAAGTATAACCGTAAAGATTGGCCTCATTGGGTGGATGCTGACAGAGATTGCCAGAACACCAGAGCTGAAATACTAATTCGTGATTCAATCGCACCAGTGAAGTTTAAGCGTAATCGTGGCTGTAGCGTTACTTGGGGGAGATGGCACGACCCATACACCAATCAGACATTCATTAAAGCTTCGGATATCGATATTGATCATATTGTGCCATTAGCACACGCAAGCAGCTTTGGAGGTGCGGCATGGTCAAGATCTAAAAAGCGTCAATTTGCCAATGATCCAGAAAATTTACTGTCGGTTGAGGATAACGCTAACCAAGAGAAAGGCGCGCAACCACCCCAATACTGGATGCCAGAAAACACCGCTTATCACTGTCAGTACATCAAAAAATGGAAGTATGTTAAAGACAAATATGGTCTGAGATATTCAAAGCGCGAACAAAAGAAAATCAATAATGTTCTAGCCAAATGTAATTAGTGAGAAAGCGAGCAGGGAGGAAAAATGAAACTGTATTTTTCGAGCTCAATGGTATGTGAGAACCACGAATTTAATTCAAGAGGACTTGGCTTTTATATTCATGCCGTAGTCAGAGCTAGAAATAAAGAAGAAGGCGTTGCTCTACTACAAAAATGCAAAAGAGTTAAAAAAGTTGATGAAAGCGTACTTGATAGACTTAAACGTTCTGGTGCTCCAATTGAATCGTCAACAGGCTCATATAGTTTAGATTGGATGCCTGATTATGCTTTGCTGCCTTCAAGAATGTTAATAATCATTGCTGACGAAATTATTGGTGCCTGTGAAGCCTTTATTCAAGATTCCGAAAACGAAACTCTAAATAAAGAGATAAAAGTACAAATTGAAAAATTCAGGAAGCATTGCTACTAACTTTAATTCACTCACAAATAAATCGGAATCATAAGGTTTAAGTGCCCTGAAAATTAAATTAGAAGTCGGTATAGATGGAGGGCTGGTGTCATTGCGCTTGTCAGACCTCGCAATAACAAGTAGATTGTCGCAGCCTAATGAGCAGCTGGATGAACCAGCAAACATTAAACCCATTCAAGATGAGCTACAAGAAATAATCTCACAACTTGAAAGTCAAAAAGATAAACTGTCAAAAAATGGAAGTATCGTAGTCATGACTGTAAACGGAAATCAGGTGGAACCGATAAGCAATATTCAGCAGATATTATTTGAGCTTAAAACATTGCATTGGACTATTTCTGCTTCACTATCTAGAAGTAATAAACCACTGGAACTAGTTTTTGGTCGTCTTCGTTATTGCCAAACGATGTTTCAAAACCCTGTTTCATTTGATAATGCCAAATCAAATTACATGGCTCTGATGGATGCTGTAGGACCAATGATCGTTCCTTTAAAAGCTACAATAGGCCCACATGAAACTGTAGTGATGCTTTATGAAGTCTCTCAAGCATACAAGTCTGGTCAGTGCTTATTTAAAACGGAACGTAAACCCTACACAGACAAAGAGCAGTTGGAAATGGTAAGAAGCGCTTGGAATGGAATGAGATGTGGCATCGCTCGCCTATTGCTGGAAGAACCTGAGGAATTGCGAGAAGCCGCTAAATTACATTGTGAGATGCTGTTAGATGGACGTTTTAATTATAAAAAGTTCGGCTTCAAAGACTTTTTGCTCAGTTAATACTTTGGTATCCATACAAAGTGGTACATTAATCTGTAAACGTGATGTGAATTAGTTTATTGCCGATATTCACCGATATCGGCAATACAGCTAATCTTTGAACTTAGCTGTACCTGTTTTCTTAGCGTTTGTTTGCTGCGTATACCTTATGGGCATGGTTGGCGTCTTCCATCCACCAGCAAGGCTTATTTCACCAGTTGGTATTTCTAATTCTGCCATTGATACTGCAGAACCGACTCGAAAGCTGTGTGTGCTAACATTCTTGGCTTGCTCACCTAGCAGTTGAACCCCTAAACGTTTGACAATTTTCCTATAACCCTCGTATGTGAGCTTATCGCCAATCTTATCGTTTTTTTTCACACTTCTGATAATTACTCCTGACGAAATGCCAGCTTTACTGAGATAGAGCCTGAGGATATAACATGTTTTTGAGGACAGGTTGGCAAATCTAACTTCACCTGGCTTTTGATTTTTTTCACCATAAATTTTTGCTGTTTCATGCCTGAAATCGATATCTTCAACTAGCAAGTTTCGCATATTAACTGAACGACAAAGAGTATAAATTCCTAGATATGCGATAACAGCATCACGCATATCCCTTAGTGAGCTTTCCTCCGTGATTTCAGGTAAACGCTGAAGGTCTTCATGCCTAACGGGTTCGACCTGTTCAGCTGCAGGTAGTGTCGCAACATGATTGCGAATGGCCTGAATGAGGTTTTCTGATTCTTGAAGCGGGTTTCGCATCTCCATAATACGATACACTTTACCTATTGACGCAAAGCGCCTCTTTAAAGTGGCGCTGGTATAGCCCTTAGCTTGCATATATTTAAGATATTGGAATAGAACTTCTTTGGCCACAGAAAAATCAGCTGAAAACCTTGGTTTTGATTCAGATGCACACCAATTAAAATATTGTTTAAGATCTGTTTCCAACGCTCTTTTAGTATTGGGCTTCAGCCCAACGAATACTCGTTCAAAAAACTCACTTAGATTTTCCTGTGCGAGTTTTTGCTCATTTGTTGGAGCGAGCCCCAGCTCATTAGAGCCACCATATAAATCTAGAGAATTACTGGCCATCCCGATTATCCCTCTTCAGTTTCACTTAATTCAGCGCCATGTAAGAGTTGCAGAAATCGATTACTTAAAATAGCCTCTTCCAAGTGCTGTTCGTTGAACTTCCTACGACCAAGGCCTTGCTGGTAGCTCTGTTTGATGGAATGCTTCAAGGCATGCTCAAGAACTTGTTGCGCTTCTGAGCTCACATTTTCAATCAGTTCTTTCCAATAAACAGCAGTGAATATTTCAGGGTCCGAATAGCTGATACTGGTATGCCCTTCATTAAGCTGTAAATTTAACGCTTCTTTAGCGATGAAGTTATCAGGATCGAGTAGGCAATCAATAGTCTCATCTAATGAGCCTAGCCCCGCGTTATATTTGATTTGTTCAAGCTTTTTTAAGGTATCTTGGTGCATCCTTGCAACAGGCCTGCTACGCTCATATTTAAATTTTGAAAACCGTCTCTTTAACTGTTTTTGTGCATCTGGTGCAAAAAAACGAGTGACAATATCGTTAACGGTATCGATACTGAAATCTTGATCAAGCTCCGCTATATGTTGTTTTATATTCGCAGAGGTGTCATTGGTGAGATCTTGTTCATGCAGTTGCATCAGCCATCGTTCTGATAATGAGGACAGGAATTCCTTTATGATCGCTTTGTCTGCTTCTTTAAATGTGCTCATTTGATTCCAGTTGAAATAGATAGAAATAAAAATGTCGTTACGACAACTAGCAAGTTAACTGTAGCATTAGTTTTGCATTTGGTAAATTGGAATGATGTCGTAACGACATGTTCAGTTTAAATGAGCGCTCTCACAAATGTCGTTACGACACATCAAAAAAGCAGCCACGCTCAAAGTAACAACCAGTGCAAAGCAATAATGTAGTAACGACAAATCACCAGTTTAAGCATTAGTTGTGATAAGTGTAATTATCACAACTAATGACGAAAAAATAAACTTGGTCACAAAACCTGTTGTGGAGAGACAATAAATCATCCGTAAGAACTAAAGTTTGCCCGTAAGTGCATTTTCAGACAATAAAGTTTAATCCGTATTGCATAACTTATTGATTCTTAGGTTAGGTTTTCAAGGGGGTAGTTAGGCTTTGGCTTTAAATTCAGTAAGAATGGACTCTCGCGAGAAAACTATGTCGTTCCTACCTACATTAGTATCAGTTAGACCAGCAAGGCAGACAGCCAAAGTCCCACCAGCTTATTAGACAAGTATAATTGGGGCCAATCGAAGCTCAAATTATCCGATAACAGGTAACACACTAACTTCTTTAAGCTTTTCAAGCTCAAAACTTGACAAATGAAATGAAATTTCTGGTGGAACTTTATTTGAGTTATCCATCTTGAACATCACCTCACTAGCCTCTGTATTATCTAGCTGAAAATAATGAAACGCACCAGATTTCGGTAGTTCTATTGTAAAAGCTGTACTTCCTGCGATTGTTATACTCATCGGGGTATCAGGGGCTTCTTCAATGATCTCTAAAGTAAAGCCTTCAAATTTATGTATCACAATGACCTCTTGAAATCTATTTATTGTTTGCGAGTTTCGTTTAACTACTCGGGCTTTTAAAAGCTGCCACTTAAATTTATTTAAAATCGCTTTGTAGTTACCTATCGTACATTATACTTGTCACCTAAATCTACCTACTTCCGTGGAACATATTTGGTCATGCTATTTCAGAGATAGATACAAGCTTAAAAAATTAGCCATTCGACAATGCTCTAATATCAAAAGGCAGATTATGAGGGAAATTGGCAACAAATTTTTTAAAATCAAAGCTATTCAATGCATATAGCACTATCATATCAATCATTGCTATCTGATCTGAGGATAGAGAATAATCATAGTTCTCATATAGCCAGTGCTTCTTCATGAAATCATCTCTCCCATGTTGGAGGATATCGAAAGGTATGCCAACAAAGTCAATAATCATATAATTAAAATCATTGAAATCTTCACTCTCAGTGTCAAAAGCCAAAGTAAAAGTCGGTCTAATTTTTTGGAATACCTCTACAGGCATATTCAATTCTTTCAATAATTTCATTTGTTTGTCGTTAGTCAAGGTGATGAATAACATTTTTGTTTGTTCATCGTAATCATCTACTCCAGCACTGATTCTTTCTATATCTTGGTTGTTCATATATTTACCTAAAAATAATATTAATTTAATGTTATGACTTCATTTAATAGTCTGAGAATACTGTTGCCTATTTAGCAGACCACTTATCTGGGAACCCTAAAGCTGCATAAGCCCGTAAAGTATACCTTTACTGTAAATTAGCCTTTGCTTCATTATAAGCTCTCCAAATATGGCGGTTTAGATATATCATATAGTTACCATATTGGAAGGTCATATCATCTTCATACTGACCACCTACAGCTTCACCAGCAACGATAGGAGAGCCTTTACCAGAACAAACACTCTGTTAAATAGTCTCGATTATCAGAATTGATGTGGCAAGCAGCATTTCTTAGCTCACGAACCAAATCAGTAATATGATTTACATTATGACCTGAAACATCATCAGTAAAGTTAACAGGGCCCCCCTTTTTATTACACATCTTCAACAGAACATATAGATGAATCATTAAATCAGTGAATGCGGAAGAAATCAGAGGGTGTGAATTAAAGCGGCCATTGAATATTTCATTAGTTAACAGTTTTTCGATCCTATCAGTGCACACAAGTAATAGAGCTTTTTTATCCATCTCTTTTTTTTCGACTTTTTTTTCAGATAGGAGATCGTTCATTCTGTTTATTGGAACATCGAAATGATAGAAATAATTTAATGAGAGTCTAACCATAAGGAACTTAATAATAGCTGACTAACAAAGCCCCGTTACTGCGGTCGTTATGACAATCTTCTGCATTGGTACGGCCTATATGCACCATTGCAGGCTTGAAAGAGACAAAGCTACAAAACCAATTAAAATCCTTCTTACGAATTATTCCTATATCAATCTATCGCCCAAAGAGGCATAAAATCAGGGGCGCTTTTGGTATCTTCCCTCGTCAAAGTAAAATTAGAACCATTCTCTAATCTGTAAAAAACTCTGTCGGCCTTAACTAAATCTGAACGATTCATAACAGGCTTATTTTCGCTAGTTCTACTTTCCCCAAAAACAACTCTGTTAACTTTGTTTTGCTCGATGAAAGCAAGCATATTTGCAGTTTCCATAATGCTATTTTTTCCTATCCGTTAATTGTGTACTATCACAGGGTCAGAACGCACAAAAGCAGTCTTGAAAATGAAAACATTATTATCTTCAGAAACTAAGTTTTCATGTAAAGCATCTAAGTATGTGGACTCTGTTAAACGCATCTTATATGAACCTACCCAGTCCTTATAAAGAGTACCTTCGTATTCACACTCTGATTTGCACTTTTGTATCTTCACTACAGCGCTCTTATAAGTAGAACTCCACCCAACCCCTGAGTCTGAAAAAATTGATTTTATTCCGAAACCAAGCCCTAGCACTCCACCAAATATGAAACTTAGCTTCACAATTTTTGCAAAATCGTTCATTCGCACTTTTTCCTATCCGTTAATTGTGTACTATCACAGGATCAGAACGCACAAAAGCAGCCTTGAAAATGAAAACATTATTATCTTCAGAAACTAAGTTTTCATGTAAAGCATCTAAGTATGTGGACTCTGTTAAACGCATCTTATATGAACCTAACCAATCCTTATAAAGAGTACCTTTGTATTCACACTCTGATTTGCACTTTTGTATCTGCACTACAGCGTTCTTATAAGTAGAACTCCATCCAACCCCTGTGTCTAAAAAAATTGATTTTGTTCCGAAACCAAGTCCTAGCACTCCACCAAATATGAAACTTAGTTTCACAATTTTTGCAAAATCGTTCATTCGCACTGTTTCCCGTATAAATAAATTGGCCTAAGTGCGTCTAGCTTCTTTACATGTAAATAAACGCAATCTGTTTTCTAAAGCCATTTCATGTTGTCGTTTTTTGTGAAGGCTCTACCTCATTTTTGCCTATTAGATGCTCCGTGAATCGAACAGAGAGAGAAACAGCAGAAATATAAACACAAGCACTAATGACCATTAAAATAGCCACTTTGGTTGAAATAAGTTGTTCGGTCATTAGCCAGATAAAGCAGCATAAAGGTAAAAACATATTCATAATAAACAATAATAACGCTGCACTATATTGAATTAAACTAGCTAACTTAATTCCTGTATATTTATCTGAGTGTTGAGCAAAGTTAAACAGGTTTAAACTTGCAGATATAGACAAATCACGCTCATCATACTCATATTCAGTTTTCAAATAGCTATAAATAGCTCTTTCATGATTTATAGACATAAAGAAAGTAAAGCCTACACAAGCATGAATAAAGAGTAATACAGAAAGCGCCATTGAATAGCTAAACGAAATTTTAAAAAATGGTAATTCAAGTGTCTGAGTTGCGTCACCGACAAATATTAAAAGTAAGAAAACAGTAATAAAAGCGTATGTTTTTTCCAGTCTAGAAATTTTTAAACCAGCTTCTCTAAAGTTGCTGATTTGAGATTGTTTAAGAAGTTCACACTTTTGAGTTTCTTTATTGTTTTTCATATACGTTTATTACCATTGTTGGCTCACATTTCCTGACTGCTTAACGGCTCCTGATGAACCTATTTTCGTATAATCTAACTTATTAAGTATTCTTTCAAGCATTTACGAAGTTTCCCATATTTATTAGTTACTTAAACACTCAAGCTCAGGCATCAAATTTTGTTCTTTACAGAGCTTAGTAATTTGCTCGTTTGCTTCTTCAGTATATTTGTCAAAAAGCAAATAACTTGAAATAGAGGCTGCATAGAGTGCCAATAAAAACGTTCCCCAAATAGCTATTTTTTCCATGCTAATTTCCCATATTTAAAAATTGAACTAGCTAGCCTACGTTCCAGCGCCACCATCTAAAGAAATCTCTGGTGTAAACAAGCCTATTCCACGATCATCTTTTCCATTCGTGCAAATACTTTCAACTACGTCTTCTCTACTTTCATTTGCATCAAAAAGCATGAAACCACCGTCATAGACACCGCCACTTAAACCAGCCTTCCCACACTTTTTTAAAGCTCTTTCAAGTGATTTAGCAGCTTTCAATTGTTCTTCGTTAAGTGCCATTTACTACCCTGCTAAAAGTGATCCAGCAATTACAGATAGAAGGATAAAAGATGCAACAAGAAGCTTATTTTGCCAGCGGATTTGCTCAAGGATTTTCTTTTCAAAATCGTTCATATTTGTAAATTCCCCATATAAATTAACCAATGTTAGGGTTCTTATCGTCAAATTTTAACCTTACAAAATAAGACCCCTAACAACCTATTTAATACAGTCGTTTATCAATTTTGTTTTCTTTTCTTCACTTAATGAAGATTCTTCCTTTGCTAATTCAGCAGTAAAATAAAGTACGCACTTAATTTTGTTTAACATATTAAGAATCAGGGCTAGCATTACAACTATTACTGTTAATAAGATTGTTTCAAACATTAAATTAATTTCCCATATCTGGTAATTAAGGTTTAAAAGTTGGTAACGTTGGTTCAGGAATGTGCTTTAGTTCTACCTCAATCTCAAAATCAGCACACCCTGCATACTCCATTTCAGTAGAAAGTTCGTCCCATTCTTCAGCCCAATAGCGATATTTAAATCCAGCATCACCATCATGCCAATTATCACTACGATCATTAATGTAAGATTTCATTGCTGCATGTTGCTCACCAGCAATGCTGTTAAGCTTATCAGCCGCTTCCACATAAGCCGTTTGGAACTCTTCTAATAGCGTTGCATTCTGAGAGTTAAAACGAGCTAATAACGCTTGTATGTCTTCATTTAAAGCATCGACAAGAGCATCATGTTTATTCTTTACATCAACCATTGTTTGATGAAGCGCTCTGACATTTTTTTCATTCTCTTTGCTGATTTTACGCATTCAGGTAAAAATCCTTATCTAGAATAGAAAACTCTTTATGCTCTCCGCATCGAGGGCATGATTCAGGAACACGTTCATCCTCATTGTAACCCCGCCCAAAATCACACTTGGTACAATGTACTGTGTAACCAGCTTCAGTAACACCACTAATATCATTGGCTAAATCAGACATTTCTTGTTGATGTTTTTCGAGTACCGAAAGATGTGATTCACAGTTGGAACAAACCCCTAAACCTAAAACATCGTCTTTTGCTAACCAGTGGCAAGGTTGCGAATTAGGCTCACAACCCTTGATATCAGTACAACCACAACCGATACATTCAATATTCATAACGTCCACTTCCCCTGGCACTTTTAAATATTATTGAATTCGATAAAAAAGAACTAACGTACTCACTCTGAGTTTGTTTGCTAACGCTTAACGAATGAAACTATGTTCCCTTCATTAAACGTCCAGCCTCAGCTTTTAATAAAGCCTATCGAGTTTTTCAGCTACCGCATTTAAGGATTCTTGATTGGGCGTCCCCGCCACCTTTTTAGTTTTCAAAGGGTTTTGAGAAACAGAATTTAGGTGACAATCACCACTCTGAGCAATATACAATGCAGATTCTAGCCCTTTGATTTCATTTGAAAGTTGAGCCGCCTTGTCATACCAATCGTTATTCACTGCATTTTTAACATCGTCACGTTTTTTATTGATATCCTTATTTACCAGCTCTACAAAGGTGTTTAAATCAATCATAGCCATAGTTATTCTCCAAACTCTCTCTCATGCTCTAATCTTTCTTTTAACTCTTCAATTCTGCGTCTATTTTCACGTTGCTGTTCTGCACCTTTTGACACTTTCTTACCTGAAGACGTACTTTTGCGCTTACCTAGACCGCGATTAAATTGACTTCCTTCACTCATTTTTGACGCACATCCCATATGTATTTAGTTAACTTTTATTATCAGCTAAAGCTTGTTCTAACTACTCTTTTTCAGGCTCAGATTTAGATAAATTATGCTCTAATTGCTTGATTCGAGTTTTAGATTCTGCGTACTGAACTTGAACTGTATCAAGCTTAGATGCTTTCTCTTTCAACTCATTGCTCTCCAATGAAAGCCTATCGTTCTCTTTCACATGCGCGGCTAAAGATTGTGCCAACGATTCTCTCTCTCGGTCAGATTGCGATAAATCATGTTGTAACTGATTGATTCGGCTTTGGGATTCTGCGTACTGAACCTGAACCTTATCAAGCTTAGATGCTTTCTCTTTCAACTCATTACTTTCCGACAACAGCCTATCATTATCTTTGATATAACCTTTGTTTTCGGTTTGTAATTGAACAACTGTTGTTTTTTGATCAGCGATTTCTATACGCTGTTTCTCAATTTGAGTCTGTGCCAATTGATATTGCTGAGATTCAATTTCTCGTTTAGCTTCATCAACGGTTAAAAGCTTTACTTGCTCTCTTAATTGCGAGTTTTCAGCTTCTAATTTTTCATTTCTTGATTCAACAGATTTAACTAATGCGGCAGCTTCATTCTTTGCGGCTTCAACTAGCACAATCGCTTTTTGCTGCTCTGCACTGATTGCATTTCTAGCATCAATTTCAGCATCTTCTGCTTGCTTGATTGCTACTGTTTTTTCGGTCTCTGCCGCTTCAGCTTTAGCAATAGCTTTATTAATTTTTTCTTCAGCTTCTTTAATACTCTTTAGTGCGTTTGCTTCACAAAGCTCTACTCGATGTAAGCAATCAGCTTCTTTTTCTTCAAGTAACTCATTGGCTTCTGCTAACTGTTCCTTTTGACGAGCCACAATTTCATTCAGTGAAGCGAGTTTTTGATCAACTACTATTTGAATTTCTGAAGCTAAAATATTTGCTAACTTGCTACTCCCAAGTTCATCAGCCATTTTTGACACTTCAGCATCACGCTTATCAAAGAAATCCTTCAGATAACCTGAAACAGTTTCAGTTCTACCACCAGTAACACCGATAACGTTCCTAACGGTAGCCTTTATTCCTTTGGTGAGCATATCAGTAGCAACTGAAGCCACTTGCTCAAATGTTACTGCATTTTGATTACTCATAATGTTCAAATCCAAATAAGTTTGCTTTTTATACACTATAGCATATTGGAAACGGGAAACGCTAATTTCCACGTTTTTATGTTTCCACTGGAAACGCAAGTTTCCCTAATTTAGAAAAGAATTACTTAACAAGAGAAATTAATTAATAGAAAAGAACAACATTAATGAAAGAAGCTACTTTGCAAAGTAGAGCCACACATTTATCAGGCGCTTTTCACATAAGCATCATATTCACCGATTGCGGCTTCTATTTCTTGAATACGTTTACGGGTAGCGGCTTCTTCTTCATCACTACATGAAAACTCTACTATTTTATATAGCTCTACAAGCTCTTCACCATATTCAATGCTTTCATTGTGGTTCTGGATTTTTATGGCCATGTTCTATCCTCCTGTTTATTTTTGGTAAGCAGTATCGGGCTAATCTTAAAAGAACCGACTCTCAATATTACCTGTCTTTATCAAACTGAACCTAATGAATTATTTTGATTCTCGAATTAGTGTTCAGGCAAATTCGGGGTATACGATTGAATATCTTGCACTTCAGCATCTAGGAACACACATTCATATTAATCCAGTTCACCAACGTCTACAAACGACTTTTACAACTCATCATTTTGGATCTCGTCTAACTCAGTTACATCGAGAGCAGCCCGCACTAAGTCGGGCTTATTAGAGGCGTTTCCTATTATGTAGATTGCTTATTTTGTCTAGTTCACCTACTTAACCCTACCAGTCAATGATGTCTAATCTATTAAATAGGAAATACAGGCCACATAGGAAACAGAGGACTAGAAAACTAACCTTGCAATGCAAGCTTGGCTCGAATACGTTTGATGGTACTTTTGCTTATTCCTGTACGCTCGACTGCTTTATTAATTGAAACTCCATTTTTCAGCAATTCGACCACTTGAGGATATTTATTTAAAAAAGCATCATCATCGAGCTTTGTGCCTTTTGGCCTACCGAATCTAGAGCCGCAAGCCAAAGTTTGTGAAATTCCTTTTTTTGATTTTACTAACCGTTCATCTTCATAGCGCCAACGTCCCGTAGTCACATAACGCTCTGATTTATCGAATGGCTCAATACTTTTCCCTAATCGAGTAAACTCACTTTTTAAGTTCTTAGCTGTTTTGGTATCGAGCTTTAGATACTCGGTGTGAGAACCAAGTATAAATTGATAAGGCTTATACTTATATAAAGCAAACTGTTCTACATAACCCGCATTAGGTACAGCCCTAATGATCTTTCCTGATACATCACAACCCAATTCACGCTGAACATCTGCAATCACCTCACTTAATCTTACTTCTGGCTCTCTGCTAGTTCTGCCGACTTTATATAGCGTTATATCCGTTTGTGTATTGAGTTCGAATAAATACAGCGTGGATGTGAGAATGGTTTGTTGTCTATAAGCTTCAATATCTCGATGCGCTTTATGTTTATAACCATGATTAACGTCATCTATTAACTCACTCATGCGAAGTTTTAATGTTTGACGCATCCAGTTATTGAAACGTGATATAGGCAAAGCTCCTACAATAATCAATCCCTTTTCTGCAAACTCATAACCACCTACAAAATCACGGTGCTGTATAAGTTCATAACGCTCTAACCCTGTGTGACCACTCTCACCGAAGAACTTAGGGTTTTTACTTTCTGGTTTATATCCTTTTAACAATATGTCGATTAACTCTGCTGGAACAGACAAGTGAAAGTGATCCCAACCTGATATTTGCGGTAACTGTTGGAGCGATTCATTACAAGTATCACCATCATGCCTAAAATGATGCTCCTTAACTTTACCTTTGACAGCAATTAAACCAGTGTTGCAAAAAGGGCATACAAGCTCACCTTTACCTGATTGCTGCGATTTGATATCAATCAATTCACCTGAATTAGACTTACCTAGCTTTAAATAGGCACTCATAACACATACTTAATTGAACCCACTTTAAATACAAACTAGCAGGGTTCAAATAAGTGTGCAAACTAGATGCTGTTAATAAGATAGTAATAATTAATG
Source organism: Parashewanella sp. 2210YD4-3 (assembly GCF_056591735.1). Taxonomy (NCBI): domain Bacteria; kingdom Pseudomonadati; phylum Pseudomonadota; class Gammaproteobacteria; order Alteromonadales; family Shewanellaceae; genus Parashewanella; species Parashewanella sp. 2210YD4-3. The sequence goes on along the minus strand of NZ_JBWQOG010000010.1, from coordinate 20,770 downwards.
ATTCGATTAAAAGCAGCAATCTTGGATAACAAAGCCGTACAGGAAGCGAGGATTAGATAAAGGAAAGTGCTTTTAAGCCTTGTTAACATATTACGGTACTTCGAGAGAACCGTATTATGTTAACAGTAACAGTGCTCAATATATCGGCTTAAGCCACTAGTGATTGATCGAGTTTTTTTGATTTTGGATGTAAAAAAATAGTAGCTTTAGTCTCTGTTGAATCTGCTACTTCAGCAACAAAGTGGCCATGCTTGGCAACCTCGGCCTCTATTTGCGTCCAACGACTTGAATTAACAACCAGTGCTAGCGGAGCGACTTGAATGCCATCGTTATTGAAAGCATGATCGACGTGTTCACCCAAAACATAAATCTGATTTTCCTGAACGGGTCTATCTTTGTCAAATAAACCGCTCGGCAAACTAAGATTACTCTCAAGATGACTGAGCAAACTATAAAAATGTTCAACATCGTTATCAAACTTGTCAACCAGAGAGTGCAGTCTTATTAATTGTTGCTCGATATCAGCGGTATGCTTACGCCCTGCACTTATTAGGCTTTTAATGTCCTTTCTTAGCTTCTTATATTCGTCATTTTTTACGAATGGTTTCAAGTATTGAACCATCCATTCATTCCTTCTTTTTGACGGTACAAAACGCTTTTCATCAGCACATCTCATATAGAGATAAATTAAAGCATTTTCAGCAAAATCTTTTACAAGTTGAGGATATGTTTTTTTCATTTAGAAATTGGTTTAATTAATGTATATGGGAACTTAATCTTACTTGCCATCATAGCATGAATTTGAATTAGCTCATCGTTCCTTAAAGTAGAGGTTAGGAATCAAGAAGAAAAAACTATTTTAAGCCTGCTAACATATTAAGATACCTCGAGATAAGAGTAATATGTTAACAGTGGCCATGCGACTTGCTGGTGTGACTTTAGAGCGTTAGAACTGCTTGAACTAAACTATCAATTTAAGGTATGACTGAGCATTCAGTTGGCACTCTGATTTAGCGCTTTATCTACTCACGGGAGATAATTTTTTTAGTGAGTCTACCCAGCTCGCCTGATGACTAATTGGAATTAAAACCACTGAAGTATTGCTTATCATTGCGGCTGGCTTACCAATTGAAATTGCTTTACTTTCATCATAACTACTCGATTTACTGTAAGCTCTAGCACATGTAAGAACAATATGAGTCCAGTCAGCTATCTGTAGAGACTTTTCAATCTGAGTATCATTTAGCCCTTTCTGTTTAAGCTCCCTCATATACTCATGAGAGAGAACAGGGTCTTTGATTGTTATAGTTTGACCAACATTAACTAGCTGTTCACCGTATTTACAAGACTCTGTTTGAGTTGCAGCTACTGAAAAACTAAAGAAAGCAATCAGAGCTACTATTGCTTTATTACGCATCATTACCATCATGCCTTATAGATTAAAATTACTTGGTTTATCATCGATAAGATAGAGTGCTAGCAAGGCTAACACTCTACTAGATATCAATAGTTATCCTTTCTCACAAACACATTCGTGAATTTTTTGATTGCAATCTTCACAAGATCCACACTCACAATTACTAGCTGGGTGTCCACAGCCATCACAAATTTTATCCATTTCATTCATAACACTTACTTCCTAACTAAGGTGCAAACGGTTTACTTATGCAAAATCTAATCTACTGTTATTTTGCAGCTCAGCCAAGGAAAACCTATCGATTTTAAAAATTACTATGCATATATCAATCTCAAAACAATTTTGATTGTGCGAGCGTCTAGTATTAGCATCAAAATCAAAGACGCCTCTTTCCTCAACCCCTCCCATCTTTTTTACTTCACCGAGAAAAACCACTCTGACAGAGTACTTTTCGGTATCACATTCTGGCTTTGCTTCAACTTGGTACTCTAGAAGGCAGAACATTCCACCCTTTACATAAACGAGTTTGCAGAAGTCAACGTTGATTTATTTGTTCATACCTGTGCTGCTTACGACCATAAGAGCAATCCTTAGAAGGTGATGTTCATTTAATAATAAAAAAAGCCCATGGAGAATGGGCTAGGTGTCATTTACTTCTGTTGACAAATCCTAAACTATCAGAGATTTACGGCTTGGGCAAACACGCAATAATGGTGATTCGAAAATATCGAGAGAGAAGCACCAAATATGGTTATTACCCATTTTGGCTTTGGTAATATCGACGTTGCACCAGCATTGTTGTTTTCAGAAACTCCTGAAAACAACACCTTATCATTTTGTAAATAGAAAGATTTTGAAAGTATGAACCTCACATGTAGTTTAAACTCAAATTTTTATAACATTCAGGGTTATCTGCAGTGAAATTAAAGCTATTAATAACAATCCTATTAGTAACGGCTATCGTTTCACTAAATTACCTATTGTTGAGGGTAAACAGTAACTCAATGGCTCCCTTATTCCTAAAGGGAGATATCATTCTTATTAAGCGCTCGAGCGAGCTCCAATATGGCCAAGTAGTTTTATTTAATGCTGGTGGGAAATCGAATTTAGTCAAAAGAGTTGTCGCACTTGAGAGCGATATTGTCAGCTATAAAAATAAACAACTAACTGTAGTAAATTCTCTAACTGGGGAAATGCTCACTACTGAGAGGCTAAAACATGATTATCAAATACGTTTAGGTACTGATTACCCATTAAATGCAAAGTCCGCAACCATTGCGACTGTGCGATATCACTACTTGATATCTCCGATTATTCCAGACTATAAAGAACAGCATATAGCTAACTTAGGTAAGGGATATAAAGTTCCCGAAGGAAAGGTTTTTGTAATTGGGGATAATCGGGATCAAAGTTATGACAGCAGAAACTTTGGCTCTGTGACAAAAAAGGAAATCGAGGGACACGTACTGTTTAATCTCTCTGAAATATTTAGGTAAATACTTCATAAAATCATGCCCCCTGATTTAACGAATATTAAGTGTAGGTAAATCTATTTAATCGGAAAGGTAAAAATTAGATTATTGCTTGAACAACTCGCTAACTCTGATTTACCCATCACGTTTCTACAAGCTCCTTGGGGAACATTTGTTAACCTAAGTACAAAGGTAGTAATATCGCCACTAAGCGTAGTCGCAATGTAATCTCCCCCCCATGGATTTCGGCCTGTTCCATCGGCAAACTCAGAATTAATAAAATCGCCATCAGAAAGGATCTGCATATTAATTCCTAAGTATTTTGTTACTCGACTAGTTCCCCAGTCAGCTGCTCCTAATGATATTTCACCAGCCTCCATGATCGCTTTGCTAACTTTCGTTCTAGCGTTGCTTGGTTCAATAACGTCAACGAGAACATATACGACTATTAAAGCTCCAATCGCAATTACGACTCCAAGTTCAATCAACGTGAATCCTTTTTTGAACTTCATAAACTGCCTGCCTTTTTTCATTATTTTCTCTACTAATCAACAACCAAAGAGCTTTGTGCTTCAATTGGACAAATCAGGCCATCCAGCAATAGCTTCTTCAATTGATCATCCAAACTTGAAAAGCCATGTTTAACGAGGTGTGCATTCCACGCATCCCAATTTGCACTAGAGATAAAATTACGGTCTTCTTTACCGACCTCAATCATCTCGATAATCAATTTACGCCCAGAAAAACCTTCATGGCAATCAGTGCATCCATCGGTATTTCTCGTATAAATGCCACTCGTATTCGATAAGTTAAAACTATCCCAGGCATTGAATAAGCGACTGTTATACTTTTCATCTAGCATTTCATCAGTTACCAGCAAGCGACAAGATTTACATAATAGCTTTTCCAACCTTTGAGCCATAAGTAATGAAAGAATGCCAGGGGTAGCGAGGTCTTTGAGATCAATCCCCAATGCTTCTAAACGTTTCACTATGCCTATAGCGTTATTAGCGTGAGTTGTTGCAGCGCCTAATTGCCCTGTTCCAACATGCTTAATAAATGCAGAGGCGGTGATTTTATCTCGAATTTCACCAACATATAGAGCCGCAACATTTTGACGCAAAACTTTCGAAAGCTGCTTCTCATGATCTTTTTTCTTCAAAAGATTTTGAATAAAGTTGGGACGATTGAACCTAATTTCGATAGGGTCTTCTATCGTTTGCACTGGAATATCATCACCAATCTCATTCAATAATGCTGTCGTTGTTACTGTTTTGCCCGACCCCATTGGACCTGATGTTAGAAGCGAACCTTGCTTTTTGCTCACAAACTGAAGCATTTTCGCTAGCGTTCCCTCCTCAATACCCAATTCACCAATAGGAAGAGGTTCTGATTGTAAAATAAGCCTTATGACAACATGAATATCGTCTGCTCGCTCTGGGACTGTTTTAGCTACACGACAAGTTATATGGACAGGCTCATTATTTACACTAAGAGAATATGTAAATGAAGTTTCCTGATCATCGATGCCATTAAATTCGGCTTGCCCTGCGGCTTTACCAAGCGAATCAAAAACTGCAGAAAGCATCTGAAAGCAAGATTCATAATTTAAGAAGGTATAGGGTTTATCTCTCCTTAAACGTTTATCTACCGAAAACAAAGCAACAGCCTTTTTTTCAGATCTATATGCATTTATATGAATGTCGTTTGCATTTACTGAGAGCGCATCTCTTAGCATTTTGTCAAACTCTTCTCGGGCAGTGTTTGATTCTGCCGTTGAATCCTCTATACGCTCTTCATGCATTTTGTTTGCTTCAGTCATCTTGGCCACAACAACGGTTTCATCAGCGAGCAAGAATTTACAAACAACAAACTTTTCATCAAGTAGCTTCAGTTCATCAATGATATGAAGAATGGTAGTTTTTCTTTCATAATAATGATTATTTACCACCAATAACGTGCCATCAATAAACGGCAGAAATGGCACGTCCTTGGTGTCATAAATCTTCTGCCATAAAGAGATAAAGTCATAATTAGTATTATACGACTCTAACTCTTCTAACCTTTTTACTTTGTGAGCAACTGAAAGCTGCTTTCCTTGAAACCTATCATCAATTTTTAAATTGTCAGAACAAAGGCAAAACGTCATACATCCTCCCTATGTTCTGCAAACTTTATGTAGCTTTTTAGAGCGAGAAACTAAATCTAAAACTGCAGCGCAGTATTCGCTATCAATTAAACTAATCAATTGAAATTGAGAGGCAAAAACCTGATTCACTTTCACATTTGAAAAATGTTCGGTTCCGATCACAAAAGAAGCAGTGGAAGGTGAATACTTATTACCCTTTGTGTAAAAGTTCAGTCTGACGCTTCTTACATTTATTGCTTCAACACTTGAGACTTTTTTAACGCTTTCGATATTATCAACACTGCCTTCAGAATCGTCACTCACCCCATCATGTTTAGATATTTCCAGACCTTGCTCAATTTTTTCAATATCTCTAGTATTTTTGGCTTCTAATAGCTTGTTAGTAGAAATCTCAGCAGCATTTTGATAGAGCTCACTCTTTTCGCGCTGCATTCTAAGAGACAACAGACTTTGCTCCCAAACCGCAGTTTCTCTTTTGTACGGAGCCATAGCATGAACATACATTTTAGCAATTGCTTGAAAGTCTTCAAAAACAGGAGCTTCACGATAAGACGGGTCTGGCACTCTAATTATTTCTCGTTTGGGAGCCTTAGGTTTGCCGTTAGCATTATTATCACTAGCTTTACCAGATTGGTTAACAAATGTTACCTCATCGTCACTGGACTTTGCGCCATATAACATATAAAACGCACCTGCAATGCATAGAAAAATAACTGTCAGGTAGGCTATGTTCTTCGTTCTTTCTGGATTATCTTTATTAAACATGCTCATTTTCATTACAATCTCTCTTTAACACCAATCACTTGAAATTCAAATGAACCTTCTATTTCTTTCGAATCTCGATTTACTGTAAAAGTCAGCTTCTTAAACCCTGCGCTGCGACCAACAAACAATGACGAAAGACCATCCAAGTCTTGATAGTACATAGCGCTAAATACAACCTCATGATCAGAGATAACATGAGGCACATTCAAATCCTGTTTCACTGCCACCCCATTTTTAACTTCTACACTCGTCCACACCCATTTAATAGCATCACTTAACCATGTAATTTCTTTCGCATGATTTGCTCTAACTGGGCTACTCAGGATTGGAAATGGAGAGACCTTTCTCCCGATTTTCACGCCTCCAGGCGTGAAGTTTTTGTAGAATAAAGAGCTAGGAAATGCGGTGTTGATATCTGAAGCATCCCCATAGGTACGAGTCATGAAAAAGGAATTAACGTCTCCTTCAGCATCGTACCTAGAAAGCTCCCAGCCCTTCACTTTATCCGCAGCAATAATTTCTTGGATTATAAAAGCAAACCGTTGCTTCACACCTTCACCATCAGCAGTCAAATATTGCTTAAGCTCTTTGAACTTATCAATAACGATCGGCTCTAATGAGGCTGTTTCTATTTGAGGTTCTTCATCACTGAAGTCAATCGACATCAACGCATTGACTAAAAGAAATAAGGCAACCCCACCAGCTATCATCCCTCTTTTTTTCCAATTTTTTGGATAGCTTAGCGATTCAACAGAAGCTAGCTCAAAATCATGTAAAAGTGAGTCAGTTAAGGGAACCTCTTCATTAATCAGTTCTGTTTGAAAAGAAACTGGAATACTCAGCAAATCACCAAAAAAGACAATTGAATTGGAGTGATTTTCATACTGCGCGTCACGACAATATACTTTTACAGTAATATCTTTTTCTTTAAATCGCTCTATTTCTTGAACGAGTTTAACAATGACACCTTGCTGCGTTTTCTTTTCGAAACTATCTTCACTTAGAAGGTAATCCCCATACAAGACCCCCTCAAAAGCAAAGATAAACCATAGCTTATCTTCGTAAACTTTATTGATGTATATTAGATTCTCGGGAGAACCTAATTCTTCATATACTGCCTCAGCTGCAGCAGCCCCCTCTGATTTGGAAAGAGATACTAGATAGCCATCGCCATACGTTGTTTCTTTCTGAAAAATAGCAGCGTAGGCATATGAATGTTCACGAAGATATTCAACCCAAGGCTCAATGTCCTTAATGCGATCCCTACTGAACCACTGTCGCTTTAAGTTAAATTCATATGACATTAGAGAGGCACCACTTCAATCATCAAAATTGTCTCTGAGCGCACATCCTTTGAACTTCGAGTTAGACTTGAAGGAATCACACCACCTTCAGCACCGTTAGTTTGCAAAGATGTCTTAGACAACCCAGCGATGAGCACTGGCTTATTAAAGTCAACTCTAATAGTTGTATTAAACACCTTGTCATTGATAACAGGGCTTTCAACTAACGTATTGCCCTCACCCTTTGGTTCGATGTCCAGCAAAGATGATTGAGATGTAGAAAGCTTTAGAATTGCATCGCTTTCACCGATATTAGGTAAACAGTAAAGTAAAAAGCCTGTTTCAGCTTCTGACTGAATAATGGAGTACTCTGAGCCTACTGATGCCGTGGTAAATACTTCACGACCAGAGATATAATTCACTCGGTCAATATTTCCCACTGTGCCAACCCTATTATTGGTTGCTATAACACGAGGCAATGTTTTTTTAGATACGGCTCCTTGCTCAGAAAGAGCTGCCAAATACAATTCGGTTTTAGATAACGGGCCATCTGTTTTTCCTAGTGTAAATGAGGTTCGCTCATTTAGCCCCCCAAGAATACCTGCATTAATGTCAGACCTTGTAGCTGCTTTTAACCCTTTTGATACAGTCTCAGCCACCAGCTCAAGATCTACAGCAAACTGATTTTCATCTGTGAATTCAACGTTAATGAGAGACACTTGAACAGATACTTGTCTAGAAAAAATGGCATTTTTATCTTTAATAAAGTCTTCAACCATTCTCATTTGAGATGGAACTGCACGAACAAAAATACTTGATGTTGAGCGTAATATTTTCGAGTTCGCCCCTTGCTCACATCTAGGTGAGTTGCTGGGGCTGTTTGTCGCTGCTTCTTGCTTGTTGTCAGAAGCATTGGCATTGGCAGAAGCGCGAGCTGATTGACAACCTAAAATAGCATCAACACCCAGTTTAACATCATGCATAACATCAAGCTTACCCGTCAGAACAGAGAATTCTTGTTCCGAACCACCAATAAAGTTGCCCGACTTTTTCTTTTGTGAAGAGTTTCTACTAGAAGAGTTATCACCTTTCACACCTTTTTTACCTACAGCATACTGTTCGTTACCAGGCAAGTGTCTGACGGGAAAGGTAGCAACTTCATATTTCTTAAATACAATCTCATTGCCGCGAACGGAATATGAGTAGCCAGTTAGACTTGAAAGGTATCCTAAAATCCCAGCATAAGTTAAGGAAAGCTCGGGAATAGTGATTTTTTCGTTTTCCTTCACCCCTTCCAGAAATTGAAAGTTGACTGGAATACCAGTAAATACTTTTTGTAACAGTTCAAGAAAAGCTATTTTTCTAGCTCCTGATATCTCTTTAGGTTCATTGAACCAATCAGGCATCTTTATGTCTTCTTTAGTTAAATGCTCTACATAAACTCGGTTGAACTTTTTAACAAAAGGGGTTGGGTCTTTAAAGTCTCGTTTTCCAACAACATCTGTCATTGAGTCTTTAATTTTCTCACTGGTTTTTGAATGATGTTTAATGGCCGAATACCCAGCACAACCACTCAAACTAGCAGCAGCACAAATTACTGCAATTTTTTTGATCAATGACATTACTTCCAAAGCTCCTTCTCATCCGCATAAAACACGCCTACGGTATCGCCAATAAACGAACCGAACATGATTTGGTTGGGTTTGTTATATGGTGAAACAATGTTATTCGCGATTTCAAACATCGATTCACCAGTAACCCAATAATCTGAATAGACTTTGTGGTTCCCAACCTTCCAAATTAGGTGCTTGGTATTTCTTGTTTCCTTCATCAATGCTTCGAAGTTCTTTTTGAGTGAGCCTTCTAATACGTTGAAATGAATCAGCCCCGTTCTTTCATCTACATAAATCCGTTTACTTAAAGCTGAATCAGGCTTTAAATCAAAATATTCATAGGGAGCATCGATGTTCTTAGGTCTTTTCTTTATAAAACCTAACTCATGCTTGGATTGAGCTTTAGATAGGTCCTTCCCTGGGTCGGCCATATCATATCCCTTCACAAGAATTGCTTCGCTAGATGATAATTCCGCAGGGTGAGGTTCTGGATCACTAGAAAAAACTGAAAAAATTCCAGAGCTTGAGTTGCTAGCTTTTATTTCTTTAGCTTCACTAGAATCCTCAACAGATTCAGAGCTTTCAGCATCCGTAGCTTGAGCGCTATCTTTATCCATTTTCTCCTGCTTTACCGAGGTGCTCGCGCTCATTATTCTCAAAACTTTATCTTGGGCGTAAGCGTTTACTGAGTAGCCTGTTACAGCCAAAGCAATAATAAGTGGTCTTAGTTGCATCGTTGTTCCTTTAATAACTTCTTGCTGTTTTGTTTTCCACACTCATCCATACAGACCAGATCGTTTTAAGCGTCACCGAGTAGATTTGTGCTAGATTAATTAAAAATTCGAATTGATTGCGTTTATCTAAAGCATTTTGAGATTGTCTGAACTGTTCAACTTCACTGAACACGGCTTCACCTTGCTTTCGTGAAAGAGTATTTTGTTTGAATTCAGCAGGCATGATTTTTCGTAGGATGTTGATAGCCCTACTGTCATTAAGCGTGTTTTGTGAAAAGAAGTGCGTCAAAAATGTTTCTGTTGCTTCTAATGAAATTGCTTTTTTTATGACTTTATCTTGATTAAACACTTTCATTGCATTTTGAATGCAGTGATTCAATCCCGAGCGGTCTATTGAAATTGACACGTAATCTAAATCTGAAAGTAGCTGAATAATACCTGCCAATTCTTTGCAGTTTTTTGAATCGAACCATTTCATCAATTCAAGAGGAGTTCCTGAATTGTTCTCTACATATATCTGCGCGTAGTTACCAGAGCACCTTGTCAACAAGTCATTTAGATATAAGCTCGTAAGTGTAGTTTTTGGATGAGAATTGTTACTTGCAAGCGAAATCGAGTCAGCATTAGAAAATGCTTCATGTAATACCCCATCATCAAGCACAACTTCAAAGGTTGGTTCCAAAGTAATAAAGCAAGCTAACTCTAAAAGCTCACCAGAAGATAGAGTTTCAATACTTTTAACTTGTTCTTCGTTAAGAAACTTTAACGTTGAATCATTAAAAATATCTTCACATAAACGCTGATGAACTAACTTAGTATCTAGCTTTTTTTTCTGAATTAAATTTGGGCGAAAATGACACTCAAAAATGCTTGGCTCTAACATTGATATTCGCAATAAATTTCTGTTGGAGCAAAAATATATTTACATGTTTATTGCTTCAATCAAAACCTGACTATTTCCCAAAATAGTCACCTTGATTTAATGAAATCTAAATCATCATTGCTGAGTATCTGATTTTGCATACAAAGGGATAGGCTTTTAGGCGATGAAATATGCCCACTATAAAATAACAATATAGTGAGCATTGAGGGGGATTTAGGGAACTTACTTAAAATAGCTAACCTTCTTGGAAAGTTCGTCAGATAGCTTTTGTAACTCGGAGGCGCTTTGAGTTGTATCATGAGCCGCAGCATAGTTGTTCTCATTCAGCCCTGAAACTTCATTGGTACTAGAGGCAATTTCGCCACTCACTTGCGCTTGCTCTTCAGATGTGGCTGCAATGGCTTCTGCCATTTGCTCAATCTGATTGACTTGAGTTGCTATTCCCGTCAATGCTGCGCCTGTTTCTTCGGCCTGTTGATTCACTTCAACACTAAACTCTTTGCTTTGATTCATCAACTTAACTGCACTTTGGGTACTACTCTGTAGCTGATTGATGATATTGACAACCTCTTGAACCGATTGTTGAGTTCTGGCAGCAAGGCTTCTTACTTCATCAGCAACAACAGCAAAACCTCTACCCTGCTCTCCAGCCCTTGCAGCTTCAATTGCTGCGTTTAAAGCTAGAAGATTCGTTTGCTCTGCGATTTCATCAATAATTTTGGTCACACTTTGAATGTTGTTACTTTCAGTTTCAACTTTTAGAATTGCTTCAGAAGATGATTGAATTTGTTCGCCCAAAGCGGTCACTTTAGCTCGCATATTTTCAACCACATTCGTTCCTGAACGAGTATCAGAATTAGCCTCTCGAACACTTACAGCAATCATCTCTACTTGTTCAGCAACACTCTGCGCAGATGAGGCCATTTCTTCCGTTGCCGTAGCAATATGCTCAATTCGGGATTGCAACGATTTAGACAAAGCAAGACTACTTTCTGAATTCCCACGAGTCTGATCAGCTTGGGAGGCTAATGATATGCTGGTGGATTTGATATGAGTAATCAGTTCATGTAAGCGCCCAGCCATGTTACCGACCACCGCTGTCAACTGCATCATTTCGTTGCCTGATTGCTCATCCCCGCCCTCAATGTTTAAACTTACCTCACCATTACCCAAGCGCTTCATATACTGATAGTTTATCTGAATTGGAGCTAATAGCCGCTTTAAAACAAAACTTAGTACAACGATAACAGTGAACGAAGCAACAATAGCTATTAATAAAATAATTGTTAAAAGCTGCTTACTACCTTCAGTAATTTCATCAACAAAAGTTCCACCAGTAATGATCCAGTTCCATCCAGGCACAAAAGCACTCACCATGTACCTCTCACGATTGCGACTGTCATCACCTTGGTAAAAAATCACTTTTCCAACGTTTGATTGCAAGTCAACAAATGGAGTTTTCCCATCAGCCGTAATCGTTGATTGAATGTTCTGGCCAATCAAGCCGTCATTCATGCTCATAAGATAAGTGCCTTCATTTCCTGACGCACCATTTAAGACCATGCTTTGACCGCTTTTACCCCATTCAACTTCACGAATATTCTTAAAAATAGATTCCGTAGCTTTTTGAAGAGGAATAGCTGCAAAAGCAATACCGTAAATTTCAGCACCATGCTTTAAAGGTCGATAATACGAAAGATAGCTTTTACCAAAGAGGCTAACAATTGATGAATAAGATTGTCCTGATATTAACTTTTGGTAGCCTGAATGCTCTTTTCCCAGATACGTTCCAACTACTCGTTCACCACTGTGTTTCTTTAAGGTTGTGATAACACGAATAAAGTCGCTACCATCACGAACAAATACCGTTGCATCAGCTTCAGTGTTAGCTTTAAAACGGTCAACTATCGAAGTGAGCTCAGAAAGCGGCTTTCCTTCGATTTCTATTCGCTGTATTGATTTTCCTTGCACAGAATCAACACCCTTAACAGGATGCAATCCATATAGATATCCATCAATTAGAGCCCCTTCTAGGTGCTCTACTGATGACAAATAAGCATCGTACTCTTCTTCTAAAGCATGCGCCAAAGCATCAATCGTACTTTGATTATTGCTTAAGGTTTGATCTAAATAAAGAGAACGAGCTTGATTGAAAATTAACGATGCAGTTATAAAAAATGCACCAGCGACAAGAACAGCAATGGTCAGTTGGATCTGAAAAGCAATACTTCTATTTTTAAACATAACTATTACAAGGTAGGTGGGATTAGATTAATTATTTAACCGTATTCGACTGATTTTTATCAGATAGTTTATATGGAGATCATCCCACGCTTGTTAATAATTGTCGATTTTTAAACAAGGAATTGTAGTTTAAATAGCGTCTATAACTATTTACAATAGCAAAAAAGCATCTTCTAACTACTTTTACTAATTTGGCTGTCCACATCAATGCATGTAATTTAGCGATTGTCAGAGTCAGTACTTTTTATGATAAACAAAAAAGATAAAGCCCTATTGCATAGCAATAGGACTCTATTTCACAAACACGACTTAATGATATGCTTTTTTGTTATAGTGCTTCAAAGCATCCAAAACTATCTCATCAAGAATAAAAGTGGGCGTTTCATCAGCTTCATCCACTTCGGCCATAACTGTAGATACTGACGAATCCTGCTGAAGAGTGATTGCCGCCCTTCTCCTTCTGTCGTCAACTTCTTTATCTAAACTACCATCTGGATATAGCTCAACAAGCAATTTCCTAGCTTCACTTGTGCCAATTTCTTTGGTGATAGCAGCTTTAACAATAGTATCATCTCGAGTAGAAGTCGTAGCCCATAGAAATGTTGGTCCATACATAGAAATAACAAACTGTTCATATCGAGCATTCGCAGTTTCAACCATCATTACAAGAGTTGCCCCATCTTTAGAAGGCCGCTTCATGCTGTTACTTCGCAGCCTATGGGCTAAGTTTGATGGCATTTTAAAGTAATCGATAATATGCTCTGCATTACCCCTATTTCCTCGCCCTAGAATTACAATATCCGAAGCAAGTTTTACCATTTGTGGATCAAAGTCATCTGGTAGCTGGCTTCCTTGTAAAATATCAACTTTCCATTTACGCCCTTCACGCACAGATAGAGCCTGTAGTTCTTTTGCAAAAGGATCGCCTTTAAATCGGTGAATTTCATCTCCACCTAGTCTCTTAGGGGTCTTTTCAATGGATTTGACATGTTTTCTATGGAATGGAACATAATCAAAAGGAAAGACCCCTGACTTATCGAGTAACATTTCAGACAGGTGCTCTTCACCTGTAAAGATTCGTTTAGTCAGAGTGAAATAGGCGAGAAAGTACATCAAGCTCAATCGTTGCCTAGATGAGTCACCAGTACCTTTTGCGGCTTCATCTAAATCGATTGAAACAATTCTGGCTGAGCCGATATCAAATTTTGTGTAACCTGAAATCACAGGATATAAATTCAGCGCTTCCGTCAGCTTTCTTCTTACATAAGTACAGACGTTTTCACCTGTTGAGTTAACTTTCGTCTCCTGATACCCAGTTGTAATAATAGGATTGTTAACAATTGTAGCAACGTCCTCAATTGTTGGAACTGCAAAGCGTTGTGCAACAGTTGCCAAATGATATTCACCTTTTGATGAGAGAAAATCTACAATATCCCACCACGTCAACATCCTGTCGTCAGTATTGTTTGAATCAATATCTAATTCGGCTAACGCCCCATCAATTTTAGGTGAAACACCAACCTCGTATCTTCTGGCCGAATTTCGAGCCTCACGATATTTATAGGTTTGCTTGATAACAGAATGTATTAAACCAGAAACACCTTCAGGCGCTGTATCTTTGCCATCCTCACGACATAACATAGTGATAAAGGTATGTAGAAACGCACTCTGATTTGATAGCGGTTTTCTCAACCCTAATGGTGTATCAAGAGGATTAATTGATTTGTCTTTGCGGTTTAGTAATTTTTCGTAAATAACCAAATCTTTTTTTGCTTTTGGAAGGCTATCTCTAACCATCTCGCAAAAGCCTTTCATACCAGGTCCAATATCGATATTCAAAATATATGGAAGCTCATCATTGTCGGGATGCAACAACAAAGCTAAATGCTCTCCATTCATATGAACTGTTTTACCAGAACCCATGGGGCCAACAACATACTTTACCCATGCCAATTGCTGTTTGCTGTAAGGCATGTAGGGCACTATTTTTCCTGTTTCAGTTTTATACAGTTTAGAACCTGATTCCCACGCACTCCCTATTCTAGCTATTGGAGCTAGTTTTATTATGTCGTAGAGAGGCGCTGCAGACGCTTGGCCAACAGAACCAAGAGTGACACCACCTACGCTAGATAAAAATGACTCAACCTCATCACCTTCAGCCTGAGACAACTGAGTACTTCCCCAGCCTGAAACGGCTTTTGCCAATCCATTTTTTCTTTTTCTAATTTCAGTAAAATCATCAACTTTTCGGCTCCAAGTACAAAACATGATCTGGCTTGAAACTATTTCTTCACCGCTCTTTTGCAGTGCTTTTAGGTTTTCATAGGCATCTACAAGCTGTGCGTTTTTGACTGAACCAGTAAAGGAAAGCATTCGAGCTAACCCCGTTTTAATTCCGAATACTGCCATTCCATCGTCTTTAAGTAGCATGTGCATTCGAAATGGTATTTTTAGTTTATAAATACGCTTAAATAATGCTTCAAATGGCTCTGGATCTTTTGGGTGTTGTTCAACAGATAAAGGGGCATAAAGAACATCACCACTTCTGCATACACCTTCTTTTTCGTAATTAATTTCCCTTGGAATTAACTGCTCCTGAATAGAACGATGGAATATACCTGAATAATCGGCATTGTTTTCAGCGATGATTCTCATTGGAACAGGATCACCAGGTAAAGTAGGAAGCCAATCTTCTGAAGTGAAAGACTCATCAATACTGATCCGAATGTCTCTCAAAAAATTATGAACATTTTCGATATGGCTATTTATATTGATATTCAAAAGGTCAGCAACTATTTGATAGCAAACAGAGGTGTGTTTTTCATAAAAGCCTTGGCCTGTATACATCATTTGCATAGCTTCTCGATGCCGAGGCATGTTAATCATGCTGGCTCCACGCTCTTTTTCAATCATTTTCTGTTCATGCTTGGTCAGACGGTTCACGTTTGTCCAGACCAATAGGTACACCGATTCCTCTTGACATGAAGAAGCATGAACTTTATGCATTTCCTCAATGATATCCTTCATATCAAGCTCTAATCGCTCAGCAACAGCTAGCGCTTGTTTTGTATATATTCTTTCTAAAGCGGAATCTATGGCCTCATGGTCAGTCTTGAACGTAAATGAGAAATAGTGCTCTCCATTGCTCATGTAAGAACGAAAGGTCGTTTCCAGAATGTCTAGTACTTCGACGTACTCGTCATACAAGATATCTCGAGTAGATCCAGAAACCTTGATAGCAGTTAAAAGAGTACCGTCTGCCATTACAATCGTGTTTTCATCTTCACACGTTCTAATATCAATAAACGACCTTGGATTCACTTTCAAAACGAGGTCATTTATTGATTGAAATAGATAATCAAAATTAGAGGCAATGCTTTCGAATAAATTTCTTCTGTATGAATATCGCATTTTATCGGGCTCACTGTGGAAGCAAAGATGAATAAGATGTTTCTAGCCAATGTTCTAAGTAGGTTCTGTAAACTTTCATACTAGGTAAATACCTAATGGAACCAAAAACCTCTAGTTCTCGAGCTATTAATGATTTGGGAGCAAACTTATATAAACTCACATACCCTGACAGGTGGCCTTCAGAGATATTCAGTTTGGGGATATTTGAATGGTTTTCCGTTAATCTCTTGATAAAAGCATTGTGTTGCTCATTTATGGCACCCAGCTTATCGAAACCAATATTGTTCTGTTTGTATATAAGGGCAACAAAAAGATCTCTCGCTATCGATATCACTTCACCTTGAGTTAAATCAGGGCAATACACTAAAACTCCATGATTTAGTGAAGCTTCCCCACTTCCAAGCTTAACGCCACGTTGCAAATGTTGTGATTGAGCACACATCAAACATAAGAGATAAAGTCTATCGCCAATTTCAACAAATTCGAGCCCTGAATGAGGAACAGCTTTGGTTGGTTTTCCAACAAAGCCACAACAATTACAAGTAAAACTCAAAGCCTTCATCGCTTGAAATTCCGACTTGGTTATTACGTTATCAAATGAAGCTATTTTATGGTGTGGACTTAGAGCTCGTGGAATAAACATATTTAATATCGCAAGATTAGTAGAGAAAGGATAGCGGGGCTTGCGCCCCTATAATGACTAATTAGACTTTTTATAGCCGAGAGACTCTTCGATTGCAGCTTTACCGCCATCTTGATCTGTAATAGTGTCAGAGAAGATTGCCAAGAATAACATTGGAGACATTGCGAAAATACCTGCTGCGAGTGTCAACCATAATTTCCCTGGTGAATCTTGGTTTTGCTGTTTGTTATGAAGCAATTTTATTCCGCTGACTACAAACAAAAAGAATCCAATTAATGCAATAATTTGTAAAGATCCAGTTAATATTGAGCTACCAGCGCTACCAGTATTATCAGCAATATCACCAATTTTCTTTGCTTCAGCCATAACTTCACCAGATAAAGCAATCCCAATAAAAAACGTACTCGTTACAGTTTTAGATAATTTTAAAAACTTCATTTTTCCCTCATCTTTGATTTATAAATCAACACTTGTTTTCATTTTTTCATAAGCATTCTCAATACCAAATGAATTACCTACGATATCAATAGTCAACTCAGCATTTGCGAAAAACACTGCCAATACAGCTTTCTTAAACGCAGAGCGCCTTGCTGCAGAGTCATTTCGCTCTATAGCGTCCTTAAACGCTATGCCTGCAAATAAATACTTAAACCAACCATAAACTTTGATAACTATAAAAATTGCATCAAAGAGCAAATTGTGGTCATTGGTTTGAACAAGATCTTCACCCAACAAAAAAACAGGGCCAGATGCGGTCCCTAGCAGCGATGCAGAAAAGATATTCATCCAAAATTGGAATGATATAAGCATCATCCCTAATATAAACCCTGCCCAAGCTTTACTAACTTCGCCCCTTTCGTATACCCGTTTGTTTAATAAGGCTACGCCAGAGTTGACGAAGATAAATAATCCATAGACACCACTAATAATCACAGTTGCAGACATTATCTGCGGAAACTGTTTTACAAAGGTGAATACGGCTGTATAAATATCCACGCGCTTTCCTTACACACCTGATGAGCGAGTGATGCGGCAATGCTGCGTAATTACCTTTCTCGACTGAACATTAATATCAAGCACAATTCCACATCTAGGCACATCCACCCCTTTACTTATCCTTAAAGAGCTTTTTGTATGAACGTTATAAATCTGAGTAAAGCTACGACTCGTCATCTTGAGTTTCCATGGATGGTTATTTTTCCAAACGACTTCAGAGCTTGTATTGCGAAGCGCCTTTATAGGTTTAACAGCAGGTTTCGCCTTGCTATTACTTGCATGAATTGATTTCAACTCGCGCAAGCGCTTTCTGGTATTTATATCGTTTGCTCGTAATGTTCTTGATAACTTTTTGAGAGAACTGACTTCAGTTTCTAAAAGATCAACTTTTGATTCATATGCTTTATTAGCGGCACCCGAGTTTTGCGGATTTGTTGACTTCAAAGATCCAATAATTTGCATTACCTCATCGATGCGGTCATTAAGTGTCTTATAATCACCTTCCTGACGAACCAAAACCCTTTGGATTAATTCAATTTCTCGTTTAACGCTTGATAACTCGGCACTATCGTTAACTTTACCTTTACTTTGATGAATTTCATTTCTAAGTTGTCTTGCAAGAATTCTCAGCTCAGCTTTAGTGGCTGGAGCCTCCACCCTTGGCATTTCAGAAACTTCTGAAGAATACGGATAATGCTCTTTCACAAAGTCAATAGCGAATGGATATCCGAAATACCCCCCCACTCCAATCAAAGCTATCGAAGCAGACAAAGCTATCGCCTTTATGTTAACAGGCTTACTTTTTCTAATTTTTAAGCGTTTTGCCTTGCCCTTCTTCTCTTCACTTGTACTCGAAGGACTTGGATTGGTATTTTTAGCAGCTTCCTGTTCCACAGAAACACTGGTATCTGTTGCTGCCTCACCCTCTGGCAAACTATTTTCAATTTCACTAATAAGATCCTCAGAATCAGATTTGACAGGAGAATCTCCACTCCTTTCTTTTTGAATATTCGCTAATTTTTCATTAATAGTAGATTCTTCAGAACTCATAAAGTTATCTCTTGTTCAACAACGAGAATAGGATAAGGAATTGAAAGATTGAAAATAAAGATAAAAATTTAGAAATAATCAGAAAAGTTGATTTTTGCCCCCCTTCCGCTTGATTAACCTGAATCGATAATCAAGCGGGGAAGGATTTTTACTATTTCTTAGGCTTAAAGTTGATATCTTCGAATAAGAAAATACCAACTTCTTCACCTTCTTCAATGTATCCAGTGATTGGTCGAGATGCATTTTCTAGAAAAATATTCGCAAATTGCTCCCCGAGTACTTTAGTGGAACTGATGGCTAGCTTAGTACCATCTAGACCTGAGTATGTGACTTTCTTTCCTGCTATATCGGTCTCTTCAGTGCGCTGTTGAGAGTTTCCTACTGCCTCCGCTGCGCCTTGGATAAGCGTAGCGATCGTTAGCCCACCAAATCGATACCAATAGTGTTTATCGATTTCTCCATTTACAGAAGGTTCTCTGGTACCAGGGTCGACAGCAATACCATCTATTGGAGTACACTCAACTACATCCTTTAAACAAATGCGGTTGAACTCAACAACAATAAAGTCGTATTTCATTGATACCTTGCCATGGGCAGTCGCGCCATAGAGGAAGTGCTCACGAGGTACACCAAAAAGATTAAACACCACCTTATTGTTAACGTCAGTATTCACCTTTGAGGTATTGACTGCATAAAGGAGTGTCCCTGCTTTTTGTTTTACAAAGTCTTGGTCAGAAGCAGAGTTAGCGCCTTGCTCTGGAACGTTACCTCCCTGATTATTCTGAACAGAGTTTGATACAAGCGAGTCAACATATTCTTGACCAGTGCTAACTGATTCGGAAGTTTGTATATCTATATCAAATTTTGGTGTATGACCTGATAATTTATTTGAAAGTGACGCCTTAATCGCTAAGTACCTTTGATTTAACGTGGCAATTTCAGAGCTAGAAAGTTCAGAAATATCAATTTTTGGAACTCCATTAGCTGTGCGCTTTACTATAGGCGTAGAGTCCTCTTTCTCTTCAGCGCCATTTTCTTCTTGCTGGGCTTCCTCCTCATTTGAAGCTGCTTCTGGAGTACCATTGATTAGCTCAACTACCTTTTCCGAGGGAGGAACTAAAGGTTTGCTTGAAGATTTACTATTGGGATCTAATAAAACACCTTCTTCAGAAGATAATCCTTTTTCGGTTAATACTATTGGAGATTGATTTTCATCAACCACTTTTCTTCCTTGTTCATCATATAGATGGCCGTTTTGACCAACGCTAAGTGTTTTACCTCTAAATCTGATTGGTCGAAGGTATGCATTCTGTAGCAAGCCATCATCAGAGATGAATAACCGTTCTCCGCTTAACGAAACAACTTGACCATCTTTTGTAACAAGCATACCGTCTTTGGTTTTATAAAAGTCTGTACCTTCCTGCTTGGTAAGCTTTCCACCAGCTGTAACAAGCTCACCCTTCGAATCAATCAACACTCCATCTGAATTGGTTAATAGTACCCCTTTGCTTAAATCTCCATTTTTCGTCCTCAGCTCTCCGTTAGCACCTACGTAAACTGCGTTACCATTTGCATCAACAACAGGTTTACCATCAACGGTATATAGCCTTCCGTTCTTTCCAACAGTCACAGCTTTGCCATCAAATAAAATTGGTTTACCGTCAACACCTAATAAAAAGCCATCTTTATTTGCAAATAAATCAGAATCACCTATTTGACGAATATCTTCACTTCCTTTGCTCCCAATAACTTTTCCAGAGCCATCTTGAAGCAATATGTTTTTAACAGGCTCACCCTGAGCATTAACGATATTGCCTTCTTGATCCATATACACGGGCTGACCATTCTCATCCAAAATCGGTCTACCGTATTCATCAAAAAGCTGCCCATCGCTGCCTCGGATAACTTTTTTATTTCCAATGGTTATCGCTTTCCCATCTTTACCGACTAATAATCCATCGTCCGTAATATGGATGCCCGAACTGCCTAACTCATTTAGCTCAGAGACATATTCAGATTGCAGATCACCACTAAGCAATGGTTTCCCATCTTCAGTAAAACCTTTCATAGAAGCTTTACGGCCTGACGAATCAACGATTTCACCATCAGC
>NZ_JBWQOG010000009.1:0-167910 GCF_056591735.1 Parashewanella sp. 2210YD4-3 | reverse complement strand
GAAGTTTTTATTTCAACTGAGTCTTTTTCCCGCAACTTGGTCGTTTTTTAAGATTAACTCCACTTTTTTATTACTTTTTATCTATTTTTTCATGAAAAATCTCACACTTGCGTATATTTTTTCAACAGATCTATGGAGTGTTCATTAAATTTTCATTACCATATACGTGTTTCATATACTTATCGTTAATTTTAGAGATCTTTATATATGCAGAAGTCACTTCTCATTGCCTTAATAGTCACTGTTATTGGTGCCATTGTGATCCACCAATTTGGTAGCACTCTTCCAGCTTATGCCGCATTTATTCTAGGAGCTGTTATCGTAGCCACTGTATTAAGCATCATGCCTAATTCAGCTTCACCATCTTCTGACGCTAAATACGTCGGCCCAACTAAGACTCTTTATGTAGGCAATCTACCTTATCGTGTTCATGAAAATGAAGTTAAGGAATTATTTGCTAAATATGGTCCGGTTAATTCCGTTCGTTTAGTTCGAGACCGTAAAACAGGTCGCAGAAAAGGGTTTGGGTTCGTCGAAATGTCTGACACTGGAGCAGATAAGGCGCTGGGCAAGCTCAATGACTACAACTTTCAGGAGCGTACACTGAAAGTACGTGAAGCCAGAACTCAAGACTCTTCTGGCGACCGAGATTAAGTTATTGCTTTAATCGCTTTTTAAATCAGCCCAATAATTCTGTTATTGGGCTGATTTTTTTGAACCCTCTTTTTATTAAGCTCTCATTTAAACCATTACTCACTGTTTCAGTGGTATACCAAGCCAGAGCTTCAGCGTTATATTGCCTGCTCGATTCTGGTGTATTCATCAAACTCATCACTCGGTTTGCTATTGCTTCACCTGAATCGATTAATGTTACTTTTTTGCCGACTATCTGCTGTATTTCTTCTTTAAGCAGTGGAAAGTGCGTGCAGCCCAACACTAATACATCAATATCCGAAGCTTGTATTCGTTTGAATACACTTTCAAGCTCATGCGGAAAGACCGTTTTAGCTTCTAATTTTCGTTCTGCAAATGCAACGAGTTCATCAGCTGCGATAAGGCTTACTCTGCAATCACTGGCATAATTAGCAATTAAACTTTGAGTGTAATCTCTAGCTATGGTACCTGAAGTCGCAAGTACCCCGATGTGTTTCGTGATTGATAAATTTGCGGCGGGTTTGATTGCAGGCACAACGCCAACCACAGGAATATTAATTCGCTGCCTAAGCGCATCTAGCATTACCGTGCTTGCGGTATTGCACGCAATAACGACTATGCTGGGGTAAAGCTTATTCACAGCCGAGATGATTAACTTCACAGCTCCTGCAATCAAATCATCTTCAGGTAATCTGCCATAGGGCAAGCGTGCATTATCAAATAGATAGTAATAGTCCTGATCTGGAAGTTGTTTTTGGATTTCATTTAGGACGCTTAGGCCACCAATTCCTGAATCAAAAACTAAAATAGACTGTGGCAAGGTAACCTCATTTTATTCAATCGTGGACTTTATCGACTAGTAGTATAATAATTTGCGCCCAATTTTACAGATGATGGTGAGCAACCTATGAATTTTGCCGCAATGGATCCTACGCAATACGATCAGCAGCTGGACAATAAGAGACAACGTTTACAGGCATTATTTGCTGAATTTGATGCACCTGAACTTGAGGTCTTTGCTTCAGAACCTCGCCATTATCGTATGCGCGCTGAATTTAGAGTATGGCATGATGGCGACGACCTTTATTATTATATGTTTGATCAAGGGACGAAACAAAAGGTACGCTGCGATCAATTCTTGCCTGCCAGCAGCTTAATCAATGCGTTGATGCCAAAGCTGATGGGTGCTCTAAGACCTAACCCTGCACTTCGTCATAAGCTATTCCAAGTGGACTTTCTTTCAACACTTAGTGGTGAAATTCTGGTTTCATTACTGTATCACCGCCAGCTAGATAGCGAATGGCAGCAAGAGATTCAACGCTTAAAAGAAAGACTGTCTACTGAATTCAAAATTAACTTTATCGGCCGCGCTCGCAAACAGAAGATCACTGTAGATACCGAATTTGTTATCGAATCTTTGCCTATCAATGGCACCAACTATATCTACAAACAAGTAGAAAACAGCTTTACGCAGCCAAATGCTAAGGTGGCTTGTCACATGCTGGAATGGGCATTGGATGCAACCAAAGCTTCAACAGGTGATCTACTCGAGCTTTATTGCGGCAACGGTAACTTTTCTATTGCTCTGGCACAAAACTTTGAACGCGTATTAGCAACAGAACTGGCCAAGCCTTCCGTTGATGCGGCGCAGTACAATATTAAAGAAAATAATATAGATAATCTCGATATTATCCGTATGTCAGCCGAAGACTTTAGTGATGCATTAGCGAAAAAACGTCAATATAGACGTTTAAAAGATGTAGATTTAGACAGCTACAATTGTAATACCATCTTTGTCGATCCACCACGTGCGGGCTTAGATGACAATACCTTATCTATGGTACAAAACTACGAGCGAATCTTGTATATCTCTTGTAACCCAACTACCTTAGCCGATAACTTAGCAACCTTGGCCAAGACTCATAAAATTACTCGCTTTGCCTTGTTTGATCAATTTCCATATACCGACCACATGGAAGCAGGGTTATTATTAGAGCGCCGCTAACTTTTACTCGGCGCTCGTTTTTCCATTTTATGCTGAATGGTATGAGCGCCATGCGCGACAATTCTCAATTGCAGTACTAATTGTTCTGCTAGCTTTTTTCGTTCACTTCGTTTCATATCTAACGCCGCCGCACCCGCATTAAACACTAAGGTAACTAGAGCTTCAGCTTGTGCTCGTGCAAGCTCATAACTTCTTTGGGTGGTTTGCTCAGTATAATGGGCAAGCTCCGATATAAAGTGCTCGATTTCTCTGGCGACCGCAGCTCTAAATGGTGCTGATGTCCCTGAACGCTCATGCAACAGAATACGAAAAACATTAGGATTTGATTCAAGCACTTCCATAAAAGTTTCAACCGAGATTTGAATCACACTGCCACCCTCTTCGGCGCGCTGGCGACCTTTACGCATCATCTGCCTCAATGCCAAGCCACCTTCATCAACCATAGTTAAACCAAGCTCATTCATGTCTTTGAAATGACGATAAAACGACGTGGGTGCAATGTTCGCTTCCCTTGCGACTTCACGAAGACTCAAGCTAGAAAAACTGCGTTCAGCACTGAGCTGATTAAACGCAGCATCGACTAATGCGCGGCGCGTTTTCTCTTTTTGTTGTGCTCGGATCCCCATGCTCACCTTTGTTGACTCTACCAAAATGTAATAACTAATCTGCGGTCAGACACTAATGGAATCACCTTTTTTTTGCAAGTTACAGTCTAAATATGCAATGAACAAAGATTAACCCCCCCTGCTTTAATTAAAAGTTAAAATTTCAAGCTTTAAGAAATGTCTTTGAATGTTGGTTTTTCAAAACACCAAGTAAATTGAGGTTTGCCATGGCAGCAACAGAGAACTCAACTACAGCATTGCCAATTGGCGGATGGGAACTATTAACGAATGATGGAGATGAATATAACTGGAAAACGTCTAATCAGCCTACACGTTTGGATAATGATGACGTTGTTTTGCAAACTACAAAGCTTAACGAAAGCCTTGAGAAATTATCCGAACATTGGGAACAATCTGAGTTGGAAGAGGTCGATTTATCAGCATACACCCAATTAAAGCGTTCTTTTTTAAGACTAGAAGATTCTCGCGTTGAACATTGCTATGAGCTTCAGTTAAAGGGTATTTATGCTTCACACTTAGCTGAATTACTCAATAATGATTCTATCTCTCAAGACGCGAAAACAAAATGCTTAATCTCAATAAGCCGACAAATTAAAGCCACCCCCAAAGAAGTACCTGACTTTAGATGCCATATCGCATATTTACGCTGTGCAAAACACGGTTTAATTTCAGAATTCTTATTAGCAGAAACCAATACCATAGACGCCATCAACCAGATTTTTATGGCTCAATTTCCATCTTTTGATAAGACTAATCTACCCTCATGTATGGATCAGTTTGGATTTCCGATTTCAGCATTAATTCACAAGCCTGAAATTCCATCCATTCTAACTGGAAATCAGCAATTCTTTTACCAACAATTAGTAACTGTTTTTTATACTCCCTTCTATCTCGCTCGCCAATTTCGCCAACACCAAAACGTTGTACTATCTGCTCTATCAAAAAGCATGCCTCATGACGGTGTTCTGCCCGATCCGTCACCATCCAATCGGCTATCCATCGCCCTTTGCCATGCCAGTTTTCAAGATATCTTAACCTCTGCACTTCAAACCCTAGAGTCTGATCAAGCGTTGGTTACCGTTGATTCATTGTTTTTTGGCATTCAAACATCACAAAATGAGATCAATCAGCAGTTATGCGCATCTGCTAGTCCGAGATTTATTCCTCAGAACGTGCCTTTACCATTATTACTTCCTCTGTTAGATAGCATTACTGAACAAATCACGGACTATGAAACGGCAAGGCAATGGGCAAGTTACCTGCACGATTATTTGATCAGTAGCCAACATAATTGGATCCGCCAGCATTGCGCTACTAAATTGTGTCAGCGACTACAAGGTTGTTATGCCCACGACACTGCTGTTTCTTTTAAAGAAGTTGATGAGAGTAAAGATTTACTCACGCTTATCGCTACACTGTCGAGTAAGATAAAGCGCCAAAAAGAACTAGCATGCGAGCGTAATATTCAACAAACAAGCACCCTATCCGAATTTCTTGAAGCGATACAGGCTAACCATAAATTAGATTTGCCTATGATTAATCCGTATTATTCGCAAGCTATCATCAATCATCTGGGCAGCTTATCCCCTCAGTGTAGTTTCGAAACATTGTTAACGGTTACAGCCTTATTTAATGAGCAACCAGCTTCCTCCCTTTTATATGAGGCGGTCATAAGCTATGTAAACAAGGTGCTGCCTCAGCAAAAAGCACAAGTTCACTCAGCAACAGCGCTTATAAACTATCAACAGAAAATTGATGAATTGACCGTACTTGCCTTGTTTTCAGAGGCAAAGCATGAACTACAAAAGCCAACCTTCGAAAAAGATGCCATCAATCAACTTTCAGTCGAGGAAGTGAATGAGCTTTCCTCTGAATGGCTTAGACAACATTATGACGATGCTGAAGGGTTGCAAATTTTACTGGTCGTTTCTATTAAGCTATCTAGTCAAAGGTTACAAGATGAAGTGCTTACCTTGAGTAAATCAACTTCTATTGCTTCTTGGAATGATGTCGTTACCAATATTGAAGACTGCCATTGGTTTGCCATTAACTTTGAATACATCAAAGCATTTTGCAGAATAATTGATGAAAAAGGTTCGTTTCTATTCCATGCGGCCATATCTGACCAAAGAGAAAAATTAGTTACGTCATGGTCAAAATTGTACATATTGGATTTTAAACAAAGAGACTTTAAAGGTAATACACCGTTGCACCATGCCTGTCTTTATGGCAATGAGGCAATCCTTTCTTTGTTGCTACAATCAGGTTCACATCGATTGCTCATTAATCAAATCAATCAAGATGGCGACACGGCTTTGCATATTGCTACCCAGAATCGTAGCTTTGGTTGCGTCCGCACATTATTGAACCATAGAGGCACTCACCAAGGTGCTCAGAATTCTTTTACAGGAGAAACGCCGCTTCACTATGCCATAAAAGAACGAAACCAAGCTCTCATCAATCTCTTTATTAATCACAACCCCAAATTGCTCGAAATTCAAGATAATGAAGGTTACTCCCCTATCGCAGTGGTAATAAAATCGTACCCTAATTTAATTAAAGAGTTAATCAAGAATGCTAACTTCAACCCTAATGTTGTAGTGAGTAGACAACTGTCGACAATTGCTTTTGCACTTGAATTGAAAAGAGATAACCTTTGCAGTCAGTTGCTACAAGATTACCCAGAACTCCCACTCCAAGGACAACACTTACTTCATTTGGGGGTTAACTGCCCAGACGTATTTTCACACTTATTGCGTAAACTACGTTCTGAAAAAGATGAGCTCAACGACGATGGCTGCGTTCCACTTCACTTAGCCTCAGCTGCAGGGAATTTGGGGGTGGTAACAGAACTGTTAGAAGCAAATGCAAACCGGCAAATGTTAACGAGAGATTTTAAAAATGCTTTGTTTTTCGCTTTGAGCTCGTTAGGTTCCACCGCTGTACTTCAAGCACTGCTGGAAGAGGGGGTGTTAATACAAACTCTTCATTTTACCCCACTCTCACTACTCCAGCATGCCCTCACCTTTGATAATGTTCAAGGGCTGGAGTATCTCCTCGAAACATCATTGCTCAGTTCAAGATTCGCTCAAGCTGCATTATCCGGTGACAGCGTCCTTAATCTATTCCATTGCGCTATTGGGGAAGATGCCCAAAATTGCATCCAATATTTAGCCCGTTCGAAGCGATTTAATGGCTTGAACAAAAGCATCAGTAAAGGTGAGCATGTTGGTTTAACCCCGCTCATGTTAGCGGCAAAACTCAATAAAGCTCATGCTGTTAACGCACTATGTGAGGTTTACCCAGATGCTTATTTTAAGATTAATGAACAAGGATATAGTGCTGCTCATATTGCCGTTCTCAATTCATCTGTAGAGGCATTGCAAGCATTGATAAAAGCGAATAATAAATGCCTAAATGTTTTATGTACGACTAAAGGCGCATTTTATCGCTTTAACCCATTACAGTTGAGCGCTCACTTAGATGTCAAAAAGGTCTACGAAGCAATACTTGCCAGTGCCCCCAGATCAATAAATGTATTGGATGATAGAGGATATAGTCTCGCTCATATAGCCACTGAATCCAGCGCCCATAATATACTCCAAATATTACCTGTTGCATGGCTTGATTACGCAGTACAGAAAAAGCCTTATGAAGGCTATACCTGCTTACACCTTGCGATTGAAAATAATCAATTAGAAACTCTACAATTACTGACTCAGCTAGGAGTCAATATTGATAAAGCAACCAAAACAGTCAACTTTACCAAGCAAATCAATTGGAGTTGGGTTGGGGCATCAACACAATTAGCACCTATAACCCTTTGTGCTAGACGAGGCAATATTCAAGCCGCAAAAATATTATTACAGGCTGGCAGCAAACCTCTACTCCTGCTGGATAAGAAGGAATGGGAATATTTCATTTTTACTTATATATATACAGCCTATGGTACTCGTATGCCTGTAGATAGCCCAAGCTTACAATCAATGTTGACAATCATTGTCGGTGATTGATTCAATAAAATAATCCAAATTCTTGACCCTTGAGCCATTGCAAGCTAAATTAGCGAACAGTTGTACGCTAAAATTTAAAAATTAAAAACTAATGAAAAAACCACCTCTGATTTGGCTTAACGTCATACTATTTGCATCAACCCTACTTGCTGCCGTAATCTTGGTTCCTTGGCGCGGGATCACTCATGGGTTTGACGGCTTAGAATGGCTAACGTTTGTAACCTTATGTTTCTTCAGCGGATTATCTATTACTGCCGGATATCACCGTCTTTGGTCTCATAAAGCCTATAAAGCACACGCAATTGTTCGTTTTTTCTATGCGTTAGGTGGTGCACTCGCTCTACAAAACAGTGCCCTACACTGGTCGTCAGATCATCGCATTCACCATAAGCATGTGGATAATAACGACAAGGACCCTTATTCGGCTAAAATGGGATTTTGGTACAGTCACATTGGCTGGATGCTGCGTGAATACCAAGCGCATCGTTATCATGACTACAACAATGCCAGAGATTTACAAAAAGACAGTATTGTCATGTGGCAGCATAAGCATTATCTATTGCTGACCATTTTGATGAATATTGGTCTGCCTGTGCTTTTAGGCTGGATTAACGGTGATATCCTATCGATGCTCATACTTGCAGGCGTTTTGCGCCTAGTAATTGGTCATCACACGACTTTCTTTATCAATTCGTTAGCCCATATTTGGGGTAAACAAACGTATACCGATAAAAACACCGCTCGCGATAATGGTATTTTAGCCTTATTTACCCATGGTGAGGGTTACCATAATTTCCACCATATTTTCGAAAACGATTACCGTAACGGTATTCAGTGGTGGGATTATGATCCAACTAAATGGTTAATTCGTTTATTAAGCTACCTAGGGCTTGCCAGTGATTTACGCAAAGTACCACAAGAGCGTATAGAAGCTGCGAAGTATCAAATGCAGCTATTAAATACCAAGCAAAAAGTCGGTCACTTACCAGAAGCAGAAGAAATGCTGGCAAAGCTGCAAGCGGAATTTGAACAACTTAAAACGCATCTTGCAGAATACTATCAAGCGAAAAAAGCTTTACTAGAAGCTAAGCGTAAACAAGTTTGTCACCTTGAGCTTAAAGCACAGATGGAAATTTCAAAGATCCGTTTCAAACTGCAAAAACGCAATTGGCAGAGCTTAACCGCTAATTTTTAAGCTGTTACTTTTAATCTGTTTTTTACGATAAAAGGCTCTTTATAGAGCCTTTTTTATTGCTGTTTCTCTGATATAGTGGATAAACCTAAAAAAGCAGTTAGTCGCTGAAATTGTGAAAAACTGCATAACTTTATTTAGAAATGTCTTGCAGTTTATCCCTTTTAAAGGGGGGATGCTAAACGCTCATATGCTGGCTAAAATAACCACTAGCTGCATTATGGCTTTTGCAAGTAGCAACCACTACTTGCTACAAACCAAGCCTTGCTATTGGAATTTTTTCTGCGCTTATGAACGTTTTTAACTGCTTTTTCTAGGTTTAACTTTTATTCAAGGGTTAATCACTATGTCATCAGAGCAAATCCGACTTACCCAATATAGCCATGGTGCTGGATGCGGCTGTAAAATTTCACCGAAAATTTTATCTACAATTCTCAACTCACAGCTCCCTAACTTTAACGATCCTAATTTACTTGTCGGTAATGAAACCCGTGATGACGCCGCTGTTTATAAACTTAATGATGAACAAGCCATAATAAGTACAACAGACTTCTTTATGCCGATTGTCGACGACCCGTTCACCTTTGGACGCATCGCCGCCACCAATGCCATAAGCGATATTTACGCCATGGGCGGTCAACCTATTATGGCCATTGCAATTCTTGGCTGGCCGGTTAATACCCTTGCGCCCGAAGTCGCCGCTAAAGTGATTGATGGCGGTCGTTATGCCTGCCAACAAGCAGGAATAGCTCTCGCCGGCGGTCATAGCATTGATGCACCTGAGCCGATTTTTGGGTTAGCGGTCACAGGACAAGTCTCACTCAAACACCTTAAACAAAACTCCACCGCACAAGCTGGTGACAAACTCTATCTAACCAAACCTATTGGCATTGGCATTCACACCA
The DNA here is from genome assembly GCF_056591735.1 of Parashewanella sp. 2210YD4-3. Classification (NCBI taxonomy): domain Bacteria; kingdom Pseudomonadati; phylum Pseudomonadota; class Gammaproteobacteria; order Alteromonadales; family Shewanellaceae; genus Parashewanella; species Parashewanella sp. 2210YD4-3. Next base: position 158,515 of record NZ_JBWQOG010000009.1, on the reverse strand, counting down.
CGGCCCAAAAGAAAGGGGTATTGACGGAGCAAGATGCCGAAATCGCTATTGAAGCTATGTGCCAACTGAATAGCATAGGTAGCCATATTGCAAAACTAAACGGTATTCACGCGATTACCGATGTAACCGGTTTTGGTTTAGGTGGACATTTAACGGAAATGTGTCAGGGAGCAAACCTAACAGCATTTTTGAAATTTGATTCGATTCCAGTACTTCCACAAACGCACAAGTATCTTGAACTTGGCTGTATACCCGGTGGCAGTGAGCGTAACTTTGATAGCTATGGCCAGTATTTGTCAAAGCTATCAGATATTGAAAAAGCCATTTTATGCGACCCTCAAACCAGCGGCGGTTTATTGATTGCCGTTTCCCCAGAAACTGAACACCTACTTCAGGCAAGCTTAAAACAACATCAACAAATTGCGACCTGTATTGGTGAGATGCAACCGACAGGGTCTGACACCTTGATCACATTACAAGGAAGTATTTAATAGTGACTGATATTATTCCCAAATCTCATTATCGAGATATTTTTTTACAAGACCGTCCACTAATGGATGTACGCGCACCAATAGAATTTAGTAAAGGCGCTTTCCCCACTGCCACCAGCTTGCCTTTAATGACAGACAGTGAACGAGCTAAAGTGGGCACTTGCTATAAACAACATGGACAACAAACGGCCATCGAACTTGGATATCAATTGGTATCTGGACAAACCAAACAACAGCGAGTCGATGCTTGGATAAACTATATCCAACAAAATCCAAGTGCTTATTTTTATTGTTTTCGTGGTGGACTGCGTTCACAAGTCACGCAGCAATGGCAGAAAGATGCTGGTATCTATATTCCTTATATCGAAGGTGGCTATAAAGCCATGCGTCAATATTTGATTGAGACGATTGAACAAGCTTCTAAGAGGCCGATGTTGATATTGAGCGGCAGTACTGGATGCGGCAAAACAGAGTTTTTATCGCATAGAATGGAAGCCATTGATCTTGAAGGGCTGGCCAATCATCGCGGTTCCAGCTTTGGGCGTAATATTACCGCCCAGCCTACGCAAATTAATTTCGAAAATGCGTTAGCGGTACAACTGCTTAAACATCAGGCTCAAGACTTCCCATTTTTATTATTGGAAGATGAAAGCCATTTGATTGGACGAAGCTCAATACCGAAAAGCTTCTATTTAGCCATGCAACAAGCACCAATAATCGTATTAGAAGATTTTCATGAACAACGGTTGCAGCGATTACTTAAAGAATACGTAATTGATATGCATGCAGGGTTTATGACCGAGCTGGGTGGAGAACTTGGAGTCAAAGCATTTTCGGATTATCTGTTTACCAGTATTGATAACATTAAAAAACGTCTGGGCGGAAAAGTTCACAAGGAAATAAGGCAATTGGTAACTAATGCGCTTAATGAACAACAACATCGAAATAACGTCTCTCAGCACTTAATTTGGATTTCGGTATTGCTAGAGCAATATTACGATCCTATGTATGAGTATCAACTCAATAACAAAGCAAACAGAATATTATTTAAAGGTAATAAAAAAAGCTTATCGGAGTGGATAGTAAAGAAAAGGTAGAGCATGAGACGCTACCTTTTCTGATTTGTCCTCAGCAGCTTAATGTCCACAAGCCCAGTACTTTTTCTCTTAGCCCGTTACGATCTACATGGTTACCATCAACCACTTCACCAATGCTCACGCCAATTCTCGACCAAAATCGCTTAGGTGGCGTGGTCAAAGCATGACCACCTTTGTGGCTGAAGAATGAGCCCCATAATCCAATTAACGTCATTGGCACCACAGGTACAGGATCACGCTCTAATATTTTATTGATGCCCGGTCGAAACTCGCCTATTTCTCCATCAGGGGTTAAGCGCCCTTCTGGGAAAATACACACTAACTCCTCATTATTTAAAGCTTCATGAATGGACTCAAAAGCTTGTGCATAGGTATCACGGCATTGTTTTGGCGAACAAATCGGGATAACACCCGCATGACGAAATAGATACTTGAGAACCGGCATTTCACTGATGCTTTTATCCATCACAAAACGGATCGGACGCGTGGATGCCCCCATGAGTACCAACGCATCCATGTAAGTGACATGGTTACACACCATGATCGCAGCACCTTGAGTGGGAATGTGTTCTCGCCCAGTGACCTTCACCCGATACAAAATATGACTCAGCACATAACTTAAAAACCGCATCGCAAATTCAGGCACTTGGGTGTAGATGTATACCGCCACCAAAAAGTTAGCGATGGCCAGCAAGAAAAATAGCTCGGGGATAGTCCAACCAATGATAGATAAAACCACAATGCCAAATATTGCTGCACCTACCATAAACAATGCATTAACGATGTTGTTGACTGCGATGGCCTGAGCACATTCAGAAGGTTTGGTACGCGTTTGAATAAAGGCGTATAACGGCACGATAAATAAACCACCACTGACACCTATCATGGCTAAATCAAACATCAAACGGTAATGCTGACTGGCTCCAATAAACTCACTGAAATGGTACACGTACTGACTGTTTATCGGCGCGGCAGGAATGGCCCATAATAAATCCATACCAAAGATGGTAAGTCCTAACACTCCAAACGGCAGAACACCCAATTCCACATGCCCGTATGATATGCGTTCACACAACCATGAACCTAAGGCTATACCAACCGAAAACAAAGCCAATAATAATGACACTACCGTCGCATCGGCATATAAGTACATTTTGGCAAAGTTGGCAAACTGAGTGAGATAAGTGGCACCTAAAAGCCAAAACCAACTGATGGCCAACACTGCGTTCCATATTGGTTTATCCGCTTTGACTTGCTTAAGTAATGGTAAGGTGCCAGCTAAAGGTCGAAACGGTATTTTTACTGGTTTATTCACGGGCGGCAGTGCTGGAATACTACAACTGCTTAGATAACCGAACACGGCAAACAGCACAACTGATGCCGAGGCGATAACCAAGCTATTGTCTTGTGCTACGATAATTCCTGCACTCAAGGTACCGAGTAAAATGGCGATAAAAGTTCCCATTTCTACCCAAGCATTACCTGAAACCAGTTCATCGGCTTTGAGCGCCTGAGGAAGCAACGAATATTTTACAGGTCCAAAGTACGCCGATTGTGTCCCCATCATAAACAGTAATAATAACAATAAGGTGCTGCTTCCCAGATACATTGCCACTGCGGCACACACCATGATACTGACTTCGAGTAATTTGAGCTTTTGGATCAACTTGGCTTTATCGACATTATCAGCAATCAGCCCTGCATGAGCTGAAAATAAGAAAAAAGGCAAAATGAACAGTCCAGCGGCTAGATTCACAAACAGGCTAATATCCATATTGGTTTCACCAAGCTGACTGTAGGTGATCATTAATATCAAGGCATTTTTATAGATATTGTCATTAAGCGCCCCAAGACATTGGGTGATGAAGTAAGGGAAAAACCGCTTTGAAAAGAACATCTCAATCCTAGAGTTGTTGTTGCTTTAATACGAAACTATCAAGCTCTTTTTCAAAGCTCAAGCAAAATAACGACTAAAGAGACAGCAGCTCAGGTTAATAACATTTCCTGTTTAACCTGAGCTCTTTATAAAAAATCAGGTTATTTAGCTTGCTCATGGTGCTTCTGTAACTCGGCTGAATATTGGCCGACACTGGCGATGAGTTGTTGTTGGTGAGACTCATCTAACCCGTCATGCAAATTTATCAAACCCTGGATGCTGGCCTGTTCGAGTTTGCTTACGGCGCGCTTTATCATGGCTTGTTGGATCTCAGCCGCAGTTTGTGAATCACAAGTTTGTAAAAACAGGCTTCGATATTGCGCATTCTTAAATACGCCCATCATTCGGATGAATAGAGAGCTCTGTTCATCTTTATCCTCTTTAACGAAATGCCATAATTGCTGTTTTTGTTCGGGTGACAAACACAGCAGCACTTTTTGCTTCTGGACAGAATTTATCGACTTATCCGCAATAAAGGCACGCCACATCGGCCAACTTCCTTTATCAATATGTGCAAATTGCAATAACTGGTGCAAATCGTAATCCACATCTGCATCATCTGGAATGGTTTCATTCCTATCTACCTGTGTAGCAAGGCGATAATCCAGCTCTGTAAGCCCTAAATGAACAAATAAATGAACTCCATCAACATACTGAGGTTGGGCATACAAGCATCGCCACACAAACTGAGGTCGAACAAATCGGCATAAAGGCAACACCTGAGTGCAGTGTGTTGACAGTAAACGCACCAGCATTGGCGCGGTAACCGCATTATAAATATAACTAGGATCTAGCACCTTCATTAATGTCAGCGTATATTCTGTCTGCTGCTGCGCTCCAGCTTGTATCATACTCACCACAAGTTTATTCATTTCGCTGTCATTACTATTAAACTCACTGAACTCATTATTAGAACTGACATATGCATTTAAGATGTTAGCGACATGCTCTGGTGGATAGGCCGTCAAATATTCCAAACGCGCTTCAGCGTCTAAATAACTCCCTGCTATGGTGGGTTCTATCAACAGCTGTGGCAATAACCAATTGGCCAATGCAGCATCAAGCTGTTCTTTTTCTCGATATTCTTTAAATCGTTGAGGTGAAATGATGTACAAGAACCGATGTGCCAACTCCGTTATTGTTGGCATAGATTGACTAAACATCCATTCATGTGTGGCCTTCTCAAAACAAAGCAGTATGCGCTCAATATTGCTAGGCTTGATCAGCGCAATGCTTTCAACGACTTTCTGTTGCAACACCAGCGATTGTTGGTTACTTAACGAAAGCTGTGATAATAACTCGACAAGCTTGAACTGACTTAATGGCTCTCCCTTAATAATCATCGCTACTAAAGATTTGAAGAAAGCCTGTTCATTGGTTTTAATGAAAACGCGAAAGATGTTCGCAATGCGAGCCTGTTCGGCTTGATCAGCATTAATATACTCTGCCACAAAGAACAAAATAAGCTCATGTGATTGGCACTGGCCCAATAGGTGTTTTTCTATAGTTCCAGTAAAACAAGGCTGTGTTGTATCTTGATAAATGCCAAGTGTTAATGCTTTTTTATTTTGCTCTTGTATTGTATTTGGTAGCTCGTAAAAAAACTCCAACGACTGTTGACGTGATCTCGATAAAAAGTCTTGTAACACCTCACTATAAAAATTTTGTTCACAAAACCACTGCGTCAATGATTCAGGCATTTCTGTGAAAAATGTACCAAAATCCTCAAACTGGCCAGGCACCCGCTGATTTGACTGCAGAACCAGTGCTCGATTCAATAACTGAAAAGCAAATTCAGGATAATGCTCTTCAGGTAATTGTTTTAATAGGGATAATACCTGTACTGGAGTGATGCCTCTTTTCTCCAAGACTTTTGTCAAAAAGGTATGTTGTTCTTGGCTATTGAAAATGGGTAATAATTCAGTTATTGCATCTTTTTCGTAGACTTCAGGAGAATCAAAAAAAGACGCTAATATTTCAGTTTTAACTAAGCCCCAGTCTGCGTCATCAAGCAGTGATTTAACCGACGAATAGCAATTGGGATTTTTCCGGATATATATTGCTATTTCAATTAGATGTTCTGAAATGCGAGCTGATGATCTTTTCATTTCCACCATTTCAACATCTGCAGCACTATCGCCTTTTTGCAGAGAGAGAGAGTCAACATGTTCAATTTGTTTTTCTTGTTCTTTTAACTGGACAAATCGACGAAAAATGGTATCTCTGCGTTGACTTTCTAATTTTGTCAAAACAGTTTGAAGACTATTTAAATCGGTGGCAATACTGTTGGCCACCACCTCTGTAGAAAGGAGTTGCTCCCCATCATGAGTCAATAAACAGCATGAAAATTGGCGGCAGAGCTGTGCTTCTTTAGCTTCGTCAAGCTCAACATTGGTACAAGATGATTGCCCTTTGGGTAAAATCTCAGTAATCAGGGTGTTATCAGTGATCAATACAGAGAATTGTAGAGTTTGACTTTCATTGAGCTGATGAACAAATGTGAGCTTGCGATTGTCTCTTAATTCCATGATTTGTTGATCATTGATATGAACACCTAGAGTGCTCACGTCAGGCTGTACGGCGGCCATAATTTATCTTCATTTCAAGTAAGAATGTAGAAATTATGTGCTGTGATCTTTGGTATAGCTAATAACTTGAACTTTAATTAATTTACAATTAATAAGACTCTAAGAAAAACCATTGATCACATATTGTGTCATATAGCTTATTTTACTTTCAGAATATGAAAAATTTATGCTCGATCGCTTTTGCCACTCTTTGCAATGAGCTTTTCTAATTTGCCCAAATGACTTTCAGTACCAACTAATGCCTTTAATAATTGTTTTTGTCTGGGCGATAACCCCATAATGACTGGTAGCTGGTTTTGATGAACATCGTTTTCTAAAAACGTTTGCCACATCAATTGATATTCTTCCGTTACTGGTGCTTGTGTAAGCAATGCATAAAGCGCATCATCAAAAGTCGAGTCACCATCTGCAAAGACATCTAACCTTGTAAAGCCTAATCGAGTAAATAGGTGCCGCTCATTAACATAGATTGGCTGAGTTGTTAGGGACTGCCATGCTTTATCTGGTTGTACGTACTTGCATAATTCGAAGGCTTGAGCGGTGTGGGTTTGCATTAATGAATTTAACATCTTGAGGGTAACGGCTTGAGTAATGTGCTCGGGGTGGAGTTTTAGTAATAACTTCACAGTGAAATCAGGACATTGACTCACTCCAAGCCGCACCAAATCCGTCGTAATGTCGGCCAACTCTTCTCGTCTTTCTGTTGTGTTTGAGTTCAACACCTTTGCAATGTCCTCACAAGGGTAAGACGTTAATATTGTCAATCTATCTGTCACCGATAAGTAATGTCTTGGGTCAAGGGGAGCCAGTAGTAAGGTGCTAACAAAAGCTCTAGGGAACAAATCCGTTGAAGTGTCATGGGTATTCAGTGCAAGGGTTAACATTCTGTGAGTTAAAATCTGCTCTTTTTCTGCGGCGTTTGTTCGAGACCATTGAGTAGGGTTGTCATCAAAAGCAGCCAGCATGAGATCTAAATACTTAGGCATAAACTCTCTAATGGCGCCAATAACCTCTAATTGTAACCACTGTCTTTGTTCAGCATTAAACAGATTTTGAAACAAGTTCGTGCATTGCACTGCATTAGGGGTGATATTCTTAAGCAACACTTGAACAAAATGATGGTAAAAATCATTAGCGTGCTGTTTTTCTAAAACTTTCAAAGCCTCGATAGATCCTCTACATGGTGGCTGGATAGCACTTTCTAACACCAATCTAGGCAATATCAGCTCAAACTGACAACTCTCTAAAATAGCTAATTCTTCACTCTCAGCCCAATTCATTTGACTATAATTTTCAATTAAGGCTATCACGAAGGTTTCTTTATATTTTTGCTTTAAGTCTTCAGGCAAAAGTTTAAATATTTTTATCGCTGTGGTTCCATTACTTGAAGCCCAAGACCTAAATAATTCTTCCATTTTTTCTGAATCTTGAAACAAGTTAATCAAGCTTTCAGACTCATTCAGTCGCTCAAAAAAAGACCGTAAACCGTCTTCATCAAATTTAGCCAGAAATGTGTTCTCAACGCTATACGCTTTTTTTAATAGTGGCACCCCGTGGCATACGATCAAATCCTCTGGTAACTGGCTGATAAATAGCAGAACATTCGTACCCATTGCCCCCTTTTTTTGTAACACCATTTCAATCAGCTGTTGTTGATACTGAGATGGTAAATGAGCAATAAACTGAGGGCATATTACATCTTGATGGAACCATAACTCACCAATAAAATACTGTATGATTTTCAAATACAAATTCTGCATACCAGACTCATTCTGGTGCTGTTTCATTGCCTCAATACAATCAGGCTGCTTTATCATCAGTTGCAACACTTCTTTCGGTAATTCAGTGATACTCACAAGCTCAAAATGTTGTACTTGCCTCACTTGATTTAAGGCATTTTCCCCCTCTGTTTGATGGGTGTGTGCCTCGATTGCTCGATGACTTTGTTTAGATTCACTTTGTGGAAACAAAAAGCACATTAAAACGGCATGGCGTTTTTCACTTTCTAACGCCAGCAACACCTCTTGAAAACAGTCCATATCTGACTTTAAACTTTTAGCTATAATTGCTTTTGACAAGGCATGAGAGCCGCGATGAGACAACACTTTGCATTTAAATTGACGGGAATACTTCGCTTTTCTACTGGCGCTAAAAGGAACGGTGCTGTTAAACCAGCTGCTTGATGTTAAATCAACGGCAAGTACCTGCTTATGAATAGTGACATTAAACTTAACATTTTTCAGATCACCTAAAGTTACAGAAAGTGATAACTTACCTTTGTCTTTTAACAGCTTAATCTTGTCATCATCTATTTCAATATCTGTAACACTGGAGTTGGATTGGATCGCCGCCACTTTTACTCACTGACTTTATTACAATAAATTGTATTTATTTTATCAATTAAGGAACACTTTGTTTGAGCATAAAGCAACATGTTCAGGGTAGGTTAAGTAACTTGGGACTAGTTTACCCCTAAATGAGCTTTTACCTGTTTGGCGAGCGTTGATATCTGATCCAGTGTTTGCTGATCTGTTCTAAGAGGTGCATTGATCATTGATGCAGATAGGCATTCATCAAGCTTTTGTGCAAGCCACTTATCTGCGGCTGGAATTAATGATTGTAAGCCCTTAAATGTCATGGACTGTGGATTGGAGAATTGATGTCGAAAAACGGGGATTTGAGGTGCATGTAGTGACACTTGATAGCCACCTTTTCTTTTTGCTTCATCTACACTATTAGCTAAGGCTCTAGCCGCGTCTTGTGGGTTTGCGTATGTGTCCATCATGGCTAGCTGCTGAGAAATAAAATGCATATTGGTGACTTGCGCCACCATACAGACTTGCTGCTGTTGCCTCGGTGGAAGAGCTGTTATTTCCTTTAACACCTCAAGCTTATCAAGTTTACCTTCTAATTTTGATACCAGATTTTCAAGTTCAATTTCAGTAAAGGTGATAGAAGGTTTGATGACTTGAGAAGCACCGACTGGATGCTCTTTTACTTGCGTTTCGATCGAAGCAATGTCTGCTTGAGTATCCATTAATGAAGAAGCATAAGTTTCTATATTTGATTGAGGAGTAGAAGCAACTATAGCCATATTGGAGCCCAAAATATGAGAACGGATACCCTAACCTTAATTACTTTTCAAAGGAATAAAAGAAAGCTAAACCTATGTTAATTTAGGGTTTAACTTCATTTTTATGCACTGCCTGTGTACGTACTAAATACCCAGCAACTTTGCCCAATTCCTATTATTTTCTCCCATAACAATGAAATCAGGGTTTTCTAGCGATTCACGACAATTGTAAGTTAACGGTTTTAAGTTAATATCTAATACCTTTCCGCCAGCTTCCTCAATAATGACTTGAGCAGCTCCAGTATCCCACTCACCCGTAGGGCCTACACGTACATAACAGTCAGCGAGCCCTTCTGCTACCAAGCAACTTTTTAATGCTGCTCCGCCAAGACGAATTAATTCAAAGTCTTGTTCTTTGGTAAACAAATTTAAGACATCTTGGGGATCTTGACGTCGACTAACGGCAACCTTAATAAGCTCACTCTGTCGATAACTGTGGATTTGTATATCTCGCCCTTGTTGTCGTTTAAAGGCTCCATGACCAAAACGTGCAAAGTAGCACACCTCTTTCATGGGCGCATATACCACGCCTAACACTGGCTTATGGTTCTGAACGAGAGCAATCAGTACTGAAAAATCATCACTGCCTGCAATAAACTCACCCGTTCCATCGAGGGGATCTACCAACCAATACTGAGACCATTGCGCTCGTTGTGATAGTGGGATATCGGCGTCTTCTTCAGACAAAATAGGGATGTCAGGGGTTAAGGCTGTTAGTAATTGATAAATTAATTGATGCGCCGCTAGATCGGCACTGGTAACAGGTGTGTCATCTTGCTTAATGTGTTGCTCAAACTGCCCTTGCTCATATATGGCTTTAATGGTTTTACCAGCTTTGGTTGCAATCGAAATCACAGATTCAACAATATCATCAGGCAGCTTTACTACAGCGGTGGCCATCTACAACAACTCCTAGGATTGAGATAAATATTCCATTGCCAAGAACAATGCACTTACACTTCTCGACTCTGTAAAGTTAGGTGTATCTATCAAGTTTCGCCAATCACCCAAATCCCAAGGTATGACATTTATGGGTTCTGGCTCGTCACCTTCTAGACGACTTTCATAAAGATCTTCGGCGATAAACACCTGCATTTTACTGGAAAAATAACTGGGCACTAAACTCAATTCTTTTAATAAAGTTAACTTACCTGCACCGAAGCCAATTTCTTCTTGTAACTCACGGTTTGCCGCTTGCTCAGGGGTTTCGCCTTCATCGATTAAGCCTTTAGGAAAGCCTATTTCATAATTGTGAGTACCTGCAGCGTATTCTTGAGCTAACAATAACTTACCTTTATGTACAGGAACCACCATTACTGCACCACGATTGTTACCTTTCATACGTTCATACTGACGCTCAGCACCATTCGAGAACACTAAATCTAACTGTTCAATGGTAAACAGGCGGCTTTTAGCAACAACTTTTGCATCAACTATCTGTGGTTTTTTTAATGACTGTGTCATGCACACTCCTAGGCGCAAAGAAAGGATTCCGTTTTCCCTTTAATCTCCCTACAATCTACCTATTGAAATCGATAACTACAATAGGAATTTTTATGCTGCCATGGCAACAGATTGATGCTGTACTTTTAGATATGGACGGCACCTTGTTGGACCTGCACTTTGATAACCACCTTTGGCTAAAAATCGTTCCACAAGCCATTGCCAGTAGCAAGCGTATCAGTGTCAGTGACGCACAGTCTTTAGTAGAAGACGCTTATGAAGAAGTGGCTGGGACCTTAAACTGGTATTGTTTGGATTATTGGCAGCAACGCTTTGATATCGACATCGTCCAATTGCACGAATCTTCAGTGGAGCGCATTGTGTTGCGTGATGATTGCATGCCATTTTTGCACTCTTTGAAAACGATGAACAAGCCTAGGATCTTAGCCACCAATGCTCACCCAACCAGTTTAGCGTTAAAGCTTAAACACACACAACTGGGTTCAGGTCTAGATCATCTCATGTCGAGCCATGAAACGGGTTATTCCAAAGAAGATCCTCGTTTTTGGCCACAATTATTTGAACGCTTTGATTTAACCCCAAGTCGCTGCCTATTTGTTGATGATAATGAACACGTGCTAGCCGCAGCTAAAAAAGCGGGGATAGGCTTTGTGATTGGTGTGGAAAACCCAGACTCTCAGCTACCGAATAAACAGTTTGATCACTTTGACAGTACTTCGGATTTACGTACTCTTATTGGCTAGACATTAAGGTTAAATACATCATTCACTGTCTAGAATGACTCTTTATCAAAAAATGATCCTCAATTCATTGGTGATAGTTCTTGTTAATTTAAGTGCTATCGCCAGATAAGGAGACCACCTATGCGTTTATCTGTTTTATTCGCAGCTCTACCTTTAGCGCTCTCGCTTCAATGCCAAGCCAGTACATCGGCTGATGTCTGGGTAACGCTCCCCTCAAATATGGCAACTCTCGCTTTTAATCAAGGCGCTACCAATATTTCAGCCTCCTCTCAGACTCAATTATCAGTGGTGAAGTTACCTAAGTCTAAGCTCAATCAATTCTCGCAATCTTTTCATCAACAATACCATGGCTTAGGCGGCTTTATGGTGTTTGATACTCCGCAACAAGCACTGATCAGTGCTAAAGGGACGACACCTCATGCTAAGTTTATGACTCCTAACATCGATCAAGCAGACAAAATAAAACAGCTGATGCCGCAATTGGACGCCAACCATATTGTTAATGAAATTAAAATCGAATCGGCCAATCACAATCGATTTTATAAACTCAAAAAGGGTGTTGCAGCTTCAGATCAGCTCTTTGCTACTTGGAAAAATTTGGTGAAAGGGTGGGAGCCTGCGACAGTCACTCAGTTTTCTCATCGACGCTTTCCGCAAAAATCGGTAGAACTTGAGATTAAAGGAAGCAAATATCCTGATAAAGTGGTGGTGATAGGTGCCCACTTAGATTCAACCGCTGGAAGTTGGACCATTTTAAACAAACGCGCTCCCGGTGCTGATGACGACGGCTCAGGCATCGCTTCTGAAACTGAGGTCATTAGAGTATTGGCCGAAAACCATATTCAACCTGAATATACCCTTCGTTTTTACGGCTATGCGGCGGAGGAAGGAGGCTTACTCGGTTCACGCGATATCGTGCAAGCAGTAAAAAAAGAGCCCGTAACTATCCTATCAGCCATGCAATTGGATATGACCAATTATAAAGGTTCAGATAAAGACATGGTTTTTGAAATGGACCACACCAATCCAGACTTCACCCACTTTTTACAAACCCTTGTTGATACATACCAACCTAATATTACCTATGGTACAGACAAGTGTGGCTATGCCTGTTCTGATCATGCCAGCTGGGATTCGATTGGTGTACCGGCTGCGATGCCATTTGAAGCATACATGAAAGATATGAATCCAAATATTCACAGTAAAAATGATACTTTGGAGAATTCAGATCCAACAGGAACCGATGCACTCCATTTCAGTCAATTAGCCTTAAGCTATGTGATAGAGATGGGATTCGAGTAAGGTTTTAAAAGAGAAGTGGCTAACGTCATTTAGCCACTTCTATATCAACGAATTTGAAAACTTGACGTTAGTTCTTGTAATTGACAAGCAAGCTGGGTCAGCTCATTACTTGCCGCTGAAACTTGCTCAGCGCCAGTTGCATTTTCTAACGCCACTTGTTTGATGGATTCAAAGCTTTGGTTGATCTCTTCAGCCGTTGTCGACTGTTGTGATACTGCTGTTGCAATCAATTCAGCATTTTCGGTAATGTGTTTAATTTCCTCTAGCGTCTGCTTAATCGCCGAAGCGCTCTCTTTTGCAGAGCTAATGGTGGCATGAGCAATTTCACTTGAACTACTCATTACCTGCACAGCTTTCGTTGTCCCATGCTGAAGTTGCCCGATCATCTGTTCAATATGACTGGTTGACTGCTGTGTTTTTTGTGCCAATTGACGCACTTCGTCAGCAACAACCGCGAAGCCGCGACCTTGCTCTCCCGCACGAGCAGCTTCAATGGCCGCATTGAGAGCTAATAAATTGGTTTGTTCAGCAATCCCTTGGATCACTTCCAGAACACTGCCAATTTGCTGAGAATGGGCTTGTACTTGTTCAATCGTGTCAGAAGCGGTATCGACCTGCGTGACCAGTGAGCCCATGCTGTTGATACTTAAATTCACTTTTTCAGTCGCTTGTTCTGATATTTTTTGAGCATCGAGAGCAAGGTTTGACACTCCAACGGCATTACTTGCAACATCATCAATGGTCACGGCCATTTCGTTCATCGCAACAGCTACACTATCAATGCTAACGTGTTGTTCTTGTAAGCTCTGGTTCGCTTGCAAGCTCACACTACTGGTCTCTTCTGCGGTACTGCTTAATTGATCACTGCTTGTTTGAATGGTAAAAATCATATCAGAGAGTTTTTGAGTCATGTGTTGCATCGCTCGATATGCCCCTGTCGATGATTCGGTGATCTGTCGTTTTTCTAATATTCCATCAGCAATTTGTTCAGAAATCTGCTGCATCTCAATTGGCTCACCACCCAATGGTTTTAAAATCCCTTTGGCTAATTGAGTTGCTAAAACAATTACAACGCCGATTATCATCAACAATATAAGCACAACTTCGTAAGTTAACGCTGTGACAGCGGCGAAAGCTTCCTTCTCATCTATATCCGCCAACAATGCCCAATGGATCCCATAAAAATCAACGGGAGTATAGGCTGATAGGACAGAATGATTATTGTAATCTAGGCTGATTTCAGTACCTGTATTCCCTTTAAGTGCCTCCTCAACGGCATGAGTTTTTGCACCGTTATTAGCAACGGTACCGGCAAAGCTTGCTGCAACACTGCGTCCATCAGGATCCAGATACGAATCAGAGCGCATTCGGTGATCAGGCCCGACTAAATAAGTTTCTCCAGTTTCTCCCATTCCTTCTCGCTGCTGCATGATGGCATTGATGGCTTCAATGGAAAATTGCAGCGCGGCAATCGCAACCACTTCTCCGTTGTGCGTCACAGGTAACCCAATAAACGCCTGTGGTGCGTTATTGCTGGGAGCATAGGGCTTAAAATCTGCAACAGCTAATCGACCAGTAGCTTTAACTTCCCGAAATACATCCGCTAGGCCAGAGCTACGGTATGGTCCGTTCACAAGATTAGTTTGGTAGTCAGCTTCTTTAGTCACGCTATAAGTGACTGTACCTTGTGGATCAATAATAAATAAATCGTAATACCCTTTAAGCGCAATAAACTCTTCGAACACTTGCGCGTGTTTATGAGTAAGTTTGTGGAGAGTCAGACCAGTATCTGTAATTAAAATTTCTTTTAAAATACTACTGGATAACTGCACATCTTTTTCACTACTCTCTAAATAGGCTTTTACCTGACTGGCTTTAATCGACCTCACCGCTTCAAGTTGATGATAGATTTGTAATTTTAATGACTGGTTGGCGGTGACGATACTCAGCACGCCAATAATTAATGCAGGAACTAACCCTAATAATAACGAAAAACTTAACAACTTTGTTTTTAAACGCATACCACTGTCCGTGTATTATGAGAAGCAGAATGTCATACCGTAAAAATGACATTAACCCTTTGAAAAATAGAGCTTTTACTCCACTCACCCTCTGTAAACTTATCAGCCGAACAGTGTACGAATTCAAAACTAAATCACAACCATTAAAATTATAAGGTTTTTAACAAAAACGTTTTCCCTCAGTAGATATTCCCTCTTTTATCCAGACATGTGTAGCTTTTCACTATTTAAGTGAAAAATATCAGATGAAAAACGAGGTTTATAAGTTAACTTTTTCATACAAAATTCATATAAAAAAGCCGAAACAAATTCTGTTTCGGCTTTTAATACCATTCACATCATTTATAACCCAGGTATTCGCCCATTGTATGTTAGCGGATATGCTCCCTGAGAGTCTGCTTGTCCAAGATAATTTAAGTTATCTCGCACAGAAGCAGGCATTGAAGCAGTAGGCTTAATTTTCGCTTGCAACTGTACTTGATTATTGGCTTTTAGCCACAAACGCCCACTAACACCAATTTGATTGTCCTTCTCTGATGTCGTCACAATCACCTCACCTTGGTCACAATCCAATCCTAGGCGAAAACGACCAAAGGGAAAATCACCGAACTGGTTATTCACTTCTAGGCCATGCAACTGCAGATTACCTGACAACGCCTCACACCATGGTTGGCCGTAGGTAAACTCTGAAATACCAAGAGTGATGTCGCCTGCGACTTTCGAACGAAGCGGTAATCGAGTATTACCAATTAAAGTTTGGCTGTCAGTTTGCAGCATTAAGTCTGTCAGGTTCATCGTCGAGCGCGTTAATTGCAGTTTAGTTTTAGCGTAGATAGCTGAATTACGCGTACCGATTTTAACATCCACATTTAAGGTACCCGTTAATAACGAATAAGGATGTATGGTCCACTCCACTTGTTCTACTTGTCGCCCGTATGCTTGCACAGTGTCGATACTGCCTTGCCAAATCGAGCCACCAACACCTGTTACCTGTACTTGAGGTGGAAGCGAAACAAAACGCATAACCACGCTAGCTGGCATTAATACCACCAAAAAAATAAGGTAAACCATCACGCCTAAAATCAGGTATTTGATCCGTTTCACTATTATCCTGCCTCTTAACGTGAAAGTTGAATTCGGCGTATACGCACCACGCCAATGGTATCGGTACTGGCCACATCAAAGCTATCAACGGTTAGCTCTTGGCTTACCACTAGCGCATCTAAATAACGCAATACATCGTTAAATGGCGCGTCGTCTAGCCACACCTGAATTTTATCGCCTTGTGGTTGCATGCGGGAAATGGTCAAACCAAAACGATCCGCTTGCTGATTGACAATATTACTCAAGCTGCCACCACGACTTTGACCATGATTAGCCTGCTTATAACCAATCAGACGGTTAGCGTCTTGCTTTACTTTTATTAGTGTTTGTTTCGCACTCTTTAGATCAGCCTTTGCGTCTTGCTGTGCTGAAGATATCGGATTCCACACGCCAAAATAAAATACACTAATCGCAATCACTACGGCCGCCACCGAAAGCAATTGTTGCTCTCGAAACGCTAAACTGTTCCACCAATTGAGGAATTGCTGTTTCATATTATCGACTCCTCAAGGTTAAAATCGTACTGACTTTGTTATCTTCTTTATTTTGCGCGCCACTATCCACTTTAAAACCTTTGCCAATCGCTTGCTTGAACGCTTCAACTTGATCATAGCTATCGGCACTGATTTGCAGTCTCAGTTCACTACGATTACCGTCATATCGAAGCGAGTTAGGCTGAACACTAGGCACCTTTTTAAAGGCTTGAGTCACACCCTCTAACATGGCAAACATATCACTGCCAGAAGACTTGCCTTTGTACTGCTTGAGCAAATTACGCAAATGAAATTCAACATTAGATGTGTTGCTTCGGCCGGTTGCACGTTTAAACACGGCGACGGTGTCAGCTTTAATGGCTTCTATCTGCTGATAAGTTTGATAAATATCCACCCCTTTATGAATGAAACTCAGCAGAATACATACAGCAGCTATAATGGCTGCATTGCGCCATAACAATAGTGTCTTATTGCCTTCTCGTTTAGGTCGATACTGCTCCGTCATCAAATTCATTGGTGCATGCAATGCACCTTTTGCCAGTACCAGCATGGGTAACTCAAGTGGCTGAGCTAACAGCTCTGCCCCTTCAAGCTCCATAGGGCTATAGTTAGCAATGGTGACCGTATCCATTTCATCTTCTGCGTTTTGTAGTGGCAGTAGCTTAGGCAAAACAGAGTCTTGCCATTCACTTGGAATACTATGCCCTTGGCCTTCACCAGTTCTCACCAGCAATTCATTACCGATATCCATGACCGCCCACTGACAACCATCAGCTAAAGGTAATGCTAAGCTGTCAGGGATCATGCGTTTAACATTGAGCCCAGCCGCTTTCACCCAATCTACCCATGATTGCATCTGCTCATGAGCCACAACGGCTACAGATAATGCACTGCCATTACGGGCCCCCGGGACAAAATGCAGTTGTTCGATATCCTGCGCGAGGACATCTTCCAGCATGAAAGGTAAAGCTTTTAATGCTTGTCGCTGCCCTTTTTCAGGTAAATTAACCTGAGTTAAAGTGATGGCTAACGTTGGTACCAAGGCATCGACAGGGCGAGCGCCAGCTCGCTCACTTAATGTGTGCAATTGGGTAGCATCGGCTAACTCACCTGATGCAATAATTTCTTGTTCTTGTTCCGACCAAACCAACCACTGACATGTATCGTCAGCATGGGTACCTAGTCGTATAAAAAGGCGTTCACTCACCGTGTTTCTCCACCCTTGAGGAGTTTATTTTTGACCACCATATTGCCGACTTAACACGTCAACATAATGATCTTTGTTTACCTGCAAAATGCTTTGTAATTGGAAGATGGCATCGCCTACTTTGGCTTTGCCATCTAACTCAAAATAGGTACTTTTATTGGTAAAAGTCGATTTAACTTTATCGACATTACCACCAATGCTGCCTAACTCAGGCGATGACCAAAACTCTTGTAAATCATCATACCCTTTAGCCCCTCGACTTTCGATGATGCCTTTGGCTTCATCGGCTGATATTTGATTCAGTAACATTCCAGCCAACAATGGTGCTTGCTCCGGCTTAATAGTATTAATATTAATAAGCTGCTTGTCATCGCCGGGGATTGCACACACATAAGGCGCTAATTTATCGTATACCTTTTGGGTAAATCCAAGTACCGCTCGCAACTCACTACGATGGCTCATCATGGTTTTGGCCGCTCGATAAGGTACATCTCGTGCTTCATATTCAGCATCAGGGCCATAATAGCCACCCACCGCAGGAGAGGTGTCTATATAGTTTCTTAACGACTTGGCTAACTGCTCTGCTGTAAATGGCTCAACACTGAGTGCTTCCAATAAAGAGGCAAACTGTTGAACCGCTAACGGCTCTTGATTAGATGAGCCGTTATTATTCTGTGGCTGAGTCGCTTTAACACTAAGCGCATTAAGGTTAAAACACGCCCTCATATCTTTAATTTCTCCAGCTAGCGCACCATTTTCAACCGGAAAAACCACCCCAGTTTGCGCCCAAACTTGGCTCAAATTCACTTCACCTTTTGAGTCATCTAAGTCCTTTTTAAGCACCTTGTTCGCCAGCTGCTCCAAGGATAAGGCGTACCAATAAGCTTGATCATATTCTGTCAAATTAATGGTGCGGCGCACTGAAATCTGATTACGTGACGTTATATCTGTTGCAATTACAGCGATCAGAGCCACAATCAAAAGCACCACTAATAAGGCGACACCTTGTTGGCGTTTTCGCATCATCATGTACTTGGCCCCACACCTTTAGGCAATAAGAATTTACGCTCCACTGTGCCTATGCCTTCTACCTCAAGCTTAATTGCAATCGCTTGTGGTAAGGCACTTCCCATGATCGCTTGCTGCCAACTTTTACCATCAAAAAATCGTACATCCATATTCTGTACATGATCTATGATGGTTGTTTTCGTGGGCTTAGCGCCAATCACAGGATCAGGATAAGGAAAATACCATCGCTCTAACTTATCTTCAGTGAACACATAGGCTACTGATTGAATACTGCCTCTTGGCAACATTCCGTCAGGGTTTAACCAGCCCAAACGATAAAAAATCAATGCCTGTCCATCAACATTAGGGATCACTTCTCCGTATTGGATCACGGTACTTCCATGGCCGCCCGATAGTAATCGTGGTGGTCGCGCCACAATTTGCCCAATATCGCGATCCATCATGCCAAAGCCTTGTTGCAGCCCCTTTAAACGAGCCGAAAAATCTTCGGTGACTTCTTTGTTTTTTAACACCGCATGCAAGGTCGAGTTCGCGGCTAATCCAATAATCGCAAAAATGGCGATAGCCACCAGCATTTCCAGTAATGTGAACCCTCGGCTATGGCGCTTATTTAACTTTAAATACATAGGTATTTACCTGAGTTAAAATGCGATCATAACGTGAGTCATCACTGACGCTGACTTTCACCATACGAAAATCATCACTTTGGGTTTTAATGATTTCGCGACGCCAATACCAGCGCTCGCCCGCCATTTCAGTGTCACCTTCTTTCTTACCTATGGCTAAAAACTGCTGTTTGTTTTCAAGTACCGCATCCACCAATACATTGTCCGCCACCCACTGCGCATAAGTACGTTCTTGTAATATCGGCATATTGGACATTAACTGCCCTAAGCTATTGGTAATGGACAGTGCGGCAACAGCAAAAATCGCTAACGCCACCATGACTTCGATGAGGGTCATTCCTTTATGGTTGGTCATCAGGTCTTCCTAATGTCAGCCGTCCTAAAGCATCCCCGACCACCAATGTATCATGCTCATTACCTTGCTGATCTCTCATGGCAAATGTCAGTTCAAACGGGCTCAACTCACCGCTAGGAAACAACATGATTTGCGGTATCGGCAACTTCTTTTTTGGCTGCAGAGATTCATCGATGTTGAACTTGTCATCGTCATTTTCAAATATGTCGTCGCTGTGGTCTTCATCACTTTGCTTTAGCGGTAATCCGTCCACCACAACTGATAGGCTCATGCCATCATCTAGTTTACGCTCAGTCAAAATACGGTCATTGGTTAATGGCTGCCATTTGTTGTCATGGTAAACCACATAATGATAACCGCCTGGCTCTATCACTATCCCCAAAAACTGGCCACTGAGTATGGTTTCATTGATCACCAATTCGGTGGTAGCCATAAACTGTCTGGCTTTTTTTTCCAGTTTTTGCTCTGGCGTTGAGGTATTAAAAGATAGGGTGACAGTCGCGGCCATCAACCCCATCAATAACACCACTACCATGATTTCCAGCAAGGTAAATCCTTGCTGTGAGCGTCGATGCATCTTATTGATAATCTTTTAAGTTCCAGTTACCAATGTCATCGTCGGTGCCCGCTTGACCGTCTGGGCCCATGCTGAACACATCAATCTTTCCGTGCTCACCAGGGCTAACTAAAATGTAATCATGACGCCAAGGATCTTGTGGTAAACGACGTAAATAACCGTCATCACGGTAATTGCGTGGTTCAGGGTCAATGGTTGGCGCCTGAACTAAAGCTTCTAAACCTTGCTCAGTCGTTGGATAAACGCCATTATCCAGCTTGTACATATCTAAGGCATTTTCCAATGTAACGATGTCGGCTACCGCTTTTTGGGTATCCGCTTTCTCTTTGTTACCTAATACGTTTGGTAATACCAGGCCGGCTAATAAACCGATGATCACGACCACTACCATAATTTCTAGCAAGGTAAAGCCCTGCTGACGACGTTTGTTTTGCATTTGTTGCTCCTTAAATAAATTCTTTATTGGCTAAATAATAGCCCTAGCCACTCACTAAGTTATTGAGAGCTAAAATCGGTTGTAAAATCGATAACACAATGAATAACACCACCACTGCCATGGAAATCACCAAAGCGGGCTCAAATATGCCTAATGCGATGGTAACGTTGGCTTCAAACTGGCTATCTTGACTATCGGCAGCGCGCTCCAACATTTGTTCTAACTCACCACTTTTCTCACCCGATGAAATCATATACAGCATCATCGGCGGAAATAGCTTGGTGGCGGTTAATGCTGAGCCTAAGCTGGTACCTTCTCTCACTCTTGAAGTCGCTTCGCTCACCGCTTCTTTCACCCTGACGTTTTGCAGTACGTCACTGGCGATATGCATACCATCAAGTAAAGGCACTGAACTGGCGGATAAAATACTTAACGTTCGAGCAAAACGTGCGGTGTTCAGGCTGCGGCTAACTTTACCGACCACTGGCAGCGATAAGATAAATTTGTGGTAGCGCATTCTGGCTTTGGGCTGTTTAACCACACGCTGAAACACCACTAACAACAACATGATCGCCACCACAACTCCAATGCCGTAGTCCCGCACAAAATCCGACATGGAAATCATAAGTTGAGTGCTCCACGGTAACGATTGCCCCATGTGAATAAATTGTTCGGCTACTTTTGGTACCACAGAGGCTAAGAGAATGGATACCACCAATATCGCCACCACGGTTAAGGCGGTTGGATAAACCATGGCTTGGGTCAATTTGGATTTTAGCTGCTGACGGCGTTCGGTGTAATCCGCAAGGCGATTGAGCACTACATCTAAATGACCTGACTTTTCACCGGATGCCACCATGGCACGGTATAAGTCATCAAAAATATGCGGAAATTCCGCCATCGAGTCGGCCAAGGTATAGCCTTCTACAACCCTTGAACGCACCGCCATTATCATGCTGGCAAGACGTTCTTTTTCACATTGCTGCCCTACGGCTTTTAACGCTTCTTCGATAGGCAAGCCTGCCGCTACCAGCGTAGCAATTTGACGAGTCAACAATGCTAACTCAGCCACCGAAATCCGCTTTTTAAACAGAGTGAACTGTTCTCGTTTGGCTTCTTTTTCAGTAACAGCATCGACACTTAATGGCGTCAGGCGCATTTCTCGCAATAGGTTTCGCGCATGACGAGCAGTATCGGCTTCCAATACCCCTTTGGTTTGCTTTCCTGTTGCATCCAGTGCTTTATATTCAAAAGCCGCCATCCATTATTCCTCTCGAGTCACACGCAACACTTCTTCTAAGGTGGTGATACCGGCCAATACTTTACTCATACCATCGTGACGAATACTCGGAATATCTTTACGCACATATTTTTCAATGGCGAGTTCACCGTGGCCGTTGTGAATGAGCTCTCTGACCGTATCATCAACAATCAATAGCTCATGAATACCGGTTCGACCACGATAGCCGTTGTAACTGCATTTTTTACAGCCGTTCGCTCGATAAATAGTGGCACTATCATTCGCTTGTAATCCAAGTAATTCTAGTTCAGACGGGCTTGGTTGGTGTGGTTGGCGACACTCTTTACATAAGGTACGTACTAGACGTTGAGCCAACACCCCTAATAAGCTGGACGACACCAAAAACGGCTCAACGCCCATGTCTTGTAGACGAGTAATAGCACCCGAAGCGGTATTGGTATGTAAGGTGGAAATAACTAAGTGACCTGTCAATGACGCTTGCACCGCAATTTGTGCGGTTTCCAAATCACGGATCTCACCAATCATCACCACATCAGGATCTTGTCGCAAAATCGCCCGTAGACCACGAGCAAAGGTCATATCCACTTTGGTATTTACTTGCGTTTGACCTATGCCTTCAAGCTCATACTCAATCGGATCTTCAACGGTAAGAATATTGGTATCTCTTGAGTTAATTTCAGTTAAGCCTGCATACAAGGTGGTACTTTTACCTGAACCCGTTGGACCGGTCACCAAAATAATGCCGTGAGGTTTGCGAATTAAAGCATCAAACTGAACTCGTATGCTATCGGTCATACCCAGCTGTTTAAGATCCAGATTACCCGCGTTTTTGTCTAATAGACGTAGTACCACACGCTCACCATGACTGGATGGCATGGTCGATACACGTACATCAACGGCACGACCCGCAATTCTTAAACTAATACGCCCATCTTGTGGTAAACGCTTCTCAGCGATATCCAAACGCGCCATAACCTTGATACGTGACACCAACAGCGATGACAGTTTACGATTCGGTTTTAAGACTTCTTTAAGCACCCCATCAACACGGAAACGCACCACCAGTTGTTTTTCGTAAGTTTCAACATGAATATCAGACGCTTCTTCTTTAATGGCTTCTGATAGCAAGGCATTAATCAGTTTAATGATAGGTGCATCATCATCACCTTCAAGCAAATCTTCGGTTTGTGGTAATTCTTCAGCAAGGGTGAACAAGTCCATCTCATTGCCAATGTCTTCCATCAATTGCTGCGCTTCCGACGAGTTACTCTGATAGGCTTGAGTCAGCTTCACTTCAAATGCTTGATTATCTAGCTCTATCAATGGTAAATCAGCGCCACTATACCGACGCACTTCCAGTAGCACTTGTGCTTGTGTCGTTGGTGTGTGATACAAACTAAGCTGTTTGTCCTCATTAGTGGCCAGCACCACCGCATGGCGGTGAGCGTAGGCAAACGGCAATCGGTCTTTAGTTTCAGAATGAAACTCACTGCCGTCTTGTTCAATGTCGGCATTTACCTCAGAGGTGACCTGAGATAATGCATCTGGCTCGATGGGCTGCTGCACGTCACTCATGGGCTACTTCTTTTCCGTGGTTTTGTCTTTATCTTTGCTTTCGGTGACGACCTTAAGCGCGTCATCACTGCGGCGCATTTTGGTATCTAGACCTTTGCCTTGTTTATAGCGTTCAAGGATGTCATTGACCTCTTTAGGAACCACTTTTGATTGATCCCATTCTTTTAACACTGGCACCTTAGTGTTCGGCATTAAGTTAACGCCTTTTTCTTGCTGCTCAAGTTGAAGTGCACGGAAGTAGTTGTATTTACGACCCGCAATGCCTTCCATGGTCAATCCATCTTTGATGATGGTTGGCTTAATGAAAACCATCAGATTACGCTTAGTCTTTCTGCTTGATGAAGACTTAAATAAGTGACCTAGAATTGGGATGTCACCGAGTAATGGCACTTTTTGTACGCTTTCTTGTACTTCTTCGTTGATCAAACCACCCAGCACCACAATTTGCCCTGAATCCGCCATCACAGTGGTCGTCAAACGACGGGTGGAGAACGAAATATCAACGCCCGTGTTACCATTAACGCCTGACACTTCTTGTTCGATCGTCAACTTCACTGAGCTGCCTTCATTGATTTGTGGCACTACTTTCAGTTTCACACCCACTTCTTTGCGTTCTACCGTTTGGAATGGATTGCTGGTAGTAGAACCAGTACTGGTGCTTGATCCCGTAATAACAGGCACTTCGTCACCCACAATAAAGTTGGCTTCTTGGTTATCAAGAGTCGTAATCGAAGGCGTGGCCAGTACGTTTGAGTTGGTATCGCCGGCAATTGCTTGCACTAAGGCACCAAAATCACCCGAGGCAATCCCCCAAGCCATACCGTTAATTTTACCTAAGGCTTGCGCCAGAAGGGTCACGTCACCATCTTGCTCAGGGTTATCTGTACAAGTACCATTTTCGGAACAGACTCTTGTGCCTTTTTTAGGTCTAGCGGCCCATACGCCAGCGCCAATTTCACCAATCCCAGCACCGAGATTATTAAATTGTGATATGCCGCCTGAAGCACTGCCCCACTGCACACCAAAACCGACATTATCACCCTCAGAGACTTCCACAATAATGGCTTCTACTAATACTTGTGCAGGGCGAACATCCAGTTGATTAATAACATTATCTAAAGTACGCATTTCAGCAGGTTCAGCTGTGATCACCAATGAGTTAGTTTCTTCGTGAGCGACAACCGAGACATCTCCTTTGCTTTGTGTTGAGGCTGAGGAGCTGTTACTTGAACCTTTGCGACCTTTTTTATCTTTGGTGAGCTTTTGCGCTACGCCCGTTAGCACGTTGACCAAATCATCGGCTTTGGCATAACGTAAATACCGTACTTTAGTATTCCCTGTACTGGCTTGCTCTTCGTCCAAGCGCTTGATCAAATCCATCGCACGTTCACGACTTTGTTCATCGCCACTGATCACGACTGAGTTTGTGCGTTCATCGGCAACGACTTTGGGGGTGCTGCCATTCAGTTGCGAGCTGCTGCGATTTTGACGATATAGGGTATCCATGATCCGCACTACTTCACTGGCAGATGCATATTTAAGCGGTAGTACTTTAACCGAAGTATCGCCTTGTTTATCTACGCGGCGTACAATTTCCACCAGCTTATCAACCACAGCGGCACGACCTGTGATCATCAACACATTCGAAGGATCATAGTTCACCACATTACCACCACCAGCATTGTCATTCAGCTGGCGTAATAGTGGGGCGAGCAACTTAGCCTGAGTGTTATAAAGCGCCACAATACGAGTGACCATTTCATCACCTTGTCCCGGCTTTTTGTCATCCGCGACTCGAATCGATGAAGTTTTAGCATCTTTGTCTTTTATGACCTTAATGACATTATGATCCATCGCCACAACGGCATATCCATAGACCTGCAATACATTCAAAAAGAATTGATAATATTGCTCGTCATTCAATAAATCATAACTACGAACATTGATTTTGCCACGAACAGTGGGGTCGACAATGATGGTTTTATTGAGGTTTTTACCCACAATATTAATGAATTCTTGAATGTCAGTGCCTTTGAAATTGGCTGCATATTGTTGCTCTGCCCATGAGGCACTTGGTGACAGAAGAATGAGGCTAGTCATTAACCCTATCAGCCACTTTCGTCCTATCTTGCTATTCTTCATTCTAAAACTTCCCCTAAGCCTTTCGCTCATTCGTTAATTAGGTAGCCCGAAATCAATTTCGATGAGTTGTCCTTGGCGTTCAACCGTGATGGATATGTCCTTCATATCTTGTAGACCAGCCATTGCTTGGAATGCTTGCGACACATCGGTTAAATCATAGCCATTTAAACTTTTTGCAATATCTCCCGCTTTAAAACCCGCCGCTTTAAATAGGCTTGGCTTCATACCAGGGGATAAACGATAACCCAACACTTGGCCATTACTACGTAAAGGCGATATTTGCAGGTAATCATTAATCTTTTGTGGATCCGCCAAGATTTCTTGGCGTGTTTGGGCAATTTGTGCGGTAATTCTAGGGTCGGTGATCTTATTCACCTTTTTTTGCGCTTTTTTTCGAGCGGCTTGTTGCAGCGCACGATTGGCCTCAACGGCTGTAGTAAATTGCAATCCATCAAGCATAACGGTTTCAAACCGCCCAGCATTAGTGATAATGATCCTGTCCGCATACACTTCTTTTAATGATGCAGAAGTGCCTTTAATTTTATCACCGATGCTATAAGTAGATTGATCACCACTAGAAGCGATAATCGCTAACCCTTTTTTCTTGGCTGTTGACGCCACCACTCCAGTAAGCTGGATAGACAAAGATGATTTGGGAGCATCAGTAATCAACGCCGGCTCAGGTTCTGGCGTTTTTGTCGCTTGCGTAGCGTCATGTTTGCCAAATAAGGATAAGTCGAGAATGGGCTCGATATTAACAGCGGCTCGACTCGCAGCAGAGTTGGTTGCAGATGGTGTCCAAGGTACCTTTGGAGTATCAGGCTCAGGAACGAATTGCCAAGTAATTTGTGCTAATAAATACAGGCACACCACTAACCCTAAACCGAATACCAATCGGCTGAGTGACTTGTGAGGTAAGCCAACTACTTTTGTTATAACTTTATCTAATGCATCCATTTTTTGGTATTTTGAAACCTATCGTTTTTGGCGCAATCTATTAATGCTACCTTAGCCGTTAATCTGCAACAAGCCTTTAACAGTTTCGTCATTGGCGAAAACTGTCTATTTATGCTAATTTGCGTCACAATTTCGTAATGTTACCCTTTATTCTTTATAAGACTATTACAAACTTCAACTGAACCTTGGCTGAGCCATCTTTATCTTCCACTAGTACTCACTTAGGAGACTCAATGCGATCTGAACTTAAAACCGTCACCGCCATTCGTCTCGATAAGTGGTTGTGGGCAGCGCGTTTTTACAAAACTCGTGCTATCGCCAAACAGATGATCGATGGTGGCAAAGTACACTACAACGGCCAGCGTACGAAATCCAGTAAGAATGCTGAAATTGGGGCTCTTATCCGTTTACGCCAAGGCTTTGATGAAAAAGAAGTCATCATAATGGTTTTAAGTGACCAACGTGGTCAGGCCATTGTCGCGCAAACCCTATATCAAGAGACCGAACAAAGCATTCAAAAGCGCAGCACCAATGCCGAAACTCGTCGGCTACAGCGCTTAAATAATCCTATTCCAGACACTAAACCTGATAAAAAACAACGTCGCCAGATTGTACGTTTTAAACAACATCAAGGCGATATTGAGTGAGATCAACAATGAGTATAGACAAGTTACATCGCTATTTGTTCGATAACGCCGACGTGCGTGGTGAAATGGTTCAACTGCAAAACAGTTATCAGCAAATTATTCATGCCCACAACTATCCAAAAGCAATGCAATTGTTGCTTGGGGAATTAATGGCTGCGACATCACTGCTTACGGCAACGTTAAAATTCAGTGGTGATATTGCGGTGCAAATTCAAGGTAATGGCCCAGTGTCGTTAGCGGTAATTAACAGCAATGATAAGCAGCAACATCGAGGTGTGGCTCGTTGGGAAGGTGATATTGCCGATGATGCCAGCCTTGCAGATATGTTTGGAAAAGGCTATGTGGTGATCACCTTAACGCCAACCGATGGTGAGCGTTACCAAGGCGTGGTGGAGTTAAACAAACCTACACTGGCCGAATGTATTGAAGCTTACTTCATGCAATCAGAGCAACTTCCGACCCATTTATGGTTATTTTCTGATGGTAATCAAGCAGGCGGCATGTTCTTGCAAGTGCTTCCAGCTAGCGGCAACAATGTGAAATCGGATGACGACTTCGATCATCTCACTCAATTAACCCAAACCATCAAATCGGAAGAGTTGTTTGGTTTGCCTGCAACAGAAGTTCTGCATCGCCTGTATCACCAAGAGCAAGTTCGCTTATTTGATCCTGTTGATGTCAGCTTTAAGTGTTCATGCTCAAAAGAGCGCACAGGCCAAGCGTTATTGTCTTTGCCTCAAGCAGAAGTTGAAGATATGTTGGCCGATTTAGGGGAAATCAATATGGGGTGCGAGTACTGTAATACTCACTATACCTTTGACAGCATTGATGTTGCGGCGCTGTTTTCTCATGCTCACACCTCTAATACCGTACAATAATCTGTGTAAACATTCTTAGCCGGGATTATTCCCGGCTTTTTTATGCCCGTTGCAGCAAAATCCATCGCATTTTATGTCAACTAAGTTACAATTCTCAGCATAAAAATTAGTGGCTCAAGCCACACATAATAATGTCGTTTATAAGCGGCAACTTCAGCTCTTTTCTCACCTTTGAGATGGGTTTTGAGCTTTAACATCTTGCATTGTAACGGAGATCTCTCTCATGGCCGATGGAACACATCGTACGCACCATAACCTTACCCCTGCTGAACTCATTGAGCTATCGCTAAAACGTGGCGAGAGTGAATTAACCGCCGCTGGTGCATTAGTCGCACGCACAGGTGAACGCACAGGTCGCTCGCCGAACGACCGCTTTATTGTAAAAGAGCCAAGTAGCGAAGCCGACATCGATTGGGGCAATGTCAATAAGCCTTTCGAACTTGAAGCATTTTCTGCACTTTGGAACCGAGTGGAAGCTTACTTATCTGAAAAAGAAGAGTTATTTGTTTCTGATTTAGAAGTTGGCGCCGATGTAGAACATTATTTACCGGTAAAAGTCACCACTGAGTATGCTTGGCATCATTTGTTTGCTCGCAATATGTTTATTGTACCAGAAAACTTTAATGCAGCTGACAAGCCTGTTTGGCAGATCATGAACGCACCAGGCTTTGAGTGTGACCCCGAACGTGATGGCACCAACTCTAATGCAACGGTTATCATTAATTTTGCCGAGCGAAAAGTATTACTTGCAGGCCTTAAGTACGCTGGCGAAATGAAGAAGTCGATGTTCTCGGTACAAAACTTCTTGCTTCCAGCCAAAGGCGTACTGCCAATGCACTGTTCAGCAAACGTTGGGGCTGAAGGCGATACCACTCTATTCTTCGGTTTATCGGGTACCGGTAAAACCACATTATCAGCCGATCCAAAACGCTTCTTAATTGGTGATGATGAGCACGGTTGGGCACCAGGTGGTGTGTTCAATATTGAAGGCGGCTGTTACGCTAAGTGCATCAACTTGAGTCAAAAAAATGAGCCAGTAATTTGGAATGCGATTCGTTTTGGTACTGTGCTTGAAAACGTCATGCTAGATGTTAACCGTACGCCTGATTTTGACGATACTTCGTTAACTGAAAACAGCCGTGCTGCTTATCCACTAGAGCATGTTGAGCTTCGTAAAGAAGATAACCGTGGTGGTGAGCCTCGCGCCGTTGTATTCCTTACCTGTGATGTATCAGGCGTATTACCTCCGGTATCTAAGCTCACTAAAGAGCAAGCCGCTTTCCACTTCCTATCGGGTTATACCGCCAAAGTCGGTTCGACTGAAATGGGTTCTACTGCAGCCATTCAATCTACCTTCTCTACCTGTTTTGGTGCGCCATTCTTCCCTCGCCCAGCAAGTGTTTATGCGGAACTATTGATGGAGCGCATAGAGTCATTTGGTAGCCAAGTGTACTTAGTGAATACGGGTTGGACTGGCGGTGCTTACGGTGTTGGTAAGCGTTTTGATATTCCAACCACTCGCGCCATCATTGATGCAATCGTATCTGGTGAACTAGCCGATGTTGAAACTACTCACTTAGAGCAATTAAACCTTAACATTCCTGTTGCGGTTTCTGGTGTTGATAATGAGCTATTAAATCCAATGAATACTTGGAGCGACAAAGCAGAGTATCAAAAATATGCTCAGCAATTAGCGAAAGAGTTTACCGATAATTTTGCTAAATACTCGGTATCTGATGTGATCAAGCAAGCTGGACCAAGAGGGTAATTATTCTTGCTAGCAAGCTAGGGGCTGTTTATCTTTCTAGATGGTTTTTGCAGCGAAAAATTGGTTATTTTATGCAAGGCAGAGCTTGTGAAATGTGGTTCCCCACATGAAAAAGTGATAACGAAGCAGAAATGACCAATTTACGCTGTCTTCGATGCTTTTGAGCACTTCCTGTTCTGTGTTGTGAGCAATTTACTTAGAATGCTAAGCCTCATTGCTCACGCCTTGAACAGAAAAGCGCTCAAATAGCACAAAATTTCATCCTGGAAGATAAACAGCCCCTATGCCAGTCCCATGACTGGCTTTTTTATGTTTGTTAATTGTAGAGGTATTTAGTGATTAATAAATTGGTTACGATTGGTCGACCCGTTTCTTGGGTTAATAATTCGTTTATCCGCTGCAAACAGGCAATTCTGATGTCTTCTCGCCCTGTAATTGATTTCACCTGACCTTCAGTCTGCTGCCCTAAAGTTTCAAGGATCACAGCTCTTAACAAAGGTTCATGGTGCTCAACCAACTCAAGATCTGCTGTCCCTTTAACCATAAGCTCTATACCCACGCGTACAAAGCCCAGTTTTGCTCGGCTAGAAGAGATATAGTTAGTCACAAATTCAGGCTCAAATCCAAAATAGACATATTCATCCATTTTGGCTTCTGCTTTATTGGTTAAGCCTGAAACGATTAGCATGATCCCAGCGATAATGCTTGGCCAGAAACGCATTTTCATTAATTTTACCCTAAAACAATTTGCTTACTGTTAGTTCGTACGACTAAACCAACCAGATTGTTTGTTATCTATTGTTTGTGCTTTATTGGTCTATGGTACACTGAGATTTCTGTTATCAACAAAATAAAAAGCTATTAATGTCACCAACACACAGCTTTCCTTTCGGTGAACCAATTTCTTGGTCGGAGCAACCAAGGTTACCTAAATGTACGACCAATTTAACATCTTGGTTACTTGCTAACGGCAGTTTAACTGAAAAACTTAAGGCCTGCTGCCAAAATTTTGAAGTAAAAGTACTAGGTGAAGCTCTACTTCTGCCTTTTGCAGAAGAAATGCCCAAGCAATCAAAAGTATGGATTCGTGAAGTATTGCTGTGCTTAGATGAGATCCCGTGGGTGTTTGCCCGCACTTTAATTCCTGCTCCGCTGCTTGAGCAGACTCAAGTAGATTTTATAGGACTGGGGACACAACCTTTAGGGCAGTTGCTATACAGTCATCACCAATTTATTCCCGGTGATATCCAAGTGGCTGAATCACTGCCAAACGGAGCTATTAGCCAATTGGCTCAGTCGCTAGGTCAACCTTGCCAGCATGTTTGGGGGCGACGTCGATTTTTTACTTATAAACATCATCAAATGACGGTTAGTGAATTTTTTCTACCACATGCGGTGGCTCAGATTGAGATGCAAGAGGCCGTTCCCAATTAGATTTTTGATTTGCTGCTGTTAATTTTTTAGGTTAAACAAGGCGGAAAATGTGAAGTGTAGTAATCTACACGAACATTTGACAACGCAGTTTAAACAAAAAAGAAACGCAGCCCTTCGGGTTACACCTAAAATTTGCAAACTCTTCGTTACTCATCTTTCGTTTAGTTCACTAAACTTCATTCTTCGTGCCTTGATTTTTCAAATTTTAGGATGTAACAAATCAAAAAATCTTTAATTGGGAACGGCCTCTAACCACTGGTGATACATCAACAGAATCACAGAAGCAGACCAACTAAAGTTATTGGCATGTAATCCCTCCCCTGTAAGCGGGTGGTAATTTTCTCGAATCACCCCGTGACCTACAATGCCTTGCCCATGTTTAACCAGTTGCTTTGCCAATTGCTGTACTTGTTGATGATAGCCATAGTTATTTAAACCAACTAACGCAAAATAACTTTGATCAAGCCAAACAGGGCCTCGCCAATATCGACTTGGAGCAAAATGAGGGCTATCGGCACTGACGGTTGGAAATGGGATCTTAGTGCCAAATCGTGTCGGTGTCAGATTCGCTTTGATCAATTGCTTAGCCTGCTCAGTACTGGCTACCTTTGCCCACAACGGCAGCCAACCCTCAACCCCTTTGCCTTGCTTAATCAGTAAATATGATGTGTTGTTATGATATCGACGATCATAGAAAAATTGAGTGTCAGCATCCCAAAACTGAGTTCGAATTTGCAGGCCAAGCTTGCTCGCTTGTTTCTGCCACTGTTTACTGGTACTTCCTAAACCCAATTTTTGACTTATCTCAGCCAGTAAACGTTTTTCAGCGTATAAGTAAGCATTCAAATCTACTGATTCTTGTGATAGAGAATAGCCAATTGGACTCCCTTTTTTGTCTTTATTTACCCAAATATTAAGATCTTCGCTGTCATCAAAACGAGGGGCATTATCCATGCCCGATTCCCATGCTGCGGCTTCAATAATGGCTTTACGCTTAGGTTTTTGGTGTTCTTGATGCAATGGGTGCAAGTTGGCACCATATTCCACTAACCCATTGCGATTATGATCTCGGTTTCGATACCACCACTGATGGTAGGCAACAAGTTGGGGGTACATCTCTTTAAGAAATGCTTTATCACCATCTTGTAAATACACTTGCCATACCGCCCAAGTGGCTAGTGGCGGTTTACCATTACGTTCATTCCAATTACCACCATGGCCACCTCTTTCAGGGCTCTTGTTATAAAAAATCGCATCAGGTAAATTGCCATGATCTTGGGGTCTAACAGCATCGTCCTTTTGAAATTGATAAGCAAACATGGCACGAATATTTGATTTAGCTAAAACGGGATCAAATCGAGCCAAGGCCACCGCTTGCTTCCAACTGTCCCATGCCCATACCCCATTAAACCACGTAAAACTCACCGATGGCGTAACACTATCGTGGATAATAGCTCCCGCTTTACTGCGCCAGTTATGGGTGAGAGTCAGCATCGCCTTTGCGGCCATCTTTCCCATCGATGTACTGGGAATGTCCTTGAGTTTGTTTTGCCAATTCAAGCGATGTATCTCTATTCTCTCGCTTAGCTTTGACCATTCAACCACTGGGAAACGCTCAGTTTCATCACTGTGATGAAAGTATTGTTGAACATTCAGCAAGGCTTGTTGTGTCTTAGGGGCAAGAGTAATGGTGGTAGCTGCTTGATAACCTAAATCGTCGACGGCATCTACTTTGACATGAGGCGGAAAAGCCACGCGATAACGAGCATCATCAAGTAATAATTGCCACGTTCGATTACTGTTATTCAGTTGCCATTCCACTTGTTGATTATCGACCGTTCTTTCCTTAATGAACTGATGGTCTTTAATTTTAGAATGACGAGAGAATGGCTTTCCTTGCCAATATAAACGCCAAGACTGAGCTGTATCGGTCACATTATGAAGTTGAGTGCGGATACTCGCCGTGCGTGAATCTATAAAATGTAGACTTAACGTTAGGTGTAAATCATCCCATTGATAGCGCTGGTATAAACCATCAGGCTGACTATAAACTTCAATTTCTTTTGCCGTTTGGAAGTCTAATTTTTTACCTGATTGAGCATCTTCTATAATCAACTTTTGCAAGTTATTACTTAGATAAACACTGTATTCCTGAGCAATGACCATCGGCCCTGGAAAGCTACCATAATCTTGAGGTTCAGGTAGATGAAAGCCATGCCAAGCACCTTGATCAATATATACGGCAGGAATAGAAAGGTTGCGGTTACTATCGCGTGACTCCATCGTTGTGATATCGCCTCGATAGGGCAGTATATCTCGAAACTCAGACAAATGTGCAGCATGCACTATGTTACTTGCTGCACTTATGATCAGCAGCATCCTTGCGATAAAAGCCATTTTCCCACCATGAATTGCATACAATATTCATCATTGTATTCATGGTGGAGATTAAAAATCAATCAGCTTAAGCTGCAGTCCCTAAATATTTTGCAATACCATCAAGGAACATTTGTACCGAAATCATCACCAGAACCATTCCCATCAGTCGCTCAACAGCAGATAGGCCTTTTTCACCCAAAACTTTTGTAAACAGGCCATTGAACAGCAATATTATCGCACTTAACCCCCAAGAGATAATTAAGGCAATTGTCCAATCCGTCATTCGAGAGCTATCGGTATGCGCCAATAAAATTAAGGTCGCTAAGATTGAAGGCCCTGCCATTAACGGAATGGCTAAGGGGACGATAAAAGGCTCTTCACCTGCGGCTAAGCCCACTACTCCACCGGGTTGAGGAAAAATCATTCTAATGGCAATTAAGAATAAGATAATACCACCAGCAATACTTACCGACTCGGTGCGCAAGCCTAAGAAGCCCAGCATGGCTTCACCTGCATATAAGAAAATCAACATGATCCCAAGTGAAATAAGCAATTCACGGATCAATACTCGACGGCGTTTTTTAGGATCGATATGACGCAATATCGAAGCAAAAATTGGCAAGTTCCCTAGGGGATCCATGATTAAAAATAGCATTACAGTCGCAGAAAGAATATCCATGAAAACGTCTTATTTACTCGGGATTAATAGGAATGATAGTAATTCTATCTGCTTTTTTAGAAATAGTGAGTAGAAAGCCATAAACTTTACCTTATGAATACATTAATTCGCCTTTAACTTAACATTCAGATAAAAGTCGCAAAATCATAAATGGGAATAGTAAGCATTTGAGATTAATATTATAATTGCTTTGGTATAACTCTTTAATGCCAGATACAATTATACAGCTGGGCTGCCATTTACATTTAGGGATACAGCAAAAGTTTCAACACATTATCGTCATAGAGTCCAAAGACTCTATATTTAACTAGGTTTTTTCATGCTCTATCTCGTTGCCAGTCTTATTGCTTTACTTGCAGGCCCAGTTTGCTATCGAGTGCTCTCATCTGGCTCTGCATTACAAAAAGGTCTTGATGGTTTTATTTTTGTCTCTCTTGGTGGCTTAGTTCTGATCCACATTTTGCCTCAATTACTTGAACATGGCAGCTGGCTAGCGTTATTGTTTGTCGCCATTGGCATGTGGGGCCCAACCATGAGCGAGCGGATTTTTCACCGCCATTCGGAATTAACCCATAACCTGACATTAACGCTTGGAGTTGGCGGCTTATTATTGCACACCCTAACCGATGGTGGCGCTTTGGTGTTGGCTCAGCAGCCTGAAAACTCTACTTTACTTGCGTTAGGGATCATCTTACACCGCCTGCCTGTAGGAATTGCCATGTGGTGGCTATTAAAACCACAAGTCGGTAACCGTTGGGCCGCTCTGGTATTGGGCTTGATGATGCTACTAACCACAATAGGTTACCTTCTTGGAGAACAGTTCCTTACTCATATCTCTCTTGATAACACCGTCTACCTACAAGCCTTTGTGACAGGATCAATTTTACATGTTGTATTGCATCAACCTCATGTTGAAAAAACGGATGATCCACAAGGTCAATTTGAATATCACGCAGGAATTGGAAGCATACTTGGTATCGGGTTGCTGCTGATACTAATGCTCACTGAAATGGGTGAGCTTCATCAACACGATGTTGAACACGAACTCACTATTTTTTGGCATTGGGTTATCGAAATCTTACCCCTCATATTATTGACGTTAACCTTAGGTATATTACGACAAAATATAGAGCACCGACTGCCTGAAACAATACGAAATCCACGACCACAAAACTTTACTCCTGAAGCAGTGTTGTTCACTTTAGTCACTCTTGGCTGGGTTTACGCAGTATTTCAGTTTGTGCTTAGTCTTGTCATGTCTAAGCTTTCTGTTAATCGTTCTTCTGACTCGTCTGAAAGTAATGGCTTTTCTTTAACCATTATTGATAGTAATGCTGCTGTAGTGATTTTCAGTTTACTGCTGGTAAATATTCTTGGGCAACCAACTGGGCTTTTATCAACTGCCGCCGTTCAAGTGCTACTACTGCTGCCTTTATTTGTGGTATGCCGATTTACATTACTCGCGTCTTCAGTACTGGCTGCAAGCTTAGCGTTTCAACAATGGCATGTCTTAGCCGTTATGGGCGCTTTAATTCTGCCACCTTTAATGACGGCAACACACTTAAAATACCATTTAAAACCATTAATGCTTGGCGCTATCGCTATCACCACAGGATATTGGCTCTTACCTAAAGCCAAAATTCAGCCTGCAACAGAGCATCATGATTCCATACTTTTAATCGTCATTTCAGCAACATTGGTTGCTTTGATGTGTTCAATCAGCTTAATTCGCTTAGGACCAAGGCAGTTTTTAAAACGTATGTGGGGATTGCCAGAAAGGCACCATCACCGCCATTAACCTCGACAGTGTGATGAAAATAAGCTAAAACTGCCTATATGACCTCTTAGAGATTGGATCATGATGGCAAGTTTTTCTATGTGGATACTGAAGCTGTTTGGCTGGAACATTAGCGGACAACTACCGAGTGATCGCCAATTTATTTTGATTGGCGCCCCTCACACCAGCAACTGGGATTTTATTATTGGCATACTCTCCCGTTCAGCCGTTAAACGTCGTATCCACTTTTTAGGTAAACACCAATTATTTATTCCACCATGGGGATGGTTATTTAGGGCTTTAGGCGGCAGTCCTGTCAACCGCACTAAAAATAATAACTTAGTGCAATCCGCCTGCGAACAGTTTGCCACACATGAAGACTATGCCCTCGCCTTAGCTCCTGAAGGCACTCGCGGAAAAGTCAATCGCTGGAAAACGGGGTTTTACCATATTGCAGTTCAAGCCAAGGTACCTATTGTGTGTGCAGGGTTTGACTACCAACACAAAACATTGCGTATCGAGCCCCCGATTTACCCTACTGGCGATATTAATCTGGACATGAATCACATTTTGGCATTTTATCGCACCATAAAAGGCCGTTATCCAAAGGAGATCCCTATCTACACCGAAAATTAACTCTTATTATACTTTGCCTCTAAACCTTAACAATTGGATGGAGGAAATGTTGCAACCTGTTATTTTTGTCATCAACATGCCGCAGAATGAATCCCGTTGGCAGCATCTGCAGCAACAACTATCCCAATTATCTTTACGGGGAACTCACTTCAGTGCCGTCGTTGGCTCAGCATTATCTCAGGATGAAATAGAAGCGATTTACGATGATAAGCTAAACAAACGCTATTATCATCGAGATCTCACAGTGGGAGAAATTGGCTGCTACGCCAGCCACCGTCAAGTATGGCAACAACTTCTAGATTCTGACGAACTTCATGCCGTTGTTTTGGAAGATGATATTAATTTATCTGACGGTTTTACCACTATTCTGACCACGATTGACCGATTGCAAGGATGGGATATCATCAAACTATCAGACAATCGTAATAATCCCGCAGCAGAAACTATCGCTCTGTCTGACACTGTGGCATGTATTAACTATACAAGAGTGCCCAACTGTACAACGGGCTATGTGATCAGTCGTCAAGGCGCAGAAAAACTCCTTGCTCGAAAACGCTTTTTTAGACCTGTGGATGTCGATATACAATTTCACAGTGAACTTAATTTACAAGTCATCGGTTTACAGCCTTAT
Organism: Parashewanella sp. 2210YD4-3; assembly: GCF_056591735.1. Taxonomy (NCBI): domain Bacteria; kingdom Pseudomonadati; phylum Pseudomonadota; class Gammaproteobacteria; order Alteromonadales; family Shewanellaceae; genus Parashewanella; species Parashewanella sp. 2210YD4-3. The sequence goes on along the minus strand of NZ_JBWQOG010000009.1, from coordinate 121,148 downwards.
TGTGTATTTGAAGCCGATTTCGACAGTGAAATTGTAGCCATGAACCCAAACAAACGTCACGGCAATAAAAGTACATTTTGGCGAAATACTAAGTATCGATTATCAATGATGAAGCAACGCACACAACAATCGGCCGATATTGAAAATATTGTGAAGCCATATAATTAGAAATAAGATGGCTAAATTTCATACTGTTATTATCAATTTATTTTAAGTTTAAGTACTGTTTTGCTATTTCTTCCGCTTCGATATGCTTACATAACTCAGCATCAATGGTAACTTTTGACTTCTTTAGTAAATTATCAATTTTTGTTGCCAGTGACTTTGGATCTTGCACTGAAACAAGGTTTTCAGCCAGCTCACCCGTTAAGATCTCTGAAGGACCATGTGGGCAGTCTGTGCTAATTACAGGCGTACCACATATTAATGCCTCAATGATAACTGTCGGCAAACCTTCATAGTCAGAGCTTAATACAAGCGCTCTCGCGCTCTTAATCCATTGATAGGGGTTTGCTTGAAAGCCTGGCAAAATGATTCGATCACTTACTCCATGTTTTTTTGCCAGCTTTAACGCTTTTTTAGGGTTATTGCATAGCAGTACCAATTTGATGTTGCTTTCCATTTCATTAAGAGCTTCAAATAAAATGTCATGTCTCTTTTGCTTTGCAACTCTACCAACATGTATCAAATATTCTTCACTTGGAATTGATGTATTAACCTTTTCCGATTGAGCTTTTATGTAATTAACATCAAAAGGGTTATAAATGGTCTGCACTGATTTAGGTTGTATACGCCCCACTTGTTCAATTTCTTTCTTGATTCCATTTGAGACAGTAATCAATCGTTGTCCACTTAAGCAATGTTTAGCGCGCCACATTTTGAAATAAGCGATGGGACCAAGCTTTTTTTGACGAATTAATTCTTGTTCCACAGAGTTATGGACGACGCAGTATAGTGGTGATAAACCCGTTCGGGTCATCAGTTGGTTACTTGTATCTAGGTTAGATAGAAACAAATCAAATTTACCAATCTCATGTTGCACATCATCAATTGTGTTCTTTAAGCTTCTTGCATTAAATTTCACCTTAAAAACACTATCTAGCCCTTTGGTTCCTTTTTCAAAACAAACATGCAATGGAACATTCATTGGAACTTGATACTCGCCGTTATTTTGAAGTACAAAAAGGTGCGCTTCATGCCCCAGCTTAATAAATTCTTGTGCAAGCGTAAGCATTACTTTTTCCGCACCACCGCCTGCTAAGCTATTTATTACAATAGCAATTCGTTTATTATCAAACATTTAATCTTTACCTAAATACAGCTTCTAAACTTTCAAGTACATGCACCAAACCATTACTATCGTCTGCTGTATGCAATAACTCATATTTTAAATCTGCATCAGCATACAGCTTTTCAATTTTTTTCATCGATAACTTACTCTCAACTTTCATCACAAAACCATGCTGGTAGCAAATATCTATTCGCGCAGGCTGATCTTTCGATACCGGTACCGATAATGATGGCACCTTCAAAGCTATGGCTTGTAATAAAGCATCACCACCACTGATCACGGTAGCTTTAGCCATAGCCAATAAATTGATAAAGGTTGGATTATCTACTGATGGCAACACTGTTAGTCTTTCAGTGGAAACAGGGACTTTTTTAGGATAATTCGAGCCCATAATCACTATACAATCAACATCATATTTTTCTGAAAATGTTTTAGCTTGTTGATAAAACTGCTCAGCGGCTAACTCTCCATTTACCTTATGCCCACCGGAACCAGCACTAAATATAAGGTACTGCTTCTCAATTAATCCGTATTCATTTAATAATCGTTGACCTTGCTCTTTATTTGGCTGAGAAAATACAGGCCCAATGCACTGTGGCGCTTCTTTATTGAACCAATTCAGTTTCATTTTCTGCAACCAGCTTAAATCAGGCATGATAAATTCGGGTTGAACAACAAAATGATGATCAATTAACTTCAATCGATTTAGCTTAAGTCCTTTGCTTCTTTTTTTAGTATGTTGGCTAAAAAAGACCGTCTTCGCACCGATGTTTTTAGCATGCTGAAAATGTGCTTTTCGACCAGATGCATCAAATATCACCACGTCTGGCAGCAGCTCCGACATAATACTGTTGACACCTCTAATGTCCTTAGTTGGAGTGGTATCAATGAGTTGGGTAGGAAATGGACAATCTTTTGCGTAAGGAGCATTGCGATTCAAAATAAAATGAATTTGACTTTCGGGCCACTTTTTTTGAACTTCAGTGGCAATGACCAATGAACGCATATACTCCCCGATACCACTGGCACAGGAGACGGGAATGAATAAAAACGTTTTGTTACTGTTCATATTGATATGGGTGATTCACAATTAAAAAATGCCGAAAAGTACTTTTATCCCTGAAACAACCATAGCAATCAATTGCAATACTTTGTATTTTTATATAAAACTAAGTTGATCTCTTTTTTACTACCAAATAATGGTCTAAAAATCTGTTAACTTTTGCAACACAGAATCAACTCCAATCCGCTCCATCAAGGCTTCACCTTTCGCACGCTGGCCCCATTTTACTGCACCTTGTTGCTGCTCTGCGATAACGTCTTGATAGACACTGACGACTTTATTTCTATCATTATATGGCCCGGTTCGTCCCGGGTTTGAGTGAGCGTATAAACCAATCACTGGTGTGCCTTGCGTTGTCGCCATATGGGCTGGCCCAGTATCGGGAGCCAACACTAAATTTGCGTGCTTAAGTAAGGCTAGTAACTTCAACAAACTGGTTTTGCCTACATGGTCAACAAGCTGAGCTTGGCAATGCTCACTGATCTGTTGAGCTAAATCTAATTCTAACTGCGCAGGGCCACCACACAGCATCACTTGGTAACCTTTGTTTGCCATGTGATCCGCTACTTGAGCATAACGCTCTGGCAACCAATTACGTTCCGCTTTGCTGGCCGCTGCACAAATAATAAACGTAGGCCGCTGGCATTGCTGTTGTGCCCAAAGCTCGTCAGCTTCAGGGATAGGAATATTCCACTTAGGGGTAATATCTTTGACGCCTATGCCCTCAGCAAATCCCATAAAACCATCCAGTACATGAGGTTCATGCTGTGGCTCAATCTGATGATTGGTAAATAACCACTGCCCTTCTTTTGCTCGGGCTTTATCAAAACCAACTTTGACTTTTGCTTTGATCATCATCGATGCCACACTGGCTCTTAACGCCACCTGCATGTGCAGCAATACATCGAAACATTGTCCTTTTAATGCTCTTTTTAAATTGGTATAGCTACGCCAACCTTGAGACTTATCAAAAATAACAAATTCTACATTAGGCACATGTTTCACTAACTGATATTCGACCTTACCTATCACCCAAGTGATAGCAAGATGAGGATATTGACGCTGGATAGCTTGTACCATTGCTACAGCATGGCATACATCACCAATTGCAGAGAGCCGCAATACACACAAAGATTGTTTTGTTGAAAGATCCAGCTTCATTAAGAACACCAAGTTGTTATTAGGGCACGCCCTAGTGATATTTACGCAAGCGATTAATATTAATGTAGAATGGCGTTACAAGCCATGGTTCAAGTTGAAAATGCAGATAAAAACCCATAAAAGCGTCACTCTTGCTGTAGCAAACCCTCAATGCCAATCATTAAAGTCAGAACACTTTGAACCCAATTTCTGGCAGGAGAAAGGCGCGATAACGGGAACCTCAACAGGCCGTCATACCACTTGGTTTATTCAAAGCAATACAGACCAACAATGGGTACTTCGTCATTATTGGCGTGGCGGATTGATGGCAAAATTCAGCCGGGATTTATATCTGTTCATGGGTAAGGAATATACTCGCCCTATGGCTGAACTAAGGCTACTTGCACATATGATCCAACTCAATCTGCCTGTCCCACGCCCCGTGGCGGCTAAAATAGAACAAACAGGTTTATGGTATCGTGGTGATATTCTGATAGAGCGGATTGAGAATGCCATTGATTTACACGGATTGCTTTCAAAAAGCACCATGGATGATGACCGTTGGCAATTATTGGGACAAACAATCGCGCGCTTTCACCGACTTGGTGTTTATCATGCTGATCTCAACATTAAGAATATCTTGTGGGATCAACAACAATTTTATTTGATTGACTTTGATCGAGGTGAAATGCGTAAACCCGCGTCTTCTTGGCAACAAAGTAATATTGCGAGGCTTCGCCGTTCATTTGATAAAGAAAAGGCCAAACTTCCAGAACTGGCCTTTAATGAACATAATTGGCAACAATTATTAGCGGGTTATAGTCTTTCTTGAATGATGGCTTGATGTTTTAAAACGGCACCACGGTTGGCTTCAACACATTGTTTTGCCGCTTGCTGTCGTTTTTTCAACTCTTCTTCGTCATTTATATTTTCTAAAAGCGACTCAGCTAAAGAGCGACTTGAATTAACGGTTTTTAAGCCATTAACCTGTGCCAGCATCTGGCAAATATCGGTAAAGTTATAACGCGACTCACCCATGAGTACTGCAAGCCCCATTGCGGCTGCTTCCAAAGGGTTTTGTCCGCCATGTTCAATAAACGAGCCGCCTATGAAAGCTTGATCACCACAAGCAAGAAACTTCAACATTTCTCCCATGGTGTCTCCTAACAATACTTGCGTGTCGTTGCTGACTTGCTGCTGTTGACTTCGCCTTGCCAATGTCATCTTAAATGTGGCAATAGATTTAGCCGCAACGTCAAACTGCTCAGGGTGGCGAGGCACCATAATTAATAAAGCATTGGGGTGTTGCTTCAATACTTGTTGATGAGCGTCAAGAACCGCATCAAATTCTCCCGGATGAATACTGCTAGCAATCCAAACTGGAGCCGTGTCCCGCTGCCAATGTGATCTTAACTTTTTTCCTTCCTCAAAGATTTCATCACTGATCGGCAGGTCAAACTTAAGACTGCCTGTCACTTCTGTTTTTGAAGCGTCGATACCGAGTTGAATGAAGCGTTGCTGCTCGTCTATAGTTTGTACGCCTACATAATCCAACGCCTTAAGCATTGGGCCTGTTAAGGAGGGATATTTTTGATATTTAGCAAAAGAAGAAGCTGATAATCGCGCATTCGCAAGCAGCACTTTAGCCCCTTGCTTTTGTGAATAATGAACCAAGTTTGGCCATAATTCCGTTTCCAAAATCACCACCAACTTAGGCGCCAACTGTTTAACAAAACGTTTGGTAGCACAAGCAAAGTCCATCGGTAAATAACAATGTTGAACCTGACTTCCAAACGCTTTTTTAACTAACGCCGATCCTGTTGGGCTAGTTGTGGTAATAGTTACCCTATGTTCAGGATAAGACTCTATAATATTTCGAATAAGAGGTATCGCAGCTTGGGTCTCCCCCATAGATGCTGTATGAAATAACACCTCTGTTGGTTCAATTTTATGCCATCCGAACCGCTCCGACCAGCGACCTCGGTAGTCTCTACTCTTTATCGCTCTCACTATTAAGTAGCTGATTAATAATGGAGACAACAAATATAAAAGAGCGGAATACCAAAAACGATTCATGTAACGTTCCAATTACAGATTTTGCTTGAAGATTAACGCTAATGCTACCATACCCTAGCAAATTGACGTGAATTATATAAGTAAACCAATCCTTAGGAAGCCAAATGAAAACTCGTGATAAAATCATCCACGCCAGCCTTGAGCTGTTTAATGAGCACGGCGAGCGAGCGATCACCACCAACCATATTGCGGCTCATTTAGGGATAAGCCCTGGTAATCTGTATTACCATTTTCGAAACAAACAAGACATCATTCAAAGTATTTTCAGTTTATACGAAGGCCATTTACACGAACACTTTCAACCACCACAAGAAGGCAATATCAGCCCAGAACGTCTAGTTAATTACTTTGATGCGATGTTTTATGGCTTATGGCAATTTCGTTTCTTCTATGCCAATCTCAGTGACATTCTGCAAAAAGATGATTCACTAAAGCAGCGTTACCATGCAATACAAGTTAAAGTCATGCAAGCCAGCCAAGGTATCATTCGTCAGCTAGTTAACAGTGGTATTCTTGAAATCCCTGACAGTGATCTTGACCGATTTGCCGATACCTTAAAGATGATCGCCGCTACTTGGATCAGCTATCGATTAGCACAATCATCCAATTCCAATATTCAGAAATTTGAACTCTATGACGGTATTTCAAGAGTGATTATGCTGACCAAAAACTATGCCACTGCTAGTGCTAAACCGGCTTTTGAACAGCTTGAGCAGCGTTATATAGAGTTAAGCCAAAGCCACAAATAACGTCCTTACAAGACTAATCAAGCGCACGACCGTTGGGCGTGCGTTAAGATTTACACCTCTTCTTATATCCCAACTCCATGATCCTTTTGAACAATACACGGCATAGGGGTACACTTAGCCCCATTCGTATATCATCGGCTAATGCAATCCGCAAAATTCCGATAATTTAACCTCTGATTTAAAGGAGCGTCCTTTGGCTTCATCATCCTTTTACCAACAAATTAACCAGCAGCTGGCTGACGTTAAAGCTGAAGGGCTTTATAAAAGTGAGCGCATCATTGTCTCACCACAACAGACCGCCATTAACGTTAACAGTGAAGAAGTCATTAACTTCTGCGCCAACAATTACTTAGGATTGGCCAATCACCCAGAATTGATCAAAGCGGCTCAAAAAGGGCTGGATGACCATGGGTTTGGAATGGCATCAGTACGCTTCATTTGTGGTACTCAAGGTATTCACAAGCAGCTCGAATCATCGTTAAGTGAGTTTTTGGGTATGGAAGATACCATTCTTTACTCTTCATGCTTTGACGCGAATGCTGGCTTATTTGAAACCTTACTGGATGCCAATGACGCTATTGTATCTGACGCATTAAACCACGCTTCCATCATCGACGGTGTGCGCCTATGTAAAGCCAAACGTTTCCGTTATGCCAACAATGACATGGCGGATTTGGAAGCGCAACTCAAAGCCGCTAAAGATGCTGGTGCTCGTAATATTCTGATTGCGACTGATGGCGTATTCTCTATGGACGGAGTGATTGCTAACTTACGTGGTGTGTGTGATTTAGCCGACAAGTATGGCGCTCTTGTTATGGTGGATGATTCTCACGCTGTCGGCTTTGTAGGTGAAGACGGTCGTGGTACTCACGAATACTGTGAAGTGATGGATCGCGTCGACATTATCACAGGCACACTTGGCAAAGCTTTAGGTGGTGCATCCGGTGGTTTTACATCGGGTAAAAAAGAAGTCATTGAGTGGTTGCGTCAACGCTCTCGTCCTTACTTGTTTTCAAATTCATTAGCTCCTGCGATTGTCAGTGCTTCTATTCGCGTATTAGACATGCTCAAAGACGGTGCTAATTTGCGAAATCAACTTAAAGACAATGCTCGTTATTTCCGTAAGCAGATGTCTGCCGTTGGCTTTACCTTGGCAGGAGCTGATCATGCTATTATTCCGGTAATGATTGGTGACGCTAAACTGGCAGGTGATTTTGCTAACCGTCTTTTAGAAGAGCACATCTATGTAGTTGGTTTTTCGTTCCCTGTTGTTCCTAAAGGACAAGCGCGCATTCGTACACAAATGTCGGCGGCCCACACTCGCGAACAACTAGATAAAGCCATAGAAGCCTTCATTCGCATTGGTAAAGAAATGGGTATCATCAAATAATGAAAGCCTTAAGTAAATTAAAGCCAGAACCAGGCATTTGGATGGTCGACGTTGATAAACCAGAAATGGGTTATAACGACTTACTGATCAAAATCCGTAAAACCGCCATTTGTGGTACCGACATCCATATCTACAACTGGGATGAATGGTCACAAGCGACTATCCCAACACCTATGGTAGTAGGCCATGAATATGTAGGTGAAGTGGTCGCTGTGGGCGAAGGCGTTCGCGGTTTTGACGTGGGTGACAGAGTTTCTGGTGAAGGGCACATTACTTGTGGGCATTGTCGTAACTGCCGAGCAGGTCGTACTCATCTATGTCGCAATACCACAGGTGTTGGCGTAAACCGTGAGGGTGCCTTTGCTGAGTACTTGGTTATCCCTGCATTCAATGCGTTTAAACTTCCTGATGATGTTAGTGATGACTTGGCCTCTATTTTTGATCCTTTCGGCAATGCTGTTCACACGGCTTTATCGTTTGATTTAGTGGGTGAAGATGTGTTGATCACAGGTGCTGGCCCAATTGGCATTATGGCAGCGGCTGTATGTAAGCATGTTGGTGCCCGTCATGTTGTGATCACTGACGTTAACGAATACCGCCTAGATCTGGCTCGAAAAATGGGCGCAACATGTGCCGTGAACGTGGCCAATGAAGATTTAACAACCGTTATGGCTGAACTTGGTATGAGTGAAGGCTTTGACGTTGGCTTGGAAATGTCAGGCGTACCATCGGCCTTCCAAGGTATGTTAGATACCATGAATCACGGCGGCAAAATCGCTATGCTCGGTATTCCACCTGAAAATATGGGCATCGATTGGAGTAAAGTCATATTTAAAGGGCTAGAGATCAAAGGCATTTATGGTCGTGAAATGTTTGAAACCTGGTACAAAATGGCAAGTTTGATCCAATCTGGACTGGATATTACCCCAATCATTACTCATCACTACTCTGTCGATGACTTCCAACAAGGCTTTGATGTCATGCGCTCTGGCCAATCTGGGAAAGTGATTTTAAATTGGGAATAGGATTTGAAAATGTCAGAAGTTAAACACATTAATGTCGCCAACTTAATTGCAATGGCAGCTATACCGAACATACAGTTGGTGGATATTCGTGATCCTGACAGTTTCAGTCAAGGCCATATTGCTAATGCCACTCATTTGACTAATGACAACTTAACCGACTTCATCCAAAACGCTGATTTGGATGCACCTACGGTAGTAATTTGTTACCACGGGATCAGTAGTATACAAGCGGCTCAGTTTTTGATTGGTCAAGGGTTTGAAGACGTCTACAGTCTTGATGGTGGCTTTGAAGCATGGGCGAATAGTAGTCGCTAATCTCGAGGCTCTTCATCTGAAGCCGGATCTTGTTCGGCTTCATCACCCTCTCCCATTTCGCCCTCATTCTCATCATTATTATCTTCTATTTCTCCCTCATTCTCGTTCTCATCTTCTTCATCGAAGTCGTCATCTTCATCATCATAATCAAGCGACATCACGATCCGCATCAATTCAGCCACTGGTTCAAATAAACTCTCAGGGATAAAATCTCCAGCTTCTACTTCTGAATACAAGGCTCTTGCGAGGGGTATGTTTTCCACCACAGGTACTTGTGCCTTTTCTGCAATATCTACGATATGCAAAGCTAAATGCTCTTGTGCTTTCTCAAGCACTTTTGGGATAGGTGACTCCTCAGCATCATAAAATAAACATACCGCTAAATGCTTGGGATTTCGTACTACTGCCGAGGATTTTTTCACATTTGAGGCTAAACTGCCTGAGGCAATTTCACGCTGAGTTTCACGGCGCTTTTGCTTGATTTCAGGGTTACCTTCGGTATCTTTTCGCTCTTGTTTGGTTTCCTCTTTGGACATCTTGAGCTCTTCCATAGTGGAGTGACGTTGGAATGCATAGTCCGCCGCCCCAAACAATAAATAACACCCCACAAAACAGCCCCACAGCCATAAAATTAAGGTCATCATTACCTTAAGGCCACATTGCTCATCACAAATCGGCAGATACTGAAACGAGTTCGAATACTTGTGCAAAATGTAATAAAACACCGCACTAAGGACTAACACCTTAATAATATTCTTGGCTAATTCGAATAAGCTTTTCATTGAGAACAACTGCTTGGCGTTATTAACAATATTGAGCTTATCGAACTTAGGTTCTAAAGCTTCAGATGCCCACAAAGGTCCAGTTTGAACAATGTGCCCAAGGATGATGACGGCTGAAAGCACTAACCCTAACCCACCAAAGTATTTGAGAAGTAATTCCACAAACCCTAAAAAAATTTGTTCTGTGGCGGTTTTCCAATCCAAATTCATATAATGAATGGCTTGTTCGATGAGTTTGATATTGGCATTTAGAAAGTCGTGACCCATAAATAAGAAGTACGCAAGGATCACCGCCATTTCCAGACCTGTAACAATCTCATTACTTTGGATCACTTGCCCTTTTTTACGGGCGTCGCGTATTCGTTTCTCGGTAGGTTTTTCGGTCTTTTGTCCACCTTCAGCCATAGTGCCGCCTCCCTATGGCTTAGGTTCCATCAACTTATACAAAGTCTGAAAATGAGATTCAGCATTGTCAGTACGCTCCAAATAATTATGAAACGCAAAGTTGATGCAGTAGATCATCACCAGTATGACCATCACTGATTTCACCGGCATGGAAAGGAAAAATACGTTGAGTTGTTGAGCGGAACGGTTTACCAAACCAAAAGCGGTATCTGTAAGCAACATGATCACCATGCCGGGCATAGCGAATCCCATAAACAGGGCATTCATCAACCGCCATTCTTGTAAAAAGAAATCAAATAACGGAATATTTCCATTCAAATCAAGCGCCGTCCCGGGAGGCAATACTAAATAGGATTCATACATCGCACTGAGTAAAAAGTTTAATCCACCTGAGGCCAGAAATAACACACTCAAGACTTGAGCAAAAATGACACCATAAACAGAAGATTCCACGCCCAATAACGGGTTAAGCACGGTTGATAACGACGAACCACGCATGGTATCAATCAAAAAGCCCGCCATATCAATGGCCCAAAATGGCACAGCGGCACAAAAACCGATAACCAGACCAATGGCAAATTCTTCGAGATATAAGCCTATCAATTCAAGATAAGTGGCTTCTAACAAATGCTCATGCATATGCATTAGCGTAGGCATCACAGGAAAAGCAAACATCATGACAAGGCCGTTACGCATTAAACCACTGCTTAAACTACCACTTTTAAAGAGTGGCAATAACAGCATCATCCCCAAGGGACGCATCATGCTTAGGGAAAAGACAGGTAAATGTTCTGTGAGAGCTTTATAGAACTCTGTCTCCAAACCTACCCCACTCTATCTATCAAATTGAACATTTCATTACCAAAGTTGAGCATGGCAACGGCCATCCAATCATAGGTCATGGCCATCACGATGCTGACCCCAACCAGTTTGATAAGAAACTGTAAGGTCTGATCTTGAATTTGGGTCAATGCTTGCACTAATGACACCAGCACCCCCAGTACCGACGCCACTAGTACAGTCGGCATTGAAAGCAACAAGGTGATCCATAGCAGTTCTGAGGTGAGGTGTATAAAGTCTGATACATTCATGAGTATGACAACATCAATTGGCTAATGAGTTTTTCCCATCCCCCCATCATAATGAAGATCAGGATCTTAAACGGCAGTGCGATGGTCATGGGCGATACCATCATCATCCCCATCGCAAGGAGGATATTCGACACAATGATATCGATGGCAACAAAGGGTAAGTACAACAGCAACCCTATCTTAAATGCCTCGATTAATTGGCTTAGAGTAAAAGCAGGGATCAGTACCATTAATGAGTTTTTATCAAGGTCGTCATGGTAGGCTTTAGGCCAAATCTTATGTCCTACTTTAGAAAAATAAATAATTTGCTTGGCATGGCTGTGTTTTATTAAAAATTCACGGTAAGGTTCTGCCGCTTGCTTATTTAAACGCTCTACAATATCGGGCGCACTAAGCTTAATCGGATCTTTTTGTAAATTAGCATAAATCTCACTCCCCACAGGCGCCATAATAAACAGAGTTAGCACCATAGATAATCCATAAATCGCCATATTGGGCGGAATTTGCTGCACACCCAATGCCGTTCGCAACATAGATAGCACAATGGAGATTTTGAGAAACGAGGTTCCCATGACTGCAAATAAGGGCAGCAGCGATAACGCAAATAATACAATGATCAAATGAACGGGATGTTCAAGTAAGCTCATGCCGACGTCCTGTAAGTTTTGTAATACATTAACGTTTGTCGGGATGTTGCTACCATCAGGTCAACACCTGAACTTCTTGGAGAGTATGCTTAAAGCTAAGCAGCGCAACTTTGCCAACGACTCATTCAAGAATAGACCTGAATGTTGAGTTCAGCCATCAAACAAAGAAAGGAAATATGACAGAAATAAAAGAGCAGTATGACTTACTGAAAATCATACTGCTCTTGAATATTAAATGTGTATGTAACGAACTAAAATTGCTTAATCAGAAACTGTATTCATAGTTAGCAAAAAACCTTAGCTTTGAATCTGAGTCGGCATCGGGTTTCTTAATGTGTGAAAATGTCCCACCAAAGTTCATCAAACCTTCAAACATGGGCATTTCATAACTGGTTTCAAGCTGCCAGACATCTTGCTTAGGAATGTTTGGAGTCCACTTAATGCCAGGACTCTTTCCATCATCATTAAGCTTTACATATCGAACTCGAGTCGTCATGCGGTTGTCACCAAACTGCGCCATTCCTCCTAGACTGAACGCTCTCGCGTCACTGTCATAGGTGCTGCCTAAACTGCGCTTGTAATAACGCGATCCGCTGCGGTAAGTTGAGTGTTCGTAAAAGCAATTAAACACATGGGGGTCAGTGCCACAAGCTACTTTGGTAGTAGTGTATTCAGTAAAGAGTTTTACTGGAATTTCTTGAACATGCACACGCGTATCGAAGCCATATATATAACCACAGTCTGCAATTTGCCAAGGCAGATTACCGCTGGCATCTTCACAGCCTTTTTCAGCATAAATACCTATTGGCTGTGAGAACCATACATCATTGTATCGAATATCAAAGCCAGCCATCTGATTGCCATACTTAGTACAACCACTGCCATCGCCTGTCGTATCATTACTGCAATCATCATTGCCTGTTATGGCTTTTAACCAAATTTTGGTGCTACATTCTTGGCCTTTACCGCAAAATTGTGTAGTCCAAGAAAAGCCGATTTCTAATTTATCGAACGGACGAATACTGCCTCTAAGATTCCACAATAACGCATCAGGCGCGAAACGTTCACTTTCATACTTACTGAACCCTGCACTAAAATTCCATGGACCCAGCCAATTTAGAACCGGTAAATCAAAAGCTTGAGGGTTATTTCGTGTCAATAATAGAGATGGCATTGGACGCGCATTATTAGACTTAATTAATGCCGAATCAAAGCTTGGCCCCCACCATTGACTGATAGTACCTGCGCTCAATACCCAGTTCCCTATAGTGGTCGCAACGTAAGAGTCGTCAAACCGAATATTTTTACCGTCATTCGGGCTATCTGCAATTGTCGCTGATAACTGATAATAAAAGCTTCCTGCTGAATCAGAATACGACCCACCAAGCTCATTTTTAGCTCTTAACGCATGACCAAAATTTCGGAACATGGGTTTATCACTGCTAACCCCCGCTCGAAGCTTAGCATTGCGCTGTTGGCTGGATTTATACTTCGCTTGCACACGTAAAAATGCTGACATTAAGTTCTCTGGAACTTGGTCAGTGGCTACTTTCGCCAGATCTTGAGCGACTCCAGACCACATTAAAGGGTAGGTATTAACAGGAACTTTGATAAAACCAGCATCGGCCAGTTGTTGGATATCAGCACGTAAATAAGCATCTGAAGTATCAATCCATAATGCTGCTTTCGCTGATAAGGAAAAGAGTTGTGCACTTAAAATGCAAACAAGAGTAAAGACAAGCTTGAATCGACTACGCATGGTTTGACTCAACTGATTGATTGATTGATGGCTAATGATACGCTTCGGCTCTCCATGTTTTCAATGATCAGAAAATTCTTTCCAATAACTATCCATAGCGAACGAAAGCCCAACCCTACTGTTAGGGCGTGCCCTAGTAATAACGATCATACAACAGTAGGAAAGCTTGTGATTCTATCAAAAGGAATCTCACAACCCAACTAAGTTATTATAATACTGAACAAATTTACCTTGTTATGAGATGAATTTCTTGGCAAAGCGTTCAACCTGCTGCCAATCGGTAAACTCGTAGGTACCGCTCGTATCCGTTGGTCCTTTAGTGATCCACATAATAAAACGGATCATAGTGCGGTCAAACACACCATATTTTGGGTACTCAATCTTACCCGCAAATACCCCTTGAACAGCAGGAACCCAAGTCGACAGTTTAAGAAAATTACGTATATAAGGGTTGGTTTCAGGCGTATTCTTCTCTGGTTTTCTTGCCACCACATTCACCGAAAAGAAGCCACTTTGGGTTTCAGTTAACCACTTATGATGTTGCTTAATAAACTCAAATAACGCTGGACGGTATTTACCATAACGAATACTGGCACCAATCATAGCCTTATCGTACTGTGTTAACTCTGCCGTTGTTGCTTGCTCCAGTGACAATACTGTCACCTTAGCATTGGAAGACATATGTCCGACCATGGCGTCACAAATACGTTTGGTTTGACCATCAACGGTTGAATATATTAGAGCGATATTGTGCATTAGTTCTTCCAGAAAGTTGGCGTAAGCAGGACTAACAAAGTGAATACTTCTAAGCGTCCAAATAGCATGGTGATCAATAGTACCCATTTCGAACCATCACCGAGGGTAGCATAATTACTGGCCGCTTCACCAAGAGCTGGGCCTAAGTTATTCAAACAAGCCGCTACCGTGCTGAACGCCGTCAACTCATCAACACCAAACGCCATTAACGCCAGCATACTGATAATAAAGACTAGGGCATAAGCCGAAAAGAACCCCCACACGGCATCAATGACTCTGTCGGGTAATACCGAATTGCCAATTTTAATCGTAAAAATGGCACGAGGATGAACCAAACGCTTCATTTCTCTTGAGCCTTGTAGCACCAGTAAAATGATACGAATAACCTTCATGCCTCCCGCTGTAGATCCGCCACATCCACCAATAAAACTAGAAAATATAAGCAGCATAGGCAAAAACAGCGGCCAGCTATGGAAGCTTTCAGTACCAAACCCTGCAGTCGTGGAAACCGAAACGGCTTGGAATAAGGCATGATCTAAGGTTTCTTCAGCCGAGTCATAAATATTGGTTTGATAAAGCACTAAGAAACAAATCGCAGTAAGAATAAGCTGCACTGCTAACAACACTTTAAACTCGGCGTCCTTTAGGTACACTTTTAAGTTGAAACCTTTATTGGTCACCGCCGCAAAGTGTAAACTAAAATTGATAGCAGAAATAAGCAAAAACACCACACAAATTAAGTTGATCACAGGGCTATTAAAGTAACCCATACTGGCATCATGAGTGGAAAACCCACCAATAGCGATGGTAGAAAATGAATGGCAAATAGCATCAAAAGCGCTCATACCTGCAAACCAAAAGGCCGCCGCACAGGCTAAGGTCAAAAACAAATAGATATACCACAATGCCTTAGCGGTTTCGGCAATCCGAGGAGTCATTTTACTGTCTTTAACTGGCCCTGGGATTTCAGCACGATAAAGCTGCATTCCCCCAATCCCCAAAACAGGTAATATGGCTACCGCCAGAACAATAATCCCCATTCCACCAAGCCATTGCAGTAAATGGCGATAAAAAAGAATCGCTTTGGGTAGATCATCAAGGCCAACGATCACCGTTGCCCCGGTGGTGGTTAAGGCTGAAAAGGATTCAAAAAAGCTATCCGTCCAGCTCATATCTGGGTTGTTGGCAAAAATAAAAGGCAAAGAACCGATTGAACCCAACACTGTCCAAAACAACACCACAATCAAAAAGCCTTCTCGGGTTCGCAGATCAGCTTTATGATAACGATTGGGGTACCACAAACAGAACCCCAATAACAAACTCACCACAAAGGCTTTAATAAATGCCATCCCCTCGCCATCATTATAAAAAATGGCGACCAATGCTGGCGGCAGCATAGTGATGGAAAACAGCCCCATTAACAGGCCAGTTATTCTTATGATAGTGCGATATTGCATGGAGAAATACGCTTCAATCCTTTGCTGTAAGAGTCACTATTATTCCACAAATTTAAGACTAAGTTGACCCTGAGATAACGTCGCCAACTCCTGCTGAATAATTTGGCGATTAGATTTTGGTATTGCCAAGGATAACAACACTTGCTCAGTAAATTGTTGGTCTTGGATCAATACTTGGTATTTTTTACATAGATATTCAACATCACTAAGCTGAGCATAATCACAACTGAGTCGTGCTTCATCTCGTAATTGCTGAACATCTGTTTGCAGTTGTGTCAATCCTCGCTTTATTCCTGCACTATATGCACGAACCAGCCCACCAACACCAAGTTTTGTACCACCAAAATAACGAACCACAATGGCGCCTATTTCGCCAATATCAGCACCTTGTAATACCGATAGCATTGGCCGCCCTGCACTTCCTGATGGTTCACCATCATCACTAGAACCACAGTTCACCATCTCTTTAGGCGCACCTCCCACAAACGCCCAACAATAATGTCGAGCATCAGGATAATCACGCCTATAGTTTGTGAGCGCCAACTTTAGTTCTTTCTCAGACTGACAGCGAAATATGATAGTGATAAAACGGCTCTTTTTAATGTCCTCTTCCAGCACCAAGGGTTGTGCTGGAACCAAGTACCGATCACTCGCCACGACTTAGGCGAGTCCAAAATCACGAGTCATATTTTCAATACGATCAGCATGAACAATGACATTATCTTCAATACGAATACCACCAAATGGACGCAATTCATCGACCACTTTCCAGTTAATTTGTTGGCGACTCTTTTCATCCAACTCATTAAGCAGGGTATCGATAATATACAGGCCCGGCTCGATGGTTAACACTTGCCCAGCTTCTAATGTACGAGTACAACGTAAGAAAGGATGATCAACTGGTGAGGCAACATGGGTTCCTTGCTCATCTGGACTAAAGCCAGCCACATCATGTACTTGCAAACCTAACATATGACCTAGGCCGTGAGGGAAAAATGCACGAGTAATGCCAGAATCAATTAACAACTCAAGGTTGCCAGTAGCCAACTCAGAGTCCAACAAAACTTGAGCGACTTTTTGATGAGTTAATAAATGCAGATCTACATAGCTCTTGCCGACCTTCATTTCGGCAATGATTTCATGTTGTAGCTTATCCATGGCAACGATAAGAGCTGCAAAGCGGTTTTGTTCAGCCGAGTAGGTACGAGTAATATCAGAGGCGTAACCACCACAGGTCGCACCTGCATCAATCAAAAATGAACGATGTTCAACAGGCTTTTGATGATCAAGCACCATATAGTGCAAGATGGCCGCATTCTCATTCAGTGCAATGATGTTGTTGTAAGGCACATCATTTTCACCTTGGCCGACCGCTTTTAAATACTCAAGCTGAATATCAAATTCACTGCCACTACCGAGAAAGGCTTGTTTCGCAGCAAGATGACCATTTACCGCTAAACGATTCGCTTCTCGCAGACAATCTAACTCATAATCTGTTTTAAATGAGCGTTTAAAGTGCAAGTAGTTTTCAACCGACTTTGAATTAATTTGAATAAAACCAAGCTCAGAAGCCAATTGTGTTTCTTCTCCGAGGTACACCCAATCTGCAATATTACTTGGTAAAAACTCTGAAATTTTATCGGCTTTTGTCAGCAGTTTGATATCAAATTCATCAGTCCAAAAGGTAGTTGGAACATCGGCAACTTTATGCCAAAAATCAACTGGACGATAATAAATGAGGGTCGGTTTATTCTGCCCATCAGCGAATATCCAACAGTTGGGGTTATCCAATAATGGCAACCAAGATTTAAAATTAGGGGTTACTTTGAAAGGGTAATCCATGTCATCCAAAAACTGGCGTTTCGGTTGACCAGAATGAAAAACCAGCCCAGATAGGTTGTGACGCAGACAAATCTCAGCCACTCTGCGATTCATCTCAGTAATGTGTTGCGAATAATGTTGACCTATCGAGGACATTGCTCAGGCTCCTAATGATAAAAATCGGAGCCTGAGTGTATCATAGCCTACACGGCTGATGGGCATTCAATCCATTCAAATGGAAGGATAAGAATTCTTAGCGCCTGCCGGCTTGAGTAACGGATTCTGGAAATGGTTGTTTGCGAATATCTTTCGACACCATAATCACACTGTCTTTTGTGACGAGAAATACAAAATCAACATCAAAGCTTTTACTATAATCACTCCGATTCATGCCTATTGGCCAGTGGTCGGGGTTGTTGTTATCACAACAAGATTCCCGATAGCAATGAGCACTAACGAGCAGATTACCACCTGCAAGCTTTGTGATCTGATAATTGGCGCCATCTTTTGTTCTTGTGCCATCTGCCCCCATGTTATTCGTCATTAATTGTTTATCCCACATAGGTAGCGTTAACCAGATACTTTGCGATGCAAATATGGTTAATATTTCCCTTTGTTGGTCATTACAACATAAGGCACTGACTTCTTCGAGTTTACTTGCAGTGTCGACAGCATCTTCAGCTGTATAGGTTATCGTTTTCGTTCCGTCATCCAATGTATACGGATCTCGATTTAAATCAGCAGTCATGACTTCCTCAAATCTGCAAGGACAAGGCTTGTGCCCTTTTAGTTGCGTCCATTTTATTGCTGACGACTGATTGGATAGCTCAACACCCGCTCGTCTTGTCTCAATTTGAGTATTCACCGTATTATTAATGAATCGTTGAAATTGAGCGTCAGGATAAACACACAAAGAAAATCTATTTACGTTACGTGATTTAACCCCTATTTCAAGCTTACCGTCAGCAGTAGATGGCTCAAATGTAAAATCATTACGGTGCTCAGTTTTCACCAACTGACGTAAACGCACAAAGGCTTTAAGCTTATTTTCGTCAGTGATGCTTTCGTATTCTTTATTGCCTAGCGTTGCACCACTATCCAGTTTTTGCATTAATGTAAAAAGTTCAGCGTGATGACAAGCGTCCACCAAAGGCTTCATTTGAGTAAACTCAGTGGAGGGGGCAACTCGAACTTCAAGCTTGGAGACATCAGTTTTCACAGTCTCTGGAAATGTAAACCGATAAATAACTTGTGATGCATCAGCATCAAATTCGACGGTAAAGCACGATTTAAACTCTGCTTTAGCGGCGGCTTGCAAATACCAGAATGCCTGTTGTTTTTCTTGTGGTGAACTCGTCTCAGAAATAAGATCAAAATACGCTTCTTTCACTTCTTTACGATGAGTGCCGAAAACAAAATCCAAAAAACGATCCAACAGACCCACTACTTTTGATTTATCAGTTTTTTTTTGAATCTCGCTTAATTGCTTAGCATCTAACGAACTCAAAGACCCGTAGCTGACAGCGAGTGCTAGTTCAGACATGACGGCCTCCCCATTCAATTTAACCTAAACAAAGCATTGCACTTCTTAGTGATAATTTCCCGTTAAATTTGCTTCATGAATCCTTGATCATCTCTTGTTAAGTTTGTAATCATGCTAAAGTTTTTTAATTTAAACACCCGTTTAAATTTATGCTTGTTTTTTGTGCGCTTAACCGTCAATCTAATAGACGTTATTCACCGCTTTTATTTTGCAGTACGCTAAACACCAAGGATAAAATAATGATTTATCAAAGCCAGAGTATTCAAGTCGCCATGCTGGATGATCATATCGCCCAGTTGTGTTTTAACGCGACCCAGTCTGTAAATAAGCTTGATTCAGCAACATTAACCTCTCTTGATGAAGCTTTAAATGCCATCATCAAAACCAACCCTAAAGCCTTGCTACTCACCTCTGCAAAACCTGCTTTTATCGTTGGCGCAGACATTACAGAGTTTTTAGGGTTATTCCAGCAAGATGATGACAGTCTGTTTAGCTGGCTAGTCAAAGCGAATAAGGTGTTTAATAAACTTGAAGATCTTCCCTTTCCTACTTTATCAGCCATTAATGGTTTCGTCTTGGGCGGCGGATTTGAAACTGTTTTAGCCACTGATTTTAGAATTGCCGAACCGAATGCTCGCCTTGGACTCCCTGAGACTAAACTTGGCTTAATTCCTGGCTTTGGTGGCACGGTACGCTTACCACGATTAATCGGCGTTGATAATGCTCTTGAGTGGATAACTACAGGTAAACCACATAAGCCTGATGCAGCAATGCAAGTGGGTGCTATTGACGCCATTATCGCCCCAGAGCAATTACATCAAGCTGGCATCAAGATGCTTAACGATGCCATTAATGGCAAATTGGATTGGCAAGCTCGCCGTCAGCAAAAACAAGTGCCGTTGCCACTTCCAGCGATGGAATCATTGATGGCATTTACCACGGCTAAAGCTATGGTGTACCAAATCGCAGGCAAGCATTACCCTGCCCCTTATACTGCCGTTAAAGTAATTGAGCAAACACATACCGAAAATAGAGCTGAAGCGCTTATCGCTGAGCATCATGCTTTTATTGAATTGGCAAAAACGGAAGCGGCGACCTCGTTAATTGGAATTTTCCTCAACGAGCAAGTGGTCAAACATAAAAGTAAGCAAGCGGCTAAATCTGTCGAATCGCAAGTTGAGCAAGCCGCGGTGTTAGGTGCTGGCATTATGGGCGGTGGGATCAGTTACCAAAGTGCCAGTAAAGGTGTCCCCGTTATCATGAAGGACATCAATCAACCTGCATTAGATTTAGGATTATCTGAAGCGGCGAAGTTACTGAACAATCAAGTGTCTCGCGGTAGGCTAACGACCGACAAAATGGCTAAAGTGCTCAACCAAATATCTGCTACCTTGGATTACACTTCGATTGCTCACGCTGACATAGTGGTAGAAGCCGTGGTGGAAAACCCAAAGGTGAAAGCCCAAGTGCTCACTGAGGTTGAATCTAATGTCAGCGAAGACACCATCATCACCTCTAACACGTCCACCATATCCATAGACTCATTAGCTACCAATCTTAAACGCCCTGAACGTTTTTGTGGCATGCACTTTTTTAACCCCGTACATAAGATGCCATTAGTGGAAGTGATCCGTGGCAAACACACATCTGATGCCACGATTGCAAAAGTGGTGGCTTATGCCAGCGCTATGGGCAAAACGGCAATTGTCGTTAATGACTGCCCCGGTTTCTTTGTTAACCGAGTATTGTTTCCTTACTTTGCAGGCTTTAATCAATTACTTGTTGATGGTGCTGATTTTATCGAAGTCGACAAAGTGATGGAAAAAACCTTTGGTTGGCCCATGGGTCCTGCATACCTATTGGACGTTGTGGGCATGGACACCGCTCATCATGCACAAACAGTCATGGCGAATGGCTTTCCTGAGCGCATGCCTACACCACAGCAAGATGTCATTAAACAGTTATTAGATGCTCAACGTCTTGGACAAAAAAATGGCATCGGGTTTTATCAATATCAACCCGACAAACGGGGTAAACTCAAAAAGCAACCCGATGATGCCGTAAACGCATTGCTAGCTAACGTCTGCCAACCTCAACAGTCCTTTGATAATGACGCTATTATTGCCAGACTCATGATCCCAATGATCATCGAGACCGTTCGCTGTCTAGACGAAGGGATTATTGCTTCACCTGCTGAAGCGGACATGGCGCTCTTGTTCGGCTTAGGATTCCCGCCTTTTCGTGGTGGTGTGTTCCGTTATTTAGACACCTTTGGTATAGACAAGTTTATTGAGTTAGCCGATAGCTATGCTCACCTCGGTCCGTTATACCAAGTCACCGATTCTCTTCGTAAACTGGCTGCAAACAATGGCCGCTACTTCCCCATTTCACAATAAGGAACTGACCATGAAAAATGCAGTAATTGTTGATTGTATTCGTACTCCTATGGGACGTTCCAAGGGCGGTGCGTTTCGCCATCTTCGGGCTGAAACCCTTTCCGCCGAATTAATGAAAGGTCTGCTTGCCCGTAACCCACAAGTAGACCCTCAGCAAATCGAAGACGTGATCTGGGGCTGCGTGATGCAAACCTTAGAGCAAGGTTTTAACATCGCTCGCAATGCTTCACTATTAGCGGGTTTGCCTAAAACTACCGCAGGCGTGACCATAAATCGTCTATGCGGCTCATCAATGGAAGCACTCCATCAAGCCACTCGTGCCATTATGACGGGTATGGGCGATACCTTTATCGTTGGCGGAGTCGAACATATGGGACATGTCCCAATGAATCACGGCGTTGATTTCCACCCGCAACTCGGGCATCAAGTCGCAAAAGCATCGGGCATGATGGGCTTAACGGCTGAATTGTTAGCAAGGCAACACAATATCGATCGTCAGCAACAAGATGCGTTTGCACTGCGCTCTCATCAACGCGCACATGCCGCAACCATTGAGGGTCGGTTTAATTCAGAGATATATCCGATCAATGGTCATGACTCCGATGGCGCCTTAACTCAAATCACGGCTGACCAAGTGATCCGCTCTGACGCATCACTTGAAGCGTTATCTAGCCTTCGTCCTGTTTTTGATCCTGTAAACGGTACGGTTACCGCTGGCACCTCATCCGCTATTTCCGATGGTGCATCGGCCATGCTGGTAATGGAAGAAGAAAAAGCTAAGCTGTTTGGCTTACCTATCCGTGCTCGCGTCCGTTCTATGGGCGTAGCTGGCTGTGACCCTGCAATCATGGGATTTGGTCCCGTTCCTGCCACCCAAAAAGCTTTGACTCGTGCCGGACTCACCATCGATGACATTGATATTATCGAACTCAACGAAGCCTTTGCCGCACAATCACTGCCCTGCGTTAAAGCATTAGGCTTAATGGATAAGGTGGATGAGAAAATTAATCTTAACGGTGGTGCGATTGCTCTGGGGCATCCGTTAGGATGTTCTGGCACGCGTATATCCACCACGCTCATCAATATTATGGAAGATAAAAACGCGACTCTAGGATTAGCCACCATGTGTATTGGCTTAGGCCAAGGTATTGCTACTGTGTTTGAACGAGTTTAACTTAGATATGAGAGATGAAGAAGAGAGTCATTATCTCTTCTTCAATCTTTATTAAATGTGAGATTATGACCCCTTTTTCCATCAGCCGCATTCAAACTCCTTTTGGTACTTTCAAGCTTTCTGGTTGCCATTCTGATTCCCATCCCTTAAATCTAAACATAGAACGACTTTATATGTTGGGCACTGATGGTTGGTTTGAACTAGATATTGAAAATTCAGTGTCTCTTATTCAGCAAATCACTCCGATTGTATTAGAGCACTTAAAACAAACTGATTAAGTCTCAATTAAGCATTGTTTCACGTGGAACAGGACGCCTTATTTTTTAATTAACTCGTGTTTCACGTGGAACAAGATTCACATTTATTCTTCATAAACTTGGCAATTTAAAACTCGATGGTAAAATAGCCGCCACTTTTGCAGTAAACAAGATGAACCATGATCACACTTTTTGAAAATGCCAATCACCAACTTGATGCACTTGGATTGCGCTGCCCTGAGCCAGTAATGATGGTGCGAAAAAAAGTGCGTCATATGCAAGACGGCGAAACCTTGCTTATCATCGCCGATGACCCAGCTACTACTCGAGATATTCCAAGCTTCTGTCAATTCATGGATCACAAGTTACTCGCAGAAGATACCAGCAGCACACCATACCAATACTTGATTCAAAAAGGCTTGTGATACCATTCGTACCAATTAACTATGCTTTTGATTAAGCCTTAGCTTCGTAACTACATCGTTGCAACTCCTCCCCATAGCTACGGCTATGATTCGTCATTGCGCCTTGTATTTACTTTGCTAACGCTCCCCTAAAATCACAGTTAATTGATGTGAATGGTATAAATATGCCTTACAACTTCTAATCAATAACACACAGTTTGTAACGCTAATTCCCTTTTAAGTTTTGGTTAAATATGCGATAAATCATGTTGCATAAATAACTAAAATTGAGAATGGGAATCCAAATGTTCACCTCCAAGTTAAGCCCGCTGTATGCGGCAATGGCATTGAGCCTTTCCATCAGTACTGCGCAAGCCAAAGAAGAAACCAAATGGTCGGTTAACGAACCTGCCAATCAACCTACCCAAAGCGTCGATATTAATGTCACCGAAGGCACATGGATGAACGTATCCGTTAGCCCTAATGGTAAACACATAGTGTTTGATCTGCTGGGTGATATTTACCAAATGCCAATTAACGGCGGTAAAGCCAAGCGCCTTGTAAAAGGCATGGCGTGGCAAATGCAGCCTGTTTATAGCCCTGATGGAAAGTCCATTGCGTTTACTTCTGATGAAAACGGTGGTGATAACCTTTGGGTTATGGATGCCGATGGCAGCAATCAGCGTGCAGTAACTAATGAAACGTTTCGTTTACTGAACAGCCCGGCATGGAGTCCTGACTCACAATATCTGGTCGCCCGTAAACACTTTACTTCTGGTCGTAGCTTAGGTGCTGGTGAAGTATGGTTATATCATGTTACTGGTGGCAAAGGCGTTCAATTAACCGAACGTCCTAATGATCAAAAAGATTTAGGTGAGCCAGCCTATTCACCTGATGGCCGTTATATTTACTTCAGCCAAGATGCGACGCCAGGCAAGACCTTCCACTACTCAAAAGATTCAGTGAAAGGCATTTACAAAATTAAACGTTATGACACCCAAACCGGTGATATTAAAGTCTTAGCCTCTGGTACAGGTGGCGCTATTCGTCCTACTCCTAGCCCAGATGGCACTAAACTCGCTTACATTAAGCGTGATGGTTTCCAGTCGACACTGTATGTTTTAGATTTAAAGTCAGGTCTTAAAACCAAACTTTATGACAAGCTTGACCGCGATATGCAAGAAACATGGGCTATTCACGGCGTGTATCCAACCATGGCATGGACACCGGATAATCGTGATATCGTGTTTTGGGCAGGCGGTAAGATCAATCGTCTGAACACAAAAACTCAAACGGCCAATGTGATCCCGTTTGAAGTTAATGATACTCGTGATATCCAGCCAGCAGTAGTGGTTAAACAAGACATTGATAAAGACAGCTTTGACGTCAAAATGCTGCGTATGGCACAAGTGTCTCCTAACGGCAAAAAAGTGGTTTATGAGGCCTTAGGTAAGCTCTGGATCCGCAACATTAAAAACGGTAAGCCAAAACGCTTGACCCGTTTAAATGACAATATTGCCGAACTGTTTCCACAATGGTCACGTGATGGTAAAAAAATCGTGTTCACTACATGGAATGACCAAAAGCAAGGCAGTGTTCGCGTAGTCAGTGCCAGAGGCGGCAAGCCAAAAGTGCTAACCAATGAGCCGGGCAAGTTTGTCGAGCCGACCTTCTCTCCTGATGGTAAAACGGTTGTATATCGTAAAGCCAGTGGTGGTCGCTTACTTTCTAAAACGTGGTCGCAAGAGCCAGGCTTATACAAAGTAGACATTAAAGGTAAGCGTAACACCTTTATCACCAGCAGTGGTTACCAACCACAGTTTGGTAGCAATAATGATCGTGTCTACTTTATGGATTATGGCAAAACACCAGAGTTTGCATCCATCGACCTAAATGGTCACGAAAAGCGTACTCACTATACCAGTAAGCTCGCCACAGAATTCCGCATTTCTCCTGATGGAAATAACTTAGCCTTTGCTGAACGCTTCAAAGTGTTTGTTACTCCATTTGCTAAGCACGGTGAAACCGTCAACATAGGCCCTAGCGCAAGCAACTTACCAGTAGCTCAACTCAGTACGCGTGCAGGCGAAAGCATCAGTTGGGGCGGTAACAACAGCCAGTTATACTGGACGCTTGGCCCTGAGCTGTATCAAGCTAAAGTTGATACCAATTACACCAAAGCCAAAGAAGATGACAAGAAGGCTGAGCCAACCATCACAAATTTAGGTTTCAAAAAAGACACCTATGTTCCACGTGGAACCGTCGCGTTTGTTGGTGGCCAAGTGATCACTATGGAAGGCGACAAAGTTATCAATAACGGTGTTGTCATTGTCAAAAATAACCACATTGCAGCTGTTGGTGATAACTCACTGAGCATTCCAAAAGATGCCAAAGTTATCGACATCAGTGGCAAATCCATTATGCCTGGATTGTTCGATGCTCACGCTCATGGGTCACAAGGTAGCAATGAGATCATTCCACAACAAAACTGGATGATGTACGCCAACCTTGCTTTAGGTGTCACCACCATTCACGATCCATCCAATGATACCACCGAAGTGTTTGCCGCATCTGAGCAACAAAAAGCCGGTAACATTGCTGCACCTCGTATCTTCTCAACGGGTACCATTTTATACGGTGCTAATGGACCGGGTTATACCTCGCACGTAGATTCACTCGATGATGCCAAGTTCCACTTAGAGCGCTTAAAGAAAGTCGGAGCCTTTACGGTGAAGAGTTATAACCAGCCACGTCGTAACCAACGTCAACAAGTGATCGCGGCTGCACGTGAATTGGATATGATGGTAGTGCCTGAAGGTGGTTCGCTACTTCAACACAACCTTTCAATGATTGTTGATGGACATACAACTTTAGAGCACTCTCTTCCCGTTGCAGCTATTTATAACGACATCAAACAAGTGTGGAAAGCATCGAATACTGCTTACACGCCAACTTTGGTTGTGGCGTATGGCGGTATTTCAGGTGAACACTACTGGTACGACAAAACCAATGTGTGGGAACACCCTCGCCTGTCTAAGTATGTACCATCTGAGCTGTTAAACTCGCGTTCAATGCGTCGTACCAAAGCGCCAGATGGTCACTATAATCACTTTAATGTGGTTAAGGTTGCCAAGGAACTGAATGACATCGGCGTAGTTACCAACATTGGTGCTCACGGTCAACGTGAAGGTCTTGCCGCACACTGGGAAATGTGGATGTTTGCCCAAGGCGGCATGACCAATATGGAAGTGCTGAAAACGGCGACCATTAATCCAGCAAAAACCTTTGCATTAGATCACCAGCTTGGCAGCATCAAAAAAGGCAAACTGGCTGACTTAATTGTGATTGATGGCAACCCATTAGAGAACATTCGTAATACCGATAAAGTGGTTTACACTATGGTCAATGGTAAACTTTACAATGCCGAAACCATGAATGAACTTAATGGTGATAAGAAGAGACGTAAGCCGTTTTTCTTTGAAAGTAAGTAAGTTCATAGGCTCTAGTAAAAAAGGTGCTTCGTTATGAAGCACCTTTTTTATTTTCTGATGTTATTTTATATAAATAATTCCTATTTTATGTGTTTTTAGTATAATCCACGTCTTTTTAAAATAAGGAAGTATTTGAAAATGAAAAAATTTATTGTCGCAGGGTTATCTTTATCACTTCTAGCATTAAGTGGTTGTACTGTACGAGTAGCTGACATGACAGTGGGTAGTACCAAAAATTACGACATTAATTCAGGTAAACTCTTAGATGGTAAGAGAGTTGTTGGTGAAGATAAATATCCAGTGGTTATTTTCCCATTTGGTATTCCAAATGTAAAAACCGCAATGGACAATGCGATTGAAAAAGATAAATGCGCTGTAGGCTTAACAGATGTTGTTATCTCTCATTTACAGCACGCATTTGTTATTGGTCAAATTGGTTACAGAGTAGAAGGTAACTTGATCATTGATGAAAATAAGACTGGCTGCAAAAAAAACTAGAATCCAATTTATTTGAACAAACAAAAGGGTGTTTCACATGAAACACCTTTTTCTTATGAGTTTCGACAAAAACAATCTCGCGTATGATCATCCACCATCCCTACAGCTTGCATGAATGCATAACAAATCATTGGTCCTACAAAGTTAAACCCAAGCTTTTTTAGCGCCTTTGACATGGCTTGCGATTCAGGGGTTTCAACAGGCACTTCCTTCATAGATAGAAATTCGTTAACGATGGGCTTCCCATCTACAAATTCCCAAAGGAATTGTGAGAAGTCACTACCCTGCTCTACAAAGGCAATATAGGCTTTGGCATTACGAATGATAGACTGGATCTTTAAACGGTTACGGACAATGCCTTTGTCTTGCATTAACCGCTCAACATCTTCCTCAGTAAATTCGACGATTTTATAAGGGTCGAAATTGGCAAAGGCTTGTTGATAATTGTGCTGCTTCTTTAAAATGGTGATCCAAGACAATCCTGCTTGCTGACCATCAAGACAAAGTTTTTCAAACAACTCCAGTGGATCATATACAGGACGTCCCCAAACCTTATCGTGATAGTCCTGATAGATAGGATCGTCACTTACCCAAGCGCAGCGGATTTTTGTCATTCCATTTTTCCTTAAATACTCTATTCAGACCTGCCAGCTTAATAGGCTACCCAGTTCAGCAGTTAGCTTTATAAACAGCGAAACATAGACAACCTACAATGAGAAGCCTTATTTAATAAGACAACCGTCCGTAACAGGATGTTACGGTCGTCAGCACATGGACGTGCGCTTCTGTTGGCGTTTAAATAAGGCTTCGGTAAGAGTAACTCTACTTTATGACATCTATTAAAATTTAAATAAATTTCCCTTGGGGATCATAAAGCTAGAAAATAACCTACTCAGAACGATACCATGAAGGTATAATCGAAACCATTTTCTACCCACTTTATATAGCGACAGTAATGAGCAGCAATCACGATATAAAAACGTTTCAAGGGTTTATTCTCACCCTGCAAGAATACTGGGCGCAGCAAGGTTGCGCTATCATTCAACCATTGGACATGGAAGTAGGGGCTGGAACATTCCACCCACAAACTTTCTTGCGTTCAATCGGACCTGAGCCAATGAGCAGTGCTTATGTGCAGCCATCACGCCGTCCTACCGATGGTCGTTATGGTGAAAACCCAAACCGCCTGCAACATTACTATCAATTTCAAGTGGTACTGAAACCGTCTCCTGACAATATTCAAGAGCTGTACTTAGGTTCTCTAAAAGCCTTAGGCGTAGATCCAGAAGTCCACGACATTCGCTTTGTTGAAGACAACTGGGAGTCTCCAACATTAGGCGCATGGGGTCTGGGTTGGGAAGTCTGGTTAAACGGTATGGAAGTCAGCCAGTTTACCTACTTCCAACAAGTCGGTGGTCTTGAATGTACTCCTGTTACTGGTGAAATCACCTATGGTCTTGAGCGTCTTGCGATGTATATTCAAGGCGTAGACAGCGTTTACGACTTAGTGTGGACAGACGGCCCTATGGGTCGAATCACTTATGGTGACGTATTCCACCAAAACGAAGTCGAGCAATCTGAGTTTAACTTCGACCATGCTGACGTCGATTTCTTATTTGCCACTTTCGACAAATGTGAAGAAATGTGCAACAAGCTATTAGAACTTGAAAAGCCATTGCCACTGCCTGCTTATGAGCAAGTGATGAAAGCGTCTCATGCATTCAACCTGCTTGATGCTCGTCACGCCATTTCAGTAACCGAACGTCAACGCTACATTTTGCGCGTTCGCGCCATGGCGAAAGGTGTCGCTGAAGCTTACTATGCCGCACGTGAAGCACTTGGCTTCCCAATGTGTAAGTAAAGAGGTAATTAGAAAATGAAAAAAGAAAACTTACTCATTGAGATTGGTACTGAAGAGTTACCACCAAAAGCCCTTAAAACACTTGCTGAAGCGTTTTTAGCTAATTTTACTGAAGAGCTTAACAAAGCTGAATTAACCTTTGATAACTCACAATGGTTCGCTGCTCCACGCCGTTTGGCACTGCGTATTGAAAACTTAGACGTAGCACAAGCCGACAAAATCGTTGAAAAACGTGGTCCTGCCGTAAGCAGTGCCTTTGATGCCGATGGCAACCCAACCAAAGCCGCTATGGGCTGGGCACGTGGAAATGGCATCAGTGTCGAAGAGGCTGAGCGCCTTGTGACTGACAAAGGTGAATGGCTGCTGCATAAAGCCCAAGTCACGGGTAAAGCCACCAGCGAGTTAGTCGCTGAAATGACTCAACGTTCTTTAGATAAATTACCTATTCCAAAACCAATGCGTTGGGGTAGCAACACTACCCAATTTATTCGTCCGGTTCACACAGTTACTATGCTTTTAGGGGCTGAATCGATTGACGGCACGGTATTAGGTATTCAATCAGCGCGTACCATTCGTGGTCACCGCTTTATGGGTCAAAGCGAGTTTGAACTGACTCATGCAGATGATTACTTAGCAACTCTAAAAGAAACCGGTAAAGTGATGGCTGATTACGCAGAGCGTAAAGCCATTATTAAAGCAGGTGCTGAGCAAGCTGCGAAAGAACTGGGTGGTATCGCTGAACTGACTGACGAGCTATTAAACGAAGTAGTATCATTGGTTGAATGGCCTGTGGTACTGAAAGCCAACTTTGAAAATGACTTCTTAAATGTGCCATCAGAAGCCTTGGTGTACACCATGAAAGGCGACCAGAAATACTTCCCAGTATTTGATGATGTTGGTAACTTGCTGCCTCATTTTATCTTTGTGACCAACATTGAGTCGAAAGATCCACAGCAAATTATTGATGGTAACGAGAAAGTGATCCGCCCTCGCCTAGCCGATGCAGAATTCTTCTTTAACACCGATAAAAAACGCAGCTTAGAGTCGCGCTTATCAAGTCTAGAAAGTGTGGTATTCCAAAAGCAGTTGGGTACGTTGAAAGATCGCGCAAATCGCATTAGTGCCCTTTCCGGATACATCGCAGGGTTATTAAGCACTAACCAAGATGATGCAGCCCGTGCTGGTTTGTTATCGAAAGCCGACCTGATGACCGAGATGGTGATGGAGTTTACCGATACTCAAGGCACTATGGGGATGCACTATGCTCGCCTTGATGGTGAAACTGAGTCGGTTGCACTTGCACTGCAAGAGCAATATCAGCCTAAGTTCTCAGGTGATCGTGTCCCTACCGAATTGGTTTCCTGCTCTGTCGCTCTAGCTGAAAAGCTCGATACTCTAGTGGGTATTTTCGGTATTGGCCAAGCCCCGAAAGGCGCAGCGGATCCATTTGCTCTTCGTCGTGCCGCGATTGGTATTTTACGTATTATCGTAGAAAACAAACTGCCACTCGACTTGGTCGATTTAATTGCTAAAGCGGCTGAACTTCACGGTAATAGTGTTAGCAATGACAATACTCACGATGATGTACTGCAATTCCTAATGGGACGTTTCCGTTCTTGGTATCAAGATAAAGGCGTAGATGTAGATGTGATCTTAGCAGTACTCGCTCGCACACCGACAGAGCCTGCAGATTTTGATAAACGTATTCATGCCGTTTCTGAATTCAGAAAGCGCGAAGAGGCGACAGCGCTTGCCGCGGCTAATAAGCGCGTATCGAACATTCTGGCTAAGAATGTGATTGATGGTTCAAGTGAAATCAATCAAAGTTTGCTTGCTGAAGACGCTGAAATCAAACTGGCCGCACAATTAACTGAGCTTGAGCCAGCACTTGCACCACTGTTTGCAGAAGGTAACTATGAAGCGGCGCTTAATCAGTTAGCTGCACTTCGTACTAACGTCGATACCTTCTTTGAAGATGTAATGGTGATGGCAGAAGATGAAGCGCTTAAGCGTAACCGTTTAGCCTTGTTGAATCACTTACGCACCTTGTTCTTGCAAGTGGCGGATATTTCTTTACTGCAGTCTTAATGGTGTAACCAATGGGCACCCATGAAGGTGCCCATTAGTTTGCTTCCTGCTAATAACATTGCCGCCCTATATAGATGGTTTCTGTAGCGCTACTTAAACAGTGGTACCTGCGGCATGTTCAACGGTTTCACCAGATTTAGCTTCTTTTCTTGTTGGCATATCAATAACAGAGATCAATTCTCTTTGCGGTTAACCAAACCAAAACAAGTCACTTCGTTCGGACCAATAAGCACTTGCACATCGGCCACCATAGCCTTTAGCAAATTAGTGCCTTCAAGCATTTGATCTGGCGTCCAAGATTCAATATGAAATTCAAAGAGATGGTGTTCCTGAGAAAGAATAGTAAATGTTTTAGCTTTAACGGGCTTATTTAATCCAACCCCATAAGTGAAATGTTCTAATACTTTTCCTACAAAGTCCTGACAAGCTAACATTTTTTTAAAGCCAACTTGAAACGGGCTGCTAATTTCGCGGGCCTCTATACTGTTAAGCTTATCTGGCGATAAGTCTTCATTCTTCAAAACCGTTTTTAGTCCGTGCTCATCGACAAAGGCATATTCAGATCGATGTAAATCTTGATCAAGTTGTTTATCAAAACACTTCTCTTCTTGCCCTACTTTACGATGATAATAATCAACTAGTTCCGTCCTCAAAGTCGCAGCACCAGAGTCTTCTACAATTCGAACACGTTTACCTATTTGCAACCTCACTCCATTGCGGACAGGTTCATTTGGGGTTGTTGGCGACGTTAAAGGAAGTATAGAAAACTCGGAGACATCAGCTGGGGCAGCCAAATGCGTTTTGAGCTCTAAAAAGGCATTAAAGCGGAGATAAGCCGGTGTGTCATCAGTGACAAACTGAACCCAAAGCCATTTAACCCTCTGTAACTGATCACGTTTAAAATATTGTTCTAAAGGAAGGCAGTCGGCTTTTAACTTTTCGAACTCTATATTCGTAATGTCTATATTATCCCAACCTGCGGTTTCTAAAGATTTGTTGAGAGTGCATACACTTGATAGTTCAATTAATTCATAGTCTTCTAGCACTTGCTCAATATTAAACGCTTTAAGAAATAATGAGCCATCATTGAGATGCTCCAATCGGAAATGACTACGAAATGCTGGACTAGTTAACTCCAAAAGCCGTTCATAAGCTTGAAGTTTGCTTTGTGTGGAACACTTATCACTTCTAATTATAAGCAACTGTTCGATGGCACAGGCCTGATCTGCGTCTTTGAAAGCGATAAGAACCTCATATACACTATTACTCACAGCATTTTTATAGCTTTCAGATAAGCCTTGTTGCTGAGAGATCTCTGCGAAACTCGATTCAAGCTCTTCATTGTTATCTTGTGCCGATGTCTGTTTATCAATGTCTGAATCAACCCAAGCGTTAACGGATTGACCACTTACAACCCCTGTGGACATAATTTGCCTTAATTACTCAATTCAGTATAAAAATAGCCCTTTCCAATTTATAAATAATAGAAATTGAATAAGATGTATTCTAAATAATAGGCCTGTTCAAGAAATCTCATCAACTTGTTTTAATTAAACTTGCTTCACAAAAGCTTCAATTGTTGAGCCAAAATCTGCTTCAATACGTAATTCTATATACGAGGATAGATAACGCTAACCATGGCATACCAAATCAATCAAACGACATCTGCTAATGGTAACCCCGTAGAATTGGGGAATATGGCTTCAAAAATAGTAAAGTTCATACCGGGTCAACTCCCTGAAGCGCTTGCTCATCAATTTATAGCGTTAAGTTCACAAATTTCTGTAGAGCCCATTATTGATAGTATCTGTAAGCTTGACCCTTCAATATTAAATAGCCATAAATGGCAGTGTGCCGTGTACGTTATGTTAGAAGAGCTTATGCAACATCTCTCTATTCATAAGGAAAGAGTGACTCCCAGCACCCACCCACTTTCTGCGCCTCAGGTTAATTTTATAGCTTCTCTTACCTATCAACCTCAACTTGCGGTGTTAGTGTTACTGGCGGTGAAAGAAGGCTTAGATTTAGACAGTTTGATGATATCTGTGGCTAGTTTATCCCCACAATCACACTCAATAACAGAAGCCGAACTGCTATTGCATATAGTCGCAACTGAGCCGAAATTAAAGCTTGGTTCAACTCAAGCAATTCAAAAAGCTTTGTCTATCACGTCGACTTTAAACGATATTGATTGGATATTATCGGTAAAAACCAGTTTACAAGAGTACATCAACCAAAAGAGTACTCCCTATGTAGTAGACAACTCAGCACAACTTTATCAGTGGGTGGAAACTCCTTGGAGCCGTAATCAACAACTGTGGCATTTACTATCACAAACAACGATTACGACTGTAATGGATGAGCTCAATACTATGATCAGTCAGCCACAAGCATCATCGCACCATATCGCAAGTTTAAAACAAGCAACGCGAACACTGTTATCCATAAAAGGCGGACAGGATGATATGGCAATGGACTTATGGCTAGAAAACAAGGAAAAACTGCCAGTAACAGCGATTGAATCCGCAGTGATCACTCCATACTCTCTTCATACCGGCAATGTATTGAAGTGGATAAAATGTTGCCAACAATGGAATCAACCTATTGTTATTCATGCCTTTATAAACCAACATCCTAAAACTGTCATTCAAACAACAATTGAAGACATCAATATTTGGCTAGAGAAAGAACCTAAATATTCAAAAGTAACGCTTCAGCGCACCTTGTTGTATGTCTGCTGCCAATGTGGACTTAGAGAGCATTTACAACACCTAATGGAACAAATACCAGATTGGGAAACATTAGAAGGTAATGATGCTCAAAGCTTGTTACATCACGCATGCATCAATGAGCAACATACCCTAATTCCTCTACTGGTTGCAGAAGGGCTTTATATTGATAAGGTAGATGGTAAAGGTTTAACTCCACTGCATTACGCCGTTAAATTAGGTAAGCTAGATTGCGTAAAGCAACTTACAAAAGCAGGTGCTTCTTGTAAACAACAGACTGAGAACAACCATCAAACGGTTTTTCATCTCGCGACAGCGGCAAAACAATACCATGTGTTGGAGTGGTTATTATCTCAAACTAACCTTGCAACAGCGCTTAATTTATACGATGTAAATGGCTTTTCTGCCGCACATTTAGCCGTAAAATTAGGGGATGAAAAAGCCTTAACCTTATTATGTTTAACACCTAACGCGCCATTACAGCTTCATATTCAAGCCCAATCTAACCAAGGCTTGAACTTGTTGCACTTTGCCATTATTTATCGTAAACAAGCGCTCATTAACATTCTTTGGGACAAAGGCTTAAGAAGTATAGAGTCAGGACAAAAGAATTTATTGATGTTAGCAACACAAGCTAAACTACCCAAGCTCATTCACCGCTTGATGAAACACAACCCTGACTTTATGAAAGCTGCCATACTTAAAAACGGGATCACCCCCCTTCATATAGCAGCTAAAAATGATGACTATGAAACGTTAATGGCATTACTCAATTATGATATAGCCATAAGTCAAATAAACCAAGCCGCCAACACTTTCTTGGAACTAACAATCAATCAGCAACCCCTTTATCTCGATGGGCAAGTGACTCCACTTCACCTTGCTATCGTCAACCACAGCCACAACGCATTGAAGCTATTACTTTCATTTAGAATTTTAGGTAGCTATAAACCTGCGCTTGATTGCAATTTATCTTTAAAAGACAAACATAAATGCAAGCCTATCCATATTGCCACGCTCACCATGAATCAACTAGCAGTAAAGAAACTGCTTGAGAATGGTGCCAGTATTGCGCCTATGCTTGAGCTTCGTGTTGATGAAACAACGGTTGAGTTGTATACCCCTTGGGGGATTGCAGAAAAATATTGGCCTGCAAGCAAATGTGCGCCTATAAGAAGATTATTTGAAGCCCAATTACAGAATGCAGAAGGCCACCAAGACTTACCTCACAGTAAGTTATCCTTGTCTATTCCAGAAACAAAAAAGGGATCTGAACAGACCCCTTTTGCTCCACGTCGACGCATTCCCCGTCGACTGACTTAATACTATTTACACATCTAAGTTTGCTACATTAAGTGCATTAGACTCAATAAAGTCACGACGTGGTTCTACTTGGTCGCCCATTAGTGTGGTAAATAGCTGATCAGCACCCACCGCATCTTCAATGGTTACTTGCAGCATACGACGAGTCTCTGGGTCCATAGTGGTTTCCCAAAGCTGCTCAGGGTTCATCTCACCCAACCCTTTGTATCGTTGAATGTATAAGCCACGTTTGGCTTCACCTACTAGCCAAGTAAGTGCTTCAACAAAGTTAGCAACGTCTTTGCGTTTTTCACCACGCTGTACAAAACCACCCTCTTCGATCAAGCCTTCCATATCTGCCGCCAAGCTGGCAATGGTTTGATAATCATTCGATTGGAAAAACTCAAAGCTAAACAGGTAACTGGTATCAATACCATGCTTGCGAATGGTCAAGTTTGGTAAATATACCTGACGCTCAGAATCAAAGATCACATTACCCGAGAACAATACGCCACCTGACTCATTGTTGGTAAGATCTTCAATTAAGCTGTTCAACCATTGAGTCATTTTACCTTCATCGCTCAGAAGCGGCTGAACATTGCTTTGATACAACAAACGCTCCGTAATAAAGCTAGGGAAGCGTTGCTCTAAACGATCAATGATTTTCTCTACTTGGCGATACTGAATCACCATACGCTCCAATGGCTGACCCGAAATACCCGGTGCCCCCTGAGTTGGGTGAATACTGGTGCCATCTAA
Organism: Parashewanella sp. 2210YD4-3; assembly: GCF_056591735.1. Lineage (NCBI taxonomy): Bacteria > Pseudomonadati > Pseudomonadota > Gammaproteobacteria > Alteromonadales > Shewanellaceae > Parashewanella > Parashewanella sp. 2210YD4-3. Next base: position 84,879 of record NZ_JBWQOG010000009.1, on the reverse strand, counting down.
TGCCAAAGTCGTTAGGTATTGAGTTAATGCCGCTTCATCTTTGATGTATTGCTCTTGCTTACCTTTTTTCACTTTATACAAAGGAGGCTGAGCGATGTACACATAACCGCGCTCAATCAACTCAGGCATTTGACGGAAGAAGAACGTAAGCAGCAGTGTACGAATGTGAGAGCCATCGACATCAGCATCGGTCATGATGATGATGTTGTGGTAACGGGTTTTATCTGGGTTGTATTCGTCGCGTCCGATACCACAACCCAATGCCGTAATTAGGGTTGCCACTTCTTGCGAAGACAACATCTTATCAAAACGGGCTTTTTCTACGTTCAGGATTTTACCTTTTAGTGGCAGAATCGCCTGATTTTTACGGTTACGACCTTGTTTAGCACTACCACCAGCAGAGTCACCCTCCACTATGTAGATTTCTGAAAGACCAGGATCTTTCTCTTGGCAATCTGCCAGTTTACCCGGCAAGCCACCTAAGTCTAATGCACCTTTACGACGCGTCATTTCACGGGCTTTACGCGCCGCTTCACGAGCACGAGCAGCATCGATGATCTTACCGACAATCAATTTAGCTTCAACGGGATTTTCTAATAAGAACTCGTTGAGCTTTTCATTCATGGTTTGCTCAACCGCTGACTTTACTTCACTTGATACCAATTTATCTTTGGTTTGCGAGCTGAACTTTGGATCAGGCACTTTCACTGAAATAACCGCGGTTAAGCCTTCACGAGCATCATCACCACTGGCACTGGTCTTGTTTTTCTTATTGTAGCCTTCACGCTCCATGTAACTGTTCAGGTTACGCGTCAAAGCACCACGGAAACCGGCTAAGTGAGTACCGCCATCACGTTGTGGAATGTTGTTGGTAAAGCAGAAGATGTTTTCTTGATAACCATCGTTCCACTGCATAGCGACTTCAACGCCAATGCCGTCTTTACCTTCTGCCACAAAGTGGAAAATGTCTTTATTGACTGGTGTTTTATTACGGTTTAAGTATTCAACAAACGCACCGATACCCCCTTCGTATTTGAAGAATTCATCTTTGTTGTCACGCTCATCAACCAAACGGATCGCCACCCCAGAGTTAAGGAACGACAACTCACGCACACGCTTAGCCAGAATATCAAAATGGAACAATAAATCGGTAAAGGTTTCACCGCTCGGCCAGAAACGAATTTCAGTTCCGGTCTTATCGGTTTCACCAATAATTTCAATGGGTTTTTCAGGCTCACCCATGTGGTAGAACTGCTCGTAAACACTACCATCACGACGAATGGTTAATTGCAGCTTTTCAGATAGGGCGTTTACCACCGAAACACCTACACCGTGCAGACCGCCTGATACTTTATAAGAGTTATCATCAAACTTACCACCGGCGTGCAATACCGTCATGATCACCTGTGCCGCCGAGACACCCTCTTCAGGGTGAATCGCAACCGGTATACCACGACCGTCATCTTTTACTCCAACACTACCGTCGGCATGAATGGTGATGGTGATTTCACTACAGTGTCCAGCTAAGGCTTCGTCGATGGAGTTATCGACCACTTCGAATACCATGTGGTGTAGACCTGTACCATCATCAGTGTCACCGATGTACATCCCAGGTCGTTTACGTACTGCATCAAGGCCTTTTAATACCTTAATGCTCGAAGAATCGTAACTATTCTCTGACATATTATTCTCTCAATAATAACCTTAACCAATTCACAATGAAGTGGCGTCCTTAACCGTAACATTTCCCTGTTCCATGTGAAACATTTGTACTGGAGGGCTATGTAACGAATCCGTGATCGCAGTTGGTTCGATGGCGGTAATAAACACTTGCGCCTCAGTTTCTAATAACTGCGATAGTAATAACTGTCGGTGTTTGCTATCTAACTCCGACGGCAAATCGTCAACCAAATACACACTGCTTTTGTCGATTTGCTGTTTTAATAATTTGCCTTGTGCGATACGAAGCGCACACACAAGTAATTTTAGTTGACCTCGAGATAACGCATCTTGTACCGGTAGATTCCCTACCCGTAATCGTAAGTCAGCTTTATGAGCACCACTGCTGGTGTGACCGGCGGCTAAATCCCGCTGATATTGACTGTAAAGCACAGTAGCATAAGGGATTTTCTTATCCCAACCTTGAGTAAAACTGACCTTAACTTCGACCTGAGGTAAAAACTTATCAATTATACCTGTTAACACCGCATTTAACGAGTCAACATAGTGATTTCTGATCTCTGTGACAGCTTCTGTATAACGAACCAACTCTGCATCCCAAACCTTTAGCGTTTCTTGACTGGCTTGTTGCTTAAGTAATTGATTACGTTGTTTGAGAATGCGCCTGACGTTACCCCAAACCCCGTGAAATTGAAGATCGGAATGAAACGCTCCCCAATCAATAAACTGACGTCTGGCTTTTGGACCTTCAAACAATAAAGAAAAGCTTTCTGGGGTGATTACCTGAATAGGCAGCGTTTCAGCAAGCTCAGATAACCGTTTTAGTTTTTCCCCTTGTAAGCGAACGTCAATATCACCACTGCGATAACGCCTTAGGCCTAGCTTCATCTTGCCTTCCGGCTGATTCAACTCAGCAAATAAGGTCAGTTCATTGGCGTCATATTGAATAACGCGCTGGCTAAGATGACTGCGAAACGAACGCCCCATTCCTAGAAAATAAATGGCTTCCAACACACTGGTTTTGCCGCTGCCATTCTCACCACAAATTAAATTAAGCCCAGCGTCAAATTGCAACCGAGCAGATTGAATATTGCGAAATTGATGAATGTGTAATTGAGTTAAACTCATACAACCAAAATGCGAAATGCCCCTCTACAGGCGCATTGGCATAACCACGTACATAGAATCTTCTTCCTCGTGGTTTTCGATAAGGGCACTAGAGTTGTTATCAATTAAGGTGATACGTACATCTTCAGCGCGAATATGGTTAAGTACATCCAATAAATAGCTGACATTGAAACCAATTTCTAATGGATCATTGTTATAATCGATATCTACAATTTCTTCCGCTTCTTCTTGCTCTGGGTTATTGGCGGTGATTTTCATCAATCCAGATTCAAGTGACACCCTTACACCACGGAATTTTTCATTGGATAAAATCGATGCGCGCAGTAAGGCTTGCTTTAGCGAATTTCGGCTGGCAATCACCACTTTGGTGCCGCCTTTTGGTAATACACGTTGATAATCAGGGAAACGCCCATCAACCAGTTTACTGGTAAATACCGCGGTTTCTGTAGTAATACGAATGGCATTATCACCAATGGCAATGGTGACATCTTTGTCTTCATCATCCAACAAGCGAAGCATTTCCATCACCCCTTTACGAGGCACAATCACCTGCTTTTCAGGTAATGACGCTTCTACGGTTTTGTGGCTCAGTGCTAAACGGTGACCATCAGTAGCAACGGCACGAAGGACACTGCCATCGGTTTCCATTAACAAACCGTTGAGGTAATAACGAACATCTTGGTTTGCCATTGAAAACTGTGTCGAATCAATAACCGTTTTTAACGTACCTTGCTTAAGGCTAAACTCAATATCGGCATCAAAGCTTTCGACGTTTGGGTATTCATCAGCCGGTAAGGTCGCTAATGAGAAACGGCTTCGTCCACAGCGAAGTAAGGCTTTACCTTCTTGTAGTTCAAAGTAAAGCTCGGTTTGCTCAGGCAAAGACTTAACGATATCTAATAGCTTTTTGGCAGGAACGGTAATGCGTGACTCTTCCGCGTCTGTATTAAGGGCAGACTCACCGACTAGCTCAACTTCTAAGTCTGTACCAGTGACTCTAAGTAAGTTACCACTCACTTCCATCAAAACATTAGACAGAATAGGCATATTACTTCTTTTTTCTACTGCACCACTGACTAATTGCAACGGTTTTAATAGCGCATCCCTATCAATAGAAAATTTCATATGTCTAGCTCCCTGATGGTTACCTTATTAGCGTTTGGATTTTGCGTGTCGTGATCGACAAAGTAATTCTATTATTATTCAATTAATTCATAAACACTAGCTTCGACAGAAATAACAACGTTATCACTTCGCTTAGTGTTTATTTTAACGACAATATTGTGTAGCTAAGACGATAATGTACGGATCAAATTGGCGTAATCTTCTTTAATATCGTGGCTTTCTTCTCTCAGTTGAGCAATCTTACGGCATGCATGTAATACTGTAGTGTGGTCACGGCCACCGAAGGCATCGCCAATTTCCGGTAAACTCTGGTTAGTCAGCTCTTTCGCTAAGGCCATCGCAACTTGTCGTGGTCTTGCCACACTACGGGAGCGACGCTTAGACAACATATCGGCCATCTTAATTTTGTAGTATTCTGCAACCGTCTTTTGAATGTTATCAACCGTCACTAATTTTTCTTGTAGCGCCAGTAAATCTCGTAAAGCTTCACGCACAAAATCAATAGTAATTGGACGACCGGTAAAGTTGGCATTGGCGATAACTCGGTTTAATGCCCCTTCAAGTTCACGAACATTGGAACGTAAACGCTTGGCAATAAAGAATGCCACTTCATCTGGCAACACAATGCCGCTTTCTTCGGCTTTACGCATCAAAATAGCGACGCGAGTTTCAAGCTCTGGTGGCTCAATCGCTACGGTTAATCCCCAGCCAAAACGAGATTTTAAGCGATCTTCCACACCGTCGATCTCTTTCGGGTAGCGATCTGAGGTTAGGATAATCTGATGATTACCTTCAAGCAACGCATTAAAGGTATGGAAGAATTCTTCTTGAGAGCGATCTTTATTAGCAAAAAATTGAATATCATCAATAAATAGCGCATCAACACTACGGTAATAACGCTTAAAATCTTCGATGGCGTTATTTTGCAGGGCTTTTACCATATCTTGCACAAATCGCTCTGAGTGCATGTACACCACTTTGGCATCTGGCTTATTTTTGATAATACCATTGCCCACGGCATGTAATAAGTGAGTTTTACCTAAACCAGTACCACCATACAAAAACAGCGGGTTATACGCACCACCAGGGTTTTCAGCCACTTGCAATGCTGCTGCTTTACCTAACTGGTTTGATTTACCTTCTACGAAATTATCAAACTGATACGTAGGGTTGATATTGCTACGATGGTTCGGGTTCGCCGCTTGTGTCGCCGCTGAATTTGCTTTTCTAGGTTTCGCCGCTTTAGGCTCAAAGGCAGGTGCTACACTGACTGCTGAAGGCGTTTTTACCACCGGCTTACTGCCAATATCAAAGCGTAACTTCGGAGCATCGGCTCCCATCTGCTCAATAAAGAATTGGTTAATCATGCTGAGGTATTTATCCCTAACCCAATCCAGCACAAAGCGGTTTGGTGCGTACAACACCAAGGTTTCCCCATCCATTTCAGCTTGTAACGGTCGGATCCACATACTGAACTGCTGAGCTGGAAGCTCATCTTGCAGTCGCCCGATACACTGTTGCCAAAGTGAAACTGCCACTTATTTCATCCCCAAATGATCACCCGAAAGGTTAAATATTCTATAGTTTGTCTTCGAAGATCGCCATCTTTAAATGCATTTATCCCCAGATAGATCAAAAAGGTGAAAACGAGCGAGATCTTTTTCGATCACAAAAGATCTGCTATTCGCCTATATGTGCCAACCGCGCCCTATAAATTGTGATCAGTCACGATCAAATGACTTGCTCTTTTAAAGTGTTATTTTTGCGATCAGATCACTAGATGTAGTGCTAACACACAGACTTATCCACAACTCTTAGTGATCTTCTCTAATCCCCTGAAAGAGACAGTGAACATTATTTTTACACTTATTTTGCTTCCATATTGACGAGCAAACATAAAGTGATTACAATTCGCCCTCTTTTTGACCCTAGGTTCTGTTCTATTTATATAGAAAAGAGCTAAAAGTCAGGTTAACTATAGAATAAAGACGGATTGCCAAAATGAGTAAACGTACTTTCCAACCAAGCAACCTTAAGCGTAAGCGTTCTCACGGCTTCCGCGCCCGTATGGCTACTGTAGGTGGTCGTAAGGTTTTAGCACGTCGTCGTGCTAAAGGTCGCGCTCGTTTATCTGCTTAATGTTTAATGGCAGATAAACAACAAACCTTTCCGCGGGAGTTACGTCTGTTAACTCCCGCTCAATTTTCCACTGTTTTTTCTAATCCTATCAAGGCTTCTTCTGCTGAAATTACACTGTTAGCGGTCAGTAATGATCACAATCATCCTCGTATGGGCTTAACAGTTCCTAAAAAGCAGGTGAAACTTGCCGTAGCTCGAAATCGAGTTAAGCGTATCATTCGTGACAGTTTTCGTTGTCATCAACATGATTTGCCAGCCATTGACATTGTGGTGTTGGTTCGTCATGGTGTAACTAAAATGGATAACGCTGCTCTACATAAATTGGTGGAAAAATTATGGCGAAAGCTATGTCGCCGTTACAATGGTTAGGCATAACACTCGTTCGTACCTACCAAATTGTGATCAGTCCACTACTTGGACCGCGATGCCGCTTTGTCCCAACCTGCTCCCAATATGCTATTGACGCAATAAAAATCCACGGATTTTTTAAAGGGAGTTGGTTTGCAATCAAACGCATATTAAAATGTCACCCTTTACATCCCGGCGGGAGTGATCCCGTCCCCGAAAAAAACGACAGGTGTAACAAATAGGCTATGGAATCTCAACGCAATATATTGCTAATTGGTCTGCTGCTTGTGAGCTTCGTACTGTGGCAACAGTGGCAAGTGGATAAAAATCCACAACCCACACAAACCGCACAGCAAACCCAAACCACTGGCAATGCTATTAATCATGCTGGTACTTCTGACGTACCTGAAGCGGAGCATTCCGTACCGACTTCAGTTACGGCTTCAACACAATTGATTGAAGTAACCACCGATCAACTTAATGTCAAAATTAACCCTGTTGGTGGTGACATTGTTTATGCCGCTTTGGTGTCTCATAAACTTGAGCAAGGTAAAGACGAACCATTTGTTATTTTGCATCAAAACCGAACCTTTACTTACATTGCCCAAAGCGGTCTGATTGGTAAAGGTGGTATTGATAGTGTTAATGGTCGCGCAACATTTAGCAGCGTCAAGCCAAACTATCAGCTCGAAAATGGTGAAGATACCCTTAAAGTACCACTGACTTATGTAGCAGAAAACGGCGTAAAATATGTAAAAACCTTTACCTTTACCCGTGGCAAATTTAACGTTGGTGTGAGCTATGACATCAACAACACTTCAAGCCAAGCGCTACAAGTTCAGATGTACGGTCAGCTAAAAGAAAGCATTAAAGATCATGAAACTAGCATGATGATGCCGACTTATCGTGGCCCTGCATTCTCAACCCAAGATACACGCTACGAAAAATATAAGTTTGATGAGCTTGTTAAAAGCCCACTTAAAGAACACACCTTAGGTGGCTGGGTTGCAATGTTGCAACACTACTTTGTTTCAGCTTGGGTTCCGCCAGCGGGTGACAAAAACAACATTTATACCAGCACCAGTGCCGGTGGCCTAGCCAATATTGGTTTCCGTGGTGCGGTATACGACGTTCAGCCAGGTGCTTCTCAAAGCATTCAATCTGAGTTTTATGTTGGTCCAAAAGATCAAGAAGCCCTATCAGCACTTTCACCAACCTTAAACCTTGTAGTGGATTACGGTTTCCTTTGGTGGCTTGCTCTACCTATCCACTGGTTATTGATGTTTTTCCAATCTATCGTGGGTAACTGGGGTGTTGCGATTATTTTGATCACCTTAGTGGTTCGTGGTGGTTTATACCCGCTTACCAAAAAGCAATATACTTCAATGGCGAAAATGCGTGATTTGCAACCTAAGATGCAATCACTCAAAGAACGCTTTGGTGATGACCGTCAAAAGATGGGTCAAGCGATGATGGAGCTGTACAAGAAAGAAAAAGTGAACCCTATGGGTGGCTGTTTACCTATCTTGCTGCAAATGCCAATATTCATCGCACTTTACTGGGTGTTGATTGAAAGTTACGAATTGCGCCATGCACCATTCATGCTGTGGATCACCGACTTATCCGTTAAAGATCCATACTATGTTCTGCCTGTATTAATGGGTGCCACCATGTGGCTAATGCAAAAAATGCAACCTGTGTCACCACAGATGGACCCAATGCAACAAAAAATGATCCAGTACATGCCACTGATCTTTATGGTGTTCTTCCTTTGGATGCCATCAGGTATCGTACTTTACTGGGTAGTGGGTAACCTTGTGGCTATCACTCAGCAAAAAATCATTTACGCTAAGCTGGCTAAAAAAGCTGAAAATAAGTAATAACGACAGCTAAGTGATAAAATAAAGGCGGCGATTAAGCCGCCTTTTTTATTAATATTATTTTCATTTAAGTGGTATTACTAAAAAGATGTAACCCATTTTCAATCCATATAGAAAATCACAGGAAAGTACCGTGACCACAGATACCATTGTTGCCCAAGCTACCGCTCCCGGTCGTGGAGGAGTTGGCATAATTCGAGTTTCAGGCCCGTTAGCTGAGCAAGTAGCCCAATCGGTGCTCGGTCATATCCCAAAAGTGCGTTACGCCGAATACTGTGACTTTAAACATCAAGACAATAGCGTTATTGACCAAGGTATTGCGTTATTCTTCAAAGGGCCTAACTCCTTTACTGGAGAAGATGTGCTTGAACTTCAAGGTCACGGCGGTCAAGTGGTATTGGATATGTTGATCAAACGCGTGCTGGAAACTCAAGGGGTGCGAACCGCCAAACCGGGGGAATTCAGTGAACAAGCCTTTATGAACGACAAGCTGGATTTAGCCCAAGCTGAAGCCATTGCCGATTTAATTGATGCTTCCAGTGAACAAGCCGCCAAAAGTGCCCTGCACTCTCTGCAAGGTGAGTTTTCTAATCACATTCATCAATTGGTGGATGACGTCACAAACCTGCGTTTATATGTTGAAGCCGCGATTGATTTTCCTGATGAAGAAGTGGACTTTTTAAGTGATGGGAAAATTGCCAATAAACTCAATCAAATCATTGATAGTTTGAGCAGCGTAAAAACCAGTGCTCAGCAAGGTGCCATTATGCGTGAAGGCATGAAAGTCGTCATTGCTGGTCGCCCAAATGCAGGGAAATCATCATTATTGAATGCCCTCGCAGGCAAAGAATCTGCAATTGTGACCGATATTGCAGGTACCACTCGCGATGTGCTGCGCGAGCACGTTCATTTAGATGGTATGCCACTGCACATTATTGATACGGCAGGTCTGCGTGATACTCAAGATGCGGTTGAAAAAATCGGGATTGAACGGGCATGGGAAGAAATAGACCGTGCCGATCGTGTGCTATTCATGGTTGATGGTACCACCACAGACTCAGTCGATCCCCACGATATTTGGCCAGATTTTATCGATCGCTTACCTAAAAATCTTGGCATCACCGTCATTCGCAATAAAGCCGATATTACTGAAGAAATTCTTGGCGCTCACGATAACGAATCCAAAGATCACCCAGTATTTGGTATTTCAGCTAAAACAGGCGAAGGCGTTGATAGCCTTAAAGAGCACTTAAAAACCTTAATGGGTTATCAGAGTAATCTTGAAGGTGGTTTTATCGCCCGCCGTCGTCACTTAGAAGCCTTAGATCTCGCCACACAACACTTACTTCAAGGTAAAGAACAACTGGATGTCTATATGGCGGGTGAACTCTTGGCTGAAGAATTAAGAATGACTCAAATGGCACTGTCTGAAATTACCGGAGAATTCACCTCTGATGATTTGCTTGGGAAAATATTCAGCTCGTTCTGTATTGGCAAATAAAGCCTCAAATCAGGAAATAATTATCACACAGGGAACGTGGATAATAATTAAACTCTAACTTTAAAATAGAGCTTTTTTGGAACATCTCTGAAATTTAATCTTAAATAGCCAGTTGATAATTCCAATGGATTATTAGCATTTTTATAGAGGCTGTATAGTGGAACCTGATGAGGACCTTCCCAGTAAACAGCCTCATTAGCAATAATGAGATTTAATAATTTTTCTTTAGATTCCGGTTGGTATTGGTAACCGATCTCAACCATTTCTTCGCAATTCATGCCTTGCTCGTCAACTAACTCAACCACAGCTCCAGCTTTTATTAATAACTCTGCGATATCCGTATGTTTTTTAATAATAGCTACCATTAATGGTGTACGACGGCTTACTTCACCGTCACAACAAGTCTGTTCATTTAAATCCGGTTTTCCTGATAGCAATGCATCAACTACCTCTTTATTTCCGGTTCTACAAGCGATAAAAAACAGTGAAACTTGATGATATTTAATGCGCTCTCCAGATGAAGATTCTATGTCGTAATTGATTCTTTTCTTACACAGTTGTTCGGCACCATAACTGCTTATACACCGTAATGCTTCATCTCCTGTCTCGTCCGTAAAGATAGCTTCTAAGTCATCATCTGCCAGATTAATATTTACAGATGCAGAGGAAGCGACTTCATCAGATTCTTCACTTAATAAAGAGTAAGATGTTCCAACATAAACTTGCGCAATAGCCATCGTAATACCTAGCAACCTGATATTAGTACCCCGAATTTATGATGCTATGAAATTTAAACTGTATATAGCCTGTATCAAGTTTCGAATTTCTTGGCTGAAGTTTAGCCATCAGTTTTTTACTCTATTACTCAACGCGGCTTTTAGCGCTTTTTCAGTATCTGTGAGACCACATTTAAATTTATAACCAAGGATCTCAGCATCAGGCTTTAGTTTGCTCCCTATTTTTATCACTCTCCAACATTCGTGCCCTTCTTTAACAATTCTATTTGGATCAAGCGCAGAGTGAATAAGCCTTTTGTCTTCAAATTTTTCTGCTTTGGGAACCCATGCCGATTCCATTGAGGGTGTCATCTCACTTAACGTACCTAACTGTGTTTGTGTATCAGCATAGTGGCCAGCGGCCAACGATAGTTCTGCTACCTGCTTTGTTTGTAAATAAGATCTTGTCGCCGATTTTATACTTTCTATTGATGGTATTGACGGCTTTACACTGAAAGACATGTCACCCGTAGTCTTGTTCACCACTTTTTGATTATCTTTGAAGTCTATAGGGGGTAGCGAAACAGATTTAGATAAAACCACCTTTTCTTTTACGGCTAACGCTTCAGGTTGAACCAATGGCTCAGAGGCGAGTTCTTTTTGAGTGAAGTACAAATATGAATGAACGTTTCGAGTATTTTTAGCTTCAGAAAGAGCCTCTTTTTGAGGTTGAGTAACGACGATATTCACATTGAGAAAAAAAACAAAAAAGCTATTTAATGCCAGAGCTAGAGCAATATACTTAACATTTATTAAAGGTTGTGATTCGCGAGTCATTATAGGTTCTTCTAAAGCAGAACCGTTTATCGCCTTAATATTTATGTAATCCGCAGTGTATTCACCTCCACAGATACTTCCCTGTTTCTTATCATCCATTTTACTTCAACATCCAATTTACGCATGCACTCATTTATCATTATTCAATAGACCCCAATTGGGAAAATAAGTTCTAAAAACAGATGGTTGCTCTATACCTTATTAACTATGTAGATTTGATAAAATTAAGGTTATTACCATAAATTCGATAGCGATCTTTTTGCAGATAACCACCACTGCCAGCACTTTGTATGGTTACTTGGATCACTGCTTGTGAGTTGGATTGTTCAATGATATCGACCGCTATAACCACCCCATCTCGTGGTTGGATCAAGCCCGTTATAAAGTTATCGAATGGAAAATTAGGATCGGAAATACCATACAAACGCATGCTATAGCTACCGATGCTGGCAGCTTCATATTGAGGAACATCGACCACAATATGTTTACCTGAGGTTAAATTTAGCACCTTATGAAAAGATGAGTTGATAGCTAATGGCTTATCTTTCATTGGATTAGCCTGACAGCCTATCAAGGCCCAAACCATCAATGTTATAGCTAAATACTTCATACTCGACTCATAAATAATGAAGGATATTTCATTCACTGTATCTCATATCTAATATCGAATTACACAAGTTTTCAATGCTAAGATGCAGTTAGATAACACTCGTAGGTAAAATTAAATGGCAAAAATAGAAGTAATTGTTGGCACAACGATGGGCGGTGCTGAGTATGTTTCAGATGAACTAATAGCATTATTAGAACAGCATGATGTCACTCAACATCTAGAACCTAACCTAGATGATATCCCTCATCATGGTATCTGGCTGGTGGTATCTTCAACTCACGGTGCTGGTGAATTACCCGACAATATCCAACCTTTCGCACAACAATTAATGGATCAATTACCAGATCTAAGCCAAGTAAAATTTGCGATCTGTGCCATTGGCGACTCAAGTTACGATACTTTTTGCCAAGGGCCTGAAATTTTGATCCAAGGTTTTCAACAGCTCGGTGCCACCACCATTGTGGATAAGATCCAGATCGATGTGTTAGACGAAAATCTTCCAGAAGATACCGCTATCAGTTGGTTAGAAAGCTGGAAAGATCAAATAGCTTAACTTTTCTGTATTTCACTTCAAGTTTCCCACACCTTAGATCGTCTTTATTCACGGGTTATCCAGACTATGGATAACTCTGTGGGTAAACTTGGATCTACCTCTGATCAAGCAGGAATAAGATCGACCGTTAATTTCAATTGGATCAGGCCTGTGGATAACCATGCGATCTATCCCCAGCTTATATTCGAATAGATCGCAAATTGATCACATGATCCAAGTGCGCATTACTTATTGAAAAATAACACCTTTAATCACTTTTGCACAGGATAGGGTCTGCTTAATAATAAGTAATAATAAAAGATCTTTATATAGATCTTTATATATTATATAGCGGATCCTTTGATCAAATTCTATTTCACTTCATCGTTCACTCATTGTGGGTAACGTGATAAAATACAGCCCATACAGACATCCAGATCGAATTGAAAACTCATTATCTTGATGTCAACGATCGTTATCGCGTATTAACGCAAATTTAAAGGTGTGAAATGCAGTTTCATGAAGCGTTTGATGTCATCGTAGTCGGTGGTGGCCATGCTGGAACAGAAGCCGCTTTAGCGGCAGCAAGAATGGGATCGCAAACCCTATTATTGACACATAATATTGATACTTTGGGTCAAATGTCATGTAACCCAGCCATTGGCGGTATAGGTAAAGGGCATTTAGTTAAAGAGATCGATGCGCTAGGTGGGGCAATGGCCATTGCTACTGACTATGCCGGTATACAGTTTCGTACTTTAAATTCAAGTAAAGGCCCAGCGGTTAGAGCGACTCGTGCTCAAGCCGATCGCAGCTTGTATCGAGCCAAGATCCAACAAATTTTACAGAGCCAACCTAATTTACGTTTATTTCAACAATCGGCTGATGACTTGGTGATTGAAAACGATCGCGTTGTCGGTGTAGTGACACAAATGGGGTTGGCGTTTAAAGCTAAAACCGTAGTGTTAACGGCAGGCACATTTTTAAGTGGCAAGATCCACATTGGGCTTGAAAACTACAGTGGCGGCCGTGCGGGCGATCCACCATCAATCAGCCTTGCAAAACGCTTGCAAGAACTGCCAATGCGTATGGGGCGTTTAAAAACCGGTACGCCGCCACGTCTTGATGCTAATAGCTTAGACTTCTCGAAAATGGCCGAACAAAAGGGCGACGATCCTTTGCCAGTGATGTCGTTTTTAGGCAATGTAGATCAACACCCGCAGCAGATCAGCTGTCACATCACGCATACCAATGAGCAAACCCACGACATTATTCGTGGTGGATTAGACAGAAGCCCGATGTATTCAGGAGTGATCGATGGTGTTGGGCCTCGTTATTGCCCATCAATTGAAGATAAGATCATGCGCTTTGCTGATAAAGATTCTCATCAGATCTTTATAGAACCTGAAGGCTTAAATACTAATGAGATCTATCCAAATGGGATCTCAACCAGTTTACCCTTTGATGTTCAGCTAAACTTAGTGCGATCTATCAAGGGGATGGAGAATGCTCAGATCATTCGTCCGGGTTATGCCATCGAGTACGATTATTTTGATCCACGAGATCTAAAAAATTCGCTTGAAACTAAATATATTGATGGTTTGTTCTTTGCAGGACAAATCAACGGTACGACAGGATATGAAGAAGCGGGCGCTCAAGGATTGCTTGCTGGTATGAACGCCGCCTTGCAAGTTCAAGGTAAAGAATCTTGGTGTCCACGTCGTGATGAAGCTTATCTGGGCGTGCTTGTTGATGACTTATCAACCTTAGGTACTAAAGAGCCTTACCGCATGTTTACCAGCCGCGCCGAATATCGTTTATTGCTACGTGAAGATAATGCCGATATGCGTCTCACCGAAAAAGGTCGTGAACTTGGTTTGGTGGATGATGCTCGTTGGCAAGCGTTTAGTGACAAAAAAGAAGCGATTGAGCTGGAACTTCAACGCTTACGCAGTCATTGGGTACACCCCAATTCAGAGCTTATTGATCATCTAAACCCACACTTGAATTCGCCGATTTCTCGCGAAGCCACCTTTGAAGAACTCTTGCGTCGTCCAGAAATGGATTACGACAAACTAACAGGGATTGAAGGATTTGGTCCAGCACTAGAAGATCCGTTAGCGGCGGAACAAGTACAAATTCAAGTGAAGTATTCCGGTTATATTCAACGTCAGCAGCAAGAGATTGAAAAACAGCAGCGTAATGAAAATACCGGTCTGCCAAACGATCTGGATTATCAAGAAGTGCCAGGCTTATCCAATGAAGTGATAGGCAAACTTAATGATGCCAAGCCAGAAACCATTGGCCAAGCGTCACGTATATCTGGGATCACCCCCGCGGCAATTTCAATATTATTAGTACATCTGAAAAAGCGTGGCCTTTTACGGAAATGTAGCTAATTTTTTGTAAAAATATCGAAAAAACGCACTAAGGGAAGACGAATGTCTTCCCTTGTTGTTTGTAGAGCTTCATAATGTCTGATTACTTTTTTTAACTGGATTTGGTGAGTCTAAACATGACATCAGAGTTAAAGCAGCAATTGGCGTTAGATATTCAAGCGGCAAAATTAACCGTTACCGAGCAACAACAGCAGCAACTTCTAGGTTTAATTGCTATGCTTGATAAGTGGAACAAAGCTTATAACTTAACTTCGGTGCGTGATCCCAAACAAATGCTCACAAGGCATATTGTCGATTCGATCGTCGTCTCACCTTACTTAACCGGACAACGTTTCATTGATGTTGGTACTGGTCCAGGATTACCTGGGTTACCGTTAGCTATTTTAAATCCAGACAAAGAATTTGTATTACTTGATAGCCTTGGCAAGCGTATTCGCTTTCAAAAGCAAGTTCAGTTTGAATTAGGGATCCACAATGTCACGTCAGTGGAAAGCCGAGTCGAAACTTATCAAGATGAAAAAGGATTTGATGGGGTTTTGAGTCGAGCCTTTGCATCGGTCAAAGATATGTTAAATTGGTGTCATCATTTACCGAATGAACAAGGTATTTTTTATGCCCTAAAAGGGCAATTAACCGATGATGAAATGGCGCATATCCCTGATGGTTACCGTGTCATTGACACCATAGAATTACAAGTACCTCGTTTAGATGAACAACGACATTTATTGAAGTTACAGACAAAATAGGACAGGAATGTGGCAAAAATTATTGCTGTAGCGAACCAAAAAGGTGGCGTAGGAAAGACAACGACTTGTGTGAATTTAGCGGCATCATTGGCGGCCACTAAACGCAAAGTACTGTTAATCGATCTTGATCCTCAGGGCAATGCCACCATGGGTAGTGGTATCGATAAGTACGATGTGAAACGCACGGCTTATGATTTGTTGGTGGATGAAACGCCATTTAAAGAAGTCGTGGTTAATTCAAGTGGCAAATACGATCTGATAGCCGCAAATGGTGATGTTACGGCGGCCGAAATTAAGTTAATGGAGTTTTTTGCTCGAGAGGTGCGGTTAAAAACTGCATTAGCACCAGTTAAAGATGACTATGATTTTATTTTTATCGACTGTCCACCGTCATTGAACATGTTAACGGTTAATGCCATGTCTGCAGCCGATAGCGTATTAGTGCCAATGCAATGTGAATATTATGCTCTTGAGGGATTAACGGCATTGATGGACACCATTAGTAAGTTAGCGGCGATGGTAAATCCAGGGTTGGGCATTGAAGGGATTTTGCGCACCATGTACGATCCCCGTAATCGATTAGCTAATGATGTGTCTGATCAGTTGAAACAACACTTTGGTGATAAAGTATATCGGACTGTGATCCCAAGAAACGTGCGTTTAGCTGAAGCACCAAGTTTTGGTGCGCCAGCTATGTATTACGACAAATCCAGTGCTGGTGCTAAAGCTTACTTAGCATTGGCTGGTGAGATCATTCGCCGTAGTGAGCAAAAAGCGACGGCTTAAGGAAACAAAATGACAGTGAAAAAACGTGGATTAGGTAAAGGACTGGATGCCTTACTGAGTACCAGTCGAGTTTCTCAACAAAAATTGGAACAAGAGCAAGTCGAGGCTGAGCAGCAGATTGAAGCTCAGGCACAGGCTGTACCTGGTCACAACGAATTGATGCGCCTTGATGTTGATTTACTCACACCGGGCAAATACCAACCACGTAAAGACATGTCACCCGATGCCCTTGATGAATTGGCTGAATCCATTCGCGTTCAAGGGGTTATTCAACCTATCGTAGTGCGTAAGGTAGACAGTGGTAAGTACGAAATCATCGCTGGTGAGCGTCGCTGGCGTGCCTCAATGCAAGCGGAACTTGAAAAAGTGCCTTGTATTGTAAAACAAGTCCCCGATGAATCTGCGGTTGCTATTGCTCTGATTGAAAACATTCAGCGTGAAGATCTCAATGCGATGGAAGAAGCCATTGCCCTTGACCGTTTACTGAATGAATTTGAATTGACTCATCAACAAGTCGCTGATGCCGTCGGTAAATCTCGTACCACAGTCACCAATTTATTGCGTCTTAATGGCCTTAATGAACCCGTTAAGCGTTTATTAGAGCACGGTGACTTGGATATGGGGCATGCCCGTGCCTTGCTGGCCGCTGAAGGCGATTTACAGACCACATTAGCACGTCAAGTGGTGGCGAAAGAGATGACCGTTCGTGATACTGAACGCTTGGTCAATAAAGCCTTAAACCCACAAAAAGAGCAAACTGCGAAACAAAAAGACAGCGATGTGGAACGCCTAGAAGCACAATTAGTCGAAAAGCTTGGAGCCAAAGTCGCCATCAGTCATAACAGCAAAGGTAAAGGTAAAATCGTCATTAATTATCAAGATTTATCTGAGCTGGATGGGATATTAAGTAAAATTCACTAATTTTCTATAACTAGTCGTTTATGTCCCACCGTACGCGGCTAGTTATTCACTTGTTTACACTTGCCGTATCACCTTCCGTAAAAATGTTAATGTGATCTGACAGCCTATTTACCACTGTTCTGATTGCAAACCCGTTATTTTCGTGTTTACAAAGTTGCATTGAAACCCCACTCCGGTATACTTTCGCCAGCTTTTTTGTCTGAATAGCCTTGAATAAAAAATTCATTGGCAATATCGATAAAAAAAGTATGGAAATGGAGAGGGTAATTTGACTGCGATTTTAGCTCGTCGTGGCCGTAGTGCCGCCTATAAACTGGTTTTGGCTCAAGCTGTGGTGTCTGTCGTCAGTTTTATCATCTTCTCTATCGTATGGGAATTACAATACGGGATCGCCGCTTTTGCGGGGGGCCTTGTTGCCGTAGTTCCTAATTTTGTGTTCGCAACCCTTGCTTTCTCTCGTTCAGGAGCAAGCCAAGCAGATAAAGTCTTAAAAAGCTTTTACTGGGGGGAAGCGGTAAAGTTGCTGCTGACAATAGCATTCTTCTCGTTGATATTTAGCGTATTCAAATTCGGTTTTATGCCGGTGTTTGTGGGTTATCTATTGGCGCTGATGGTGCATTGGACGGCACCTTTATACTTCAAGCAAAGTTAAGTGGGATGAATCATGGCTGCATCTGGTGAAGCGCTAACACCGCAGGGCTATATCCAACATCACCTTACCAATTTAACCGTTGGTGATGGGATTTGGGCGTGGCACGCTGATTCATTGTTCTTCTCGGTAGGTTTGGGTGTTCTATTCTTGTGGTTGTTTCGCTCTGTTGCCAAAAAAGCGACAACAGGCGTCCCTGGGAAGCTTCAGTGCTTTGTAGAGATGATTGTTGAATTTGTAGACAACAGTGTTAAAGAAACTTTCCACGGCAAAAATGCTCTGATTGCACCTCTTGCGTTAACCATTTTCGTATGGATATTCTTGATGAATTTCATGGATATGGTCCCTGTTGACTGGCTACCTGAGTTAGCTATGGCAATGGGTATTCCATATTTGAAAGTGGTGCCATCAACTGACCTTAACATTACCTTCAGTTTAGCTTTAGGTGTGTTTTTGCTGATAATTTATTACAGCATCAAGGTTAAGGGTGTATCAGGTTTTGCAAAAGAATTAACACTACAGCCTTTTAACCATTGGGCAATGATACCAGTCAACCTCCTGCTAGAATCCGTAACACTTATCGCTAAACCAATTTCATTGGCTTTGCGTTTGTTCGGTAACTTGTACGCGGGTGAGTTGATCTTCATCCTTATTGCGCTAATGTACGGTACTAACTTGGCTCTTTCCGCTCTAGGTGTGACATTACACTTAGGTTGGTTAATCTTCCATATTCTAGTTATTACCTTGCAGGCATTTATCTTCATGATGTTGACCATTGTTTATTTAAGCATGGCACATGAAGATCATTAAGGATTGCTGAAGAAAATTTTTTAACTAAATCAAACAACTAAATTAGATTTAGAATCGGAGATAAAGATGGAAACGATTTTAGGTATGACAGCAATCGCTGTTGCTCTACTGATTGGTATGGGTGCATTAGGTACTGCAATCGGTTTCGGCCTATTAGGTGGTAAGTTCTTGGAAGGCGCTGCACGTCAACCAGAAATGGCTCCTATGCTTCAAGTTAAAATGTTCATCGTAGCGGGTCTACTTGACGCCGTAACTATGATCGGTGTGGGTATTGCATTATTTATGCTATTCACCAACCCATTGGGTGGCATGCTGTAACACACGCTTCTGTCTTAACTCTAATTAGGAGGCTGTTGTGAATATCGGCATCACTCTACTATGGCAGACGTTAGCATTTGCAATCTTTGTGTGGTTCTGCATGAAGAATGTATGGCCACCTCTTCTAGCTGCAATCGAAGAGCGCCAGAAGAAGATCGCTGACGGTCTAGCTGATGCGGATCGCGCCGCAAAAGATTTAGAGTTGGCTCAAGCGAAAGCCACTGACCAACTAAAAGAAGCCAAAGCTAGTGCAAACGAAATCATTGAGTCCGCTAACAAGCGTAAAGCTCAAATCGTAGATGAAGCTAAAGCTGAGGCTGATGCTGAGCGTGCGAAAATAATCGCTCAGGGTCACGCAGAAATTGAAGCCGAACGTAATCGTGTTAAAGAAGAATTGCGTAAGCAAGTTGCTTCTCTAGCTATTCAAGGTGCTGAAAAAATCCTTGAACGTTCAATTGATCAAAACGCGCACAGTGACATTGTTGAAAAACTGGTTGCTGAAATTTGATAAGGGAGTGGAGTTATGGCTGAGTTAACCACCATTGCTCGCCCTTACGCAAAGGCAGCGTTTGACTATGCTGTTGAGCAAAGTGCAGTTGATACTTGGGCAGAAATGCTTGAGTTTGCTGCACAAGTCGCTAGCCATGAAGATATTGCTCCAACACTGAAAGGCGCTTTAGCCCCACAGAAGTTGGCGGAATTCTTTAACGGTATTTGTGGTGACCAGCTTAACGAACATGGTCAAAACCTGATCAAAGTAATGGCTGAAAACGGACGCTTAGAAGTTCTACCTGCTGTTGCTGAACTTTTTGTCGAGTTTCGTAATGCTTGGGCGAAGGAAGTAGAAGCTGACGTAGTTTCTGCAACCGAATTAAGCCAAGAGAAACTTGAGCAAATCAGCAAGCAACTAGAACAGCGTCTAGCACGCAAAGTAAAGCTGAATTGCAGCATTGATGCTAGCTTAGTCGCTGGTGTCATCATCAAAGCAGGCGACCTTGTCATTGACGGTTCAGTACGCGGAAAATTATCGCGTATGACCGATGACTTGCTGTCGTAATTGGGAGTTTGAGCATGCAACTGAATTCCACTGAAATCAGCGATCTGATTAAACAGCGGATCGAGCAGTTCGAAGTCGTCAGTGAAGCACGCAACGAAGGTACTATCGTTGCAGTAAGTGACGGTATCATCCGCATTAACGGCCTAGCGGACGTTATGCAAGGTGAGATGATCGAATTGCCAGGCAACCGTTATGCAATCGCGTTGAACTTAGAACGTGATTCTGTAGGTGCCGTAGTGATGGGCTCTTATGCCGGATTGGCAGAGGGCGTAAAAGTTAAAACGACTGGTCGTATTCTAGAAGTACCAGTAGGCCGTGGTCTACTAGGTCGTGTGGTAAACACACTAGGTGAACCAATCGACGGTAAAGGTCCACTGGATAACGATGGCTTCTCTCCTGTAGAAGTAATCGCACCAGGTGTTATTGAACGTAAGTCAGTATCACAACCTATCCAAACCGGTTATAAAGCCGTTGACTCTATGATCCCAATCGGTCGTGGTCAGCGTGAGCTTGTTATTGGTGACCGTCAGACCGGTAAAACCGCGATGGCAATTGATGCCATCATCAACCAGAAAGACTCAGGCATTGCTTGTGTATACGTAGCGGTAGGCCAAAAAGCTTCTACCATTGCTAACGTAGTACGTAAGCTGGAAGAGCACGGTGCACTACAAAACACTATCGTAGTAGTAGCAACGGCTTCTGAAGCGGCAGCGCTTCAATTCCTAGCGCCATACTCTGGTTGTTCTATGGGTGAATACTTCCGTGACCGCGGTGAAGATGCGCTGATCGTATACGATGATTTGTCTAAGCAAGCTGTTGCTTACCGTCAGATCTCGCTACTACTTAAGCGTCCACCAGGCCGTGAAGCATACCCAGGTGACGTATTCTATCTTCACTCGCGTCTACTAGAGCGTGCTGCTCGTGTAAACGAAGAGTATGTAGAGAAGTTCACCAAGGGTGAAGTGAAAGGTAAGACTGGTTCTTTGACTGCTCTTCCAATCATTGAAACCCAAGCGGGTGACGTTTCTGCGTTCGTACCAACCAACGTAATTTCGATTACCGATGGTCAGATCTTCCTAGAAACCGACCTATTTAACTCTGGCCTACGTCCAGCAGTTAACCCAGGTATTTCGGTATCTCGTGTAGGTGGTGCTGCGCAAACCAAGATCATTAAGAAACTGTCTGGTGGTATTCGTACCGCACTAGCACAGTATCGAGAGCTTGCAGCGTTCTCTCAGTTTGCATCTGACCTTGATGATGCAACACGTGCTCAACTTGAGCATGGTGAGCGTGTTACCGAACTAATGAAGCAAAAGCAGTACGCACCAATGAGCGTAGCCGATCAAGCTGTATCTATTTTCGCAGCTGAAAAAGGTTACCTAAAAGGTGTTGAGCTGAACAAAGTCGGTAACTTCGAAGCCGCTCTGCTCTCATACATGAACAGCGAACACGCTGATCTACTTAAGACCATCAACGAGACTGGCGACTATAACGCCGACATCGAAGCAAGTCTTAAAGCAGGTCTAGACAAGTTCGTTGAAACCCAAACCTGGTAATGTACAGGAGGTGTCTTAAGGCACCTCAGGTCCAGATTGGAGAGTAGAGATGGCCGGCGCTAAAGAGATTAAAACTAAGATCGGGAGTGTTCAAAACACTCAGAAGATCACCTCCGCGATGGAGATGGTTGCTGCCAGTAAGATGCGCCGTGCGCAAGATCGAATGGAAGCTAGCCGTCCGTATGCGGATATTATGCGTAAGGTGATCGGTCACGTCGCGCAAGGCTCTCTTGAGTACAAACACCCTTATTTAGAGGTGAGAGATGCCAAGCGGGTTGGTTACATCGTAGTGTCAACCGACCGTGGTCTTTGTGGTGGTCTGAACGTTAACTTGTTTAAGAAAGTTGCGGCAGACGTGAAAACTTGGACAGACAAGGGCGCTGAAGTGGACTTTTGTCCTATCGGTTCTCGCAGTGTGCAATTTTTCAAAAAGTTTGGTGGTAACCTGGTATCACACGCATCAGGTCTTGGCGACGCTCCGGCGTTAGAAGATTTGATCGGTACCGTACGGGTAATGCTACAAGCTTACAACGAAGGCAAATTGGATCGTTTGTACGTGGTATTCAACAAGTTTGTAAATACCATGACACAAACCCCAGTGATCGAACAGCTGCTACCTTTGCCAAAACCGGAAAAAGATGATGAGTACATCGGTCATCATTGGGACTACATCTACGAGCCAGATCCGAAAGCATTATTGGATCAACTATTGGTTCGTTACGTTGAGTCTCAAGTGTACCAAGGTGTTGTTGAAAACGTTGCGTCTGAGCAAGCAGCCCGTATGGTTGCGATGAAGGCAGCAACAGACAACGCTGGTGAACTGATCAACGATTTGCAACTGGTATACAACAAAGCCCGTCAGGCAGCGATTACGCAAGAACTGTCGGAAATTGTATCAGGCGCAGCCGCCGTTTAGGCTAGGTAAAAAAAATTTTAGAGGATTAATCATGAGCACAGGTACTGTTGTCCAAGTAATTGGCGCGGTTGTGGACGTTGAGTTTCCACAAGTTGCTGTACCTCAGGTATATGACGCTCTGAAAATCGTAGGTGAAGGTGCCTGTAATGGCTTGGTGCTGGAAGTTCAGCAGCAGCTTGGTGGTGGTGTAGTTCGTGCCATTGCTATGGGTTCATCAGACGGTTTGCGTCGTGGTATCGAGGTTGAAAACTCAGGATCACCAATTCAAGTTCCAGTTGGTGCGGCTACTCTAGGCCGTATCATGAACGTATTGGGTGAGCCAATTGATGAAGCTGGCGAAATCGGTGGCGATGACAAATACGTCATTCACCGTGAAGCTCCATCATATGAAGATCAGTCAAGTACTACTGAACTATTAGAAACCGGCATCAAAGTTATCGACTTAGTATGTCCGTTTGCTAAAGGTGGTAAAGTTGGTCTGTTCGGTGGTGCCGGTGTAGGTAAAACCGTAAACATGATGGAACTTATCAACAACATCGCGAAGGCTCACTCGGGCCTATCTGTATTCGCGGGTGTTGGTGAGCGTACTCGTGAAGGTAATGACTTCTACTACGAGATGGAAGAGTCAGGCGTACTAGACAAAGTAGCCATGGTATACGGCCAGATGAATGAGCCGCCAGGAAACCGTCTACGTGTTGCATTGACTGGTCTTACAATGGCTGAGAAGTTCCGTGACGAAGGTAAAGACGTACTATTGTTCGTTGATAACATCTATCGTTACACCCTAGCCGGTACTGAGGTATCAGCACTTCTAGGTCGTATGCCATCAGCGGTAGGTTACCAGCCAACTCTTGCAGAAGAGATGGGTGTACTTCAAGAGCGTATTACCTCGACGAAGACAGGTTCTATTACCTCTGTACAAGCGGTATACGTACCTGCGGATGACTTAACGGATCCATCGCCAGCAACGACGTTTGCTCACTTGGATGCGACCGTTGTATTGTCTCGTCAAATTGCATCTTTGGGTATTTACCCAGCCGTTGATCCGCTAGATTCAACGTCTCGTCAGCTAGACCCACAAGTTGTTGGTCAAGAGCACTATGACGTAGCGAGCGGTGTACAAACTGTACTGCAACGTTATAAAGAGCTAAAAGACATCATCGCGATTCTTGGTATGGACGAATTGTCAGACGACGATAAGACTACCGTAGCGCGTGCACGTAAGATTGAGCGTTTCCTATCGCAACCATTCTTCGTGGCTGAAGTCTTTACCGGTTCTCCTGGTAAGTACGTTTCTCTGAAAGACACCATTGCAGGCTTCAAAGGCCTACTAAACGGTGACTATGACCACGTTCCAGAGCAAGCGTTCTACATGGTTGGTTCTATCGAAGAAGCGGTAGAAAAAGCCAACAAGTAATAATAGAGCTTAGGTCTTGCTCGCAAGGCCTAGTTTCTTAAGGAGATCGGATGGCAGCCATGACAGTACATCTTGATATCGTGAGTGCGGAAAAGCGCATTTTCAATGGCCGAGTATCACTATTAGAGGTAACCGGTACTGAAGGTGAACTGGGTATTAAACCTGGTCACGCGCCTTTACTGACCACTATCAAGCCTGGCATGGCACGCATCGTTAAGCAAGACGGCGCTGAAGAAGTGTTTTACTTATCTGGCGGAATGCTAGAAGTACAACACACTTCGGTTGCGGTATTAGCTGATGTGGTGTTGCGTGCCGACGAAATTGATGAAGACGCGGCGAATGAAGCCAAGAAACGTGCCGAAGCCTTACTTGCTGATGCAGGACAAGATTTCGACTACGAATCTGCTATGGTGGAGTTATCCAAAGCCATGGCACAGCTTCGCGTGGTAGAAACCATCAAGAAGAACATTGCCAGATAAATCAATGGTGAATGAAAAAAGGCGGCCTCAGGGTCGCCTTTTTTAATGCCTTTAAATGAACATTTATTACCAAACTTCACAGAAAGATAATAAGTTTGGTATTACTTTCCTCTATTTTTTCTACACTTATACATAACCAATTGCATGGATGAACAACGTTATGTCTGGAGTTAAAAACGATACTGCACAAGTAAACCTTAATATTAGTCGTATGCAAGGCATATTGAAGGGAGATAATGGACAAGCGCTCAAAAGAGGTATACTCGAACGGCTTCAAGATTTTTTCAAAGGGCTGAGTAACCGATTTCATAAAACCCATGATGCCACCAATCAGCAATTGATAGGTGATTTTTATAACTCGGCAATGAATGATTACCAAAAGTATGTCAATGTGCATGCTGAACTTGCACAAGAAGCTATCTGTGATTCTCTAAGTGAGCCTTTACGTGAGCCGGAGGATAAACCGACATTTGCCCCTGCAATATCAACCAGCACGTATGCAACATTTTTAAGAATGAAAGCGGCGACTCCTGAGTCATACCATGAACTCTTTGAGGTAAGAATATCCGAAGATGGGATGATTGATTATTTATATGATGATCAGTTACTTCATTCTGAAGAATTAACTGATTTGTTAAAGAGTGTGAGAGATGATGATGGGCAACCTGTTCTTGAATCTTTACCTGAAAGATTGCCAATTTATATTCAACAAAATGAAGAAAAATTTACTCAGTGGATGCAACAGTCGGTGCAGGAAGGGGAAAAAATACAAGTGGATTTAACCCACGGGTTGTCGGCGGATGTGTTAGTACCGGCACTCGTATATTACTTAACGAATAGTCCAGAAGGGCAACAGTTGCAAAGCATTTATGAAGGCTTTGATTTAGCACAATTTGCGCTTACTGATTCCATAAATCGTTTACGTACGATGGAGCGTCCTCCTGAAGGTGCATCATCCGAATTAAATAAAAAATATGATAATGAGCATGCCGTTAAAGGCTATTTTATTAATCTATCTGCCGCTTTTGAGGAAGTGAAGGACTCTAAAGCCTCATCCACCCTATCCAGAGATAGCCGTACTATGACAACCTCATTTATTCAGAAAGTATAAATTCGACTTCCAAGCTTGATAGCCTGCTATCAAACTTGGGCTTTTTTCTTGTTTCCCTCAAATTATTTTTCCGCTTTAAATTCAATTCCGTTAAAATCATCGACAGATTTTTTTAAAGGACATTACCATGGCTCTCAATGTTGTTATTCTTGCGGCTGGCAAAGGAACTCGGATGCGTTCCGATTTGCCAAAAGTACTGCACCCTATTGCTCACCAATCTATGGTCGAGCATGTGATTGATACCGCGCATCAACTTGACGCGAAAAACGTTAGCTTGGTGTACGGCTATGGTGGTGACAAGCTAAAAGCAACCGTGACGGATAACAGCCTAAATTGGGTACTGCAAGCTGAACAATTAGGCACAGGTCATGCGGTCGCGCAAGCGAATAACCACATTGATGACAATGACACGGTATTAGTACTTTACGGTGATGTGCCACTTATCCAACCTCAAACCCTGCAAGCATTACTTGAAGCTAAGTCTGATAATGGTTTAGCTATTTTGACAGTTAAGCTGGATAATCCAACAGGCTATGGTCGTATCGTGCGTGACAATGGCAAAGTCATTGGCATTGTGGAGCAAAAAGATGCCAATGCAGAGCAGCTCGCCATCAATGAAGTTAATACCGGCATTATGGCGCTTCCAGGTAAACAGCTAAAAATCTGGCTGTCTCAGTTGTCTTCAGACAACGCCCAAGGTGAATATTATCTGACAGATGTGATTGCCATGGCACACGCTGAAGGGGTAGATATTGCCACCGCACATCCTGAATCGGCAATTGAAGTTGAAGGTGCCAACAACCGAGTACAACTGGCACAACTAGAGCGTGCTTATCAAGCTCGTCAGGCAGAAAAGCTGATGCTTGAAGGGGCAAACCTACGTGACCCGAGTCGTATCGATATCCGCGGTACCGTGAATGTCGGCATGGATGTGATGATTGACGTCAATACCGTCTTTGAGGGGGAAGTAAAACTTGGCAATAACGTTACGATTGGTGCAGGTGCAATCATCATCAACAGTACCATTGCTGATAATGCGGTTATTAAGCCTTACTCCATCATTGAAGATGCCATTGTAGGTGAAGATGCCAGTGCTGGTCCTTTTGCCCGTTTACGCCCAGGAGCAGAGCTTAAGCAAGATGCTCATGTAGGCAACTTTGTAGAAATGAAAAAATCCATCTTAGGTAAAGGCTCAAAAGCGGGTCACTTAACCTATCTTGGTGATACCGAAGTGGGTGAGAAAGCCAATATTGGTGCTGGTACCATTACCTGTAACTATGACGGCGTAAATAAGTTTAAAACCATCATTGGTGATGGCGCTTTTATCGGCTCTAATTCATCGCTGGTGGCACCAGCTGAAATAGGTCATATGGCCACGGTTGGCGCGGGCTCGGTGATAACGACTAAAGTGGATAATGAACAATTAGCCGTGGCACGCAGTAAGCAGCGAAATTTTTCTGGTTGGCAGCGTCCAACGAAGAAAAAATAGGTCATCTCCCCTGTAATACTTGAAGTGTCACTGAACTAAGTGGTCGGCATAGAGTAATACACTATACCGACCAACTTCAGCTAAAGCCTATTTCTGTTGGTGTTTGATATTATTTATAGCAACCTTTTGTGTTGCTTCGATAATTTGTTGCTCTGTTGGAGTGGTACATTCTGAATCCGCCAATTTGATTAGCGCCATCACCTGTGTTTTAAGCTGGAGAATTTTCGGCTTCATGGTATTCGTTAGCGGAATACATTTAGGATCACCAGTATGAAAAACCAGTGCTTCTTTAGGTAATTCAGGGCCTGTAGAGCCTTTTTGTGTCATATGGTCAATCAACTGCTCAAAGTTGTAGGTTGTGTTAGGTTTGGTAACGAGCATCATAACAAAATGATCATCTCCCCCTTGATGTTCAAAATCTTTAGGGATTGGGAAAAATACCGCACTTTGTACAAAATCACAGCCCATCGCATTAGATGCAAGTGTAATTGGGTTATAATTTTTTCCTCCTTTAATCATGATTTCTTTATGGCGTGCTGTAATTTTAAAGGTATGATCGGGATGCACTTCTATAATATCGCCGGTATTTACCCAAATTCGCCCATCAATATCTTTAATAAATGTTTTAGCGGTTTCTTCTCGGTTATTGAGGTATTCTGTGGCCGTGTTACCGGTAACATACATAATACCCTCGGCAGTTTCATTTTGAGGAATCTTAGAAACAAAAGCGGTACGAGGATCAAAACCGTCCTCTAATGTTTCACCAATCAAAGCAACACCTTGATGATCGCCATAAACCATATAGTACCTTCCAGTGATAGGGTCTTGCACTGCAGAAAGTACGGTATGCTCCGTCATTCCATATCCGGTAAAAAAGGTACACTGATCACCAAATATTTCTTTAATTAATGCAATTGTACTGTCTTTGGTTGACGAACCGCCGGCGATAACAAGAGACTCTTTTCCTTGATACGTAGGGACAATAAAACTCCTAAAGCCTTGGCCTATTCCTTCTAATTGTTTATCGGTACTGAAACAGACGTCGTAGCGATGAGAGCCAATAGTCGCTTTTAATTCCTTAGCAGAGGTTGGGTCACTAAGAATGGTTGTATCGGCATGAAATAAAGGACCGGCTAGGGTTACGATCAAATTCCCATATGCATGTGCCGTTGGTAAGCCAAAAAATATCGTAGGTGGCGTGGTGTGATTGAAGATTGAGCCATAAGTTCTTGTCATGTGAACATTAAACTGGTGAGCATTAGTCACACAATTTCTGTGAGTGTAAACAACGGGTTTTCCTGAAGGGCCCGTTGTACCACTGGTATATAGAATTTCTGACGGTGTATCTAAGGTGGCTACAGTCGTTTGAACTGGTTTGACTTTGACGTTTGAGGCTAGGAATTTTTTATAAGAGTGGCACTTAGTCGTATTGACTGTATTCAATAATGTTTGAGTTAAACCATAGTGTGCAGGTTCTTTATCGCCCATTTCAACAAAAATAAATTGTACATCAAAAGGATTGAAATTTAGCTTGCGAGTTTCAGTCATATCAAGTGTATGATTTTTATATTCTTGTTGAATATCTCTTAGTGCCTCCTCTGCGGCTTTTTTCAACTCTGGGGTGTCAGGCACCATAATCACTTTGGGAAACGTGCTTCGCATAAACCCTTTGAGTTGTTCTTTATAGGCTTGCGGAGTCATGGACATTACAGGAAGTGCGGGGACGAAGCCTGCTCGTTGGGCTCCGACTTTACACACTAAAGACTCGATACTAGAGGGAAGCGCTAAAAGTACTCTATCTCCCTGTTTAAAATGGCCGTCTTCTAGTTCTTGTAACTTACCACCGAAAGCTGAGGTTTGCTGCTCAAGCTGTTTATAGGTTGCAGACCTATTCTCGGTGCGAATGGCTATATTATCAGGGGCTTTGGCAAAGGCTCGATCCCAAATTTCTACAGATGAATACAGCTTTAGATCCTCTTCGATATAGGTTTTAGTACAAGGGTGTGCCCTTATAAAATTTTGCACTTCAGGAGGGTACGCTGAGAAGTTCGGCGCTTGGGTCCAATCAATCGTACCGTTAGCATTATACGGTTCACGGTGAAAGTCTTCTAAATTCTGTGGAGAATCCGCTCTCTGGGCAGCAAATTCATCTGTTGCTGGTGTCGCGCGTGTTTCTTCTATGGTTGGTTCCGTAGCTAACGGGAATTGGGGAGATGTTCTTGTGGGCGTTGTTGTTCCTGCGGGGTCTAGTGCAGCCATGATACCTCCTAGCTTAGAGTAATGAATATCGTTGAAGCCTATGTTTGGAAGATTAATTTGAGGGATAAGAAATACTTAATGACAATTGACAATAAGTTATATCCCTAATGGATTGAAACCGCTTGAAATTATCAGGTAGGTAAAAATAGTAGCTTAATTAAAACAGATGGTTACAGGTTAATGTTGTTGAGTGGAATACGAACAAGATATCAATTTTGAGACAGCACTATATGAACAAAAATTAATTTAAAATAAATACGTTGGAACAAACCTTTTTTGATTGAATTTTGAGCGCGTTCACATTTTATCTTCCAGTGTTTATTTACTTTGTGAGAACGTTAACTCTGGAGATCGAATCGAATATGACCAAGTCTAAATTTAATATTGTGTATAACGGTGAAATTGAAAGTGGTGTACATAATTGGCAAAGCATCGGAGGAAGCCATTATTATTGGCACCCTGATTGGCTGCATATTGCCGAAGACATTACCGGTCATAAAGCCGTTACCCCCTTAGATAAAGATAAAAACCACGATAAAGACAGTGTGCAAGCTGAATTAACGAAACACATCGAAGAAAAGTAACTAACCTCTTTATTAAATGCTTGGGCGTTAACCAAAGGTCAATCTAAAACATGCGTCTTTATCGGTATTGTTGATATAACCTAAATCGCCGCCATGTTGGATCATAATGTGGCGCGATAAGCTCAGCCCTATCCCAGAGCCTTGTGGTTTGGTGGTAAAAAAGGGCACAAACATCATATCTACCACTTCTGGTTAAACGCCTTGTACTGAGTCGGTGATATCAACGATGACCTGATATTGCCAGTTTTGCTTAAGCTTAATACTAATGCGTTTCCCACTGACTGACTTACTGGTGGACGATTGGCTGAGTAACTTTAATGAGCGTAACGCAATCTATCTTAGCTTATGGATTTGCGGTGCTGTTGGTGACGTCGGTCACTTGGATAACCGTTGCTAGTATTGCTTATAAAGTCGCCAGCACGCGCCCTTCAATAATATTACGTTATGAATAAATCGACAATGAAATGGTTTACATAAAACAGGTTGTTAACTAGTTTTGTGGAGTTTTATACCACTCCCCAATAAGTTTTGTTGACGGCATTTCTGCATCGGCGGGCAGTACATATTTAGGTGGTAGTTCGCTTAATTTTAAAGCAAAATCACCCTCAGTCATGTTGAACCCTACTAAGCAGGGCGCTGAAAAAGGGTGATGAATCGGATAATGCCTAAATTTCAGCAACCTAGCATGAATGTTTTGACCATCACGTTTAGCATAAATTTGGCAATTTCCTGAAAAATAAACAAAGAAAGATTTTTTGGACTCTATGAACTCTTGAAGCATATCGGGTTCAGGTTGACTGCAAAGGTAGAGACGATCAGTAGTATCATGCTGCTCTAATTGTGCTGCTACCGTAGCTTGCTCAACGTGAGCATCTGGCCATGGCAGATGACACGGGGCTATATCACAGGCGAGAACGTTATCCATTCCTACTTTTTGCAGAGATACTTGTTGTAACCCCCTACCTGCCCCCACATCTGTTGCACATACAAACGTACCTGCAAAGCAATCGTATAATTCATAGGCATGATCTTCTCCGTATGGATGGAACAAATTCAAATGCTCTTTCATAAACAGGCGAGCAATATTGAAAAATTTGCACTCAGCGCTATCGCCCAGCACCTTATAAACCTGGGTTTCTCCATACTCAGCAACCATTAATACCAAATCGAGTTTATTACTAAGTTGATAAAGTCCGGGAAGATTACTGGGAATGTCTAAGTGAGCTAATGTGTTTAGTCCATTAGCCAGAGCTTGAATTTGTTGTTTTTGGTTAGGGTGTTGCAAACCTATGTACTCAGCTAATAAAGTAATTAATGCTAACTTTTGAGCGGTTTGTTTTATTTGCTCTGTGTCAATGTTACTGTCTGTGGGAAGTTTTTGTTGCTGTGCTTTTAAAATTGATTGATACAACTTTTGTTCATGAAATACCAAGCCATTTAGGTAAGGATTTGAGTTCTCATTAGGCTTTAAAGAATACAATGCTGGAGTACTTTTTACGCTGCTACAGAAACCCTTAAATGCTTGTTCTTCAATTTGATCTATATAATCACTAAAAAAAGCAGAAATATCAGTTGCTTTCAACTGGTAGGTTCTTGTTTCACCACTTTTGAGACCTATTTCGACTGAGATGTTTTTATTAGAACTATCAGTTGATAAGACTTTCCATTCAGATAGCGTTGAACTTGGTGGAGAAGAAGCGTTAACTTTGCCTTCCATAGGTTAAATTGAGTTCCAGTTAGTCGAATTCACTACTAAATGTAGTATAGAAATAAGTGATAATTTATCTATATCTCTAACTCTGAATCCCATAGCACAATATCTAGAGTTAACTATACTTTCTGAACATCTATAGATTAAGTCGTATAAGGATGTTAGATGAAAAAATGGTCAACGATGTTGATGGCGGTTACGCTAACCTTAATATTAAGTGCTCCAGTACTATCAATAGAAACAGACAATCCACAGGGCTTTGTTCACTCTTGGCACTTTGCGAAACAAAAGATAAAGCGAGCTAAGGCCTTTATAAAAAACAATGGTAAAGAAGCGTATTTTCAAGCGTTAAAAGCCAAAAAATTCTCAGATCCTCACTATCATATGTTTGCCATTGATTACCGAGGAAATTTTCTTGCTCATCCGATAGCTCAACTTAATGGGGTTAATGGCTGGAAGCTTCGAGATCCTAATAGGATATACATGGTGCGGGAAATGGTAAAAATAGCCAGAAACAACGGCAGAGGCTGGCTAGAGTATGAATCAGTAAACCCTACTTCAGGTCAAGAAGCTCCTCAATTGGTATACATAGAGCGGGTCGATAACCGCTTCTTTATTGGAATAGCGATGCACTGATGCATCGCTCCCCTCCTCGATAACGTGTGTTTCTTCCTACCCCCTTAACTTTTGAAACGAAACTTTATTGCTGTTTTATTAAAAAAAGTCGCTTTTTTGGTCTTTGATAGTATAATTATCTTTCGTTTCGTAAGTTATTGGTTTCATCTGTGAATAGACGCAACACTCAACAACGTCGCCATACCATTGTTAGCCTGATCAATGAACAAGGTGAAGTTCAAGTTGAAACCTTAGCTAAACAATTTTCGACATCAGAAGTTACCATTCGTAAAGATCTCGCTGAATTAGAAAAAAACGGTTTATTGCTGCGCCGTTATGGCGGTGCGATTGCCCTACCCTCTGAGCTGGTCAGTACTCAAATGACTTCTGAAACCAAGCAAGCCATTGCCACTAAAGCAGCTGAGCTTATTCGCGATCATCAACGCATCATTATTGATAGTGGCAGCACCACTATTGGCATGATCCCTAACCTAAATGATAAAACTGGGCTGGTGGTGATGACCAATTCACTCAAGCTGGCCAATGCTATCCATGAGTTAGAAAACGAGCCGACATTATTGATGACCGGTGGAACTTGGGACCCTCATTCTGGTTCATTCCAAGGGCAAATCGCCGAGCAAGTATTGCGTTCTTACGACTTTGATCAGCTTTTTATTGGGGCTGATGGCGTAGATTTAGCACGAGGCACTACCACTTTTAATGAACTGACAGGCCTCAGTAATGTGATGGCAGAAATGGCTCGTCAAGTGGTGGTGGTGATGGAATCAAACAAATTAGGTCGCCGTATACCTAACGTTGAGCTGTCATGGAGCATCATTGATATTTTGGTGACAGATGATGGCATAACTCAAGAAACAATCGAACAAATTCAATCTCAAGGGGTGCAAGTTTTGGTTGCATCTGCTCAGAAATAATAAAGGTAAAACATATGTGTGGAATCGTAGGTGCTGTTGCACAACGTGATGTCGCAGACATTTTGGTGGAAGGACTTCGCCGCTTAGAATACCGTGGCTATGACTCAGCCGGCGTTGCGGTTATTGACGGCGACTCTTTGTCACGCACTCGTCGCTTAGGGAAAGTGCAAGAATTGGCTGATGCGCTTAATGAAGCTCCAGTAACGGGTGGCACTGGTATTGCTCATACTCGTTGGGCGACGCATGGGGAGCCGAGTGAACGTAACGCTCATCCTCATATTTCTAATGATGATATTGCGGTTGTGCATAACGGCATTATCGAAAATCACAATGAATTACGTGAAAAGCTCAGAAGCCTTGGCTATGAGTTTTTATCGGATACCGATACTGAAGTGATTTGTCACCTTGTTCATCACGAATTGAAAAGCCATGACAGCTTGCTGGCTGCTGTGCAATCCAGCGTAAAACAACTCGAAGGCGCTTATGGTACGGTTGTGATTGACCGTCGTGATGCCAATCGTATGGTGGTAGCGCGCAGTGGTAGCCCGTTGGTGATTGGTTATGGTTTAGGTGAGCACTTTGTTGCTTCTGATCAATTAGCACTTCTTCCTGTTACTCGTACCTTTGCCTTTTTAGAAGAAGGTGACGTAGCTGAAATCACCCGCCAAGAAGTCCGTATTTTTGATGTTGACGGTAACGCGGTTGAGCGTGAAGCTAAAGAATCTGAAGTGACCCATGATGCCGGTGATAAAGGTGAATACCGTCACTATATGCTTAAAGAGATTTATGAGCAGCCACAAGCCTTAGCGCGTACCATTGAAGGTCGTATTGCTAACCAGAAAGTGTTAGATAGCGCTTTTGGTGACAATGCCGCTGAGCTTCTAAAAGACGTGAAACATGTACAAATCATCGCGTGTGGTACCAGTTATCATGCAGGAATGGCGGCACGTTACTGGTTAGAAGACTGGGCTGGTGTATCTTGTAATGTCGAGATTGCGTCTGAGTTCCGTTACCGTAAATCGCATCTATTCCCAAATAGCTTGCTGGTCACTATTTCTCAATCAGGTGAAACCGCCGATACGCTTGCTGCACTCCGTTTAGCGAAAGAAATGGGTTACACCTCAACGTTAACCATTTGTAATGCTCCGGGCTCATCACTCGTGCGTGAATCGGATATGGCTTACATGATGAAAGCCGGCGCAGAGATTGGCGTTGCTTCAACCAAAGCCTTTACGGTTCAGTTAGCGGGATTGATGATGCTAACCGCAGCCATTGGTCGCCATAATGGCATGAGTGACAGTATGCAAGCGGCTATCAGCCAAAGCTTATTGTCTCTGCCAGCTAAAGTTGAGCAAGCCTTAAGTTTAGATGGCAGCATTGCACAACTTGCTGAAGACTTTGCTGATAAGCATCACTCATTGTTCCTTGGGCGTGGCGACCAATACCCAATTGCGATGGAAGGCGCGCTGAAGCTTAAAGAGATCTCGTATATTCACGCCGAAGCCTATGCTTCCGGTGAGCTAAAACACGGTCCACTGGCACTGATTGATGCGGATATGCCAGTGATTGTGGTGGCACCGAACAACGAACTGCTTGAGAAGTTGCACTCAAACGTTGAAGAAGTGCGTGCTCGTGGTGGCTTGATGTATGTGTTTGCCGATAAAGACGCTAAGTTTGAATCAGATGACACAATGAAAGTGATCCCTGTGCCTCATTGTGATGAATTTATGGCGCCACTGATTTATACCATTCCATTGCAGTTACTGTCTTACCATGTCGCTCTTATTAAAGGTACCGATGTGGATCAGCCACGTAATTTGGCAAAGTCAGTTACGGTGGAATAACACTCAATATTGGGTCAAATGATGAAAAAGGAAGCTTCATGGCTTCCTTTTTTGATC
This sequence comes from Parashewanella sp. 2210YD4-3, assembly GCF_056591735.1. Lineage (NCBI taxonomy): Bacteria > Pseudomonadati > Pseudomonadota > Gammaproteobacteria > Alteromonadales > Shewanellaceae > Parashewanella > Parashewanella sp. 2210YD4-3. The sequence goes on along the minus strand of NZ_JBWQOG010000009.1, from coordinate 49,724 downwards.
ATGAACCTCTGCGTAAGCGTGGAAAAACATTAATGACGAGTTAATGCTTTTTACAGGATAAATAGGTATATATTGGATAACGATATCAATCCTATAGGAATGTTTATGGCGATGGGAATGGCGAGTGCTGTCGGAGGTGGAGCGTACTCTGCATTGAAATCCGAAGAAGGACACGATACAAGTACTACAGCATTATTTCGAAACAATTATAAATCATATTCTCTAACAAGTAGTGATGATAAAAAAGCCTCAACAGGCTGTAGCTTGAAAGAAATCATTCGTTGTTTATTTTGTTTTAATTTATGTGATGGCTGCGATGACTGTTACAGCGATTGCTAGTCTTGAACGTTTGTTGTTCATATCTAAAAATAAATAATTCAAAACGAGCTGACTGCTTTTTTCTATTTTTCCCTTGACTCTCCCCCTACGTGATAGCCGATGATATAGCTCATTAAGGAACAAAATGAGTTAAATGTGTTGAATAAGGGATCGGTTTATAGTGTCAGCCAATTGAGTAAGCTGGCGGGAGTGAGTGTCAGAACCTTGCATCATTATGATGAGATAGGTTTGTTACAAGCCAAGCGCAACAGCATTAATGGCTACCGTGAATATACACAACACGACCTTGCCAAACTTCAACAAATTCTCATTTATCGTGAGCTGGGCTTTAGCCTAGTTGATATTACTAATGTTCTTTCGGCTGAAAATTATCAACTGATCTCGGTATTAAAACAGCAGCAAGACCTGCTTCAAAAACGGATCTTAGAGAGCCAATCTATGCTCAGCAGCTTAAACGATACCCTTGCTGTATTAGAAGGGCGAGAAAACTTCGATATTTATTTTTCAGGACTACCCAAAGAGAAAACAGAACGTTGGAAGGAAATGATGCATGAGACCGTGGGTGAGGAAAAAATGTCACTCATGTATCAAAAGCTGAGCAAGCTGTCTAAAGCAGAAAATCTGGATTTATATCAAGAAGTCGAACAATGGATTAAAGATTATCGTTTGGTGATGGATAAGCCAGTTGACTCTGCTGAGGTGCAGCACCTTGTGAAACAGCACTTTCATAGTAGTGAGCGCATGTTTAAAAAAACAATGGGTGATGCCTTTAAGGGGCTTGATTCTAAGTTGTATCAACATGTCATTGATTTGTTGAAAAACGATAAGGTGACGATTGAAGTCTACGAACATTATCAATCAGGGATCACTGAGCACCTTCACCAAGCCATGTGTTATTACAAACAGCAACACTTTTCCAATAAGGATTAAAAATGGAATTTATCAATGAAATATTTAATAGCGACAACCATGCTTTGATTGCAGTGGTTATAGTGTCAGTAATCGTGCTTTGGTTTTTACCTGCTATGTTAGCGTTAGTATTTAATCGTAAGCACTTTAAATTAATTTTGTTGGCTTGTGTTCCCGCTGGTTTTTCAGTGATTGCGTGGAGTGCAGTACTTATCTGGGCGATAACAGGCAAAATGATAAACAAGAACAAAAACGGTGGTGAGCCTGCTTAGGGTATGTTGATCTTTCGTGTTTCGATTCAATAAAAAAGGCTTTCTTGAGTAAGAAAGCCTTTTACTTTTTATGCTAACAAATGCGCAGCATGAAACTTCAAATGATCGTCAATAAAACTAGAGATAAAGAAATAGCTATGGTCGTATCCTTGCTGCATTCTTAGCTCTAATTTTGAATCGTGAACTTTGGCCGCTGCAACTAGATGTTCAGGCTTTAGCTGCTCGATTAAAAAATCATCGGCATCACCTTGATCCACCAATATAGGTAATGTTGAACGACGTTGTTTTAACAATTCACACGCATCATAGTCCTGCCATGTTTGTTTATCCTCACCCAAATACGCACTAAAGGCTTTATGCCCCCAAGGACACCGCGTTGGATTACTGATAGGACTGAACGCTGAAATCGAACGATAGTGATTAGGGTTTTTAAGCCCAATGGTTAAGGCTCCATGTCCGCCCATGCTGTGGCCACTGACGGATTTAATTTTGGTGACCGGAAAATTGGCTTCAATTAATTGTGGCAGTTCACTCACAATATAACCGTACATCTGATAGTGCTTAGACCATGGTGCTTGAGTAGCATTAAGATAGAACCCTGCGCCTTGACCAAGATCATAACCATCATCATTGGCGACATCTTCACCACGAGGGCTGGTGTCTGGGGCGACAATAGCAATACCTAGTTCCGCTGCCGCTCGAAAGGCTCCCGCTTTTTGCATAAAGTTTTCATCAGTGCAGGTAAGGCCTGATAACCAATACAACACAGGAACAGGAGACTCGTGATTAGCATTTGGCGGTAAAAAAATTGCAAATCGCATATTACAATTTACTGCTTTGGAAGCATGGTGGTATTGTTTATGCCAACCTCCAGCAACTTTAGTTTGGCTGATCAGTTCTATCGTCATGATTATGCCTTGTCCATGTGGATCACAGTGCGAATACTTTTCCCTTCGTGCATCAAATCAAAGGCGTGGTTTACGTCACTCAGTCCCATGGTGTGGGTGATAAACTCTTGCAGACCAAATTCACCTGCTAAGTATTGTTCGACAATTTGTGGCAGCTGTGAGCGACCTTTTACGCCGCCAAAGGCTGAGCCTTTCCAAACACGACCTGTGACGAGCTGGAATGGACGGGTTGAGATCTCTTGCCCTGCGCCAGCCACACCAATGATCACCGACTCCCCCCAACCTTTGTGGCAACACTCTAACGCTTGACGCATCACATTGACATTACCAATACATTCAAACGAGTAATCCACACCGCCATCGGTCATTTCAACGATAACGTCCTGAATCGGTTTGTCGTATTCAGTTGGGTTGATGGTGTCGGTTGCTCCAAGTTGTTTAGCCAGCTCGAATTTGCTGTCGTTAATGTCGATACCAATAATGCGGCTGGCTCCTGCCATTTTTGCCCCTATGATGGCGGATAACCCAATGCCACCTAAGCCGAAAATGGCAACGGTATCACCCTGCTCTACTTTTGCTGTGTTGAGTACTGCTCCCATACCCGTGGTAACGCCGCAACCTAAAAGACACACTTCTTCTAATGGTGCGGCTTTATTCACTTTAGCTAACGAAATTTCAGGCAGAACCGTATATTCAGAGAAGGTTGAACAACCCATATAGTGATAGATAGGTTGGCCATCTTTTGAGAAACGACTGGTACCATCTGGCATTAGGCCTTTACCTTGGGTTTCACGTACCGCTTGGCATAGGTTGGTCTTGCCTGAGGTGCAAAATTTACATTCTCCACACTCTGCTGTGTATAGCGGAATGACATGATCGCCCACTTCAACCGAGGTGACGCCTTCTCCCACCATTTCCACAATACCGCCACCTTCATGGCCAAGTACTGCTGGAAAAATGCCTTCAGGATCTTCTCCCGATAGCGTAAACGCATCCGTGTGACACACGCCAGTGGCTACGATACGCACTAACACTTCTCCTGCTTTTGGAAGCTCAACGTCAATTTCTTCCATTTTCAGTGGTTCGCCAGCCGCCCAAGCTACAGCAGCTTTTGATTTTATTGAAGTTTGATTTGGTTCTAGGTTCAACGCCATGATGGACTCCTACATTTGCCTTGGTTGCCAAAGCGGGATTAATTGGCAAAAAGTGTACAGCTATCAATCTTTAAAATAATCCCTCATTTTTGAAAATGATTATTTCACCTATGTAATAATCGCTGAACTGTATTGGATAGAGGAAATAGAGATGGCACAGTGGCAAGGGGTGAATGAATTCGTTTGTGTTGCCGATACTCAAAGCTTTACTGCGGCCGCAGCAAGACTAGGAATGTCGGTAGTGAAAGTTAGCCGTAATGTTGCAGCACTGGAAACGGCAATAGGCGTAAAACTATTGCATCGCACCACTAGAAAAGTGGCATTAACTGATGCTGGCAAGCTTTACTATCAAAGCTGTAAACCGCTGTTAGAAGGGCTTGAACAAGCTGAATTAGCGGTTACGCAAATGCAGCAACAAGCCAAGGGGCTGATCCGAATCACCGCGCCCACTACTTATGGTGAACGCTTTATTGGCCCGTTAATTAATGATTTTTTATTACTGCATCCTCAACTAGACGTTGAGCTTATTCTATCCAACCGGCAATTAGATTTGATCGAGCAACATATTGATGTGGCAATTCGTTTAGGTCAACTGGACGACTCGAGCATGATGGCGAGAAAGCTCAGTCATCGTCAGTTATATGTGTGCGCCAGCCCAAATTATATTGAAAAACATGGTGAGCCACATACCTTATCGGAGCTGAGTCAGCACCAATGTTTAGTGGGCACTTTACCCTACTGGCGTTTTATAGAGGCGAAAAAACCAAGAACCATTCAAATTAAGGGGCGAATGAGTTGTAATTCTGGTCAAGTTTTGTATGACAGTGCCTTAAAAGGATTAGGTTTAGTGCAGTTGCCTGATTACTATGTGCAATCGGCGTTAGAGCGTGGACAGCTGGTGGAAGTTTTACCGCGTTATCGAGATGAAAAAGAAGGGATTTGGGCACTCTATCCTCATAATAGGCAGTTGTCTTACAAGATCAAACTGCTGATTGAGTTTTTGCAGCAGGGGTTATCTAAGCTTTCAATGATGGAATAAAGCAATTAAAATTATGGCTAACTCAAATAGATATTAATTTTATATGCGTCTAACGGATGTTTTTAGGTTTAATGCCGTGCCTTACAATCACTGCATAAGCAGTTAATTTCAAGCTGTGGGCTGACCATGCTAAACCCAGTTTCTTCTACATTCTTATTCAATTCAGAAACAATGTCTTTATTAATATGAATTTCCTGTACTTTCTGGCACTCATGGCAAATTAAGAATTGTGGTACTAAATGCTCGTGATCACAGGAAATATGGGCGCAGGCAACAAATTTATTGCTGGTTTGCATCTTATGCACCAATGATTCGTTTTCTAAAAACTCTAAGATCCGATAAATGGTCATTATCGGGAATTTGTCATCAAAAGTTTGATTACAAAAATCCGCTAATTCGTATGCTGATATGGCTTTGTTTGACGAAATAATACCAGTGAGTACCTGCTTTCTTTTGGTGGTAAGTTTTGCATTGCTTTTTTTACACTTAAGCTCAGCATGTTTGATCATCTCATTCACAGTTGCCATAAAGCAGGGTTCCTTGCTAGGTCACTCTTATAAGCCTTAGTTTAATATTAATTAGCGTAATAGTGTACGGAAAAAACAACTATTCGCCTCTGGGGCTGATAGCTTTGAATTTAACTCATTAACCTTGTATGGGCAGAATTTACAATATAACTCAGCGAAGTGGGCGTATTTTAATGCCTTTGTAAAACCGAATTTGGGTAAATTGGATTAAGTTGTAGGTGTGATAGTTGATTGTAGATATTACAACATAATTTTGAGTTATCACTGATGAGGTTTGATTGAAAATTACACTTTCTTCATTTCATTTGGATGCGATTTCATTGAAAGTGTTTGTAGTTAATGAGCCAAAAGAGGTGTCCTTTGGCTCATTAGAGTGCGATAGGGTTAAGTGGTCATTGAAGACATATACAAGCCTTGCATCGAGGTCACTCGGGCAAAGCGTTTTATTCTGCGTCCTGCACTGTAAAGAGTGTCTCTTACTTTTATCACACCATCTTCAAGCTCTTGTGGGGTCATGTGTTTAGGTTCAAACACCACATGTGAGCAATCATAATCCGCCCAATCGTTACTGAGTAAACGTTCTTCTCTTAATAGTTGATTGTAAAATTTGGTGCCCGGAAATGGCGTGATAAAGTTCGGATGGATCACATCCAATTTTACATCATCCACAAAGGCGATAGTTTCATCAAAGATATCTTTTTCATGCTCGTCAAAGCCAAACAACATGCAACTGTCTACCACGATATTGTGCTGGTGGAGTCGTGCAATAAGCTCTTTAGCTCGACTTGGTTTGATGAAGCCTTTGCCTGCCATTTTTAATGCAGGTTGTGAGCACGTTTCTAGCCCAACAAGTAGGTAAGTTAGCCCTGATTGTGCTGCGGCTTCCACTAACGCTTCATTTTCAGCAAAGTCTAAGGTGGCTTCTCCTGCCCATTGAACGTTCAGCTTTTTAAGCTCGGTGAACAGTTCAAGTGCATAATCAGGATCGGAGCACAAGTTATCAGCGTGTAGTTCAAGGTACTGTTTACCTGAAGCACGGATTTCATCAATTACATCAGCCACAGGGCGAAACACTTCACGTTTGAAAAACGGTCTTACCGTACAATAGCTGCAACTGTTTTTGCAGCCACGACCTACTAATACGCCCCATGTGCCATAACGTTTTTTAAGCTCAGCATTATTAGGCCATGGATTTAGCTGGCTAATATCTACTTGATCATTGCTTTTATACGATGGCTGTAACTGACCGTTAGCGGCATCGTTAAGTAAGGTTTTCCACACCAACTCGGCCTCACCAATGATCACTGAATCCGCATAATAGGCCGCTTCGCTGGGTAAAAAGGTGACATGAAGCCCTGACAATACCACCATCAAGCCGTTATCTTTTAATTTTTGAGCTAATTGATAAGCGTGAGTAATGTCGGGCGTTGAAGCGGTGATCACCGCCAAATCGGCATTCTTAATCAGCTTTGAGGTGAGCTTATCGCCATTGGTTTCATCAATGATTTCAAATGAATGTGCATTGGGTGTCGCCGCCGCTAAAGAGAAAATGCCTTGTGGTGGTGAAGACATATACTTTTTGTAGTCTTTAAAATCAGATTCGGCTGATGCTTTGATGATCAGGATATTCATAATGCTACCTCTTTAGCCCATTAAGTACATTGTTTGAAGCCACTGTCGGAGCTTCTCTGGCGGCGAGTGTTCCATCTTGTATCGCATACCAAGCGGTATAAACGGTTGAATCAATCAAATAGTAAATCCAGCGGCTGCTCATTGTGATATCGATAGAGCCTTGTTGTTTGCAAGATTCAATCAGTTCTAAAATCTCGCGTTCCAATGATAAGTATTCCGTCATGGTGTCTTGGTGTTCAAAGCTCTTCCATTCATACAGAATGAAATGAACACAATCACCGTGAGGTACCAGCAGCTCAATCAGCTTAGATAATTGTTCAATGCAGATCTCTGAGCTGCTTACCGCGGCATTAAGCGCTGTTTTAAACTGACGAATGGCTTCAATACTTAATTCCGAGACCAGTGCTTCTTTACTGGAAAAGTGGCGATGTAATGATGCTCGCCCTACTCCGGCCTGTTTGGCAATTTCGCTAAGGCTAGCGCCAGGATTAACGGCTAACAACGAAGTGCCTGTTTCAATCAGCTTGGCTCTGACAGATTGCTTAGGATTCACTTACCAGTCCTATTGATGATTCATGGTTGTATTGTATGAGACAAAAATGTCTCAGTGTTTGATGTGGATCGTATTTTGGTAAAAAAGCGTAAAAAACGAGCATAAGATATTTCAATTTGCTTCTTCATTTCTTTCAGTGTCGGTATATGCTGCCAACGTCATTTAAGAAAAATAGGTCGTATTATGGGGTGGACTCGAAGACAGTTCTTAACAACCAGCGGAGTATTACTGAGTGCTGGAGTGGTGATAAAGCCTGTAGTCGCCAAAAATCTACTTAAAGAAAACATTAGCCAACCCCCCTCTTTTATTGCCAAACCGTTGCGATTGTTTCCCCAATTTACCTTGCTTGAGCTTGTTCCTCTAACGACTCATTAACTTGCAGGTTCAACTATGGAATCCAGTTTCCCTAAAGCGATTATGTCTTGTAGTCGCCGAGAATTTTACGGTCAAAATGATGCTCACCAAGCATTAGAGTTATCGATTGTTGATGCTGCAGGTGCGCCAGCGTCACTCCCCGATGATTTAATCGGTTCGGTATTTATTGTTTCTGCGGTGGGAGCGGTTTCATCAGCCACTACCGAAGAAGATGATAAGGTGGTGTTACCTTGTGAAGATGGTGGCACTGCGTTATTTAATGGCGACGGCATGATTTATCGTGTGGATTTTGGCTTGAGCAATGTAAGTTTAACGACTCGTTTGGCCGCCACACCAAGCTATCTTGCGGATAAAATCAGTTTTGAAGATAAAGCCTGTTATTCAAAACTACTCCCATGGGCAAATCTAGGGTTGGGTCGTGTTTCACCTATTTTGGGTATGTTAAAGCAAGCATCAACGGCGTTTGTTCCTCTTAGGTTTCCTGACTCTGACACGGAAAGACTCTTGATCACCAACGATGTTATGCGTCCGTTTGAGGTTGACCCTGTATCGCTCAAGCTGATTTCCCCTGTGGGGAAAAATAGTGATTGGACGCCACTGTTAGATAAATATCCACTGAACTTAATGCCTTTTAGCATGTTGATGTCGACAGCTCACCCTGCATTTGATCCGATAACGGGTGAGTTGTTTGTCACTAATACCCAAGTGTCTTTCGATAACTTTATGAAAGATAAAGTTAAAAACAATTTTAAGGAAAGGGCTTCAGAGGTTATTGATCATAAGCATTATCCGGTGATGGAGTTGTTTATGACGGCATTTGAGAAATTATTGGGGCTTTTAGATGCGTTTCATTTGGATGGATATAACCGGGTTAAGCTGCACCGTTGGAATGGAAACAGTCTTGGTGTTGATAGCTTTGATGTGATGGATGAAAATGGTCGACCAATTGTGATCCAGCAAAGCACTCATATGATGGGCATAACTGAACATCATGTATTATTTGCCGACACCGCATTTAAAATATCCTTACTTGATGCCTTGCCCAGTCAATTTTTTACTGAGGATTATTCACCGTTTTCAGACGATTTTAAGGCTCAGCATGAACCTAGATTTGTCGCAGAATGCATCGCTAAATTTAAACAAGCAGTGAGAGTGGTTTTTACCTACCCGCAGTCACCTGACACTCACTTGTATGTGATTAGCCGTGATCAGTTTCAAAAGATAAATAGCTCATCAGTTGTGGCTAAAAAAATCACGGTTGAAGGCGAAATGGTTCACTTTATGGTGGATTATCAACAGTCTAGTGTTTGCAATCTGGTTATTCATGCTGGAATGGCTTATGCCTCAGATCCCGCAGAGTTTATCCATTCAGTTGACCGTTCTATGTATTCTAATGAGCCTATGAAAGCAGAATCTGGGATGCTGATTGCTGGCATGGATATTAATAGTCCTGCGGTGATTGTGGTCGATACTGATGCTCAAACCGCGGAAAAAGTTGATTTATCACTGGATGCCTCTAAACAATACACACCAGTACTTGGCTTATACGCTTACCGTGATAGCTATCCCGTAAAACAATTCGAGCATATCTATTGGCTTGGTGCTCCATTATGGAATAACACGTTACCCAGTATCATGGATGATCTGTATGGCAGTTATCCTTATCGCCGTCAATCTAAAGAAGCAATGTTGGAGATGATTGCCAATGAGGTGCCTGCCATGGTCAATAAAATTAGTGTTGATACAAAAGCGTTAAGCCAGTGGTTAGACACGGGAGTAAAACCAACCTCATTATTAACGGTGACCGATCATTATGCATGCCCTGATGGGTTTTTAGTAACTTCACCGACTTACGTGCCCAAAGTTGATGCCAATAAGAATGAAATTAAGGGTGGTTATTTAGTGTGTTGCGCTATTTTTTCCGACAATTATTGCTCAACGGGAGAGAGTGAGTTGTGGTCAGCCAATACCGAATTCTGGGTGTTTGATGCCGATAATTTAAGTGTGGGGCCGCAATACAAACTGAGTCATCCACAATTGAATATGGGATTCCCTTTGCATACCACTTGGTTAAAGCAGCTGGAGGCGAAACAAAGTGATTATGATGTGGAGTCTGATCATAAGGATAAAGTAGAGGCCTTATTAAAAGCCTTACCGTCAGAAGAACTGAAATCACAAGTGAGTGAATTACTTCGACAAACCTATAGAGCCTTTAACGAGCGATAGAGTTAACTAATAAGGCAGTCAAAACGGGAGCGTGTTGTAGTCAAAGCTGAGTTTGTATTATTCACCTTCTCAAGTGACATTCCACTACCTTCTAATTCTTGCAACTCCGTTTGATTAAAGTAACTGAGATCTCTGTCGAATAATACACAAGTAAATTGGCTTCCAATGACCATAACTGATGCCGTGATCTGTATTGACTTTACGTACTTTGAATCAGTAAGTGATGCGATGCAATTATCCGATTTTTTTTTGTCAAAGCTTCCTTTTACAATACAAGTCATCAAAAATTGATTGGTATTTATACGTTCAAAAACAAAGCTAGCCTTATAGTTGTAGTTCATACATTGTGGGCAGCGTTTTATAAATTGCTTCACTAGAGATGCTGAAAAAAACTGATAGCTAAAACGGTAAAGTAACGGTTTATCAGAGGCTGAGGAAAAAAATGTTACTCCATAGTCGCATTTTCTTTCTGCTGCAATGCCATCAGAACTGGTAAATTCCTGATGCTCTTTTCTATCGATGAATTTGAGGTCGCTTCTAACGACATCTTGAGAAAACTGTCTGAGTGTATCTTCTTCGGTCGACTTTGCTATATCAATCTCAACCTTCTCTTGGCAACTTTTATATTCTTCAATCAAACCATCACAGAGGGTGATTTCAATGTTCTTATCTCCTCTGAATACGGCGACTAAATGAGATTGTTGAGTAATGACTAAATTTAGATCCATAGGGTTTAAGGCGTAGTCTAATAATTCTCTCCAAGCTTTGAGTTTCATGATCGGGAGCTTTTGATTTAATAGCTGTGCCAGTAAACTTTTGACGATAGCTGGGTGCTGTGTGTCGTACCATTCACACAATTCTTGAATCCGAGAAGGTGGATCTCTTTGCTCATAGCCGCCAGGTTTAAAAATACCTCGAAGAGGATTCGCTCTTAATATAGACATCTAGAAGCCACTACCTAATGTCAATCATGGGTAGGGTTAGGGTTTCACATATTGCTCACTTCTAACAGTTAAATGTCATTAACTTGAAGAATAAGTTTAGATATAAATCAGACCTGATGTCGGTCTTGGTGGTTTTAACGCTTCAAGTGTTTTTAGGTAAGTTTCGCAATCCGTTGCTTGGTAGTCACGCGCCAGTGTTAAAGCTGAGTCCTCACCGCTGAACGTTAAGAATAAGTCTGCTCCGTGGGCCACTAAGGTTTTCACTATATCAACTTGGTTATAAGCAATAGAGCAATGAAGCGCTGTGGCGTGTTCGTCGCATCTAACATCAATGAGGGATTTAATTTCTGGATCGCTCAAAAGGCATTCCATTATCTCCAATTGTCCTCTTTTTTGAGCAAGGTGAATCACGGTAAACTCGGTAGAGGTGGTTTTTATGTCTTTTTTCAATGATTTTTGTTGTAGCAGGTGATTGATGGTTGCAACAGAGCCGTATAAAACGGCAAGTTGAAGGGGCGAAAATCCCTTTTTAGTTAAAGCGTTAATTTCAGTCACCACTCCATTTGAAAGTAAATGCTTTACAAAAAAAACTTGGGAGCGGCAAGCAGCAAGATGAATTAAGGCCTCTTGATCTTCTGTTAATACATGGCAGTTGTCCCCTGATATTGACTGGATTTTAGTAAACATTTCAGGACTACCATATCGAGCAGCATAATGCAGTGGTAACCACCCTTTTTTATCTCTACTGGTGGCACTAGTAATGTCATACGTTGATTTTACAACATCAAAATGCTCACAAGCATGGTGACAAGCAACTTGATGCCAAATGTTTTGTTTATCATGAGTTTGCTGGCTTATCGACGTAGGTGATATCTGTTGTAATAGCTTTAAATTGTCTATGTGTCCTTTTGCTGCTGCCAATAACAGTGGCGTGAATCCGTTGATATCTCGCCAATCATAACCGGGAGTTTTATTGTTGTTTAGTAATTGTATAAAGCAATGCTGATCTCTTGTGGCTACGAAATGCCAGAGGCTACGAAGTTGACTGGTGACACGAAATAATGCGGCCCCAGGGATAGTTAATAGCTTTTTAAATACGTTATATTCGCCGTTTTCTGCAGCAAAGTGTAGCGGAGTGTAGCCTTCCGTCGTAATTGAGTTGGCACCAACGACCTTTCTGTTAATGAGTGCCTGCAAAAACGAACAGTCTCTATGTTCGGCCACAATATGCCAAATGTTGCGTTGGCTTTTGGTGACGGCGCGCTTATCTACTCTATTAGTATCAAGTAATAGCGTGAACATTTCTAGAGAGTTATTCATGGCGGCAAAATGCAAAGGAGTCCAATCGCCTGCATTGTGTTTGATGTTGAGCTTTAAAGTAACGGGGTGACTGATAAATAAACGCATGAGTTCTGCACTTTTGTTTTCTGCCATATCAAACACAACCGGAATGCCTTTAAGGTCGACTATATTAGGGTTAGCTCCATGTTGAAAAAGTAATTCGATAACCGTTAGGTGATTATTCTGGTAGGCATAATAAAGCGGAGTGACACCATGTTCATCTTTTTGGTTTAGATTTATTCCTGCTGTTATTAGCTCGGTTAGACGCTCTTTTTTGCCATCTCTACAGCATAAAAATAGTTCTGGGGTACGTTTGTTGATTTCAGTGCAAAATTTGACAGAAAAAACGTTTATATCTTGTTGGGTTAATGGTGGAGTTGCTGAGTAGTCAACGGCTAATTGGTTACGTTGCTGTTTATTTTTTTTGTTTTTCTGAGTTAAAAATTTGATGATTGTTAACTCTAGCTTGTTATTTTCTATGGATAATTGCCCCTCGAATGACTTTGAACCAGTCGGATGGTTTAAAACAACAGTGAATTTATGACCTACACGAAGTTGCCCTAAAGTTGAAAAGGAGCGTGTTTGAATAGTTCGATCATAGAAAGGAACATCGATAGTGTTATGAGCGCCTGCGGCGTATGCCATATTTGTACCTCAAACTTAGAATTGTTATTTATGGCCTTTAAAAGAGATGATGATTTATAAGTTGTTACTTAGAGATAGAGGTATTGTACTTATTTGAATGATATGGTTTAGGAGATAAAAAGCATAACTTATCTAGAACAATCATATGAAATGTTGCGCCATGAAGCATCACGGGTGTAGTATAAATAAAATACTATAAAATGAATTGGTTAGTACCTTGCCAATATCTCTTTGTTACGGATGACTCAAGGTACTTAAAGCAAATAAACAAAAGAGAATAACAATAATGTTTTTGCCAGAGAACGTGATCATTGCCGATGATCATCCATTGTTCCGACAGGCTTTGCTAGAAACGCTTAAAAGTAGGATGCCACAAACCCGTTTTATTGAAGCGGAAACGGTTAAGCAGTTGGAAGCAGTACTAGATAACTATGATCAAGCCGATTTACTCTTGTTGGATCTGAATATTCCTGGTGCCCATGGGTTTAATACCTTGATCCATGTTCGTCAGCATTACCCACAAATTCCGGTTATCGTTGTCTCTGCCTATGAAGATCGAGACACCATAAGCCAAGCCATAGAGTATGGAGCGTCGGGCTTTATTCCTAAGTCGACGGATATTGATAGTATTTTTCATGGCATCAGCCAAGTGCTTAGCGGTGAGATCTGGTTACCTTCTGGTTTTGATGATGGCACGGGCGCATCGAGTAAATCACAAGTGGCTGAGCAAATCGCCAGCCTGACCCAACAACAATATAAAATTTTAACCATGTTTGCTGAGGGTTTGTTGAATAAACAAATTGCCTATCAGCTCAATGTGTCAGAAGCCACAGTCAAAGCACATGCCACCGCGATTTTTCGTAAACTGCATGTGCAAAACCGCACCCAAGCAGTGTTGGTACTTAACCAACTGGAGATCAGCGAAGATTTCAGCCATCAATTAAATGGTTAACCTCAGCTCTGTATAACGAAATCCGTAACACTATTATTTACGATACAAGCTTTAAAATTGTTATCTACAGTACTGCTAATGGTGTGTAGTTCAAGGCAGAACAGTTCGTAATAGCGGGTCTATTTCGAGCTGTTCTAACACAGAAATACGCATAAGTAGCTGTGCTGTAGAGGTTGGCTTATGCAGAGCTGATGTGATGGTCTCCTCCCAAATTCGGCATCAAAGTGCCATGATTGAGGTTAGTTAGTTTTCCTTTTACTGGCCATACTTATCTTGCATGGTTTGAGCTAGCATGGCACTCATCATGGCTCTAAGTGCCGCTGGTTTCACCATTTTTCGCATGTAACCTGCTTTGGCTTGTTGAGCTTTTTGCTCAATACCAGCCTCTGTGGTGGCGGTGATCAAAATGGCAGGGATCACCCTTTGGCAATGTTCTCGAAGTAAAGCAATGACCTCTAAGCCATCGTCGTTATCATCAAGTTGATAATCCGCCAGTATGATCTCAAAACGATTACCATGACGACTGCAGGCGTCGAGGGCTTCGTTGCGACTGGCTACGCCCACTACATTACACTTCCATGCTGTAAGCAATTGTATCATTCCAGCTAACACTTCAGGATCGTTATCAATACATAACACCGACACGCCGTGCAGATTGGATAATGGTTTTTGCTGTGGCTTCATCAAATTAGGGGTAGAAACCAAAGGTAAGGTTAAACTGAAGCGGCAACCTTGACCTTCTTCTGATGTCAGAGTAATAGGGGTATTCAGTTTTTCCGCAAACACTCGAGTGATGTTCAACCCTAAGCCTAATCCTTTGCTGCTGCTGTTTTCCAGCTGCGTGAATGGCTCAAAAATAACGGCTTGATCGGCTTTCGCTATCCCAGGGCCATTATCGGTAACGGCCATTTCAACCGTCTCATTTCCTAGTGTTGCACTGACACAAATTTGGCCTTGTTTTGCATAGCGAAACGCATTGGTTATCAGGTTTTGTAGAATGCGGCGTAACAAGTGGCGGTCAGTATTCAGCCAGCCTTCAGCTTTATCGACATGAAAATCCAATTGTTGTTCATTGGCCACGGGGCTGAATTCATCCTCAAGCTGAGTTAAAAACTCAAACAGAGAGAAAATTTCGGTGTTTACCTTAATATCCCCACTTTCGATGCGAGCCATATCACCTAGGCTGGACAACATGTCATTGGCTACTTTCAGTGACTGTTCAATATTGCCTACCTGTTGGCGTTGGCGGTCTGACAGTTTATCTTGAACGGCTAAGGCTGAAGTAAATAATCGAGCGGCTTCCAACGGTTGCAGCAGATCGTGGCTGCAGGCTTTTAAATACAAGCTTTTCTTTTGGTTTGCCAAACGCGCTTTTCGATGCGAGGTCGCTAATTGTTCATTTGCCAGTTTTAATTCTTTGGTGCGCGCTTGTACCACAGCTTCCAAATCGAGATTTTGCTCTTTGAGTACTTTTTCTGCTTGTCTGAACGTGGTGATGTCCCTAAACATCATCACAAAGCCACCATTTGGTAATGGATTCCCCTCAATGGTGATCACCTGCCCTGAGTTCATGGTTCGTTCAGAGGTGTGAGGTGTGCCTTGCTTCAAATAGGCGAGGCGCTTTTGAACGGCTTGCTCAAGGTTAATGTTGTGGTCGTATATTTGTGACAGATTAAAACGGATAAGATCTTCAATCGGTGCGCCAATGGTCACCACGCCTTTAGGGTAGTTAAAGATGTCTAAGTATTTACGATTCCATGCCACCAAATTTAATTCTTTATCGACAATTGAGATCCCTTCACTGGCGTGTTCAATCGCACTATGAAGGATGCTCAGATTCTTTAACTGTTGTTGATTTGACGCTTCTTCAATTAATGCTGCAAGCTCGGTTAAATTGATATTCCGCCCTTGTAATACTGAATGGATTAACATACGCGCCGATGATGCTCCCATTATAGTGGCCAGTGCCGTTTCGGCGTGTTGAATGAGAATTTGATTATATTGTTCAGTGGCTAGCTGTTTGTTTTCCACTTGGCGATTAAAGTTCGCCATGCATTCTTCTGCGGTATCATTTCCTAAAAACTTAACCAGTAATAATTGCAGCTCAGAGCTATCGATGGCTAATCGCTTTGGCGTGAGTTCTGATAGTTCGCTGGTTTTGTTGTAAAAAAATGTGGCTTGAACTCGCTCATGGACACTCTTACGGCTGAATAAGGATATGATGATCATGACCAGTGTGTTGGCTGCTAGCGAGAATAAGGTAAAGCCGGTATTACTGGATAAATACTCATTGGCAAGGTTGAGATCATAGATGCCGAGGTTTGGTAAAAAGTTCAAAAATAGCCATAAACTAAAACCGACAGAAATCCCAGTAAATACACCGGTTAAACTGGCATTTCGCCAATAAAAAGCGGCAATTAAGGCTGGTGTGAGTTGAGC
Source organism: Parashewanella sp. 2210YD4-3 (assembly GCF_056591735.1). Lineage (NCBI taxonomy): Bacteria > Pseudomonadati > Pseudomonadota > Gammaproteobacteria > Alteromonadales > Shewanellaceae > Parashewanella > Parashewanella sp. 2210YD4-3. The sequence goes on along the minus strand of NZ_JBWQOG010000009.1, from coordinate 33,469 downwards.
TAATGCGCCAAAAGCGATTTCACCGAGTGAGGCGAGCCTGTCGGGATCAATCACTAAAAATGCGCCATACCCCATTAAAATAATTACTAGTACTAATAACTTACGAATGTTTAAAAGTCGCGCTTGAAACGATTGATAGTTACTTTGTTGGCGTTGTGATTGAAATAAAATAGGGAACACAATCTCATTACTGAGCATGGTGCTCAGAGCCATTGAGGAAATGATCATCATTGAACTGGCGGCGGATATGGCACCAAGAAACACCAATAGGCTTATCCAGCTAGGTCGCTCCATGATAGACAAGCGAAGTACATAAGAATCTGCCGGCACTTGATCGCCAAATAACAATAATCCCGCTAACCCAAGTGGAATCGCCATAATCGCAAATAGGGTTAAATAAACAATAAAAATCGGTCTGCTGTATTTGGTATCTTTCACATGACTGGCTTCCACCACCATCACTTGAAATTGGCGTGGTAGGGCTAAAAAGGCCGCCATTACCACCACTAACATACCAAATAAACTGGTGAGATTTGGAAAGCTTAATTGCTCGCTGACATCAATATTAGCTTGTTGCCAGATCTGTATTGGGGAATCAAACACAAAAAAGCATACAAAAACAGCGAGAACCACAAAAGCCGTCAGCTTGATCACTGATTCAAAGGCAATGGCTAACATCATCTGAGGATGAGTTTCGGTCACATGAATATGACGAATGCCGAATAGAACCGTAAAAGCCACTATGATCAAGGACACAATCAACCCGAGTTGCCACTGGGGCATCATGGGCTCGATCTGCAATAACTCAAAAGAGTAAACGATGGATTTTATTTGTAATACCAAATAGGGCAAGGTGCCTATCACCGCCACTAGAGTCACTAACTTTGCTAGGCTGTGAGATTTACCAAACCGTACTGCTAATAAGTCAGCAATAGAGGTTAAGTTGAGTTGGAGACTGACCCTAATAATGCGTAATAAGAATGGCCATGCAAAGACAAATAATAAGACGGGTCCAAGGTAAATAGGAATATGAGAAAAAATATTGGTGGCACTTTGCGCCGTAGTACCAAGAAAACTCCAAGAGGTGCAATACACCCCAAGGGTTAGCGCATAAATAATGGCTTTTCTGTCACCATAAAGTTTGTGACGAAACTTGTCACCCAAATAGGCAACCCAAAACAGTAATGCAATATAGATAATGCTTAAGCTAAGCAGTTGCCATGAATGAAACATAATATTACGAACTTATAAAAGTGATTAGTTTTTGGTTTGTGTATAGAACTCACTGATGTATTTGCCGCCTTTAATTTGTGCAATCAAACGCAGCTTTTGGCGAGAGCCAACCTTATCCATTTGTGTTCTAAGAGGGGTATTGCTGCTCCAATAATAGGGCGAGTCTTTCATGTAAAGTGGATAGCTGCTGGCCTTGTTGTTTTCGTCCACCAAAAACAAGGTGCTGTGATCTAGCGGGTAAGTAGAGTTAATAAAGGTGACGCCATTTTCGTCATAAACATTGACTTTAAAATCCCCAGACACCAACACACAGTCTTTGGCTAAGACATCGCACTTTGACTCAGGGGTTAAGGTGAAAATACGGTCTTGTTGCGCTTGGTCTTCGATGTACATATCCGACAATATGTATCCACCAATGGCGAGTAATGGGGCGATAGCAATGGCAAGTTTCGTGTGCTTGTTCAAGTGACTTCCTTTTTCTTTTTTCTTTTAATGCCTTGAACTTAATCGATAATTAAGTCGTGCAACTTATGATTGTTCTAGTTAATTCGGTTTTAGCTCAAATGTCCAGTGTAAAAGCACTTAAAATGGCAGTCGAAATTCCATTTTTTGACTGCTATTTGCACTATTACTCTCAAGCACTTATTTTTTTAAGGCTGTATATGGATGTGTGGTGAAGGAGTCCCGAATGAAGCATCCATTGATTACCAATGCGTCTGGTTTAGATACTTTTCCCGATAGTGACTCTATTTACGCCTTGGAGTTGACAAAAACATACCCAAATGACTTCATGGAAGCGCGTAGTAACCCAAATGAAGCTGAAGGTGACGTGTGTGATGGGGTATCCGTGCTGGCACCCAACATTTCAACGGCAAGTGCAGGAACATCTCGGATTAACTATTCGCTCATTCCTGAAACAGAAAACCTAAATGAGATGATAGGGCGTTATTTATTTAGTATCCCCGTTGCCCCAATCATAACAGCTGATGATAATCATTATCTGATAGCTTGGTTGTTTAGTAAGAATTTTTTCTTTCATAGTCAGAGAGTTCGATACTTTAGGGTGAATAAAAATAATCTAAATACTTCCTATGATGTGAAAAATGGAATTCGTTCTGGGGGAAATACTCAGTATTTGGGTACTGGTTCGTGGAGCCGCACACAAAGACATGGCGTTGACTTTGTGGATATCACTGTTCCTCAATCGGTTCAGCGTGTTAGTCCGGATCTGTCAGCTCACATGAGCTTTTTTATCCGTCAAGGCCAAATGAGGTTAGCAGTAGAGCGCAAAAAAGGCCAAATACTTGAACAGAAACAATTGGGTGTTGGCTTTGAAACACACTTAGAAATTTTAGAATCAATTAATCACGACAAGCTTAAACAGATTATTGAAAGTAAACAGTAAAAATTAAAAAAGGCTCTAGTCAAAAACTAGAGCCTTTTACTTTTGAATAAATATTAACGATTAATGGTTATGAGCCGCTCCGGAACCTTTTGGGATACGGAAGTTTTCAACCAACTGTTGGATCTCTTTAGGTGCATCGCCTGTTAGTTTACATACGATAAAGGCTACCGCGAAGTTAACTAACGCACCCACCGCACCAAAGGCGTTCGGTGAGATACCAAAGAACCAGTTTTCACCCATGTCACCTAAGAACGAGGTGCCAGGAATAAACATGATCCCTTTGTGCTGGAATACATACAGCATGGTGATACCAATACCACTACACATACCCGCAACCGCTGCTTTACCACTCATCTTCTTAGAGAAGATCCCCATCATTAAGGCCGGGAAGATACTGGACGCGGCAAGGCCAAAGGCGAGCGCCACCGTTCCGGCTGCAAATCCGGGTGGATGCAGTCCCAAATAGCCTGCGACTAGGATAGAGAGTGTCATCACTACTCGTCCTGCAAGCAGTTCGTTTTTCTCAGACATGTCGGGGGTTAAGACCCCCTTCATCAGATCGTGGGAGACCGATGAGGATATCGCTAATAACAAACCTGCTGCTGTCGACAGTGCGGCCGCTAGACCACCGGCTGCAACCAATGCAATAACCCAGTTAGGTAGATTCGCAATCGCAGGGTTCGCCAGTACCATGATGTCACGGTCTACTTTCACCATTTCATTGGTTTTAGGATCAGCCGTGTATTGGACTTTACCGTCATTGTTTTTATCTTCAAACTGAAGCAGTCCCGTTTTTTCCCAATCTTTAAACCACTGTGGACGTTCTGAATAATCCATGTGCTGGCCGGCTGTTGGCTCAATGGTATTCATTAAGTTATAACGTGCCATTGCCCCTACCGCTGGCGCGACAGTGTAAAGCAACGCAATAAACACTAACGCATAACCCGCAGACGAGCGTGCCGCTTTTACTGAAGGAACAGTAAAGAAACGCATAATAACGTGTGGCAGACCTGCTGTACCAATCATCAAAGACATGGTGTAAGCAAACATGTTTAAGGTGCCACCAAGGTTATCGGTAGTGTATTCCTTAAAGCCTAAATCGGTGACGACCATATCAAGCTTGTCTAACAAGTACACGCCACTGCCATCGGCTAAAGTACTGCCTAAACCAAGTTGAGGAATAGGGTTGCCAGTAAGCTGCAATGAAATAAACACAGCTGGGATGGTGTAAGCAAAAATCAGCACACAATATTGCGCGATTTGGGTGTAGGTGATGCCTTTCATGCCACCTAATACCGCATAAACCCAAACCACCATCATGCCAATGCCTAAACCTAGACCATAATCCACTTCAAGGAAGCGAGAGAAGGCTACGCCTACACCTTTCATCTGACCGATGATGTAAGTGAGTGATGCAATGATTAAGCAGATAACCGCCACAATACGCGCGGTTTTTGAGTAATAACGGTCGCTGATGAACTCAGGTACAGTGAACTTACCGTGCTTACGCATATAAGGGGCAAGTAAGGTTGCCAGCAGAACATAACCGCCAGTCCAGCCCATTAAGAATACCGAGCCGCCATAACCTAAAAAGGCAATCAAACCCGCCATTGAAATAAATGATGCCGCACTCATCCAGTCAGCACCAATCGCCATTCCGTTTTGAAGCGGAGTAACACCGCCACCAGCGACATAGAAGTCACTGGTTGAGCCAGCTCTGGCCCACCATGCAATGGCAAAATACATCGCAAATGAGCCAAATACAGCGATGTAGGTATACAGTTTTAACTCATCCATGATCAGCTTTCCTCTACATTATATTTTTTGTCGAGCTTATTCATTTGTGATGAATACCAAAAAACGAGTGCCACAAAGACATAAATTGATCCCTGTTGTGCGAACCAGAAGCCCAGCTTATAACCACCCAGTCGGATCTCGTTTAAAGGTTCAACCAGTAGCAAGCCAAAGCCAAATGAGGAAACAAACCAAATGACGAGGCAGATCAGGATCAGGCGTAAATTTTCCGCCCAGTAACTATTTTGTGTTTCCACATTGATCTCCTATTGCTTTTTATTGTTATAAGTAACTGAGCATAAATTGCTTAAGGTTTTATGCTCAGATACTCAATTTTTCAGTTAAGACCCTAACAACCAATGGAAAACAAACATATTCAACTTTAGTCTAAGGAGGCGTTTCAATGCTCGACCCTTAACGTTTTCAATGGTAAAAACAACAACATAAGAAGACACAAGGACGCGCCATGAGTAGTGAGCTAACGGAAATCAAAACCTTTATTCAAGCGGCTAACCCGCTGGATTTACTCCCTGAACCTATATTGGAAAAACTCATTAAGCAGGTTCAGATTTGTTATGTTCGCTGTGACGAAACTCTGCCCCCACAAGGTATAACGGATCCGAGTTTGTATGTGATCCGCAAAGGCACGCTATCGGTCATCAAAAATAATCAAGAGTTGATTGAGAAGTTAGCGGAAGGAGATATTTGCAGTGTGTTTTGTTCGCAAAATGCCGTGAGTAATACCTTGGTTAAAGTTGATGAAGACACCCTGCTTTATGCCATTAATTTTTCCAGTTTGTTAGAAATCTGTGTCGAGCATCCACACGTGGGAGCTTTTTTTACCAAACCTGCGGCAGAACGATTGTCAGATCAAGTCACTAAAATCAATGAACAGGAAGTTGTATCTTCAACCTTGATGAACCGCTCTATTGGTGATTTTTTCAGTAGCCCAGCGGTGACGATTGAGGAAACAACAAGCCTGCAATCAGCAGCAATGATAATGACTGAACGTAATTTTTCATCTCTCTTGATCATTAGAGATAAAGAGCTGGTTGGAATTGTGACGGATAAAGACTTTCGATGTCGCGGATTAGCAAAAGGTTTAACCCTTAGTGCCCCTGTGTCAGACATCATGACGACTGATGTGCAGATGATTGATGTGAACGCGAGCGCTTATGAAGCCTTGATTAAAATGAACAGTCGCGGCATTCATCATTTACCTGTGAGCCGCAAAGGGCAACTGGCAGGGATGGTGACCATTACCGATTTAATGAGGCAAGAAAGCCTAAGTTCTGTCAATGTGTCGTCCATGATTGCTAAGGCAAAAGATGTGACCGAGTTGTCGCATATTTCTGATTTATTACCAAAGTTACAAGTGAGCATGGCCAAGCTCGGTACATCAGCAAGCAGTGTCGGTAAGACCATGAGCGCGATTGCTGATGCCTTTACCTGCAAGCTGATTGAGTTAGCCAAAGCACATTTAGGCGATGAGCCTATCCCCTTTGTGTGGGTGAGTGCTGGCTCACAGGCCAGACAAGAGCAAACCATCAGCTCCGATCAAGATAACGCTTTGATCATTGATGACAGCCTGCAAGAGCAGCATCGTCCTTGGTTTACTCAGCTGGCGCAGTTTGTGTGTGATGGGCTAGCTCAATGTGGTTATCCCTATTGTCCCGGTGATGTGATGGCCAGTAATGATAAATGGCGTCAAACCCAATCGGTATGGCACAACTATTTTAATCAATGGATAGACAAACCTGATCCGAATGCCTTGATGCATTGCAGTATCTTTTTTGATATGCGCAGCGTATATGGCAAAGAATCTCTGCTCGAAGAGGTTCGTCAAAAAATGCTGAAAAAGACTCAAGGCAACACCCTATTCTTGGCTCATTTATCTGCAAATGCCATCAAGCTCAGACCGCCATTAGGCTTTTTTCGAGACTTCGTGTTAACCGATAACGGCAAGCATAAAAATACGCTGGATTTAAAACATAATGGTATCGCGCCTGTGGTAGATCTCGCGCGGATATATGCGCTATCGGAAGGTATTGAAGAAGTGAACACCCTTAAGCGATTAACTCATGCCATGGGGACGTCATCATTAACTCAAGGTTCAGGTAAAAGCTTATTTTCAGCCTTTGAGTTTTTGACCATGTCGAAAGTCAAACATCAAGCCAAGCAGTTGTTAGAGGGAGAAGAAACCGATTGTTTCATCTCACCCAATGCACTCTCTAAGCTCGACAGAGAGCATTTAAAAGATGCCTTTAAAGTCATCAAAGAAATGCAAAGCGTGCGGCAAACGACTTATGGATAAGGGGAGCTATTATGCTTTTTCAGCGTTGGTTTGGTCTTAATTCTGTGCGTCAACGGCAGTTTAAAAAAGTGCCAGAGGGACCGCTTAAATCCTTTTTATCGGTGCCGTTTCCTAAGCCTAATACGCCGATAAAAGACGTAGAATTGTTAGCGTTAGACTTTGAAACCACAGGGCTTAACCCTAAAAAAGATCATATTTTGTCAGTGGGCTGTGCGCCCATGAAGCAGGGAGTGATTCGGCTGGCAGATAGTTTACATACCATTGTTAACCATCAAATCGTGCTTGAGCGAGAAAACGTTCAAATCCATCAAATTACTGATACTGAGCAAGCCGCTGGCCAGCTGTTAGCTCAGGTGGTTGAACGGTTATTAGCTCAATTAACGGGGCGGGTGATGCTGGTGCATTTTGCTCATATCGAACGAAATTTTTTACAGCAAGCCTGTTTGCAGTTATACGGTGTTGCGCCTGTTTTTCCGATTATTGATACCTTGCAAATCGCCAAACGTCGTTTCGATTTAAGTGATACTCCTTATGATCCATCTCGGTTGAGACTCAACAACTTACGGCAAGAGCATGGCTTACCAGCCCATTATGAACACAATGCCCTAAATGATGCGATTGCTACAGGGGAATTATTGTTGGCTCAGTTATCTCAATTCGATCAAGGTATGGAGGTGTCATTGAAGAAGCTACTGTTATAAAAAACCACAGAGCACGACAACAATACTGGTAATTTTCAACACATTTGAATCCAGTTCGTGACGTCATGCTCAACTTAAACTTGGCCTATATGCGTCCGTCACCATTTTTTCTGCTAAATCAATGAGGGCTGGAATCTTACAGCTGTTCAACGTCATTAACATCTTATTAAACGCGTTATGTTCTGTTTTGATTTTCGCTTTTATGGCCTTTAAAAGAAAGCATGAAAATTCAGATTTATTGTTTTCAGATAACAATTCATCCAGATGGATTTTTTGCATTTCAGTATACTTAAAACGGGCAAAACATTGTTTCTTAAAGCTTACACACTGAGCGTTGGGTTGCTGCATAACTTCTTGCATAATTTTCTGCCAATATCGATTAAAAATATCATAAGCAGTGGAGCTCGATACTTGTGGCGCTTGAGCTAAAAATTTCTTTACTGCTTGGCTTGGATCTGTCGATGCGCTCTGAGTCATAGGTGTTCTTCTGGGATTTCGAGGGATAGAAGACCTAGGGGGATTCGATATGGGCTGAGAACTAGACACTTTTCGCTTAGCTTTCGCTCTCATTACTGCAAAAATAGTTATCTCAGCATCATAGGTATTGTTTTTAGTTGCAAGCCTACACTTTTGAGTGAGGCCTGAACTGAGATCAATTCTAGAAGCAAATACCATTTCCATTCTTTGCGGTTTGTGAGTGGTGGAAGATGGATTTGTGGATTCTAAAAAGTGCTTTACATCAAGCATCTTGATGTTGGCATAATAGGCGCCATCACCTACTTCAATAGAGTAGGGGCAATCTGCATCGAACTGAGTGGTTGGTCCGATCGCCATCTATAGCCTCAATAATTTAGAAATTTAAACCGCTCACTTTATATTTCACTACTTTGGTTCTAGGCAAATAAGAGTGCTGTTTAGCAGGACACTCTTAAAAGAGAGTCCAGTGAATTACACATGGTTATTAAACGAATGTCTTTAGGTGCCGCAACTGCGGTTACATCAAGAGGAATGGCTTCAGGAAAAAACGCGTTTTGTGCACAAGCAAGTTGGTAAATGGCATTTGGCTGACTGCTCACGATCAAAGTGGATGTGTTTGAACTTTGGTGCAGTTGTTGGTAACGCCTAAGGGTATCAAGTGTATTAGCTTTGCGAGTTTTGCCTTTTTCTTCGATGAAACCGCTATAGCAAACAGGCATCACTGTCGGCAAATTTGAATCGTTCACAATCTGCGCCATGGCACAAGTTTCATTGTCTTCAGTCGTTAATGGAGGCTGATCAGAATGAGCTTGATTATATTGTGGCAACTGATCCAACTGCTCTTTTAACTTACGATCACTGGTTAAAGAGAACAGAGTATCGCTGGTTACTTCTTGGTTTTGCATTTGTTGCAGATGATCTACCCTAGCTTGCATGGTTGGCACTGCAGCCCCCATAATTAAAGTATGTTCGTAGTGGTTTAATTTAGGAGAAACGGGATCAATCAATCCCATTTTTTTGAATACCTCAAAGCACTTTGTTTTGATTTCTTCGTTAACGTTAATGTCTTCTTGCTCGTTTCTTGTTTGAGCGGTCTTTCTACGCCAAAGTGTCTTTATGGTATCACGGATAGTGTAATAATCGCGTTCTTCGGGAGCGACCTCTAGTAAGGTCATCAGCTCATAAATGTCGTCCAGTTGAATACGGCTTTCGCCCACTTGAATATAATCGACATTAGGTAAATCGACGCGCTTACCTTGTTCATCAACATAACCCACCAATTCAAACCAAGTAATGGCGAAGGTTTGCTGTGAGATATTATCTTCGGTTAACCCCAAATCCTTTCGAGACGTTTGATATCGGGCTAGCATGGTTTCTTTAAGGCTTTCTATATCATGTACAGACGTAAGGCCATGACTGAAGTTAACCTCATTGTCTTGCGCCATGGTTTCTATTTCTTTAATAGGAGCTTCTTGCTTCACTCTTACCGCTTTGTAGATGAGGGCGTTATGAGTACTGAGCTTGGGAGGAATATAACCATTGTCAGACTCAAGGGTACCAACTTTACTTCCTTGGCCACTTTGAATGATAGGCAGTGCGATATATTCTTTATCGACTTCGACAGTGGTACTCTGCAAATTAAAATGAACAAATTGACGTTGGTTACAACCAAGCTCATTTACTATCCCAGATTGAACGGCGTGGACATGCCGCGCACCCTGAAATTCGGCTACGGGAATTCGGGTTAAACTGGCTACTTGATAACGGGCGCAAAACTCCGATTGTGTACTACGCTCTATCTCACCATTGGTTACAACATCAACGTTGTCTTTTGATGGCGGTAAACCATTTATGAGATTTGATGGTGTTTGAGGGCTCTCCCCAATTGAATTTGCACTAACCAAAGAAGTACTCATGGCATTTATTTAATGAAATAAAGTGTAGCTTAATGGTAAATAACACATTGAAAGCAAGCTACTTTTATGAATAAAGCTTAATGCCACGAATAACATTTGTTTCCCTGAGCCTGTGTTTAGCGTTAAATCGTCTTATATAGACTTAGGTCTAATAGTCATTTCAAAAAAAATTCCCTAACTTGGTCATCACTCAAATATTCGAGCCGTTACATGTTGTTGATTAGTGATAATTCAGGCTCACAAATTGGTGTCCTACAACAAACAACAATGCCTACAGACAGGTACAAACGGATGCTAAATACAATCTTTATGGAGAAGTAACATGACCAATTCTGATAAACGCGAAATGTTTTATCCAAGTCAGGACGTTATTGAGCAGGCCAATGTCAGTGAATACGACAAATTGTATCAATATTCCGTCGAAAACAGAGAAGCGTTTTGGGCTGAACAGGCGGAAACCTTAAGCTGGTATAAAAAATGGGATAGCGTATTGGATGAGTCGAATGCGCCTATGTATAAGTGGTTTGATGGTGGTGAAATCAACATTGTTCATAATGCCGTTGATCGCCATTTAGACAATGCCAATCGCAACAAAATGGCGATTATTTGGGAAGGTGAAAACGGCGAGAAGCGTAACTTTTCCTACAATGGCTTAAATCGTGAAGTCTGCCAATTTGCTAACGTGCTCAAAAGCATGGGTGTTGAAAAAGGCGATATTGTTACTATCTATATGCCACAAATTCCTGAGTTAGTCTTTGCCATGTTGGCGTGTGCCAAAATTGGTGCGGTTCACTCTGTTGTTTATGGTGGGTTCAGCACTGAAGCCTTAGCGCAGCGTATTGATGACGCTCACTCAAGAGTATTGATCACCGCCGATGGTGGCAGTCGTCGCGGTAAGAAAATTAATTTAAAAGCCATTGCTGATGATGCGATGAAGCGTACGCCAAGCATCGAAGTCTGTATTTGTGTCAAAAACAATCAGCTGGATGTGGAGATGGAGCCGACACGTGATTTTTGGCTACATGACTTATTAGCACTGCCGATTGCGGGCTCTAAGTGTGAAACTGAACAAACCAATGCTGAAGATCCGCTGTTTATTTTGTACACCTCGGGCACGACTGGTAAACCCAAAGGCATGTTACATACTCATGGTGGTTATGCTGTCTATACCTCGACGACGCATCGAATGGCGTTTGATATCAAGCCACAAGATCGTTGGTGGTGTGCTGCGGATCCGGGTTGGATCACTGGCCATAGCTACATTGTTTATGGGCCATTGATCAATGGTGCCACGATTATGCTTTACGATGGCGCACCCAACTATCCTTACCCAAATCGTTGGTGGCAGATCATTGAAAATTATGGCATCAATATTCTGTATACTTCACCTACCGCGATTCGTGGTCTAATGCGCTTCGGTGAACGCTGGCCGAAAAAACACGACTTATCGAGCTTGCGATTACTCGGAAGCGTGGGTGAACCTATCAACCCTGAAGCATGGCGTTGGTATCATGAAGTGATTGGTGATGGAAAGTGCCCGATTATCGATACTTGGTGGCAAACTGAAACTGGTGGCTTCATGATTTGTCCATTGCCTATCACTCCATTAAAACCAGGTTCAGCGACCAAGCCATTCTTTGGTAATGAAGTCGAAATTGTTAATGATGACGGTGTTCCGGCTGCGCCTAATGAAGAAGGTAAGCTGATCATTAAAAACCCTTGGCCGGGTATGGCACGTACGGTATTTAAAGACGAACAACGCTATAAAGATTTGTATTGGACACAAGTTGATGGTCAGTGGCGATACCTTGCTGGTGACAGTGCTAAAAAAGATGAAGATGGCTATATATGGGTGATAGGCCGTATTGATGAAGTGCTTAAAGTGAGTGGCTATCGACTAGGTACGGCTGAGATTGAAAGTGCCTTAGTTTGTCATCCAATGGTCACTGAAGCCGCAGCCATTGGCCTACCACATGAGTTAAAAGGTAATGCGATTCACGTTTATGTGACTCTGAAAGAAGGGGTTGTTGGCAACCAAGATCTCATTAATGAGCTTAAAGAGCATGTTGGCCATGAAATGGGCAAAATTGCCACCCCAGAAGATGTTCAATTTGTGAATGCCCTACCTAAAACGCGCTCTGGAAAAATCATGCGCCGCGTCTTAAAAGCGCGTGCATTAGGGCAAGATGAAGGGGATTTAAGTACCCTAGAAGAATAGTTCCACCATAGGTCAGCAAGGTTTCCTTGCTGGCCTTATTTTTTTATGCTGTTGCTTTTATAGGGGAACCTCCCTAATCTCCGTTTAAGCTTATTTTTCCGCCAATGATCATTGGCGGTTTTTTATTAACAACGTTCGCTTTTTATTACACTGCCATCTTCTGCTAACAACTGATTAATTTGTCTCCGGTTTTTTGGTGGAATAGTGATTAAGTAATTGTGAAGTTGTTGCTCAGTAAGAAGCAGTCCCTCCTTAGAAGCTTGCGTTTGATTAATGCAGTGTTGTTCCAGTTTCGGGAGTAAAGATTTTAGAGTGTATAAGGTATAGCGAGCACAATCGCTACTGTTATAACGAGGTTGGAAACTGGTACTTAGGGAGTGTAAAGGAAATGGGTATATATTCGGCTTGGGATCCACAATAAATATCCTCTCTTTTGTTATCACGGCGAGAACGGCATGAAGGCCTTTGAAAAGCCCTCTATTTGTCAGCGTGACAGGAACTAACACTACTTTCGCATTCGCATCGGGTAGATCGTGTTTGCGAATTTGTTGCATTGCGTTCAGTAAGTACTGTTCTTCAACTTCAACCCGATGGCTAATTTTACAATGCTGCAAGTTCTCCTCAGCTACCCATTTTTCTATTGCAGGATAATAATCACTGAATGGCACGAGATTTGAGGCGTTAACAATAGCTTCACGGGTGGTTTGAGGATCTGTCGTGCTTTCTTGCGAGAGTAGCGGGGTGGAAACGACAACGAAATCATCTACATCATCATCGACATTTTGCGAGTTGCCAATAGCACAAGCTTGTGGTGGCCTCCTTCGTTCTGAGCCGCTCGTTTCACCTTTAAAGAAATGGCAATAGGCGAAGCCTCCTTTAGCTTCCATATGACGAATGGGTTTCCACTTCTGAAATAAGGTTGCTTCTAGTTCTTTTTTTATTCTGCGGCTTGTACAAAAATCAAACATAGAACGACAGTATTGTGTATCTGCTCTCCAGCGATGTCCCTGAAAGTGAATGCTGTACACCAGATCAGCACTAGTGTGTATTGAATCTAGAAAGAGGACGTCTAATGTAGCTTGTTGTCGTTTATTTTCGGGACGTAAACTCAGTGCTATATCACTTAAAGAGCCATCCCATGTACATGCTCCCCTTTTTATTTGTGATGATATGGTATTCGAGGCCATAGCTAACCTAATTTGTTTTGTTAGGGGGATTATCAGATATTAGTGCTGCGTAATATACCAAACAGAATTCTATTGAAAATAAAGCTGGACCAAATTTCATTTTCCGTTCATCTTTTGTGGTGGTGTTCGATGAAAACAGCAATCTGGGACACGTTTTACGCGCATCTTTATACGATACTAATGCCATAGCGATTATTGGAGTTAGCCGTGCTGTATAAACAACCCATTACCCTCCGTTCTCTCATGCATTTCAATCCTCTAAAGGTCATGTTTACATGGTTAATGGTGCTGATTGAAAATGTGTTTATGATCTTATTGCCGCTCTTTATTGGCTTTGCTATTGACGGTGTGCTGAAGCAAAACATGCAGCCATTGGTGATATTTGCCTTGATATTACTGGGGTTAGTTGTAGTGAGTGTACTTCGGCGTATTTATGATACCCGAGTGTATGGAGAGATCAGAGTTCGGCTCTCTACACTGGTGGAGCGTAATTTACGAAGCTCTTCAGTCTCGGTAAAAGGTGCGCGTTTAACCATGTCCAGAGAGTTGGTAGACTTCTTAGAAGAGGACTTACCCTCGTTGATTTCGGCCGTTGTACAGTTGGTCGCGACCGTTATCATTTTGGCGACATTCCATCTCAATCTAGCACTGTGTGTGCTGGGTGCTGGGCTCGGTATTCTGTTGATTTATGCGGCATTCCATAAACAATTTACGCGGTTAAATGGGGCGTTGAATGATCAAGTTGAGCAGCAAGTGCATGTTTTGAGTGGCTTATCATTTGCAGCGATTCGAGCGCATTTTGTGGCGCTTAAACGCTGTGAAATCAAACTGTCTGATACAGAAGCTTTGGTGTATGGGCTGATTTTTATTGTGTTATTTTCTGCAGTACTAGCGAACTTATGGATGGTCAGCGGCTTGATAGAACCGAGCGTAGGCCAAGTATTTTCTATTGTGACTTACTCCCTTGAGTTTGTACAAGTAGCCGTTATGCTACCCGTCACGCTTCAAGTCTTATCTCGTTTAATGGAAATCAGTCAACGCCTTAACCTGCCTACTTCTGAAAAAAACAGTGAGGAGATCTAGAATGTCTTTTAATAATAAGTTTGCTGTACTTATTGGAAGCGGAGCTATCATTTTGGCATTGGCTGTGGTGACGTTGTTAAGCCCTGAACCAACTTCAATTGCAAAAAAAACGAAAACTTATACACCAGTAACAGTACAAAAAGTATTTCCTAAAGAGCACAGTCCCAATTTAACTTTACTTGCCATTACAGCTACTCGGTGGCCAATCCAACTTAAGGCATCAAGCAATGCGCAACTGGCATGGTTAAATCCTGATATTGAGCCAGGAGTGATTGTTAACAAAGGCACATTGTTAGCCAAGCTAGATACTAATGAATTGAAAAGTAATTTGGCGCAAGCGTTCAGTAATCTTGAGCAGGCTGGTTTGAATTTAAAGCAAGTGAAACACGAACAAACTGTGGCGCTATCTGTATTGCCCTCAAGTAATACATCATCTTTTGCACGAAAAGAGCCGCAAGTTGCTGTTGCAACGGCAGAGCTTAAACAGGCAAAGCAAGCTTATGCTAGCGCACAAAAATTACTTTCTGAAGCCGAAATTCGTGCGCCTTATAATGCGATTGTACTTGAGCGTATTGTTAGCCCTGATGAATGGCTAACGGCGGGCCAAGTGCTATTTGAGCTAGCTTCAAGCGATGCGTTAGATGTTGACCTACCGATCTCTGAGCTTCATTGGCAACTCATTCAACCTCAATTAAAAAACCTTCGTTTTGACGTTCATAGCCGAAGTGGTAATGATTGGCCTGCTCAACTTCGATATGTTGCGCCTAAAATGGACAGTACGACTCGCCAAAGGCAAATGGTTTTGTCGGTGAATCAGCCTTATCAAGGAGATACACCGTTATTGTCCAATCAACAGGTGAAAGTGAAACTCAGCCTTAAACCTCAGCCTAATATTGTGATTTTGCCATTGAGTGCTATTACTCGGGATGGTTATGTTTGGACTTTAGATGCGAAGAACCGTCTGCAAAAAGAATGGGTTGAGCAATTGGGGCAAACGGGTGAACAAGTCTATGCACGCTTTAACGACCATAGTGCAAAAGCGCGGCAGGTTGTCGTTTATCCTGTGCAGTCGTTGCTCAGTGGTCAGCGAGTTTCTCCGCAGCCTTTGACCGTTAAGGCGGAGGCAAAACAATGAGTTGGCTAACAAAGTGGTTTATTAATAATCCTGTTGGCGCGAATCTACTTATGGCCGCCATCATTATCGGTGGTGGTTTGACCTTTGGGCAAATGCGAGTCGAATCGTTTCCGCAAATTGCTCCTTCATCGATTGTCATCAATACCGCTTATCCTGGTGGCAGTGCCAAGCAAATTGATGAGAGTGTAACCCAGCGGATTGAAGAATCCATCAGTGATATTGCAGGCATCAAACAAGTTACCAGTCAGTCCAGCGAAGGCAGCTCAAGTGTTGTAGTGCAAAAAAACAGTAATGTAGATTTGAACAAGCTGCTGGATGATGTGAGAAACCGAGTTAATGCCATCTCTGGTTTTCCCACTCAAGCAGAAAAGCCACAGGTTGTTCGTAATGAATTTACGAATCTTGCGGCGTTCGTGGTGATTTCGGGCAAACGCAGTGATAAAGAGTTACAACCGATAGCTAGGCAGGTGGAACAAGCATTAAAAGCTAATCCGATGATCTCCAAAGTGTCTAACTGGGGAAGTCGGCAGCCACAATTACTGATTGAACCTGATCCTGTGCAACTTAAGCGCCTTGGGCTGAGTTTTGAGGATTTGGCTTTCGCTATTGAAAAAATGTCGTTGATATCTCGAACGGGTGAGTTGATCAGTAGTAGCGGCCGAATGCTCATTCGTGGAGACGGCTATGCAGATGATGTTCAAAAGTTAAAGGAACTAGCGGTTTTGTCCCAACCAAGTGGGACAGTTGTTCTTGGTGATATTGCAAAAGTGAGTCGAGGGTACGAGCGTAGTGGTGCCATCGTTAGGAATAATGGCATTAATGCTATTGCATTGTTGATCAGTACCAGCCAACGAGACAACTTACTTAATATCAGTAAAGCTATTGAGCAAACATTGGCTCAACAACGGCAAACACTTCCTGCTGATATTAAACTCGACACTATGGCTGATATGGCGCCATACATTCAAGACCAGCTGTTTCGTTTAGGTGATAACGCATGGCAAGGGTTGCTTATTGTCATCGTGTTATTGGGTATTTTTTTGGAAGTGCGATTGGCATTTTGGGTGGCTGTAGGGATCCCGGTTGCCATTGCAGGAACCATCGCTGGTATGTATTTAACGGACTACAGTATCAATGATATTACCTTGTTTGGTTTTATTTTGGTGCTGGGCATTTTAGTCGATGATGCCGTGGTGGTCGGTGAAGCCATCCATGATAAACGCAGTGAGTACTCTGACGGTCGTCAAGCCGCTTGGCACGGAGTGCATTCAGTTTCAGTGGCCACTGTCTTTGGTGTCTTGACGACCATAGCGGCGTTCTCGCCCATGCTGTGGATTAACAATGATTTTGCCAAAGTGCTTGCGGGATTTTCGGCCGTCGTGATTTTTGCACTCTCATTTTCCTTGGTTGAAAGTAAATTTATTCTGCCTTCACATTTGGCGCAATTGTCTATGCAACCAAAGTCTGTAGGCTTTATCAGTAGAATTCAATCTGTGGCGCAAAACGGGTTGAATTGGTTTAACTTCAACGTCTATAAGCCGACATTAGAAGCTGTTCTTAATTATAAATTTGCTTCCTTGCTCGGATTTATTGCGTTTATTGTACTGGCCTATGGTATGTGGAGTACTGGAGCGATTCGTTCATCCCTTTTTCCTGAAATTCCTGGCCGATATATTACCGCTAAAGTCGAGCTTGAAGATGGTGCCCCACTTCCTTTGCAGCGTAAGGCTATGGTGCAACTTGAAAGGGCAATGGATACCGTTAAGCAGACCTTAATGCAACAACATAAGCTGAAGCAGTCTCCAGTGGTCAATTTATTAGCGTCTTCTGATGGTTACGGCACGATAGAAGTAACGGCAGAGCTCACTAGTGAAGCATTAAGTGTATTGCCCAGTAATTTATTGATAGGGCTTTGGCGAAAAAAGACCGGAGAAATTGAAGGTGCCTATTCTACTCAATTTGCCGCCGCAGAGTCGCCAGCGGGTGGGACACTAATTTCTATCTCTGCTCGTGATAGGGAGTTAGCTAAACAAGTCAGTCGCCAATTAGCCGACAAATTGGCGAGCTTACCCGGAGTGGCCGATGTGTACGATGATGCTCAAGGCGGGCAGCCACAGGTGCGTCTGGTGTTAAATCAATATGGTAAACAGCTCGGACTGACTCAAGAGAGATTGGCACATTTGGCTGGAATGGCGTTTGGTGAACGAGAAATCCATCGTTTATTGGATCAAGGACAAGAAACCAAAGTGCTATTGCGATATCCGCGCTCAGAGCGACGTACATTGGCACAGTTAAAGCAGACTTTAATACAAGTTTCTAAGGGGAAGAGCGTTTTATTGGGGGATATTGCTGAGTTTCATCATGAGCTTGAGCCTCAGGTATTGCATCGCCGTAATCGTGAGCAAGTGATTAATCTGTATTGGAAGCAAAATCGCGATATTCAATCTCCAGAGCAAACATTGGCACAATTGAAAGGCACTATACAAACTCTAGAGCTGCAATTTCCTGCTGCAAAAATTAAAGCGGGAGGCGAATTTGAAGAAATTGGTGAGGTATCAAGTGGATTCCGCTCGGCGATGATTTTGACCTTGTTGTTAGTATACATTTTGCTGGCGGTCCCGCTCAAATCGTACTGGCAGCCTATGATCATCATGGCTGTCATCCCGTTCGGTTTTGCAGGGGCAATTTTTGGTCATTATTTTATGGATCTGCCTATCAGTATTTTATCTCTTTTCGGGATGATGGCGATGACAGGGATTGTTATTAATGACTCTTTGGTATTGATCACTCGCTTTAATGCTGAATATCGAAGTGGCGTGCCACTAAAAACGGCGATTGTGAATACAGGTACGGGGAGGCTAAGAGCCATTTTTCTCACTACAGTAACTACCGTTTGTGGATTACTGCCACTGCTGCTGGAAACGGCTGAACAAGCTCAATATCTAAAGCCTGCGGTAGTATCCTTAGTTTTTGGTGAGCTATTTGCGACAACAGTAACGCTGTTACTGATCCCTATTTTACTTGGGGTAACGTCTCGAAAACGGCCACAACAACAAGCAGATGTATTGTAGAGAGTTGAAATTATTTTGTTATCGGGCAATAGTAATGCCGTTGTTTCACTAACTATTGCATTATGTCTGAACAAGAAAGTCCCGTGTTTACCTTGGTTCCAGAGTTAGCATTGCTGGAATCTTTGCCTGAGCATATGCAAAAGCGTTTTACCCATGCGTTAACCTTGATGCACGACCAGCAGAATAAACTGGGCTCATGGGAGCAAATTGCCATAGAAAGTGCGATTTCGCCTTATCATTTTCATCGTCAGTTCTCGGCGTTATTTAATGAAACGCCGGGGCAATACCTCAGTCGATTACGGTTGCAAATGGCTGTGAATTTATTGTTTCGAGAGCAGGGTGATTCTATTACCAATATCGCTCAACAATGCGGTTTTTCTTCATCACAAGCCTTAGGTAAAGCGTTGAAACGTGGATTAGGAGTTACTGCCAAAACCATTCGAAAAATGGCACTTGAATGTACGCCGACTCAAAGTGCTGAATTTATAGCTAAGCTGGCGCACCCGGGACAACACCAATCAATTGAAACGAAATTGGCTCAATCAATATCGGCTGAGTTGATTTGGTATCCTAAGCGAGGGATGAAAAAACAAACTGATGCAGATCCTAACTGGGATACTTTGATTGAATTACTTGGGGAAAAAGCGACTCATCTATTCGGAGTGACGCCAATCAGTCAACTAAATAACTCTTGGGAACACATAGAGTATGTCCTTGGAGATTGGATGGTTGATGAATCAAAACACGATTTTAGCATCCCAGAAGGGCACTATCTTTGTATTGAAGTGTGCATAAATTCGGATGTGGCCTACAGTGCGGCCCTTGACTCCCTCTTTACGCTTGCTGCTCAGCAACAACTGGCAATTCATGAACAAGGGTATTTAGTGGAAATGATAAGAGAGGTAGATACTTCGCTAATGGGAGGAGTGACGTTTTCGTTTCAACTGCCTATCCTGCTTGATTGAGTCTAAATTGATAGCTGTCTATTGCTATCGGTTGTGCACTAAGTCGCACTCTGAAGTAGATGTCATGGTGTTTTTAAGTTTTAAGGATTAAGTTTCAAAGAAAAATTTAATCCTTAAGGCGAGGTTTATGCCGTTTACTTCCAATCCAGTTAATACGCCCACTCATAAGAACAAGTGGACATATCAAGATGTTACTTGGGTTTTATCTTTATTTGGTACCGCTGTTGGTGCAGGCGTTCTATTTCTGCCAATTAAAGCCGGAGCTGGTGGATTCTGGCCGTTAGTAATTTTAGCGTTGATTGCAGCACCGATGACTTGGTTTGCTCATAAAGGGCTTGCTCGGTTTGTGTTGTCGGCCAAAAAAGCTGATTCAGATATTACCGATACCGTTGAAGAGCATTTTGGCAAAACGGGAGCCAACCTTATCACCTTTGCTTACTTCTTCGCGATCTTTCCGATTGTATTGATTTACGGAGTTGGCATTACCAATACTGTGGATTCATTTATGGTGCATCAGTTAGGCATGGCGTCTATGCCTCGGTGGCTGTTATCGGGTATTTTGGTCTTAGGCATGACAGCTGGAGTGGTATTTGGTAAAGCACTGATGCTAAAGGTAACTTCAGCTCTAGTGTATCCTTTGGTGTTTATTCTGCTGGCATTGTCTGTGTATTTGATCCCTGATTGGAATACTTCAATGATGTCGGTAAGCCCTGATTGGAGTGCTATGCCAGCGATAATTTGGCTTGCTATTCCTGTGATTGTGTTTTCCTTCAACCATAGTCCAGTGATCAGCCAATTTTCTAAAGAGCAACGTTTGCAATACGGAGAAGGCGCGGTATACAAAACCGATAAGATCACAGGTGGCGCAGCTGTGATGCTAATGGGGTTTGTGATGTTTTTTGTATTTTCTGTGGTGTTATCGTTATCGCCGCAGCAGTTAGCAGAAGCAAAAGCGCAAAACATCAGTGTGCTATCGTATCTGGCTAATGCGCATCAATCACCAATGATTTCTTTACTCGGCCCTTTAGTTGCCTTTGCCGCGATCACTTCCAGTTATTTTGGGCATTTCCTCGGTGCCCATGAAGGTTTAGTGGGCTTAGCTAAATCTCGCTCTAATTATCCGGTGACAATGATTGAAAAAGCCTCTTTGGGCTTTATTGTTGTGGCAACTTGGATTGTGGCAATCATAAATCCGAGTATCTTAGGCATGATTGAAACCATAGGGGCACCAATGATTGCTGCCATTTTGTTTTTAATGCCCGTGTTTACCATGAATACAGTCCCTGCAATGGCAAAATATAAAACATCATTGCCAGCACAAATATTCACAGTTATATGTGGTTTAGCCGCGATGACTTCGGTGGTATACAGTGCACTTTGAGCTTCAGATTCTTTTTATAAAGCGAGTTATTTTGACTCGCTTTCTGTCTTTATCGCTAAAAAAAGAGACAATCGTGATAATTTTGTGAATCTTTAGACACGGTAAAGTGAAGTTTAGCCGCCACACTTATTTCCAGACATCCAAACCTTGATCTGGAGATAAAAAAATGAACCTTAAAACCCTAGTAAAATCGATGATGTTAACCGCTGTGGTATCTTTACCTGCGACGGCTGCTCAGCTTGAAATTTCGGTAACGAACCTTACACATGGTAATCACTTTACGCCTATTTTAGTGGCGGCGCATGGTGCTGACACTTCTTTATTTAAAGCGGGTGAAAAAGCATCACCAGAATTACAAAAAATGGCAGAAGGTGGTGCTATTGATGATTTAGTCACCTTAGTCGAAGGTGCAAATGGCGTGACCGTAAAAAACCCAGCAAACGGGTTGTTAGCACCATCGGGTAAAACCGATAAATTCTCTTTTGATACGGGCGACAGAAAATACCTTTCTGTTGTTGCAATGATCTTACCAACCAACGATGCCTTTATTGGTTTAAGCAATTGGAAAATACCAACAGAGAAAGGCACTTACACGCTAAATCTTAATGGTTATGATGCAGGCACTGAAGCCAATAATGAGCTAGTTCTTGAAGGCTCTGGAATGGCTGGCGTATTAGGCATTCCTGTTGCTCCAGGTAAAGATGCAGGAACGGGTGGCACAGGCGTTACAGATGGTTCAAGTAACGATAAAGTGCACATTCATCCGGGAGTTCTAGGTGATACAGATACATCTGGTGGTATTAGTGATCTCGATAGTCGAGTTCATCGCTGGTTAAACCCTGTCGCACGTGTTGTTGTTACAGTGAAATAAAGGGAGCCTAATCATGAAAGTGCAATTTTCTAAAACCATAGGAGGAATGGCGATTGTTGCCAGTACTCTCATTCTCACAGGTTGCCCAAGTTCTAATGACAATAACAGTCAGGTTGAGCCACCAAAAGATACACCTGTTGTAAAACAGGAATATAAAGTTACGGTGACTAACTTAACGGCCAACCAGCCATTTTCTCCGGTAACGGTTGTGGCGCATCAGGCTAATTATCCGCAATTTACGGCGGGACAACCAGCGTCAAATGCATTAGAGCGTTTAGCTGAGGTTGGCAATAACAGCGGTTTTAGCGCTGAAAAAGGCGTTGAACAGGTACAGTCGGCTTCAGGTGAGTTGTTTCCCGGCAATAAAGCTGAAATCACTATCAGTTTTGATGTGGATAAGTTAGTTCCAATTTCGGTATTAACCATGCCAGTGAACACCAATGATGCATTTGTAGGCTTATCAAGTGTCAATCTTTCAAGCTTAGCTGTAGGTCAAACAGTAAGTTTTAGAGGCAACATTTATGATGCTGGCACTGAAGCGAACACTGAAACTAAAGCCACAGTTCCAGGACCTGCTGGTGGCGGTCAAGGCTATAACCCTGAACGTGATGACATCAACAAAGTACATATTCATCCGGGCGTAATTTCAGCCGATGATGGATTGACTGGGTCAACACTTTCAGCATCGCATCGCTTTGATAACCCAGGCATGAGTGTGCTGATCGAGCGAGTGAAATAGTCCCCGCATAAACATGCAGCACACAAGTTTGAGCTTGGTGCTGCAATTTCTTTTTGAAATCTTTTTTTGAGTACTCGGGTCATTATAACCACAATGATTCATTTGAAGTGGCAGCGCTTCATTTGGGATTGATGGCAAGACACCACCGAGGAACTCGATGTGAAATCAATATCTGCACATATTCACGAGGCTAACACTAAACGCATTTTGTTAGTGGAAGCAGATCATGAGTTATCAAGCCTGATCCAGCTGAATTTACAAAGTCTCAATTTGGAGGTGGTGCAGTGCTCAAACCTATCTGAAGCTAAACACCATGTGAATACCCAAGACTTTGATTTAGTTTTGATGGAACGTCAGTTACCAGATGGTGAAGGTCTTATGTTGTGTATGCAACTCTTAGAGCAGCAAAAAGAAATTCCCATCATGTTTCTTACTAATAAGGGCAGTGAAGCCGACATTGTGTTGGGTCTAGAATCTGGTGCTGATGATTATCTCGTCAAACCATTTAGCGTGTTAGAGCTCAGAGCCAGAGTGAAAGTCTTACTAAGAAGATTCACCAAAAGCAAACCCACCAAGGATACGTATCTTCAATTTGCGGATATGCTTATTAATACCGATACCCGCGAAGTGGTCAGTAACAATCAAACCATCGAACTTACCGCTACAGAGTTTGATTTATTATCATACTTAGCTCAGCACCCTCAAAAGGTCTTCAGCCGCATGCAGTTATTAGAAGCGGTATGGGGGTATAGTTATTCAGGCTATGAGCATACGGTAAACAGTCATATCAACAGACTGAGAGCCAAATTATCCCATTATTTTAATGATGACATAGTCAAAACGGTTTGGGGGGTAGGTTATAAGTTTTCACCACCGCAAGTTCAAGCTGCCTAAGTTCGAGTGAGTTAGATTGTATTGTATGATAAAAAGTAAGTGCAGAATAAAGTTTACAAACCAAATTTACACATATGGATAACTGTAATAAAATCTTTGCATCATTTTATGTACAAGTCATCAGTATTGGGGGTTCTGAGTAAATCCAGCATTTCTCTTACCTGAGTCTCACTTCTATGAGCCTGTACCTTAATGATTCCCATACCATAAAAATAACCTTAATGAGCTACGCCTACGATCATGAAAATTAAAGGAATGTTACCGCTGCTGGCCTTGTTTGCCCTATCGGTTGTGAGCTCTGCTCATGCCACTGCCATCAAACAAACCAAAGGCGATTTTGAAGATAAGTTTCGTCAATTAGACGAAGTCCTGCCTACCCCCAATGTGTATCGCAGTGCCGCAGGCGAGCCGGGTGAGCAATACTGGCAGCAAAAGGTCGATTACGACATCAAGGTCTCACTTGATGAGAAAAAGCGTCGTATTACCGCCAGTGAAGTGATCACTTACCATAATAACTCTCCTTATAAATTGAAATATTTGTGGGTGCAGTTAGATCAAAATATCTTCAAAGAAGACTCGATTGCGAATGCTGCGAGCAACTTTGGTGGTGTCGGTCGTCGTGGTCCATTTACCAAAGCCGGTGATGCGCAAACACCAGCGAAACTGAGTTTAGGCGAACTGCGCCGTCAGCAATATATGGACGACGTTAAACTGGGCTACGATATCCAAGCAGTAAAAGATGATGACGGTAAAGCCTTAAAATTTACCATTGTCGGTACGCAAATGCGTATCGACCTGCCTAAGCCGTTAAAGTCTGGCTCAAATGTTGAGTTTCAAATCGACTTTGCCTTTAACATTAATGAAGTAGCGTCTGTATCTGGACGTTCAGGCTATGAGCACTTTCCTGATGATGCGCGCGAAGGTGGAAATGATATCTATCTATTGGCTCAGTGGTTCCCACGCTTACACGCCTTTACCGACTACGAAGCTTGGACCAACAAAGAATTCTTAGGTCGTGGTGAATTCACCCTAGAATTTGGTGATTATGAAGTCGAAATTGACGTGCCAGCGGATCACATTGTCAGTGCTACAGGGGTACTGGATAATCCTAAAGCTGTGTTGACAAAAACTCAGCGCAAGCGCTTAGAGCAAGCAAAAACCGCGAAACGCCCAGTATTTGTTGTTACCGAAGAAGAAGCGTTAGAAAACGAAAAAGCCGGTACAGATAAACGTAAGACGTGGAAGTTTAAAGCGGAAAACGTGCGTGACTTTGCTTGGGGATCATCACGTAAGTTTATGTGGGATGCCAAAGGCTATCAACAAGGCGGCGATGAAATGCCGTTTGTAATGGCCATGTCATTCTACCCTAAAGAAGGTGGTGACTTATGGAAGAAGTATTCGACAGAATCGGTGGTTCATACCATGGAAGTGTATTCGCGATTCTCGTTTGATTACCCATATCCAACCGCACAGTCAGTCAACGGCCCTGTTGGTGGTATGGAATATCCGATGATCACCTTTAACGGCCCTCGAACTGAGCTGCAAGACGATGGCTCTCGTACTTATTCACAAGCTGAAAAACGTTACTTGATTGGCGTGGTGATCCATGAAGTTGGTCACATTTACTTTCCTATGATTGTGAACTCTGATGAGCGCCAGTGGACTTGGATGGATGAAGGTCTTAACAGCTTCCTTGACGGTGTTGCTGGCCGTGAGTGGGATCCAAATATTCCTTGGGGCGTAGAACCACGTGATATCGTCGGTTACATGAAGTCCGAAAACCAAGTACCAATCATGACTCAGTCTGACAGTGTATTGCGTTTAGGTCCTAATGCTTATACTAAGCCTGCGGCGGCGTTGAATATCTTGCGTGAAGTGATCTTAGGGCGTGAGCTGTTTGATTTTGCCTTTAAAGAATACTCAGAACGCTGGCGCTTTAAGCGTCCAACGCCTTCGGACTTCTTCCGAACTATGGAAGAAGCATCTGGTGTGGATTTAGATTGGTTCTGGCGTGGCTGGTTCTATAGCACAGATCATGTCGACATCTCGCTCGATAAGGTATACCAGATGCGTTTAGATACGCACAATCCTGATATTGATTATGGGCGTTTGCGTCAAATTGAGCAGGATAAACCGACCTCTTACTTTGTTGAACGCAATAAAGCGGAAGGTAAAACGCTGTGGATCGATAGAAATCCTGATGTTAGCGATTTCTACGATGACAATGACCGCTTTACTGTGACCAATAAAGAGCGCAATAAATATCAAAAGTTCTTAAAAGAGTTAGAGCCGTGGGAGCGTAAAGTTTTAGCGCGCGCGGTGAAGGAAGATAAAAACTACTATGTGTTGGAGTTTTCTAATCTTGGTGGTTTAGTCATGCCTATCTTATTGGAATTGACTTATGCCGATGGCAGCGTCGAAGAGCAATATGTGCCTGCGGAAATTTGGCGTCGTAGCCCTAAGCAGGTTCGTAAGCTGATTGTCACTGACAAAAATAAACAACTGGTCAGTGTGACAGTCGATCCACATTGGGAAACAGCCGATGTAGACATGGAAAACAACCACTATCCTCGTCGCATCATTCCATCACGTGTTGAAGCCTATAAGAAGAAAAAATCTTCTGACAAGGTTCGCCGCGATATAATGCAAGACATTAAAACTGAGTTGAAACAAGACAACTCAAAAACTACAGAACAAAGCAAGGAGAAGTAATGGCTCGCAATTTGCCATTGTTGCTTGCGGTGTTATTGATGTTGATGGCAAGCCCAGTGCTTGCCCATCAACAAAAAGCCGCTGAGACAACGGTGTTGTTTAATAAACGCACTCAGTTAATCGAAGTTATGCATCGTTTTTATTTACATGATACTGAACATGCCGTTCAGGATTTGTTTGATAGAAACGCCGATATCTTAAATGCGAAAAAAACTCAGCAACAATTTGCGACCTACGTTGCCAAGCAGTTTTTTGCTCGTACATTGCAAGATAAACCTCTCAAGTTAAGTAATGTTGGCTATGAAGTAGAAGGTAAGTTTTTTTGGGTGTATCAGGAAGTGAAATTCCCTGCACATTTAGAAGGCATCAAGTTATATAACGGCGCGCTTCGTGATCTCTGGCCAACTCAAGTTAATATGGTCAACATCGAAGGTAAAGGCAAAATTCGTACTTTGTATTTCAGTAAAAACAAAGACTGGTTGGTCGCCCGCTTTTGATTTGTCACGTGACCATGTTGAATTTCAAGGTGGTCATTTTTTATTTTCCAAGGCATCTTCTCCTATATTTTCCTCGCTTAAGTAATGCATCTCCTTACATCTCTATATCTCATTAAAGCGCGTTTCAGAGACTAAAATTGTAACCCTAAAAATACGAGCTACCCTTTATATATAAATCTAAGTTGTGATTTTCATTAGCTGACAAGGGAATAGTCTGCATGCCGGGTATAGAAAGTGGATCAGCAAGCTGGGCAAGTCATCCAGCAATTATGGACTCGAATAGTCATCGCGAAGATGTTTATGCTTTGCAAAATAAGCTAAACCAAAACGGTAAGCAGTCAGTGATGTCGCAGATTGATCAGCAGGCGCATAAGCACGTTAGTGAACAGATGGCCAAGCTGCAAGGCGTGGACGGTATGGACAAGTGGGATACCGATTACCAGCTTGCACAAGGTGGTGACTCCGTTTTATCTGGCGGTATTGCTGTGCTTTATTCTTTTATGAACTTGTTGTCTGAATTAGCAAATAACAAATATACGCAGATGCAAGAAAAAGCAAAATTTTCACGAGATGCCCAAAGTAAAGCTAATGAAGTGAATGAAAAAATTGCTGATGTGTCCAAACAGGGTGATAAAGGCGCTGATGCCTTACCCGCTGATGTGATCAGCTATATGAAAAACAATGAAATTAAAGTCGATGGCAAATCGATTGATGACTTTTTAGGAAATGATCCTTCCAAAAAGCTGGATAAAGGTCAGTTGGAAGCGGTGAAAGATGCCCTTGAGAATGTATCGAATCGAGCTTCAGACTTTGTCTCACAATCGCAACTACAGATACAGAAGATACTGCAAACCTACAATGTGACAGTTAGTTTGATTAACAGTATTCAAACCATGCTACAAGAAATGAATAAATCTATTGCACAAAACATTCGATAGCCTTTAAAAGGAAGTAAAAAAATGGGCGTAGAAGTCATGCAACCAATGCATCAAAGTCACCTATTTGATCCTAAGCAGCACTATGGAGCGCTGCAAGGTGTTCAAGATATGGTGGAAACTCAGAGGAATGAGAGTGCTTCTAGTGCCGTAGACAGTATGATACGAGATCACATATCACAACAAACAAAAGAGCTTAAAGATGTTGATGGTATGGATAAATGGGACGTTGATCGAGCGTTAGCAGGCCAAGGTGACTCAGTATTGTCTGGTGGTGTGGCTGTATTGTATTTATTTATGAATTTATTGTCAGAGCTAGCCAATACCAAATATCTTCAAATGCAAGAAAAAGCCAAAGTATCTCGAGATGCTCAAACTATGGCTAATGAAGTTAATGAAAAAATTGCTGATGTTTCGAAGCAAGGTGATAAAGGGTCGGCAGAGTTACCCGATGATGTAATCCGTTATATGAGAGACAATGGTATTCAGGTTGATGGTAAAAGCATTGATGAGTACTTAGATGGCACGCCAGATAAGCCGGTGAAAAGTATTTATAAAGGCGGGAATGCGACTGGTGGAGAAAAAATTGAAGGCGTCTCTTATCAATTTGTGCCTGTTCATAACCCATATCCAGATGTAAGAAATGTAAAGCTGCGAATGGGCAGTGATAAATCATGGCAGATAACCTTTGAATACAAAGAAATGTATAAAGGCCGCGAAATCTATGAGCCTAGCTGTTTAAATACCGATGATTTTCCGCAATGTTTTCACGTTGATGGAAACAAATTAACTATATCTCGAAAATATCACACAGGTAAGACATATACTTTTACGGCCGATATTCCTTCAGTCTCTGAAAATCCGGCGGATGTTTATCATGCAGTCGACCATATTGATGATAGGCCTATCCCTCACGTCAAACTAGATAAAGGCCGACTTGAAGCAGTAAAAGATGCGCTTGAAAACGTATCCAATCGAGCTTCCGATTTTGTTTCGCAATCACAACTACAGCTGCAAAAAATTTTACAGACGTACAATGTGACTGTCAGTCTAATTAATAGTATGCAAACCATGCTGCAAGAAATGAATAAATCTATCGCACAAAATATTCGATAAAGTCTTATAAGGAGTTTTTGATGGGTATCGAGGCAATGCAACCACTTGTTCACAGTCATCACCAACTGGACCCTAAGCAGCATTATGGAGCCTTGCAAGGGGTTCAGGATCAGGTGGACAAACGAAAAAGCAAACAAGTAGCTGAGGCGATGAATAGCATTATTAATGATCATATTTCGCAGCATACCGAGGAACTCAAAGATGTAGATGGTATGGATAAATGGTCGGTGGATGATCAATTGGCTCAACAGGGTGATCAAGTATTGTCCGGTGGTATCGCCGTGCTTTATTTATTTATGAATCTACTGTCTGAATTGGCCAATACCAAATACCTGCAAATGCAAGAAAAAGCCAAAGTGTCTCGTGATGCTCAAACCATGGCGAATCAGGTTAATGAGAAAATTGCCGATGTATCGAAGCAAGGTGATAAAGGCGCTGATGCTTTGCCTGATAGCGTTGTCAATTATATGCGAGAAAATGGTATACAAATTGATGGTAAATCCATTGATACCTATCTCTATGGTCATTTTACGGACAAGTTTCCGAATGGCACTATGAACGTCAATATTAAATGGAGTAATGGTAGCGTTGCACACCGGACCTTGACTGAAAAAGATGGAAAGTGGTTCTTCAATGGGTCGCCAGCTAATGTTTCTCTCAATGGTTCTGAAATAAGTTGGAATGATGGTGGAAATATTTGGCATGGTAATTTCCTGACTGATTTTAAAGACTCAGATGGTCATTCCATTTCCAGTCCAAAGCTGAATAAAGGTCAATTAGAAGCTGTGAAAGACGCATTGGAAAACGTCTCTAACCGAGCATCTGATTTCGTATCTCAATCACAATTGCAACTTCAAAAAATCTTACAGACTTATAACGTCACCGTAAGTTTAATTAACAGTATGCAAACCATGTTGCAGGAGATGAACAAGTCGATTGCACAAAACATCCGATAATTATGTTTGGCTCACTCTCCACTAATGTTGAGTGAGCAAGCTCTGTTTTATCAATTCTGCAAGTATCTTAATTCCGTTTTCACATTTATCAGAGTATTCAAAAGACGCATTTAAACGAAAGCAATGATTAAACTCATCTGTCAGCGAGAACATAGCCCCCGGTGCGATATGAATTTTATGTTCTAATGCTATTAAGTATAAATCGTAGGCACTGAGTTCTTCTGGTAACTCAACCCAAATAAAATATCCCCCTTCAGAAAAGGTAATATTGACATCACTGGGCATGTGTTCACGCATTGCTTTCCAAATCGCGTACTTTCTTTGAGCGAGTGTTCTACGTAATTGGCGCAAATGCGTTTCATAGCTTTTTGTTGTTAAGAAACGGGTCATAGCCAATTGCATTGGAGCACTGGCTGCCATCGTTGTCATCAACTGTAATTTTTGAATGGCCGTTGCTTGAGAACCCGCAGCCACCCAGCCAATTCGAAAACCAGCAACTAATGACTTGGAAAATGATGAGCAGTGCATTGTCATGGCACTGTGTTCAAAGGCTTTAGCGGGAAGTGGTTTTTGATTACTGGCATATAACTCGTTATAGACGTCATCTTCGATCAAGTAGACTTTATAGTGACTCAATAAACGTGCAAGTTGCTTCTTATTTTCAAGTGGCAGTGTAAAACCCATCGGGTTTTGATGATTCGTCATCAACCAACAAGCTTTAACATCATGAGTATTTAACGCTATTTCAAGAGCTTCTAAATCAATCCCTGTTTGTGGATGAGTGCGAATGGCTAAGGCTTTCAATCCTAGTTTTTCTAAGGATTGTAATGAGCCGTAAAAGGTTGGAGATTCAACGATAACCCAATCGCCAGGTTGAGTAACAGACTGTAAACTTAAGTTAAGTGCTTCTAAAGCCCCTGAGGTGATAACTATTTCATCTGGAGAAACACTCAATCCTTGGGTGGCATAACGTTTTGAAATGATGTTTCTCAGTTCCTCATTTCCAGGAGGAAAATTATCAATCATCGATGAAGCAGGCATAGTTTTAGCCGCAGTAGCCAATGAGCGATTTATTTGGGCTCTAGGGTAGAGTGATGCATCTGGATAAGCGGAACCAAAATTAATGACATCTTTTTGCCGGCTTTTCTGAAGTACATCAAAGATCAGATCATTATTATTAATGCTTTCAGCAACGTGATAGTTTGCCTTTGTTTTTTTATATATCGGCGTGGTTATCTTAGGAGCGACGGTATAACCAGAACGAGGATGAGAAACTATCAAGCCTTGGCTTTCCAATGCCTGATAAGCACTAAGCACAGTCATTAGGCTCAAACCTGAAAGCGATGATTGCTTGCGTAGCGATGGCAATTTTTCACCGACTTCCCAAACACCATCATTTATTTGATTGCGGATGCTTGCCATCAACTGTTCATATTTAGACATTGTTAACCTTAAAAAAGATAAACTGTTATAGGTGAAAAATCGGTTTCTGTATCTATTATATTTATTCCGTCGATTCTATAATCATCAGCCAGCCAAGCGTAGTCAATTTCAATAAAAATGATTATCAAAGGCCCTAAAGGTGAATGTATTACCTGCTCACTGTTACTCTCTATTTTGAAGAAAACATGAAAAGGTAACCAGAGAGTGGTTGCAAAATGAAATGATACGTTACTGCTTCGTTTAGATCTTTATTGATTAGATTTATTTGTTAAGGCAGTAAACATCATATTAGCAATTACTAATATACTTGACTTAGATCAAATAAAACACAATTTAAGTTCATAATATTTTATTTGCGACATTCCATAAGTCACAATATCACCTTAAACCGATTAACGTGTGAACGCATCCAGCTCGATAGCATTAAGGGAGAATATATTCTCAATGCTATGTGGGCATAAGAAATACAGAAGTATTAATGTAGGTATAGGTATGAGTGCAGAGCGCCCCCGAAAGGATTATCGAAAAGACAAGCAAATCAAAATTCATCAACCAGATGCAGATAAAGTTGATAAATTTAACCCAAGCAACCAGATCTATGTTCGTGCAGTAGAAGGAATATGGACGACTTTAAGGCGACGCATGGGCTGGATTGCCATGCTAGGCTTTATGCTGTTACCTTGGATCCCTTACGGTGATAGGCAAGCAGTCTACTTTAACCTAGCGGAACAAAAGTTTCATATTTTTGGCCTAACTATCTGGCCACAAGACTTAACCTTGCTCGCCGCTTTATTGATGATAGCCGCGTTTGGACTATTTTTTGTCACTACCTATTTAGGGCGAGTCTGGTGTGGTTACACCTGTCCGCAAACCGTATGGACCTTTATCTTTATTTGGTTTGAAGAAAAACTCGAAGGTTCACGTAATAAACGTATCAAGCTAGATAAAATGCCATGGAGTTTCAATAAACTCTGGCGAAAAACCGCAAAACACACCGCTTGGCTCAGTTTTTCATTATTAACTTCTATGACATTTATGTCGTACTTTGTGCCAACTAATGAAATCTATACTGAGGTTTTCACCCTGCAAGCATCCGGATTGATTTATTTCTGGGTGTTGTTCTTTATGTTCGCCACTTATGGTAATGCGGGCTGGATGCGTGAAATCATGTGTATTCATATGTGTCCATACGCACGATTCCAATCGGCGATGTTTGATAAAAACACTTTTATTGTGGGTTATGACACCAAGCGCGGTGAATCACGTGGCCCTCGTTCACGTAAAGCAGATCCAAAAGAGCTCGGTTTGGGTGATTGTATCGACTGTGATTTATGTGTACAGGTGTGTCCGACCGGCATCGACATTCGCAATGGACTTCAGTATGAATGCATTAACTGTGGTTCGTGTATTGATGCCTGTGATCAGACGATGGCTCGAATGGGCTATGACAAAGGCCTGATAAGTTACACCACCGAAAATAAACTTGAAGGTAAGCATGAACATGTAGTGCGGCCTAAGCTCGTCGGCTATGGAATTACCATGGCAGTCATGGTTGGCGTGTTCACATTGGCACTATTTAATGTTGACCCAATTCGTTTAGATATTCTCAGAGATCGTAATCAACTTTATCGTGAAACCGATGCGGGCTTGGTTGAAAATACCTATACCTTAAAGATCCTTAATAAAACGGAACAAGCACAGCAATATCATTTCAGTGCCAAAGGATTAACTGACTATCAATGGGTAGGTCCAAAAACCATTAAGGTAGATGCAGGAAAAGTTTATACCTTGCCCATCAGTATTGCAGTAGATCCATACGACTTAAAACTGCCTATTACTAAGTTCAACATAAAAGTGATAGAAGAAAACACGGATAAAGAAGTAGAAGTCGAACAAGAAACTCGATTCTTCGGACCATAAACGGTAATTCTTCGACATAAAAGGGGGCTTTTTCACGAAAAGCGCCCTTTTTTTATACGTATTGCTGGGTATCTAGCCATCCAGTAAAAAAATCGTGTTTTTCTTTCAAAAAGCCCTTGCGCGGTTTCAAAATCTCCCTATAATGCGCATCCACTGACACGGCACAGCAGGCACTACAGCGATGTAGCAGCAAGCAAGACGGGTCAGGGTTTGAAGAGGATTTAATCACTTTTCAAACGGCCTGAAAAAACTTTAAAAAAAGTGTTGACGGCCACAGGGAAATGCGTAGAATACGCAGCCCTGACCCGCTGAAGAGAATGCTTCAACGGGGTGCTAATAAAGCACAATGTTCTTTAACAATCTAACAAGCAAATCTGTGTGGACACTCGCAGAGATAGAAACATCCAGTTAACATCTTCGGATGCTAACAAAAATTCTATCAATGATGAAGTCCGCACGGAACGAAATCAACTTACTTAGGTAAGACGATTTCAGACATGCAAATT